>NZ_JAVTTP010000001.1:3570000-4269477 GCF_032248455.1 Pricia mediterranea
AAAACACCGAATTTCGGAGAGCTCGACGGTCCTGAGCTCGCTCTATTGTTGAGACATAAAAATGGCTGGATTCGGGACCGTGCCCAACATTATCTGATTTTCAAAGATACAAGTAGGGAAGCTTTGTCCGATGTAAAAAGGTTGGCATTGGATACAGAACATCCGGTAACCCAGATTCACGCTCTATATACGTTGAAGGGATGGGACGCCTTGACCTTTGAAACGTTAAAGACCATAGCGAAAGAGGGTTCTACCGATGTTGTTGCACATGCCATAGTGCTCATGGAAGATTTTGTGTCCCAACAATATTCCGCCGCTGCCCAAGCTATTTTTCAAGATATACTTGACCAAGGCGACCGCTCTCTTGATTACTATTTAGCCTCTACGCTGGGCACTTGGGCGACCGTTTCCGAAAAAAAGTTTATGCCATTGATCGATAAGCTTTACCACACATACAACGAAAATCGGATTCTAGGGGAAGCTTTATTAAGCGGAATGGGCGCAACCTCAGACGCGTTGCTGACCCGATGGGAAGAGAACCCTGATTTTAAGGAAGGCGATCTGCAAAAACGAATGCTGGAAAGTCTTGAACGGAAAAAAGAGGACAAGCCTAATTCGATTTTCACCGAGACTGCTATCACAATGGATACCCGAACCAAGGGAGCAAAACTATACCGTCAAATCTGTTCCGTCTGTCACGGCATAAATGGGGAAGGTGCCGACGGGGTTGCTCCGCCTTTAATGAATTCAGATTGGGTGGCCAACTCTCCCGAACGATTGGGATTGATTATCCTTCACGGACTTTCAGGCCCGATCCACGTCAATGGGGAGCGCTATGAGTTTAATCAGGCAATGCCCGGCCTCAATGGCAATCCCAACCTTTCGGACAGGGATATTTCAGATATAACCACCTATATTTCCAATGCATTTTCAAGAACTCCGAACTGGATAAAGCCCGAAAAGATAAAGGAATTACGCAATCAAAAACCGGAAAACGGAGGGGAGTACACCGAAAAGGAATTGCTGCGGTACTCGGAATGATTGTTTTTTCAGCACCAAGCCGCCAGCACGCCCACCCTTTGTCCTATTTATTGATATTCATCGGACTGTCGTCCACCTCTAGGTCCCCGACCACATATTGAAGCCCATCCAAAAAGAATTGAAGCAATTCCGGATGGCTCATACTCTGTGCATTGTGTGAAGGTGAACTATAGAAGACCCTCCCTTTTCCATATTTTTTGATCCAGGAGACATAGATGATATCACTTTCGGGTTCTTTCCTTACACCTTCTAGCTTATCTACTTCAATATATAACAAGGGTCTGAAATTATAATCAAAATATGCGTTCTTAAAAAAATAGGGCTCATCAACATGGGTAAAACCATTTCCGGCAAATGCTTGAACTAGTGGGTGATCAGAGTCCACTTCCTTTACGTGCATTTCCTGCTGCTTCGGATGGTAATCAAAGCTACCCCCGGTCATTTTGCTGAATTCCTCTGAGTTGTTCTGCACCGTAATGGCCCCGTGTAGGATCATTAAGCCCCCACCCTTCGCCACATAATCCATCAGGTTTTTCTCATACTGCGCGGCCCTTTGCAATATTGCGTTGCTCGATAACGTGGTGTTCTGTTTTAAAAGGTCCGCGAACAGGTCCCGATCGGGCCCACTGGGATTGGAATTGTTAAGAATAACGGCGTCATACTTTTTAAGGCTTTCCGGCTCGAAGTTTTCAATATCATAGCCGATATGAATCTCGAAAGCCTTCGATTTTCGCGCTAGAATCTTAAGCATGGCATTATTATGCGGAATGATCCAATGATCGAATCCCGTAGCTTTGGAAAACACCAATAGTTTCTTTTTGTCGACATCCTTGATCCTAGGCGCTGCTGGCGCAATACGTTCTATTTTTGACAACCACTCGTCCGTAATCTCGAAGGGTTCAAGGTGCTGGGCAATGGTTGCCCCGAAGCACAGGAGCATAATGGACAATAAGGATGTTTTTAACATGTATGTAATTTTTGGGCTTAGTGTATCGAACAGGACGAATTCTTAAATCAGGTCTTGAAATTTTAGTTAAATTTATCAAATAACGGACAGTATTATGATACTAAGATTTCTTTTTTTGGGTTTGGGCTGTTTTTTAATGGTTATTTCTTCCTGTTCGGATAGAAATTCCCCTTTTCGATTTACACTGGAAGAAAAGGAAGGGACTCTCGTTTCCCAACCAGTATCCATCAATCTAAATAGGGTTAAGGAAGCAGGCGTAAACGTTCGGGAACCTCTCACTTTGGTCATGGAAGCCGGTGGCGAAATGGTTCCGATCGACTTTCAGGTTAGTACAAACGGCAACACTTTATCTTTCGTTCGGACTTCGGAAGAAAATAACACTGAAAGTAGGGTATACCGTATCGAAAACGGAGTGCCGCCAAGAAAAACGGACACGTATCTCTCCGAGCATAAAGAAAACGGGAGTCTGCAGTTGACTCTTGCCCAAACCCCGGTGCTCTCTTATCGGTACGAAATGAACTATCCCCCTGATGGTGTGGATTCCATTTATAAAAAATCGGGGTATATTCATCCGGTGCTTTCTCCCCAAGGGGATACCCTCTCTCGGATTCAGCCCCCCGACCATTATCACCATTACGGTATTTGGGGGCCGTGGACGCATACCCGAATCGATGGGCAGCAGGTGGATTTCTGGAACTTGGGAGACGGCAAGGGAACGGTTTTGTTCGAGGAATTCATCGGCACCGAATCCGGCGACGTATTCGCCTCTTTTAACGCCGCCCAAGAGCATATCGATCTATTGACCCAAGACGAACCGCAAACGGCATTGAACGAAGACCTCGAAGTAATCTTATGGGACCTGAAGCGCGACGACCGCTATATGTTCGATTATAATAGTAGTTTCAGCTCTCCCTTGGAAGAGGGCATCCTGTTTGAAGCTTATCGCTACGGAGGCGGCATCGGAATGCGCTTTACCGAACGTTGGAAGGCGGACAACGTTTCGGTTTTAACTTCGGAGGGAAACGATAGGGCCACCGCCGATGGTACGAACGCGCGATGGTGCATCGTCAGTGGCGAATCGGCAGATGGTACCGGGGAAAGTGGCATCCTGTTCATGAGTCATCCCCAAAATCGCGCACATCCGGAACCGATGCGGTTATGGCCCCTCGATGCCAACGGCGGGCGGGGGGATCTATTTTTCGAATTTTGTCCCATCCGGCATAAAGAGTGGCAAATAGAACCGGACAAAGAATATGAACTAAAATACAGAATGGTCGTATTCGATGGGGAACTGAGTGCAAATGAGGCGGAAGCCTAATGGCAGGAGTTTGCCCATCCTCTCAAAATCGAAGCTGTCCTAAATTAAAAACCAAAACGAATATGAAACGAAGAAAATTCATCAATAGAACGACTATGGGCACGGCCGCAATGGTCGGATTTCCCAGTATAGTGCCCGCCAGCGTTTTAGGCAAGGATGCGCCGAGTAACAAAATCAACATCGGTCAGATCGGTTGCGGCCGAATCGCACGTAGTCATGACATTTACGATACGATCCGTTTTGATGAGGCGCGCTTTGTCGCCGTGTCGGACGTCGATTCCAAACGCGCCGAGGATGCCAAGGGTTTGGTGGATGATTTCTACAAAAAAAAGACGGGCAAGGATAATTATATGGATACTAAAATCTATGATGATTATAAGGATATGCTCACCAATAAGGATATCGATGCGGTCGTTATCAGTACCCCGGATCACTGGCATTCTCAGCCTGCCATGGAGGCTGCCCTGGCCGGGAAGGATATCTACTTGCAAAAACCGACCTCCCTAACGGTCAGGGAAGGACAACAACTGCGGGACGTAGTCCAGAATACGGGCGTCATTCTTCAGGTGGGAACACAGCAACGGGCCATGGCCCAGTTCCGCCGTGCGGCCGAGTTGGTCCGTAACGGTAGAATAGGGAAGGTGCATACCGTAAAAATTGGACTCCCAGGCGACCCCGCCGGACCCGAGGCCGAACCTATGCCGGTGCCCCCGAACTTGGATTTCGACATGTGGCTGGGTTCCACGCCAGAAGTGCCCTACACCGAAATTGGGGTGCATCCCCAAGAGGGATACAGCCGACCGGGATGGCTGCGGATACGCAATTATGGAGCGGGAATGATTACCGGATGGGGCCAGCACCATTACGACTCCGCAGCTTGGGGCATGGACACGGAGCTTACGGGACCGATTTCCGTGGAGGCCTTGGCTGAATTTCCAAAATCTGGACTCTGGAACGTTCACGGCGACTTCTTTGTCAAACATCAATACGAGAACGGCATGACGGTCTACACCAGCGGGGGCTACCCGAACGGAGTCAAATACATAGGCGACGACGGATGGATCTTTGTCTCCCGCGGCGATTATCAGGCTTCCGCGACCGACCCGGTGGATAATGAAAAAAGCAGCAAAGCTTTAAATGCGTCCGATCCCAAAATCTTGGATTCCGTTATAGGCGAAAACGAGACCCACCTTTATAAAATCGATGACCAGCACGGTAACTGGCTGGAATGTATAAAAACGCGAAAGGCTCCGATATCGCCCATAGAAAAGGGACATAAGGCCTGCGTCATCTGCCTGATCAGTGATATCGCCATGCAGTTCCCCCGTCGGTTCGAATGGGATCCCGATAAGGAAATGTTCGTTAATGATGACGAGGCGAACGCGTTGCTGCACCGAGATCAAAGAAAACCTTATGGTACCGATTACGTAAAAGTGTAGTATGAAAGTACGTGATTTCCGTAAATGGAATAAACGTGTTGCGACCGAGTAAATCGGATACGGACCTGCTCGACCGAGATAAATTTTGAACAGAAAAGTCTTGACCAGGTAAAAGTATCGCACACGGAAACTTTCGAACTGGGAAGATACGGAATAGGGCTGGGCCATAACAGTAAAAACCCCGTACAGTAAAAATCTTGAATAATTTCAATTTTTTAAATGAAACATAATCTTCTCTTATTTGTCATGCTCCTCTGCCTATCGTGCGGGGACCAAAAGCAGTCGGAAAACATGACAAGTAAACCCACTTCGTCCGAAGTACAGCTGATGACACTAGATCCCGGCCATTTTCACGCCGCTTTGGTCCACAAAACCATGTATCCGCAGGTCGATTCCACCATCTATGTCTTTGCGCCCGAAGGTCCCGAGGTGAAGGATTTTTTAAACAAGATCGAACAGTACAATACGCGAGATACAGCTCCTACCGATTGGAACCTTGAAACCTATTTGGGCGAGGACTTTGCCGAAAAGATGATTATGCAAAAACCGGGAAACGTGATGGTCGTGGCCGGGAAGAACTCCAAGAAGATCGACTACGTATTGGCGGCGGTCAAAGCGGGCTTGAACGTTTATGCGGACAAACCCTTGGTCATCAATCCCGATGGCTTTGTAAAACTAAAGGAGGCCTTTCGGATCTCCGATGAAAAAGGGGTCTTGATCTACGATATCATGACAGAGCGTTTTGAGGCTACGACAGGTTTACAGAAATTGTTTTCGACCCTGCCCGATATTTTTGGAGAGCTGGTAGAGGGCAGTGTGGAGCGTCCCGCCATCAGTAAGGAAAGCGTGCACCATTTTTTTAAATATGTCTCAGGAAATCCGTTGGTGCGTCCCCCTTGGTTTTTCGATATCAACGAAGAGGGCGAGGGCATAGTGGACGTCACTACGCACCTGGTCGATCTCATACAATGGGAAGCTTTTCCCGAGGAGGTTATCGACACGGCCAATATCGATATGCTCCGGGCCAAACGCTGGCCCACGGTACTCACTTCGGAAGAGTTCGAAAATGTGACCGGCTTTTCGGAATTTCCGGACTATCTAGAAAAGGATGTCGTCGATGGAAACCTACACGTGTATTGCAACGGTGTGATGGACTATACCATCAACGGGCATCATGCCAAAGTATCGGTAACCTGGAATTACCGCGCCCCTGAAGGTACCGGCGATACACACTACAGCATTATGCGGGGCACCCGTAGCGACCTGGTCATCGAACAGGGGGCGGAAGAGGATTTCAAACCGGTGCTTTATATCGAAGCCAAGGACAATGCTGATTGGGAGGCATCCCTACAGGGGGCGCTGGAAAACCGGATATCCAAGGAGTTTCCGGGTACGACCATGGAAAAGGTGTCCGACCGGCGATATAAAATCATTATCCCCGAAAAATTCAAGGTGGGCCACGAGGCTCATTTTGCGCAAGTCACAGAAAATTATCTCGACTATTTGGAGACCAAAGAACTTCCTTCTTGGGAGGTGCCGAACATGATCGGCAAATATTATACGACCATCGAGGCCTATAAAATGGCTAAAGATAGTTTATGAGATTATGGGTTTATACGTTTATGAGGTTATAAATTTTGGGGGTACCGTTCGTTAAAGCTCATGTTTATTCGAGGGTTACGGATCAATGGAGAATTCGCTATAAAAGATAGGCCATTCCGATTCCTAGGATAATCACGGCTATTTTCCCCAGATTGAATTGATGGCCTTCTGAGCTCTCAAAGAGTATAATCGTGGAAATGTGAAGAAACACTCCGATGACCAAAGCGGTAATAGGCACATAGTATATTTCTACAAAATTCGAATGTGAGGCGATATAACTTCCGAGCGGAGTCATCAAAGAGAACGCAACCACGAATAAAAGGGCTTGTCCGAATTTTATTTTCGAATTCAACAGAAATATACTCAGGATGAGGGCAATAGGTATTTTATGGATCAGTACGGCGTAGAGAATCCTATTGTGCCTTTCTATCGGAAATCCCTCTAAAAGGGAGTGGATACATAAGCTAACGAACAAAAGAATCGGAAAATCGGTCTTTGCTTTATCGATATGTACGTGACCGTGCTCGGCCCCCTTTGAGAAGAATTCCAAAAAAACCTGCAGCAATATGCCGAGCATGACAAAGACCCCAACGGTCTTGGCATCCGCTTTTTCATAGACTTCGGGCAATAGCTCAAAAACGGTCAAAGACAGTAAAAAAGCGCCACTAAAGGCCAATAGCAGCTTGAAATGGTTCTTGTTCTTCGGTTTGACAATGAATACGAAGGCAAAACTGAGCAGAACGGCTAAAATGAGGAGTAAATAGTTCATAGGTGCGAGCAGTTTTGTCCCGTTGGTCCGATGCTTCCCTCCGGAAATTGGGATTTGTGATTCGGAATTTTCCCCAATGGGGCTAATTTACCTTATTTTTGACAAAATCCTAAGAGACTGTTTTGAAATGTGTGATTAGAATTTTTATGAGCTATTTTTGATGCAGTTTTAGGCAAAATTTTTTAGCATAGCCGTAGCTATGGTCAAAAATTTTAATGAAGAAATGCGCAAAAAGGGCCCTAAAGAAATAATTGACATAATTTAAAACAGTCTCTAAAACAGCTTATGAATAATAATTTTAAGATGGTCGCCAAGACGATGTTCGGCTTTGAGGAAATCTTGGCCAAGGAAATCCGAAATCTGGGCTGTGCGAACGTAACAGAGGGAATCCGAAGTGTCACTTTCGAAGGTGATACCGGATTTATGTACAAGGCCAATCTCTGTCTGCGTACCGCAATCAAGATCATTAAGCCCATCCATTCCTTTTCGGTCCGCAACGAGGATGAACTCTATAAAAAAATATATACGATGGATTGGTCGGAATTGCTTTCCATCGATACGACGTTTGCAATCGATGCTACGGTAAACTCCGATAATTTCACCCACTCGCTTTACGTATCCCAAAAGGTCAAGGATGCCATCGTCGATAAATTTAGGGAGATGGATGGCAGCCGCCCCGACGTGGACGTAAAATCACCGGACGTGCGGATCAACGTCCATATCAACAAGCAGCTGTGTACGGTTTCCTTGGATAGTTCGGGAAGATCGCTACACCATCGCGGATATCGAACCGCCACCAACATTGCCCCGATCAACGAGGTACTGGCAGCGGGACTGCTATTGTTCAGCGGTTGGGACGGGCAATGTGATTTTTTGGACCCTATGTGTGGGAGCGGAACTATTTTGACCGAAGCAGCGATGATTGCATGTAACATTCCCGCGAATATCAACCGAAAGGGGTTTGCCTTTGAGAAATGGCATGATTTCGATCAAGATCTTTACGATAAGATTGTCGAGGTCAGTCTGAACAAGGCACGGGAATTCCACCATAAAATCGTGGGATACGATAAGGCACCTTCCGCAGTGCGCAAGGCGCAAGATAATATCGAAAATGCCAACCTGTCCGAATACATTAGCATAGAACGCAAAAACTTTTTCAATACCGAAAAGTTTACCGAGAACAAGCTGCACATGGTTTTCAATCCGCCTTACGGGGAAAGGCTCAATTTGGATATGGAGGAGTTCTACGCGGCCATCGGCGATACGCTAAAACAAAACTACCCCGGTACGGAAGCCTGGTTTATCACTTCAAATTTGGAGGCCTTGAAGTACGTGGGACTGTGTACTTCCCGAAGAATAAAGGTCTATAATAGCCATTTGGAATCCCGGTTGGTGAAGTACGTGATGTACGAAGGTAGCAAGAAGGCCAAGCACCGGGATTGACGCTGGATTTAGGACGAAAATTCATCTTTTGCGGTTGGACGATTTTCTCCTGTCGATAAAGTGGAGATTCGGTATTCCTTCCGTTTCAATCTAGCTTTGGTCATGGAAAAATGCTAATTGGGTCTCAATTAAAGAGGATTGATTGCTCGGGTCAAACCATTGTCAATTGGCAGGTCGCTGGCGCTAAAAATTATTGATCGGGTCGTTGTCGGAAGGGCCATCAGCAGCGGGAATTTCATCTGTTGGGATATCTTCAAAGGGCATCTCATCGCCGGAATCCTCTTCGGCGGGATCTACCTCCGCGGGAATCGTTTGGGCGGGAGTTATGATTTCCCCGGTCCCTATTCTTTTTGGTACACTGGCTTTTTTGTAGAAAGGAATCAGATAGGTAATCGAATAGTTATATCCGACCCCAAAATTACTGCCTTCGGTGACCTTATTAAAGCCTGGAATAAACTGGTTCTGAAAATTATCGGGGTCTTTGGTCAATGGCTGTACCAGATACGCCAGGCGTACGCTTCCTCCGAAATATAGGTTTTTGACTATTTCGGCCTTAAATCCCACCACAAATTCAAGCCAGGCCGCTGAAAGGCCGTTAAATTCCAGTTCTTGCTGCGAACCGAACGCAAAATCATCGGGATTCCAGTACCGGTCCGTATCGAAGATTTTATAGTCGTTGACCGTCTGGCTGAAGTTACTGTAGGCCAGGCGGCCACCAATGAATATCATGTTCTGTTCCCCGTACCAGTTGCCGTAGGTATTATAATCGATGCCGGCCTTGATATAGCTGCCCGAAGCCGTAAAGTTGTATAGTTCGCCTTCGGCGCTTTCCACCTCTTTTCCCAGCCCGACCCCTATGGTCTTCTTTTCGTTGCCGAGTTCGGCGGCAAAATAGAGTTTTTGGGTCAACCGATAATCCCCTACGATTTCCAGGCCCGTATAATCATCGTTCAACGAAGAAACCAGTATGCGGCTGACGTCAACACCCGCTCGCAATCCGTAGGATTCTTTGTACGCTGTGGTGTCACTGGGATCGAGGTCGATAGGCCGGTCTTGGGAATAGCCGGTCGCCGTGATCAGGACCAAAAAGAGACTAATGAAATATTCTGACATGGGTAGAGGCTGTATTTTCGATAAAGCTACTATCTACGGCAATCCGCTGTAGCCAAAGGCTATCGTCTTGTTGTACGGCGGCCTGTAGGGAATCGTAACGCACAACATAGCCACAGGCCCTCGATGCGAATACTTCTTTTGGATTATAGGTAAAACTAAGGGTATCGATATTGATATCGGTGATGCTGGTCTGGCGCGAAAACGTAAAGGTCGTGCTCGACTTGCCCGGGCGCAGGGGCAGCACAATGGAGTCCAAGGTCAGGTTTGGAATTGTATCTCGAAGACCCGTCTCACCGACCCCGATCACCACCAAGTTCTGCACGTCTTTGGATAGCGTTGTATCGAGGGCATCCATAAACCGGATGACCAACCGGGGCGTATCGGCATCGATACAGATGTCGTCTTTTTCGCAGGCGGAAAAAGATAGGATGCCGAGCAGCACGATAAGCGGTATTCTAAGCTTGCGCATTTAAGGAGGTTTTTCTTTCCAAAAGTACGACATTTTCAACATGGTGGGTCTGCGGAAACATATCTACGGGCTGCACCTTAGTGACCGAATATAACGCTTTCATTAGCTCCAGGTCACGCGCTTGGGTCGCACTATTACAGCTCATATAGACCACTTTTTTTGGGGCAATGTCCAAAATCTGCCGTACTACGTTCTTGTGCATGCCTTCGCGCGGCGGATCTGTGATGAGCACATCGGGCCTCCCGTTGGCTTGGATAAAGTCCGCATTAAAAATGTTTTTCATATCCCCGACGAAAAATTCCGCATTGGTGATACCGTTGTTCTTGGCGTTGGCTTTGGCATCGGCGATCGCTTCCGGTACCGATTCGATACCGACCACTTTTTTTGCATTTTTGGCGACGAATTGGGCTATGGTGCCGGTTCCGGTATAAAGATCATAGACGAGTTCGTCCCCGTTCAGTTCGGCAAAGTCTCGGGCCACCTTGTAGAGCGTGTAGGCTTGATCGGAGTTGGTTTGATAAAAGGATTTGGCGGTGATTTTAAACCGGAGTCCCTCCATTTCCTCAAAAATATGGTCCCGACCGCCATGGCAGACAACCTCTTGATCATAGATGGTATCATTTCCCTTTGAGTTGACCACATATAATAAGGATGTGATTTCAGGGAATGTATCCCGTATATGATTTAGCAAGAGGTCCCGTTTCGTCGCATCATCCTCAAAAAATTGGACGAGCACCATAATTTCTCCGGTGGATGCCGTACGGATCATCAAGGTACGCAACAGGCCGCGTTGGTGCCTGGGATTGAAAAAGGAAAGTTCGTTGTTAATGGCAAAATTCCTCGTTTCCAAGCGGATGGCATTGGATGGGTCTTCCTGCAGGTGGCACTTTTTGATATCCAATATTTTATCCCACATTCCCGGAATGTGGAAACCCAGGGCATCTTTGTCCGTAATCTCCTCGCTGGATCGTATCTCGTCCAAGGTCAGCCACCGGCTATCCGAAAAGGAGAATTCCATTTTATTGCGGTAGAAATATTGTTTTTCGGAACCGATGATGGGCGAAATTTCGGGAAGCTCCAAGTGTCCGATGCGTCTCAGGTTGTTTTCCACCTCTTTTTGCTTGTAGAACAGCTGGTGTTCATAGCCCATATCTTGCCATTTACAGCCTCCACATACCCCGAAGTGCTGGCATTCCGGTTCCACACGCTTTTGGGAAAGGGAGTGAAAATGGGTGGCGACGCCCTCGAAATAGGCCTTCCTTTTTTTGGTCGTCTGTACGTCGACTACATCGCCCGGCACGGTGTTGGTGAGGAAAATTACACGTCCGTCCGGTGCCTTTCCTACCGTTTTTCCCTTGGCCCCCGCATCGATGACCTCTACATTCTCGAATACCTGTCGTCGCTTCTTCTTTCGCATGGCGCAAAAGTAAGGAAAGAAAATTCAAGTTCAAGTCCGGATTTAGTCTCAACATGCTATCACACCCCACTTATCACCCATCGTCCGTTCTTTCTCCCATCCCTCGTCACCCATCTCCACCGCCCACCACAAGTGACGAACTATCATCCCCGCCCTTAGTACTTCCCTATTCCGTCATTCATCTTTCCATTATCATGTTTTAATCCGTCTTCGGTCATCGGTCAACCGTCTTTTTTTTCCTCGGTCCTTCCTTAATTCCGTCATTTATCTTTTCATCTTCATTTTTTTCCCGTCTTCGGTCATCAGTCATCGGTCACCCGTCACCACCGCTCCCCACGAGTCACGGACCATCATCCTCTCCGTTCTTCTTCCTTCCGTCATTCATCCTTTCGTCACTTCTTCAGTCATCGATTTCCCGTCTTCCGTCAATCCCTCCGTCACCCGACTTCCGTCCTCCGTCATCGGTCTTCCGATCCTTTTTCCGTATTTTTGTGACACTGCAAGGATGATTTCTCTCCTACGCTGAATTTTCGAAACTTCGAAAGGATAAAGGTACAGCAGGAATTACTGAAGTCGGACGGAGACCCGTTTGAAATCCATATGGTAGATTTCGAGAGGGTCTCGCAAAGTAATTTTATCATGTCAATTTTAGAAAAGATCACTTCCGAGGATGCGATAGTCTTGGAAAACAAGTATGGGGCACATAATTACCATCCTCTGCCCGTGGTATTGAATCGGGGGGAGGGCGTACATGTCTGGGACGCGGAAGGTAAAAAGTACTACGATTTCC
The DNA here is from genome assembly GCF_032248455.1 of Pricia mediterranea. NCBI lineage: Bacteria > Pseudomonadati > Bacteroidota > Flavobacteriia > Flavobacteriales > Flavobacteriaceae > Pricia > Pricia mediterranea. The sequence continues at coordinate 3,582,369 of NZ_JAVTTP010000001.1, forward strand.
TGTCCGCCTATTCGGCGGTGAACCAGGGACATTGTCATCCCAAAATCGTGGGTGCGATGACGGAACAGGCCCGCACCCTGACCCTGACCTCAAGGGCTTTTTATAACGATAAACTCGGACAGTTCGAGAAATACGCTGCCGAAACCTTCCACTTTGATAAGTTGCTACCCATGAACACGGGAGCCGAAGCGGTTGAGACCGCCTTGAAAATCTGTCGGAAATGGGCCTACGAGAAAAAGGGCATCCCCGAAAACGAGGCCCAGATCATCGTGTGCAACAATAATTTTCACGGGCGCACGACCACCATTATCTCTTTTTCCAACGACCCGGTGGCACGAAAAAACTTCGGACCCTATACCGAAGGCTTCCTTAAAATAGAATATGACAACTTAAAGGCCTTGGAGGAAGCCTTGGAGCAACACAAGAACATCGCGGGCTTCTTGGTGGAACCTATCCAGGGCGAAGCCGGGGTTTTTGTTCCCTCGGAGGGCTATCTGGAATCTGCTAAGGCGCTCTGTGAAAAGCACAACGTACTTTTTATTGCAGATGAGGTGCAGACGGGCATAGGGCGGACCGGACGCTTGCTGGCTACCTGCGGCAATTGCGATTGTTCCGATAAACACTGTAGCGGGACGCCCGATGTAAAACCGGACATTCTGGTCTTGGGGAAGGCCTTGTCGGGAGGTGCATTTCCTGTATCCGCCGTTTTAGCGAACGATGCTATCATGGAGGTCATCCGTCCGGGAAACCACGGCAGTACCTTCGGGGGCAATCCCGTGGCGGCCGCAGTCGGAATTGCGGCCCTAAAAGTAATCAAGGAGGAAGAGCTTGCCCAAAACGCCTTCGAGCTCGGCGAGATCTTTCGGGAAAAAATGAACGCCTTTATCCCGACCTGTGAGCTCGTGACGAAAGTACGGGGAAAAGGTTTGCTCAATGCCATTCTAATCAATGACACCGAAGACAGTACCACGGCATGGGACATCTGTATGGCATTAAAGGAAAATGGACTTCTGGCCAAGCCTACCCATGGTAATATCATTCGTTTTGCCCCGCCCTTGACCATGGCAAAGGAACAATTGATGGACTGTATCACGATTATTACGGATACCTTGACAAACTTCAAGAAATAGGGATGCAGCCCGCATTCAAAAATCCTCCGAACAGAAGTCGGGGGATTTTATTATTAAATTATTGTCCGAAGGAACGCTTGATCAATCAATCTGAATTTAACATGTCTCGTCGAATACTAGGCTGAGCTCAGCACTGGCAGATAGTCGAGGCTTAATTTGGACGGACCGAAAAGTTCTCTACTTTAGTTTAAGCGTAGATGAAAGGCTCGAACGGACATCTCGAAAATCTTCGAGTTCCTATCCTACAATCATTAAACAAAGTTAATGGTATATAATTCACTCTGGAATCGTACAAACTTCTACGTTAGTACATTAATTGTTAAAGTTCGCAATCATGGACAAGATTATCCTCGGTTTAGCCTCTTGACTCCCTAAAATCCCCCTCCCTCGGAAATCGAACTGGCAACTATCGCGGCAATAACCCCAAAATAGATGATGCCGAGGATCAGATAAATGCCCGCTACTGCCAGTCCGATGTAAGAAAGTATCTTGCCGGTCTTGGCGTTTTCGATACCCGTATATTGCCCGGTACTTTTCAAAAAGACGTTCTGCGCCGTTTTGGCGTTGGACAACCCGAGAAAGCTGAAAATCGCCCCGAAAGGGCCACAGCAGGTCAAGGTCAGGACGATCGAGAGAATACCGAAGGTCAGGGCGTTACTAGAGCCGGGCAGGGGTACTGGGTTTCTGTTTTCCATAGCTTATTCCTCAATGCCCCATTGTTCCATGAGCTCTTGGGATTGCTGCATATAGCCCTCCCAGCCCCCTGCTTGATAGAACCCGAATATGCTCCATGCCAAATAGAGTACCCCGAGAATAAAGGCTATCCATGCTAAGATCTTGGCCGTTTTTAACTGGTTGTAGTTCGTAAAGTTCTCCGGCTGTTGCCGATACAGCTTTTCATCCTTGGAAATTAAAAACAGGGCAATACCCCCGAAAATTATGCCCGGTAGACCGGCGATACAACAGCACACAAATCCGATAATGGAGAGTACTATCGCTATCGTAACATTGGGTAATTTTTGTTGTTCCATAATACTACTAGGTTTAGTTAGATAAATTTTAGGATGTAGTTGCCCAGGATCAACGCGAGGCTTGCCAGCATTAGAAAAATGGTGATTTTATTGCTGTGTCTTAGGCTTACCAAACGGTCCGCGAGTAAAAATCCGAATAAAAGCAGAATCGCGTAAATGGCCGGGTACATCTTAAAGGCCGCCACAAAATCTCCCTGCAGCAAAAACATTACCGACCGCTGCAGGCCGCAGCCGGGGCAGTCAAAGCCCAAAAACTGCTTGGATAGGCAGGGAAGCATATAATCTTCTGCGTGGACCATTAAGTTGAACCGTTGCATGGAATCACTTTAAGAATTGTTTCACGAAAATTACCATTAATTTTGGGGAAATAAAACAAAAAGATGACAGTTTTTCGAATCGGGGACAAGGTAGAGGCGCTTGATGATATAGTAGAGGGTGTAGTGATAGGTACATCGAAGGATGGAATCACCATCGAGACCAAGGATGGCTTTTTGTTGCGTTTTCCACCGAAAAAACTGGTAAAAATGTTGCCTTCCAATGTTATAAAGGTCAGTAATCATGAAGTGGCGCAGGTGAAGGCGGAAATGGAAGCTCCAAAGAAACAAAAACCGACAACCCGAAAGCCCAAAGAACGCAACGCCCCGAAAATGGAGGTGGACCTGCATATCAATCAATTGACCAAGAGCACGAAAGGCATGTCCAATTACGAAATGTTGAACCTACAGCTCGATACCGCGAAGCGCCAGTTGGAGTTCGCCATCAAAAAACGCATTCAAAAGGTGGTATTCATCCACGGTGTGGGGGAGGGGGTTCTTAGAGAGGAACTGTACTATCTGTTCCGCCGCTACGAAAACGTGAAATATTATGATGCGGATTACCGAAAATATGGACTCGGGGCTACCGAAGTCAATATCTATCGGAATGCTTGAGCTGAAATCGGGGCGAGCTACTCCTGGACCGTGGTGTATGTTCCGAATTCCACGAGCGGTATCGCCGCTATGCTGACATCGTTACCATTCGCTCCCGCTCCCTTTAGGGTCAGCACCATGTTCTCTAAAGTAATGGTGTGGGTGAAGGCGATACTTCCGTTCACATCGGGGGCACTGGCCACGGTCTCTACGTTCAAGCTACCCGAGGTGGATACAAAATGCCAACTTTTGATGTCCTCGCCAAAGCTGGCGGAACAGGCTAGGGCATTGTCCATCAAAGTATTAAACACAGTATATTTGAAAATTTCCCTATTCTCCAGATCCAAGTTCCGAGGTACGCTATCGGTTGCTGCATTGACGAATAAACTGTCCGCTGCCGCAACATCGAGGGAGATAAATTCATCGTTTATTATCTTGAAGAGGCGGGTATTGTCCGCCACAGGGGCTGCGGTACACTCCGTAATATCGAGATCGGAATAATTAGAAAAGGGAACGTCGAGCTTCGCGCTATTCTTCGGCCTTGTAATAAAATCGCCATAATCCATGGTGGACAGGTCGGTAAGTTGCTCCCCTTGGTCGTTGAGCAGTGCCAGGTTCTTGATAGAAATTGTGTGGCTATAGTTTTTGGTATCAGCTGTAAGCGTATCTACCCTGGTATCGATACTGATGTCGCCTGCGGTAGCCAGATTTTCCTTGACCACGGTCGGGGTCAAGGGCGGAACCGCGTCGCAGAAATAGGCGGAGGTGACATTTTCAGAGAAAAATCGATAGATGAGGTTAGAAGGCTCGGGTATCGTACTGGCACGCGTACCAGGGGCGGAGGTCTCGTTCTGGATCAATCCTCCCGCCAAATTCAGGAGCAACGCCTCGTCTTCCTCGATCTTGAAGAAGAAAGTGGTCTGGGTAGGATCTTCCAGACCAGGACAGGATTCAATTTGTGCTTCGTCGAAATCCACTTCCTCAATTTGCAGGTCGCCATCGTCACAGGAAAAAAATCCGACCAGAAAACCTAAAAGCAACATTTTTTTCATCCCCCAAAAGTAAATGAAATAATGTAAAGTTTTAGGGCCATCGATGGATAAGTACGGTTAATTCCGGTAATTTTGCAGGATTATAATAAAGCCATCACACATGGAAAAGGTTTATCTAGATAATGCCGCTACCACCCGGGTCAGGGCAACTGTCATCGATAAGATGCAGGAAGCGCTATCGAACCATTATGGCAATCCATCCTCGACCCACAGTTTCGGTCGGTCGGCCAAGACTGCAATAGAAAGCGCCCGCAAGGCCATCGCCAAATATATGAACGCACATCCCTCGGAGATTATCTTTACTTCGGGCGGTACCGAGGCCGATAACATGATCCTACGTTCCGCCGTTCGTGATTTGGGAGTGCAGAGCATTATCTCCTCCAAGATCGAGCACCATGCCGTACTGCATACCGTTGAGGACCTGGAAAAGGAATTTGGCATCGCGGTGCAATTTGTCGATTTGGACTCGCTCGGGAATCCCAGACTTTCGCACCTTGAAGAATTGCTCAAGCGCGATGACAGCCGAAAATTGGTCAGTCTTATGCACGTAAGCAATGAGATTGGTAACATGCTCGATATCGAAATGGTATGCCGGCTGTGTCAAGACCATGATGCGCTCTTTCACTCCGATACCGTTCAATCCATCGGACATTACCCCTGGGACGTAAATAAGGTTCCGGTGGATTTTATGACCGCGGCCGCCCATAAGTTCCACGGGCCCAAGGGAGTGGGGTTTGCCTATATCCGGAAGAATACGGGACTAAAACCATTGATTTTGGGCGGTTCGCAAGAACGTGGCTTCCGGGCCGGTACCGAATCATTTCATAATATCGTGGGGTTGGAAGCTGCCTTTCGCGCATCCTACGATAATCTTGAGGAAGAAACCGCTTATGTCGCGGATTTGAAAAAATACTTTATAGAAAATCTAAAGAAAGAAATCCCTGCCGCGAAGTTCAACGGAAATTCCGGGAACATGGATAAAAGCACCTACACCTTGGTCAATGTCTGTCTGCCCATTGATCCTCAAAAAGCGCTGATGCTTCTCTTTCATTTAGATATTAAGGGCATAGCCTGTTCCAAAGGCAGCGCCTGCCAGTCGGGCAGCGATTCCGGGTCTCACGTGCTCAATGAAATCTTATCTGAAGAGGACTTGAAAAAGCCTTCGCTCCGGTTTTCGTTCTCGAAGTATAATACAAAGGAAGAATTGGATTATGTGGTCGGGGTCTTGAAGGAATTTGTGGCCGATTAAAGCCCTGATGCGTACATCCCTATCACGGTAGGGAATCCTTCTTCCTGTCCCTGCGCTTGTCCCTGTCATAGGGGAATTTTCGTGCGGCCTGTTTCATCATCCGGTCGATGAGGTCATCGGTGTTCTTTCCGGACTTTTTATTGATTTCCTTTTCATATTTCCAAAGTAGTTTTCCCGTCTTCCCGTCACTGATCTTTACGCCGATGCGTCCGTAATCGGCATCTCCCAAAAAATAATCCATAAAATTGAATTTGGTATCCACTCCGTCCGAAAGCAGTACGTTGAGGTCCAGGGTGCCGCTGATAATACCGTCCACCCCCAGAATCCTGCTCAGTTCCTTAACGGTGTGCACATCGATATCTTCATAATCGATATCATGTTGCGCCAGCAGGGCATTGGTATTCTTGACGTTTTGAAAATCCACCGAAAATTTCTTTTTTTTCTTCCGTTGCGAAAAATAGGTTTCGAGGGCATTTTGTACCGCATAACCTTCCTCCTCTTCACGGGCTTTCAACTCATCCTCGGATATTTCGTGTTCCAGGTCCAAATGAGTGAGAAAAGGAATGATCGCCAGCACCTCGTGGGGATCGGTAAGTGCGTCGAACTTACGGCTTTCGTAAATGTTCTTTTGCGAAAAGGAATAGGCAAGGTTCAGCAAGCACAGCAAGAAAAGTAATCGTTTCATGGCAAATCGGCACAAATGGGTCATTTTCTAAAAAATGTACTGGTAAAGGTAGTTGAATTTCCAACATTGTCGGTAACGATCAACTTTAAATTGCATTCCTTCTTGTCCAAAATGATATCATCGAAATTGTAGGTTAGGGTATTGGTTTTCGGTTCATATTCCATCAAGATCCATTCCCCGTTTATAGTGGCATAATACGAGTCGATACCGCTTAGATCGTCACTGACACATAGGCTCAGGTAGCGATAGTTGTTCAACCACTGTTTTTCCTTGAAGTTGCGCGGCGCGACTTTAGGGGCAATGCTATCCTTGGCCAAGGTATACGTGCCCAAGTTTCTGGTTCGTGCGGTAAAGGTGGTTCCTCTTTTGTAGGTAGAGACGTACCGCGGATTTAACCGATGGTTCAAGCGGGCAATGAACATCTGTTTTCTATCTTCTTCGGAATAATCCGCTACATCGAAGGCAATGGTAAAGTTGCGGTGGGCGGCTACCCGGTTGTTGTGTATCTTGACCGTATCGCCGTGGCTTTCCAAGTCAATGTAGAAACTGTCGTAGAACGTATTGGCCGGAAAATGCACCGTGGCAGCTCCCAGTTCGTAGTTGTTGGGTCTTTTGGCGATGACGTAATTAGCTGTCTTATCCTCTTCTCTATTGATTTTTACCGGTTCGTCCCTACCTTCAATGGGTATTATGGCCTTCGTTTCATTTCCTTTGATATCCTTGATCAGCACCTCGACCTTGTAATTAAGCCCCGGGGCTATATCGATTTTGCCCTCATTAAATAGGGTCTTGTAAATGTCCAGTCGATTGCCAGGGACTTTGAAGAGCTGTTGGATTTTTTGGCGATAACGTCCGTAGTGATCGTAATCGATCAAGGTATTGAGGTATCGGGTTTCCGCGAAAGAAAAGGTCTCAAAATCGTATTCGGTATACACCTTGCCGTTGACGGTCTGCTGTACGGAATAGACCCCGTTTCTGTTGGCGGCGAGGTCTAGTCGGTCGTATCCGATAAAGCCTAGGCCAATGGTGCCCGTGGCATACACTTTTTCGGCCAAAAATGTACCGTCCGGCTGTCTCTTGAAATCGAGATCTACCTTGTCTTGACTTTGGTTTACTTTGGCGTTTTTTGTCAAGGGATACGCATAGAGCTTGTTCAATATAGGATTGGTGGCATCCCTGACGTCGAAGCCGTAGAGCAATGGATTGGTCGGTTTTTCGGAAATACTGCTGCGAATCTCGAAGTGAAGGTGTGGGCCCGAAGAACTTCCGGTATTTCCACCGTAGGCTATTACCTGCCCCTTTTGAACCTTTACTTCGCCGTAGTCGGGAAACACCTGTACTTCGTACGATTGCTTTTGATATTGTATTTTTTTAATGTAGGCCTCGATATCCGGGGCGAATTTTTGTAGATGTCCATAAACTGAGGTATAGCCGTTATCATGGGTAATATAGAGCACTTTACCGTAGCCCCAATGCGCAATTTTGATTCGGGTAATACTCCCATCGGCAATGGCATAAATAGGGAGTCCCTCGCGCTGCTTCGTTTTGATATCGATACCGGAGTGAAAGTGGTTCGTTCGAAGCTCCCCGAAAGTGCCGGCAAGGATAAGGGGAATATCAACGGGCGATCGAAAGGCGTCTTGGGGGTAGTTCGTCTGTGCGAAAATACTCGTTGTAACGCATAGCAATAGCACGAAAAATCGTTTGTTCATGGGGGTTAGTTTCATTTTATGGCATCGCAGCTAACGACCGATATATCGCAATGGACATTTTGATTGGCTTAGGTTGGATGTTCTTTTTCAGGATTTACACGGAATTTCTCAAAAGAAGATACGAAATTAGCTAATCAGTTTGAAATCCTACAAATGCAAGTAGTAAATATGTCGGCATTCTACTAGATGTCAACGTTATTTTTGATAGTAAAGTATGGAATAAGAGGATGTAATTCCAAAAATCGTCTTAAGCCTACCGACCGTATTTTATCAGTAGTCGATTACGGGTCCGCCTAAAAAACCATGCTAGGCTTCATTTCTTCCTTGATGAACGGTCTATTACCCACAAAACATGCACTTGAAAACGGCCGTAGGCCCGTTGGTTCAACAATAATTGAAAAAAGTATTGCCAAGTAGGTTCAGGTGTGTTAACTTTGTGTCATATGCATTGTGTTTGATTTATGGGCGAATTGGTCGGAACAGTTGATTCTTTAGAGAACAAAATCAGCAAATTGCTGCATAAGTTGGAACTTTTACAGCAGTCTAACACAAAATTGGAACGCGAACTCGACCAGCTAAAAAAAGATCGGGCAGAGGTTACAAACTCGATCTCGGTTTGGGAAGAGCGTTACAATTCGCTTCGATTGGCAAACACGATGCTTGGCAGTAATACGGAAAAAACTGAAGCTAAGCTTAAAATAAATTCATTGATCCGAGAGTTGGATTATTGTATCGCCCAACTTGCGGAATGATGGCGTAAGGATTATAACAAAGATGTCGGAAAAGCTCAAGATCAAGCTTTCTATCGCCGATAGGGTATATCCCCTGACCATAGATCCCGCCCAAGAGGAGGGATTGCGGAAAGCAGCAAAGAATATCGAGCAATTGGCGAAAAAGTTCGAACAGAGCTATGCGGTTAGGGATAAGCAAGATGTGCTGGCCATGTGCGCCTTGCAGTTTGCCTCTAAAATCGAACAGCGCGGCATCGATCAATCACAAGGTTCCCAAGAAGCGGTTCAGCGGCTACAGGCCTTGGACCGATTGGTGACCGAAAAGCTTGGTACTAAATAAATCGTCCTTTAATTGGACTCCACGTTCTTTAAAATAGCATTGGTTACTGCCCATATTGGTATTACCTTTTGACGAACTCAACACTTATATTTTTGAAAAGGGTGAGTTTAGGCTGTAAAAGCAAGCCCTACTTGTATAGGGATCCTTGATCAGTCTGTTAGCCCTAAACCTGTTTACAGGAGTTCGATCAAAACTGCTCCAATATGGGCTTTTTTATGCTTTTTCATTAATGCCCGTCCGAACACAGGAGCGGGCGGTTAAATTCTACTATATGGAGAATATTGCAATACTGATAATAATAGGGATCATAGGTCTCGCCATTGGTTTCGCGATTGCGAAATTTATGGAGAAAGGAAAGGCGACCAAAACTACGGCCAACGCCAAAAAAGAAGCCGATTCTATCCTCAAAAACGCACAAGCGGAAGGGGAAAGCCTTAAAAAGGATAAAATTATTCAGGCCAAGGAAAAGTTCTTGGAGCTTAAGGCTGAGCACGAAAAAGTAATTCTCAATAAGGATAAAAAAATAAACGACGCCCTTAAACGTACCCGCGATAAGGAATCGCAAATAAGCAGTGAACTCGCAAAAAAAACAAAACTGAACAAACAACTGGATTCCAAAATGCAGGATCTCTCGCATAAAGAGGAAATCCTTGAAAGAAAGCAGTCCGAGCTCGATAAGCTTCGTTCAAAACAGGTGCAGCAATTGGAGGTTATTTCAGGTCTTTCCGCCGATGAGGCCAAAAGCCAGTTGTTGGAATCCCTCAAGGAAACCGCCAAGAGCGATGCGATGGCCTACAGGCAGACCGCTATCGAAGATGCCAAATTGACTGCGGAACAAGAGGCAAAGAAAATCATAATCAATACGATACAGCGTATCGGTACCGAAGAGGCCATTGAAAACTGTGTTTCGGTCTTCAATCTGGAATCGGATGATGTAAAGGGAAGGATAATAGGTAGGGAAGGTAGGAATATCAGGGCGTTGGAATCTTCAACCGGGGTCGAAATTATCGTCGATGACACGCCCGACGCCATCATTCTTTCATGTTTCGATTCCGTTCGAAGGGAAATTGCACGTTTGTCGCTGCACAAACTCGTTACCGATGGTAGAATACACCCGGCTCGCATCGAAGAAGTCGTTAAAAAGACCGAGAAGCAAATTGAGCAGGAAATTGTCGAGGTCGGAAAGCGTACAATAATCGATTTGGGTATTCACGGGCTACATCCGGAACTGGTCAGGGCGGTGGGGCGAATGAAATATCGTTCTTCTTATGGACAGAATTTACTACAGCACTCCAGCGAAGTCGCCAAGCTTTGTGGGGTTATGGCCGCGGAATTAGGACTGAACCCCAAGCTTGCCAAGCGAGCGGGACTTTTGCACGATATTGGAAAAGTACCGAATACCGAGGCCGAAATTGAAACCCCACATGCCATTTTAGGAATGCATTGGGCCGAAAAATACGGGGAAAAACCTGATGTGTGCAATGCTATTGGCGCCCACCACGATGAAATAGAGATGAACACCTTGATTTCACCTATCGTACAGGTATGTGACGCTATCAGCGGCGCACGGCCAGGAGCCCGGAGGCAAGTGTTGGACTCGTACATTCAGCGTCTCAAAGACCTTGAAGATATCGCCATCGGTTTCGGTGGGGTTCAAAAAGCCTATGCGATCCAGGCGGGTAGGGAACTTCGGGTCATCGTCGAAAGTGAAAAGGTAAGCGATGAAAAGGCCGCTGCCCTTTCGTTCGAGATATCACAGAAAATACAGACCGATATGACCTACCCAGGACAAGTGAAGATTACGGTCATCCGGGAGACACGGGCGGTGAACGTCGCAAAATAAATACATATAACGCTATTGGCCAACTTTGGGAACCGTATTAAGATTCCGGAGCTTCCGCCCCTTCCGATGCTTCTTGTTCTTTTTCTGCGTCAAGCTCCCGTTGCATGCTGTTCTTCATGATGTTGAGCTTTTTGAGCTTGGCCTTCCAGGTCTCCAATGCCACCTTATGGGCATCGACTTTTTTAATAACATCCTGTAGCAAGGGATTATCGTCGGAGGCGTTGGAGAAGAATTGAAGATTGGTCTCCAATTGACGTATCTCGCCTTTCGTTTCCTCTATTTTATTTCGGATGAAGTTACGTTCCTTCTGTAGGGCATGTTCGTTATCGCTATCGGCCAATCGCTGTATTTTGTTGCCGTACTTCAAAAGTTCGGCCTCTTCGGGAGGGACACCCATTTTTTTGAAAATACCATCCAATGCGTTGTTGAACTTTTGATCTATGTTCCTTTTTTTGAACGGCACCCGTCCCAAGGTTTTCCACGAGGCTATAAAGCTTTTCACCGCCTTCAGATCTTCCTCCCGATTGCCAGAAGGCTCGAAGCCGGATAATTTTTCCAAACTGGCGGTTTTGTTCTTAAAGTTGGCCTCTTCTTCTTCACGGCCCTTGTTTTTCAGGGCATGTAACCGATCGAAATAGTGGTTGCAGGCCGATTTGAACTCCTTCCATATTTTGTTGGAGTATTTACGGGGCACATGGCCTATTTTTTTCCATTCCGCCTGTATCCGCTTCATTTTAGGGGTTACCGCTTCAAAATCATCACTGTCTTTTAATGAAGCGGCCAGTTCGACCAATTCCCGTTTCTTATCGAGATTGGCCTGCTCTTTCTGCTTCAGGTCCTTATAAAAGGCATTTTTGCTGCGGTTAAAGCGCCGCACCGCCTCTTTGAAAGAAGACCAGGTCTTACGATTCTTGTTGCGAGGTACTTTGCCGGTCTCGAAGAAGTCCTTCCGGTAGGCTTCCAGTTGCTTTATCTGCGTTTGCAGGTCTTTATGGTTGTTGGCTACGTTATTTCCAAGCTCCGTAATCGAAGCGATAATGACACTCTTTTTTTCCAGGTTTTTGACGTAGATGGCCTCCAATTCCCTGTAATGCTCTTGCCGTCTTTGGTGGAGTACCTTGGTGGCCTTGCTAAAACGCTGCCATATTTCTTCGCGGTGCGCTTGCCCAACGGGACCGATATCTTCTTTCCAAATTTTATGAAGGGCCTGTAACTCACGGAATACCCGATTGAGGTCGGGTTCTTTTGCCAAGGCTTCGGCACGATGGACCAGTTTTTCCTTTTCTTCGAGATTGCGCTTAAAATCAAAATCGCGCATTTCTCGATTCAGGTGCAGAAAGTCGTAGAAAATCTCGGTGTGGTGGCGATAGGTACGCCATACATTGTTGTAACTATTACGGGGAATCGGCCCCGCGTTGCGCCACTTTTCCTGAAGATCTTTAAAGGCTTTGTAAGTCGTGCCCATATCTTCTTCGACGCTCATCAGTCCCTTTAGTTCCTCTATGATCGCCAGCCGTTGGGACAGGTTTTCTTTAAGGTTTTTTTCCAGATTTTTGTAGTACTGATTGCGTTTTTCGCGATACTCTTTGTAAATTTCGCTAAAGTCCCTTTTAACGGTGGAATTGTATCGGAAATCGATTTCATTGCCCCCGCTTTCGACGAATTTTTCTTTCTTCTCCTCTAAAAATGCATCGAATTTTTGGTCGAACTCATATTTGATGGCATCAACATGTTTTTTGATGGCCTGTATTTTCTCGTTGCGAATCAGTTTTTGCAGTTCCCCTACTAAATTTTCCATCGACATGGCCTCGTAATCCAAAAGGGGAATGGCATGGCGACGCTCATTGTCCACGTCCTCGGCATCTTCGGCGTTCTCGCTGTCGAGAATCTCGTCTTCTTCCTCAAGCTGGTGTTTTTCCTTCGTCGGATTTTCTTTTTGGATGCCGTTCTCCTCGGATGGTTTATTTGGAGATGTTTTATCTTCGGAATCCTCTTTTCGGGAAGTTTTGTTTTCGGATTTCTGATGCTGCGTCGCTTTTTTAGAAACGGCCCCGGTTGCCCCGTTAGCTTCCTCCCTTTGTTCAAAGGATGTGGTGGACTCTTCCGATCCGGGTGCGTGGGTCTTTTCTTCAGAGGTGCCGCTTTGGGATGTTTCTGCGGTGGTGTCCCCGATCTTTTCAACTTCGGAATTCTTTATTATTTCCTCTGCTTTTGGGAGTCCTTCCACTTTAGGCTCTTGGGGCTTAAAGTCGGACATTTCGCTTGAGGTAACTTCCTCGGTCCGGGTTCCGTTATTTTTGTAAGAGCCGTCAGCTTCTTCCGCCGAGACAGCGGATTCCTCGTTGGTTTCGGATAGCCCCGTGCTTGCAGCGCCATCATCGTTCGATTTTTGGTCTTGTTTAGCCTTGTTCCGCTTTTTCGAGGTCTGATTTTGAATCTGTGTTTTGCCGGGTTGAGCTATTTCTTCCGCTTCCGAACGCTCGGTTTTTTCCTCGGAACGCTCTCCCTGTAGTCTCTTATCTTTATCTGTCCCCATGCTAAGGATTATTGATTTTACAAACGCTAAATCGTTCAAGTTACTAACAACCGCGTTAACGGCAAAGGCAATGGCGGACTTCTTTAAACCTTTAATTTTGCCGATACGTTTCTTGAATGGAAAAGTTGGTGTGAACACCTTATTCCCGCCATATCTCCCAGGCCCTATCTGCCTGAAGCTGCAGCATTCGGAGTCCGTTCACGGTATCGGCACCGCGCTTTTCACCTTCTTTCAGAAATTCGGTTTTTTCCGGATTGTAGATCAGGTCGAAAAGCAGGTGTTTGTCCGTGATATGGGAATAGGGAATATTGGGTTTCTGATCGATGTTCGGATGCGTGCCGAGAGGCGTACAGTTGACCAAAACGGGATGGTTTTGCAACACCGAGCGGTTCAGGGCGGCGTAGCCCATCTGCGATGTATCGGGATTCCTGGAGACGTATGTGACGGCAATCCCCATCTGCCCCAAAACGTAGGCGATAGCTTTCGAGGCCCCGCCCGTTCCGAGAATTAGGGCGTTGGTGTGGTGGGATTTTAAAAATGTTCCGATGGATTTTTGAAAACCGTAGGCGTCGGTATTATAGCCGATACGACGGTTCCCATCGAGCTTTATGGTATTGACCGCGCCAATATTCTCCGCTTGGCTGTCCAATGCATCCAAATAAGACATTACTTCTTGTTTATAGGGGATGGTAACGTTCAATCCCTGTAAATCGGAATGGGTTTCCACCAGAGCGGGAAATTCGCCGATGTGCGGCAAATCAAAATTTTCATAGGAATACCCCTCCAATCCCAAATCGGAGAACTTTTTGGTGAAATATCCCTTGGAAAAAGAATAGGAGATGTTTTTTCCTACTAGTCCGAACCTGTGTTTTGCCATTGGAAAAGTTAGTTTATGGGTTTATGGGTTTATGGGATTTCAGAAGTTGCTTCCTACTGGTACTAAATGCTTTCGGCATCCTTATTTCAACTACCGCAAACTACTAAATGCTCAATACTAACTACTTAATGCTCTTTACCGACAGTTCCCTCCATTTCCCGTACCATTCCAATCCCAATAAAATGACAATTCCCGAGGCGATACAAAAAAGCGCCCACCAGTTTTCGCCCAAGGTGAAATCGGGAAAATAGCGTTCGTAATTTACAATGATCGCCTTGCCGGAGGAATCGATAAGGGGATTGCCCGCGGCGTCCATTTTGTAGATGGTTTTTTTCCATGGCCATACCACGCCCAGAGAGCCGGTTATAAAACCGATAATTACGGCAGTGGTAATGTGCTTATAGTGTTTAAGCACATAGCTCAATAAATGGGATAGGCTTACTAGGCCAGTAAGGGAACCCAAGGTAAAAATAGCAAGAATATTCAGGATATGCAATCGAGCCTGGTTTTGGATAAAACTAAAGTCACCGCGCAACATTTCGGCGAAGGTTTCGTAAAGCGCATTGACCGAATCGACCAACAACAACACGTAATTTCCCAGCAAGATTAGGATAAAAGAACCTGAAAGTCCCGGTAAGGTCATGCCCGATACACTGATAATACCGCAGATAAAGATGAAGAAGAGATTGTCATTTTCCTTTGCGGGACTCAAAAAGCTGATGGAAATTCCGATGAGCAGCCCGATAATTCCGGCAACTATGGTTCTTCGGTTCCAATGTTCGAAGTCTTTACCGATATAGTAAATGGAGCCTAAGATCATTCCGAAGAAAGCGGACCACACAAGCAGTTCTTTTTTGGCCAGAAAATAGTCCAATACCTGCGATACGCTGAAATAGCTGACCAGCATTCCGAAAATCAGTAGGGTGAGAAAGGTACCATTGATATAGCGATAGAAGCTTTTAAACCTGCCATTGAGCAAAAGCTTAAAGGCTTTGACATTAATTTTTTGTAGCGAATAAATAAACTCTTCATAGAAGCCCCCAACGAAGGCTACGATACCGCCAGATACCCCAGGTACTTTGTTCGCCGCCCCCATGCATAGGCCTTTGATGACCAAAAAGAATTTGTCTGTGACCGATCTCGTTTCGTACATCTAGGGAAGCCTAATTATTATACATTCATGTACCTATGACCGCACAAGTAATTTGATGACTGTTTCTATAAAACCTGCACGATGTGGAACCGGGATATCCCCAAACTGGGGTTCATCTTTTTGAAGCGGTACGTTCAAGGATAAAAATAAGAGAAAAACCTATGATAGCGGCAATAAGGGCATAGATAAGTTGGTTGTCGCCCTCAAAGGCGAACGGGGAGACGTTCTCATCGATGATAATCTCTTTATCACCGATTGTTTTGGTTTCCATTATTCGTTTCCAAGGCCATATTTTGTTGAGGGAGCCCAAAATAAATCCGGTAAGCACCGCCAAGGTTGCGTTCTTGTAGTTGTTGAACATCCATTTCAGCAGTTTGGCAAAGCTGAGCAATCCGAAGATCGCTCCCGTTCCCACGATAGCGATAAGGGTTATGTTCCTTTCGTGTACGGCATCGAGGATAGTTTTGTACGACCCGAGCAGTACCAAAATAAACGCTCCTGAGATACCGGGAAGAATCATGGCGCAGACCGCCAAGGCCCCTGATAGAAATAGAAAGAGCATACTGTCACTGTTGCCCGATGGGGGTATCGTAGTAATGTAGTAGGCGACCGCGGCTCCTATCAAGAGGGAAACAATGGCCCCGCCATTCCATCTTTGGATTTCCTTGCCTACAAAAAAGATACTGGCAGTGACCAATCCGAAAAAAAAAGACCATAAAAGTACCGGTTCGTTCTCAAGCAACCAGCTGACCAAACTGGCCAGGGAGACAAGGCTGATAAAGATTCCCAAGAAAAGCGCCACCAAAAAATTGCCGTTCAATTGCCTCCATGCCGCTTTAAGGCCTTCTTTCTTCCAAGTTTTGAACAGCAAAAGATTGACATTGTTTATCGAGGTAATCAGCTCTTCGTAGATGCCGGAGATGAAAGCAATTGTTCCTCCCGAAACCCCTGGTACTACGTCGGCCGCGCCCATGGCCATTCCCTTTAGTGTAACGAAGGTGTACTGGAGTAAATTTCTGTTTTCCATGAAATGAGTTCAAAGATCACAAAAATAGGATTTTATATGGCGTAAAAGGGGAATCGGGAAATAGAAAAAAATGGGAAGCGCTGACAGTTTTAGATTGGGCCTAGGAGCCAGGGTCTCATTGGAAGCGGGGTAAAAACGGATTACCGGGGGCCTTTACAATTTACGTTCCACCTCTGTAACAATATTTCTTACCCAGGCCATCTCGGCGTATTGGGGAAATTCATCGTAAAACAGCTGAAGTTTTCCGAAACTCAGATGTAAGGCATCGATAAGGCTGATACGCGCATTGATAAGATCGTTGGTTTCGAGCTGAAATCCGGCTATCTTGTATTTTATTTCGGCACTCTCGGGATAAAACTCCTCTCCCTGTGCCAAAATATGTAAGGCACCGGGCAGGTCATGATTGCACTTGGCCACGTGGGCCCAGCCAAGCCAGGTAGTTAAATCGTAGTTGCCCAGCTCAACGGACTGTTTGTAGGCGAAGTCCGCATAATCGAATTTGCCCAAGGCCTCGTTGATTTGGGCACATTTGTTCCAGTAATTGGGATTTTCCCCGTCGATGTTCAGGGCTTTATTGATGTAAGAGAGGGCTTTGTCATAGTTTTTTCTGCGAAAGTAAAAATCCGTGAAGGCCAGCCATCCTTTGTCCAACATTGGATCTTCGTGTACCGTGTGATAGTAATGGTATTTAGCCAATTCATCGTTCCCCAGCTGCTCGTGGCATTTTCCGATACGAAGGTAGGCGTGCGAGGTAGGGTCTTCCATCTGTATCGTGGCCTCATAGTTTTCGATGGCCTCGTTATATTTCCCCATACGTTCCAAAACTTTGCCTTTCTCGAAATAGGCCCCAATAAAAGTGTCGTCGGAAATGATGGCAAAATCGAAGGAGGTCAAGGCCTCTGGGTATTTGGCCTTGGCGAAATAGAGCTTTCCCAACTGGTGCCATGCCATTTCGCAATAGGGATTCTTGTTGAGGTAATCGTTGAGATAACGAATGGCCCCGTCATAATCCTCTAAAAGCTCAAAACAGTAGATGACATTGTAGAGCGAGGAATAATCCTGCTGGTCGAAGGCGACGCAGTACATAAAGCTTTCCTTTGCGAGCTTAAAATCGTCCATGAAAAGGTATTCCATTCCTAATAGGGAGTGAATGTCAAAACTGTTTTCCGAAAGGTTTAGCGCCTTTTGCAGCAGTGCTACGGCCGCCTCATGGTTGTCTTTCTTGGAATAGATGTTTGCCCGTTGGAT
Source organism: Pricia mediterranea (assembly GCF_032248455.1). Classification (NCBI taxonomy): domain Bacteria; kingdom Pseudomonadati; phylum Bacteroidota; class Flavobacteriia; order Flavobacteriales; family Flavobacteriaceae; genus Pricia; species Pricia mediterranea. The sequence continues at coordinate 3,599,891 of NZ_JAVTTP010000001.1, forward strand.
GTAAATTTCCTCATTATTACCGTCCAGTACCTGAAGGGCATCCAAATAATGTTCGGCAAGATCTAGTTGGTTTTCGAAGACGAGCACCTCTACCTCCAGTAATTTCAGCTCTACCGAAACCGGATGTTGTCGCAGTCCGATCTTGATCGCCTTTTTTGCCAAGGCGATCCTACCGTTGTTGAGGTAGTGATGAATGATATCCTCAAAATCATCGGCATCAAAGAAATAGACGTCGTCGGTCTTGAGCATCGATTCGAACTTGTCGATGGGTTGATTTGGCTTTTCGTTGGATTCTAAGGCCATAGAACGGTTTTGGTTACGGAATCGCCCCTTATGTACTTTAGGGAAGGTTTTTAGTATAAAATTAATGCTTATCCGTTTCGAGACCTAAACCGGACGTAGGACTTAGACTTAGGACAAAGGACTAAAAAAATTTGAAAAAGCGGTCCATTTGATAGAAAAGTCATCGGTCTTATGTCTTAAATCCTCCCGTCTTGTTGACTTATTTGACGAGTAGGAAAATAGGCGGAAAAGCATTTGAAATTAAAAGTAGCCCTTTTGTCCGAATTTTTGTAACAGGGTACATCCTATATTATTAACAAAATAGTTAACAGGTTATTGTCCGTATTCGGTTAGTGTCTCTAAAATAATACCGCAACCTTTCTCAATTTCCTCAATACTTAGAGTCAACGGGGGCGAAATCCGCACCGCTTTAGGCTCGAATAGCAACCAGAATAGAATGAGTCCCTTTTTAGCACAAGTGAGGACCAAATGGTTCGCGATATCGGAATTTTCCAGGATCAGGGCCAACATGAGTCCTTTTCCCCTGATTTCTTTTATCAGGGGGTGGACCAACAAATTTCGGAAGTGTTCCTCCTTTTCTAGCGTCTGGGCAATTAGGTCGGTCTCGGTAATTTCTTGAAGGGTGGCCAGACAGGCGGCCGCAATCACCGGATTTCCCCCAAAGGTGGTAATATGGCCCAATTTGGGGCTATCCTGTAGGGTCGCCATCCTTTCTCGGGAAGCCGTAAAAGCGCCGACGGGCAGGCCCGAGGCCATTCCCTTGCCCAGCACCAAAATATCCGGGAGGCAGTCGTAGTGCCCAAAAGCGAAAAGCTTACCCGTTCGGCCGAATCCCGGTTGTATTTCATCCAAGATTAATAGGGCCCCCGTTTCGTGGCAGCGGTGTCTGACCTTTTTGAGAAAGTCGTTCTCCGGTTCGATAAAACCCGCTCCCCCTTGGATGGTCTCCAAGATTACACCTGCTGTTTTTTCTGTAATCTTCACAAGATCCTCTTCGTGGTTAAAACGGATAAACGACACATCGGGAATCAAGGGTCTAAAGGGTGCCTTTCGCTCCTCGAGGCCCATCAGGCTTAAACTGCCCATAGTATTGCCGTGATAGGCCTTTCGGGCGGAAATCAACTGGCTTCTGCCGGTGACCCTTCGAGCCAGTTTGATGGCGCCTTCGACCGCCTCGGTGCCGGAATTTACGAGATAGGTAGTTTCCAGCGGGGCAGGTAGGAGGGAAGCCAACAATTTGGTGTAGGCGACTGCCGGACGCTGTACGTATTCGCCGTAGACCATCACGTGCATGTAGGTGGCGGCCTGTTCCTGTACGGCCTTTACGACTTTCGGATGACCGTGGCCAAGGCAACAGGCGGAAACCCCGGCCACAAAGTCGAGATGGGCCTTGCCGTCGGTATCGAAAATGTAGCTGCCCTCGGCATGCGAAATCTCCAGAGCCAATGGATGGGGGGTTGTCTGCGCCTGATGTTTTAGGAAGTCGTTTTTCACGGGGATTTTTTTAAGAGCCAAGAGCCAATGCGTTGTGGGCATTTTTCCTATTCCTTCGAGTCGGTGGTCAGTTTCTTTAGCTTCGGTCGTTCCCCTGGTTTTGGCTTTTGATTGAGTAATTGATCCTCCTCTGGTTTTTCCGGGCGGTTCGCCGCTTGGCTTGGGGATGCCGGTCTTAGGATCGGAATTCTGTTCACCGGGTCCCCTGCGTTTCTTTCCCTATCCTCTTCCTCCGCATCGATATCGATGGGATTGTCGATGCCGCGAATGATAGGAAGTACCATGTTGTTGTCGTCTTCATCGAAAATATCATCCTTGGTCAAAATCCGTTCATCGCCACGCCATACGAATCCCTCTAACTTCCTGCTTTCGGGAGGGAGCTCTTTTTCGGGAAAAATATCGCCTTCGGGATTGGTAAAAAAGGTAAGGTTCTCGATATCGTTGTCCGCCATCGTAATACTGATCTTACTGCAGGTGGTCTTGTCAATACCGATCAGTTCGTCGTCATCATTGTACATATAGTAGATCACTTCGGTATTCTGGACCAAATCGATGAGCTTTAGCTCGTTCTCGATGAATTTCCCGTATAAATTAATCCCTTTGGCCTGGTTGTAACCGGTCATACTAACACTATCCAAAGAAATGATAAACGCGTTATTAAGTACTTTAAGGGAATCGAGTTGTTCGGTTTTTTTGTTGGACAAGAGGTGGATGCTATCTCCTGTCATTTGGTTTTCGGCGTTCCAGATCACGGGGTTGTCGATTAGCTGCGTGATTCCCGTCTTTTCTTTGGAATGAATGGAATCGCATTTTCCACTAAGGTCCGTCTTATAGAATTTGGCATTGTGGAAGGCCCGTAGAATCCGATTTTCCGGTTTACCGGTGACCATCAGGGTGTCGCCGTGCATGTATAGGGAGTCTTGCTCGACCAAGCTGATGGACACCGCCCTTTTCGTCGCAAAAACGGAATCCTTACCCTTGAACACCTCCGCGTAATGGGCTCGGATTACGCCGTCGTTCACGGTATCGGTAACCGTAATATTGTTGGTTGCCGAGGCGAACTCGGTGGCTTTGTCAAAGTATACACTATCGCCCTCAACGATTCGGTCGTTGTAATCGATTCGGGTATTTTTTATGCCGTAACCGCTTTCGACCTTGGTGTCGTAAAATCCCCTTTCGAAATAGAACGTATACGTATTTCCTGTAATGGTGGAAGGCCCGTACATATAAGCGTTCTTCGAGGTCTCATAGTAATCCAACCGCTCGGAGTCGACGGTATATTCGGGGTTGTCGATGTGTACGCTATCTAGAAACTGCAATTTTTTCAATTCCATAAAATACCGACCTATCCGGCTGGTCAGGGTATTGACCGAATCGATGATGGTGCCGGAATCCAGATAGTACGATTCCTGTTTTTCGCGATTGAAATAAAGGGTGTCGGTACGCAGGGTGGTTTTGTTGCTTTCCAGAAGTACATCCTCATAGGCCTTGGCCAGTTTGGTCTCCCCGTCATAATTGATTTTCCCACTGGTCATGCGTACCGAATCGCCCTGCTGCAAACGTACGTTGCCCAAGGCACGAAGCCGGTTTTCCTTTTGATAGAAAATGGCGATGTCGCACCACAGATCCGCCCCTTGGTGCTCGAACTGTACCTGCCGTTCATCCTTGCTGAATATGGACGCGCCGGGGAACTGCGCCTCGTCCTTCGTGAAATTGGCACCGTGCACGATGTTGATCCGTTTCCCCGCAACGGTGTCCGCTTCAATTGGTGGGGTTTGCGTATCATCGGAATCTGTGTCCTGCGCGGAACAAATTGCGGTGACGAAAAGGAATACTAAAATGTAAGTAACGTGTCGCAATTCCTCTAAATTTTGTCCAAAAATATGTTTTTTTTAAAGGAGGGGGATATCCCTTAGGATAGAATTATGAGGGATGCCACTGCGAGGACTGCCACTTTTACGCTGAATAAACATCGTTGGTCACCATGGGATGGGCAAGGTCAATGGAAGGATTCAATTTTGGCATATACCGAGGGGTCAAAAAAGATCAATTGGGTCACCGATGAATGGTCTGTGTACGATCAGGGCCAACGGACACAATTTTAATCGGTGTTTCGAGTGCCTTTTCCAAAAAGTCGATGTAGGTGTTGAGGGCATCGGGCAGCTGTTCGGCCTCGGTCATCTGGGTAAGGTCCTTTTGCCAACCCTTCATCTCGGTATAGACCGGGGTTAGGTTTTCCGCCTCGATGTTATAGGGCAGGTGGTCAATTTTATCCCCTTTGTAGTTATAGGCGGTACAGACCTTTATTTTTTTAAAGCCGCTCAAGACATCGGCCTTCATCATCATCAGCTCGGTAACCCCGTTGATCTGTACGGCATACTTGAGGGCGACAAGATCCAACCACCCGCAGCGCCTGGGGCGACCGGTGGTGGCGCCGAATTCGTTGCCCACGCGGGCCATGGCTTCCCCGTCCTTATCAAAAAGCTCGGTAGGGAAGGGCCCACTGCCGACTCGGGTGGTGTAAGCCTTAAAAATACCTTTTACCTCCCCGATCTGGTTCGGGGCAACGCCCAGACCGGTACAGGCTCCCGCAGCGGTGGTATTGCTGGAGGTCACAAAAGGATAGGTGCCAAAATCGATGTCCAACAAGGATCCCTGCGCCCCTTCGGCCAAAATCTTTTTACCTTTTTTCTGGGCTTGGTACAGATACTCCTCGCTATCGATAAAGGTCAGCTGCCGTAAGGTTTCGATGGAATTGAAGAACTCCGTTTCAAGTTCGGCCAGGTTGTACTGTATATCCACATTGTAGAAACCTATCATCGCCTCGTGTTTGTTGGCAAGGGCGCGGTATTTTTCTTTCCAGTCGTCCAGTTCAAGGTCCCCGATTCGCATCCCGTTCCGGCCGGTCTTATCCATGTACGTGGGACCTATCCCTTTCAGGGTCGATCCGATTTTTGCTTTACCCTTGGAGGTTTCGGAAGCCGCATCCAACAAGCGATGTGTGGGCAAGATCAAGTGGGCCTTTCGCGAGATGAAGAGTTTCGAAGTTACATCGAGGTCGAATTTTTCAAGCGCGTCGAGTTCCTTCTTAAAGATTACCGGATCGATGACAACGCCATTACCGACAATATTGATTGCCTTTTTATGGAAGATGCCCGAAGGTATCGTGTGCAAGACATGCTTGATGCCATCAAATTCCAAGGTATGACCCGCATTCGGACCGCCTTGAAAACGCGCGATAATATCATAGTTCGTAGTCAGTACGTCGACGATTTTTCCTTTTCCTTCGTCGCCCCACTGCAGGCCTAATAATAAATCTACTGCCATTTATAATGTATGCTTAGCTGTTGGTTTTTTCGTTTTTGATTTCCGGATCCCCGTCGTTTTCTTCCGGCTGGTTGCGTGTACCGTAAAAATATAAAGAGTGCGTATTGATTTTGATGTCGAACACTTCTTCGATTGTTTTTTTAATGGATTGAATGCGGGGATCGCAAAACTCGACTACCTCTCCGGTGTCGGTCAAGATGACATGATCGTGCTGGCGGTCGAAATACGACTTTTCGTACTGTGCCTGGTTCTTGCCGAACTGGTGCTTGCGTACCAATTTGCAGTCCAAAAGAAGTTCTATGGTGTTGTAGAGCGTAGCTCGGCTGACCCGATAGTTTTTGTTTTTCATGCCGATGTAGAGCGATTCGATATCGAAATGCTCGTCACTATCGTAAATCTCTTGTAGGATGGCATAGCGTTCGGGCGTCTTCCGATGCCCGTTTTCCTCCAAAAAAGTGGTAAAAACGTTCTTGACGATTTCCTGATTTTTGTTCATTGCCATAACAGGGATGCTTCTGGGCCAACAAAGGTACAGTTCTTTTTCATACCTCGGATATAAACCCAAATACAAACTTAATATCTGGTTGAAATGGCATCCGGACACCTATTCGTCTACCGTCTTCTCATAGTCTACTCACCTTATCGATTCCGTGGATTTTCTTTAGGTTGGCTATCAATTTTTTTAGAATGCTCTTGTTTTTGACCACTACGGTGATCTTGCCGGTAAAAGTGCCGCCATCGGTGCTAAAATTCAGGTTTCGCATGTTGACGTGCATCTCATCGGAAATGATGTCGGTAATCTCATTGATGAGTCCCAAATTATCGATACCCGTAAGCTGCAGCTCGGACCTGAATTCCTGTTGGGTCGAATCTATCCATTTGGCACTGATAATACGATAAGCATAGTTCGACTGGAGCTGTATCGCATTGGGACAGTTTTTTTTGTGCACTTTTATACCCTCGTTCACACTGACAAAGCCGAAAACGGGATCGCCGGGAATGGGGTTACAGCATTGCGATAGTTTATAATCCAACTTTTCCTCTTCTTGGCCGAAGACGAGCATGTCGTATTTTGAGGTTATCTCGTCTTTATCGATATCCTGCGGGGTCGGGGTACGCCTTATCTTGTTTTTGAAAAAACTGATGAACGCATTGTTATACGACGAGGCAAAATCTTTGATCATCTGGTTGTCGATCGATCCCGTACCGATCCGATAAAAAAGGTCTAGGCTGGTCTTTAGCTTAAAAAAGACCACCATTTTATTGACGGAGTCTTCGTTCAGCGTGATTTTTTGGGACTTCAATTTTCTGCGTAGGATTTCCTTGCCTTCCTCGGCGGTGGATTTTTTCTCTTCCCGTAAAGAGGATTTTATCTTGGACCTTGCCCTGGCAGTAGTGGCATAGTCCAGCCAGTTCTGGTTGGGCCTCGCCTGCTCCGAGGTCATGATCTCGACCTGGTCCCCGCTTTTGAGGGTAGTATTCAAGGGTACGAGTTTACCGTTCACCTTGGCCCCGCGGGTGCTCATACCCACTTCGGTATGAATATGAAAGGCAAAATCTAGGGGGGTTGCACCCTTGGGTAGGGATTTCAGCTCGCCTTGGGGGGTGAATACGAAAATTTCTTTGGAGTACAGGTTCAGTTTGAATTCCTCGACGAAGTCTACCGCATTCGTATTCGAGTTTTCCATGGCTTCCTGCAACCTGTTCAGCCAGACTTCGATACCCATCTCCTTTTGTTCGCCGTGCTTGTACTTAAAGTGTGCGGCATAGCCTTTTTCGGCGATCTCGTGCATCCGCTCGCTGCGGATCTGAACCTCTACCCAACGGCCCTTTGGACCCATGACCGTAATGTGCAGCGCTTCGTATCCGGTAGATTTTGGAGAGGATATCCAATCCCTCAGCCGTACGGGGTTTGGAGTGAAGTGATCGGTAACGATGGAATAGATCTTCCAAGCCAGGAATTTCTCGTTCTGTCGGTCAGATCTGTAAATAATGCGCAAGGCAAATTTATCGTAAATCTCGTTGAACGAGACGTTCTGGGCCTTCATCTTCCGGCGGATGGAGTAGATGGATTTCATGCGCCCCTTAATGGTATAGTTAAGGCCTTCTTCTTTCAGGGATTTGTCGATAATGTCCGAAAATGCGTCGATGTAAGACTGCTGCTCCTCCTTTGAGTCCTCAATTTTGTTCTTGATGTCACGATACACACTGGGCTCGGTGTACTTGAGGCTGAGATCTTCGAGCTCGGTCTTAATATTATAGAGGCCTATCCGGTGGGCCAAGGGGGCGTAAATATAAAGGGTTTCAGACGCCATTTGAACCTGTTTATGCTCGGGCATAGCGTCCATAGTGAGCATGTTGTGGTAGCGGTCCGCAATTTTGATAATAATAACTCGGACATCGTCGTGCAGGGTGAGCAGCATTTTCCGAAAATTCTCGGCCTGTTGCGAGGTACTCATATCCTTTTTCAGGTGGGCGATTTTCGTGAGTCCGTCAACGATCCGCGCTATAGTTTCCCCGAACATGCGCTCGATATCGTCCAAGGTGTATTCCGTGTCCTCGACCACGTCGTGAAGTAGGGCAGAGGCTATTGAGGTGGCATCGAGTCCGATTTCGGAAGCCACGATCCGGGCCACGGCAATAGGATGGAAGACGTAAGCTTCTCCCGATTTACGGCGCTGTTCCTTATGTCCATCGACCGCAACCTCAAAGGCGGCGCGTATCAGTTTTTTGTCATCATCGGACAAGTGTTGGTAGCTGATACGAAGCAATTCCTTGTATTGCTTGGCAATCTCTTTGTTTTCCAATTCTAGTGCTGCCTGTGTCATTTGCGCAAGTTCTACCTCTAAAGTACCATAATCTTAATTGGTACACAACAAAAAGTATGCCCGGTGGGGGGGGGTAAACTTTTTAGCTAAAAGAAAGATACTACCATTATTTCTTTGAAACAGAACTATCGCCATTGAACCTGATCAAAAGACGAAAGGAAGAAGGAACCATGATAGCGCTATGCTCAAGGGTGTTTTTTGGCATTGGATCGAATTTTGGATGTTCCCGAAAGTGTATGCGTCTTTCTTCCTTCCTCATTCCGTTTTGAGGTTCCTGATCCTGGCAATGAGGGGCGGATGGGAATAGTGCACGAACACATAGGCGGGATGCGGGGTAAGATTGCTCAAACTATTTTTCGAAAGTTTTTTTAAGGATGTGATCAAAGGGGATGCCGCGTACGTATTTTTGGCATAATCATCGGCCTGGTACTCGAATTTACGGGAAAGGTGGTTCATGAGCAGTCCCGTTACCTCTGAAATGGGACTGTATAGGATGCCAAACCCGATCAATGCGGCATGAAAACTGGGCCGGGAGACGCCAATAGCATGCGATACTTCGGGATGGTTGATAAAAAGGGATAAAATAAAAAATGTGACGCCCGTCAGTAAAATGGATGCAATGAGGTTAAAGACGATATGGTTTCTTTTGTAATGGCCCACTTCATGGGCGAGTACCGCTACGATTTCTTCTTCTTCCAAATCGTCTATAAGGGTGTCGTAGAGCGTAATCTTTTTCTCCTTGGCAAACCCCGAAAAATAGGCATTGGCCTTCGTCGATCTCTTTGAGCCATCGATGACGAAGATACTTTGGAGCTCGAAACCGACGTTTTGCGCGTAGTTCTCTATTTTAGTCCTTAGACTGCCCATGTCCAATGGGGTGAGGGTGTTGAACAGGGGCACGATCAACCTGCTATAGAAAAGGTTCATAAATACGGTAAACACCGCCACCAGTATCCAGGCGTATATCCAGAAATTGCTGCCCGCCCATTCGAAAAACCAGATGATCAGGGCCAATAGCCCCCCGCCGATCACCGCCATCATGAGCCATCCCTTTACTTTATCCATAAAAAAAGTGCCCTTGGTCGTTTTATTAAAGCCAAACTTTTCCTCGATGACGAAGGTGGAGTAATAGGAGAACGGTAAGGTCACGATATCGCTGCCGATCAGAATGATGCCAAAAAACGCCAAGGCCATAAGTATAGGATTGTCGGTGACATCCCGAGCAATTTGATCTACCCATTCGAAGCCGCCGAAAATTAAGAACCCCAGGGTCAGAAGCAGCGAAAAGGTCGAGGTAAGTAGCCCAAAGCGATAGTTGGCTTTCTTATAGGCCTGGGATTTTTCATATTCCTCCGAATTGAAAACGTCGTCCAATTCTTCCGGCACCGGATCTCCGTAACGTTTTGCGTTGAGGTAATCCAATCCGGTTTCCACGAGGTACTGCAAAATCAGAATAAGGATGATGATGTAGAAAAGGGTGTTCAAATTTTTAGTTTAAGTGTTCATAGGATTTTGGTTCTGCATTTTTTTTGCTTTTTTCGTCTAATGTCTAATGTCTAATGTCTAATGTCTAATGTCTAATGTCTAATGTCTAATGTCTAATGTCTAATGTCTAATGTCTAACGTCTAACGTCTAACGTCTAACGTCTAACACGTAACTCCCCCCGCTGCCGTTTGGCCTCAAAGATAAGGATCGCGGCGGAGACCGATACGTTCATGGAGTCGATTTCCCCGGCCATGGGGATAATAATATTTTGATCGGAATTATCGAGCCATTCCCGGGAGAGTCCCGTTGCCTCCGTACCGACTACAATGGCGGAAGCTGCATTAAAATCTACTTCCGTGTAGGTTGTCGAGGCCGCTAAGTCGGCGCAATAACATGTAATGTCGGCGCGCTTTAAAAAGGATATGATTTCGGATGTGCTTCCCACTGCGATGTTGTTCGTGAAAATACAGCCGACACTAGAGCGGATGGTATTGGGGTTGTAGAGGTCGGTCTTCGGATTGGCGATTAGGATCGCATCAAGGCCGGCGGCATCCGCGGTACGGAGCAGGGCCCCGATATTTCCCGGCTTTTCGGGCGCCTCCGCAATCAGGATCAATGGATTTCGGGTTGCTAAGGAAAGCGTTTCAAGGGAATGGGATTTGTCGTGGACCAAGGCCAGTACCCCTTCCGTTGTCTTTCGATAAGCAAGCTTCCCATAGACCTCCTTGCTGAGTCTCACGATTTGTGGAGGGGTCTCAAAGGCTTCCGTCAGCTTGCGGATTTTATCTTCGGAAACCATCCCATCCTGAAATAAAATGGTATCCAAGAAGTAGTTGCCTTTGACCGCCAACTGCAGCTCCCGCAATCCCTCCAGTACAAAAAGTCCCGTTTTTTTCCGTTCCCTCGACTTGTTCTGCAAGACCCCTATTTTTTTGACCAACGGGTTCTGTAGACTCTGGATCTCTTTCATTTCAAACATCCTACAAATGTAAGTAAAACGGTGAAAGCCTGATCGGGGGAGGTGTTTTTCAATATAACGTCTTTTAATTTACGGCAGATGCGGGCAAACGCCCTAATCAACGAATGGAATTGTATTGTATATGGCGTATCGTTTTATTTTAAGTAACTTGTATCTTTGTAAATCTAATCGCGCAGGGATTATGGAATTATTGATGTTTGGAGTCGCCAAGGACATCGTAGGGCAAAGTTCTTTTCGTTTTGACGAAGGGGACATTATCCCTAAATCGGTATCGGAATTGAAGGATAAATTAAAGGCAACGTTCCCCGAATTTAAGAAGCTCTCTTCTTTGGCCGTAGCGGTAAACAACGAGTACGCCGAAGAAAATGAGGTGTTGAAGGAAGGGGATGAAATTGCGATAATTCCACCCGTAAGCGGCGGTTAACAGAGCGATGAATATATGGCCGTGAAGAAGAACCTAAAAGGAAATACAGTTGTAGAGATTGTCGATGTACTCAATACCTCCGACGTTTTTAAGGAGCTTTCGCATCCCCATAGCGGTGGTAGCTGTGTTTTCGTGGGAACGGTTCGGGGATTTACCAAAAACGAACAGGTGCTGTCGCTGGAATTCGAGGCGTATAAGGCCATGGCCATTATCGAAATGGAAAAGATTGCCCGTGAGGCTTCCGAAAAATGGGCATTGAACCAGGTCATTGTCCGCCATGCGGTCGGAACGAAGCAAATCGAGGATCCTGTGGTCGTGGTGGGGGCTTCCTCCGCGCATCGGGATGACTGTTTTGAGGCCTGTCGCTATTTGATCGATATCCTTAAAGAACGTGTGCCCATTTGGAAAAAGGAACGGTTTAAGAATAAATCCGTCTGGGTTTCGGCGCATCCTTGATAGTACTAAGTACTAAGTATTAAGTATTGAGTACAAAGAGCCAAGAGTCATGACAAAAACTGGAGCCGGTTGCTGAAAACCGTAAACTAATAAATCCATAAACTAATAAACTCAAAAGTGCTGATAGATAATCACAACAGAAGAATTAACTACCTGCGATTGGCGGTTACCGACCGATGTAATCTGCGGTGCAATTACTGTATGCCCGCCGAGGGGATAGATTTCGCGAGTAACGATCGGCTTTTTACCATTGACGAGCTCGCGCGGTTAAGTGAGATTCTCGTATCCCAGGGCATCGATAAAATCCGGATTACCGGGGGCGAGCCCTTCGTGCGCAAAGACCTGATGGTCTTGCTGCGCCGACTCTCTAAAATGGAGGGACTGAACGACATTTCAGTGACTACCAATGCCACGATTATCGGAAAGTATATCGATGAGCTCAAGGAACTCGGCATCCTGAACATCAATGTCAGTATGGATGCCATTAACCGTGGGACTTTTGAAAAGATTACCCGACGGGACCAATACGATACGGTACACAACAATATCATCCGATTGATTACGGAAGGGTTTAACGTGCGTATCAATTTTATCGCCTTGCAGGGCCAGAATACCGAAGATATTTTACCGATGTTGGAGCTGATCGAGCACTACGACGTCTCGGTCCGTTTTTTGGAGGAAATGCCCTTTAACGGAGGCAGTAAAAAATTTGATAGTATTGCGTGGGATTATAAAAGGATATTGGCCCATATTAAGGAGGCCCATCCAGATTACTATAAGTTGGAATCTCCCAAAACATCGACCTCGATCAATTATAGGATTCCCGGTTTCAAAGGAAGTTTTGGCGTGATTCCCTCGTTCAGCCGTACTTTTTGCGGCAGCTGTAACCGGCTGCGTATTTCTGCGACGGGTGATGTAATTACCTGCCTCTATGCCCAACCAAGTATGAACATACGGGAAATCATGCGAAGTGAAAACTCCGAAGAAAAGGTAAAGGAGCAGATTTTAAAGGCTATCGGTAGCCGGGCCAAAACCGGTTTTGAGGCGCAGGAGAAATATAAAGGGGTCTTTGATAATTCGATGACCTCGATCGGGGGATAGGGATAGACTTGGGACTTGGGACTTGGGTGGCGAGATGAGCGTTGAGACGTGAGATGAACGTTGAGACGTGAGATGAGCGTTGAAATGAGAAGTGCGGAATGCAAAATGAGAAGTGGGCAATGAGAAGCGCTAAGTGCAATTTTGGAGAGGGAAATTTAAAATAGGAGACTGAATGTCGGATAAAAAAAAACTTTCACACCTCGATGCTTCCGGAAACCCCGTCATGGTCGATGTCTCCGATAAAAAGGTGACCGCGCGAACCGCAATTGCGAGCGGACGGGTGGAGTTTCCATCGGAGGTGTTCGGTACCTTGTCGGAGCAGGATTTTTTGGGAAAGAAGGGAAGCATCATCCAAACTGCGGTGATTGCCGGGATACAAGCGGTCAAAAAGACCTCGGAGTTGATTCCCCTTTGCCATCAGATCAACCTGTCAAAGGTGCATATCGATATCCATCCGAAAGAAAACAGATTGGATATCCGTTGTACCGTAAAATGTAGCGAACGGACCGGGGTCGAAATGGAGGCCCTGACCGGGGTTTCGGTCAGTGCCCTTACGATTTACGACATGTGCAAGGCTTTGTCTCACGATATAAAAATTTCCGATATCCGATTGGAACGAAAAACAGGAGGAAAACATGATTATAGGGCCTAAAATTTACGGGTTGGTACTCGCCGGAGGGAAAAGTACCCGCATGGGAAAAGATAAGGGTATGATTCCCTATCACGGCATGCCGCAACGGGAATACCTGTACCATCTATTGAGCCGGGTATGTGAGCAAACGTTTGTAAGTATCCGCCCGGACCAAAAGAAGAATTTTCCCAAAGATATGGAATCCATCGTCGACAATGATTCGTACAAAGGACCTTACAACGGACTCCTCTCCGCCCACGAAAAATTGCCAGAGGCGGCCTGGCTGGTACTGGCCTGCGACCTGCCCCTGATCGACCTGGCGTCGCTGCAGGAACTCATTGCGGCCCGGGACCCGAACGCGATGGCGAGCGCTTTTGCGCACAAAGAAAATCCACTGCCCGAACCCCTTTGCGCCATCTGGGAGCCTCGGTCATTTGAAGCTTCAAAGGCGTATTTGGAAAGCGGGAACGGCACCTGCCCCCGGAAATTCTTGATCAACAACGAAACGAAACTCGTATTTCCCAGAGATCCGAACGTCTTGATGAACGCCAATTCGGAGGAAGAGTACAAAGAGGCCATCGTCAGATTACGAACGGAACGATGAACTTAGAACGATATCAACGACAGACCGCGCTGGCCGGTTTTGGCCTCGCGGCACAACAAAAGCTGCATCAGGCCAAAGTACTGGTGGTCGGTGCGGGAGGGCTGGGCGTTCCTGTGCTTACCTACTTAAATGCGATGGGGGTCGGAACCTTGGGAATCGTCGAAAGGGATACGGTCTCGCTCTCGAATTTACAACGACAGGTGCTGTATTCCGAAGCCGATGTAAACCGACCTAAGTTGGCGAGCGCGCTAAAAAAGTTGCGGGCACAGAATTCCGAAACCGTTTTCAAGACCTACGAAACCTTTTTGAGCCGGGAAAATGCCATGCGAATTCTCGCCGATTACGACGTGGTGGTCGATGCTACCGATAATTTCCCGACCCGATATCTGATCAATGACGCCTGTGTTATCTTAAGAAAGCCTATGGTGTACGGCGCCTTACACGGATTTGAAGGCCAAGTCAGCGTTCTCAATTTTGAAGGGGGACCGACCTATCGCTGTCTTTTCCCGAACATGCCTAAATTCGATGAGGTCCCCGATTGCAACGAAAACGGCGTGTTGGGAATACTTCCCGGCATTATCGGAAACCTTCAGGCCCTTGAAACGGTCAAGCTGCTCACGGGTGTGGGGGAGGTACTTTCGGGCAAGCTGCTCTTGTTCGACGCGCTCTCGAATACTTTTCAGAATATACGCTTTGCAGCCAAGCCAGAAAATTTGAAAATCGATGCTTTGCGGCCCAGCTATGATTTCGATTGCGGCTCCGGATTTAAGTCCATGGATGCCGAAACCTTTCTGAATCTCAAGGCGCTCGAAAGCCGACAACTTATTGATGTGCGTACGCCTAAGGAGTTTGAACGCAATCATTTACAGATTGCCAAAAATATTCCTAGCTCCGAGTTGGAAAACCGACAGCAACAAATCGATTTTGAGGAAGAAATATATGTCGTTTGCCAATCGGGTATACGAAGCAAAAAGGCTATCGAACGGCTTCTCGACTTGCATCCTGATGCCGATTGCACCAACATTACCGGGGGGATGAACCAGATCAGGAAGCATGCTATTACCCATTGAAAGTCTCATAATCCTTTGTTTGGGATTCTTTGTGGTGGCGACGCTTTACTCCTCCGTCGGTTTTGGCGGTGGATCGAGCTATCTGGCCTTGTTGGCCCTGTTTTTGGGGAGCTTCTTTGCCATCCGTTCTATCGCCCTGATCTGTAACTTGATCGTGGTTTCCGGCAGTTCTTATCTCTATTTTAAAAACGGACACGCCCAACTACGGGATTTTCTCCCCTTCGTCCTTACTAGCATTCCCATGGCCTTTATCGGGGCATCCTTCCGATTGGAGGAGCATGTGTTTTTTATTTTATTGGGACTTTCCCTGGTCACCTCGTCCCTGTTTTTGGCTTGGCAGACGTTTTCCAAGAAAAACCTGGCCGAACGGGCTAAAGGATATCCCAAGTACCTCACCTATGTCCTCGGTGGGGGTATCGGGCTCTTATCGGGACTCGTAGGTATCGGGGGCGGTATATTTCTGGCCCCGATACTCAATCACCTGAGGTGGGATAAATCCATCAAGATCGCCGCCTTGGCCAGCTTTTTTATCTTGGTCAATTCCATATCGGGAATTGCAGGCCTGGTTTGGGGCGATATGTTGAGATTACCCTGGAAAGAGACCTTGGCATTTGGCGCCGCAGTGCTGATCGGTGGACAGTTGGGCATCCGGATAAGTTTGAAGCGATTGACCCCGAACGGAATAAAAAGAGTGACCGCATTGTTGGTATTTGTCGTCGGAATCCGAATTTTGATGAAATTTTTGCCCCAGATATTTTAAAGCTTGCCATTGACAATCGGCGTGATCGTGCAAAAATTTTAGGTTTAAGCGCTACTTCGTAGCTGTTCAAGGTTCAAGTGCCAACTACGTAGCTGTTCAAGGTTTAAGGATGTTTTTTAGACTATGAGCTTAAAACTTAAAACTTAAAACTTGAACCTTGTGCCTTGATCCTTGAACGATCCCTTCAGGCATAATTGAACTATAAATCTTTCAAACTACTACATTTGTCCAATAACCTATAAATCTTTTTTGCTTGAAAACGCTGCTACACCCCACCTATTTTCCCGATATCGCCGCCTTTGCCACCATGGTCCAGAACGACATTCAATGGGAGGTGGAAGACAATTACCAGAAACAGACCTACCGCAACCGCTGTTACGTCTGTACCGATCAGGGACGGCACATGCTCAGCATCCCCATTCAACACGTGGGCGGGGAGCAGGGGCGTCAAAAGTACAAGGAGGTCTTGCTGGACAATTCCTATCCGTGGCAGCGGCAACATTGGCGTACCTTGCAAACGGCCTACAGAACCTCGCCTTTCTTCGAGTTTTACGAAGACGATATCGCTCCCTTGTACGAAGGGTCTTTTGAGAGGCTGTTGGACTTTAATCTATCGACCATACAAGCCATCTGTGATTGCCTACAAGTCGAAATGCCGGAGGCAAAAACCGAAACTTATCGAACGGAGCCCGACGGGGTCAACGATTTACGAATCTTGGTCGATGCCAAAAAAAAGCTTGATATGCGGCAAGAAGAATACGTACAGGTGTTCGGTGACCGACATGGCTTTGTACAAAATGTCAGCGTGCTGGATCTCTTGTTCAACGAGGGAACGAACGCATTGAAATACTTGCAAAATCAAGATACAAACTTCGGAAATGTTTAGGTTTCTCATCCATTATGGCATTCATTTTTTGCTTCCGGTAGCCATTGGATTGCTCTTTTTTAAACGGCATCGATTTCGGGTAATCCTAATCTTACTGGCGGGCATCGCCATCGATATCGACCACGTAGTGGCGGACCCCATCTTTGACCCCGAGCGATGCAGTGTCGGATTTCATCCCTTGCATAGCTATTGGGCGATTGCAGGGTATTTCGGATTGCTCTTTTTCAAGAAGACTTGGATTTTCGGTCTCGCCCTGGTCATCCATATTTTCGCGGATGTCATGGATTGCTATCTGATGTGATGGCCTTTTAGTTGTTGAAACCTTAAATTTCTTGTCTCGATGAACTTCTATCATCTAAAATCCCATGCAATCAATTGATTATTTGATAACTGTTTAGCAACGATGGGCCAACGACCGGGGCAATAGTTCTGACTATTCCTTCAAGCGAAACGATGCCATAATAGGATAATGGTCCGAATACCGATAATCGTAGTGCTTGTGCGATCGGACCTCGAACGCACTATCCGCCATGATAAAATCTATGCGCAATGGAACGTTAAAAAATTCAAAGGTACGTCCATAGCCCGATCCCGCTTCGATAAAACTATCCTGCATGTTACCCTTCAGTAAGTGATAGGCTTTGGAGAACTGGGTATTGTTGAAATCCCCGCAGAGCATGGTTTTATAGGGGCTGTCATCAATAAGCCGTCTAATCATTTCCGCCTGTTCTTCCTGTTTTTTGAAAGCTCTTACGACTCTTTTGTACAAGCGTTTGGAAGAGTGGGAACCCAGCACTCCCGTGCCCGGGGTAATGCCCAAAGACTGCATGTGTACGTTGAAAACCCGGAGGGTATCCTTATGGTACGCGATATCTACATACGAGCCGTTGTTGATACTGTTGGGGAAAGTCACAGTTTTGGCGGCCACAATCGGATATTTTGAAAAGACACCTAGATGTACCTTTTCCCCGCCCGATATTTTCTTTAGGTAATGGTACGGGTAGTCCAGGAATTCTTTTTTCATGCCGATGCTTACTTCCTGAAAACAAACGATATCGGGCTGTTCCGCCTGTACGAAATCCCTAACGGCGTTGAATATATTTTTACGTTCCTTCCACCCCTGTTCGTTAAAGCTCTCCACATTATAGCTCATTATTTTTAAATCGTCGGTTTGGAATTGGTCGTTGGAGGAATTCATCTTCACGAATGTTCCCAGCACAAAATAGCCGAGTACGAGCACAAAAAGAGAGGGGAGCGATTGTCGCTTTACCCGAAGGGCCCAATAGATAAAAAAGAGGACGTTGACCCCTACAAGAACCGGTACGCCCAAACTTAAAAAGGATAGAACCGGAAGGAACTTAACGCTCAGATACGGAACTGTACATGCAATCAATAAGAGGATGACAAAGACGAGGTTGAGCGCATATACCAGTTTGTTGAAAGCGGATAGTCCCTTCACAGTTAAGTTTATGGGTTTAGGAGTTTACGGGTTTATGAGGCTTCCTATATTAACTCCTTGATTTGGAATTTGGTATTTGTTTTTTGCAATTTGCTTTCCAGCGGCCTAGTCTTCCTTCCCTGCCTTGAACAGATAGTCCTTTTCCGCTTTGGAGAGACTTTCGTAGCCCGATTTGCTTATTTTATCTAGGATGGCATCGATTTTTTGCTGATGGTCGTCCTTGTTGCCCGTTGATCTTGCGCGGGACGCCGTTTTTTGCTTTCGATAAACTGTTTTCATGGGGGCTTTCTTTCTCTGTTCGCCACCACTGACTGTACTTTTTTTGAACAGGTCCGCAAAACTGTCCGTGAATTTGGAAAATCCTTCCCCGATGTCTATACCCTTAAAAAGTTGTCTTGCGTAAACATATCCCAAAAAGGCACCTCCCAAATGCGCGAGGTGTCCCCCGACGTTTCCTCCCAGGGGAATCTGTATGAGGTCCATCAAGACCACGAAGAGTCCCACCTGCCAAAGTTTGACATTGAAAAAAATGATGCGTACCTCTTGATTGGGAATGTAGGTACAGATAAAAATAAGCACCGCCATCACGCCTGCGGATGCGCCGACCAAGGCGGTTCTTTGACCGATCAGGGCGGGAAAGATATTGTAGCTGAGCAAGAAAAGCAGTCCCCCTAAAATTACCCCTAAAAAGTAGATGTTCAAAAAGCGTTTGCCATCGAACAGGTTGAGCAAGATACGTCCCGCAATGTATAGAATGTACATGTTCCAGAGGATGTGGAAAAATCCAGCATGCAAAAAGGAATAGGTTACTAGGGACCATGGCTGTACCAGGAATTCAAAAAAGTCTTGGGGCAGCGCGAACCAGTTCTCGATATTGGGGCCTATCAAAGCGGAAACCAACCCCATAACGATAAATACGACCACGTTAATGGCGATCAGCTTTTCGGAAACGCTCAGCCTTGCATATTGATATCTTAATCCTCCTCCGTTCATCTCAAATATCTAAAAATCCCTTAACCCAAAAATACGTTTAATTCCACCTATTTTTGTTAAACTGATTCTTTTTCCAGTACCACATCATAATAAATCCTGCAATCGCGCCGCCAATATGTGCAAAATGCGCTATACCTGTTGCGGTGCCGGTAAAACCAAAAATTAGATCACCCGCAATCAACAGCGGCACGAAGTACTTGGCCTTGATCGGAATCGGTAGAAAGATAAGCATAAGTTCCGCCTCGGAAAAGGCGAATGCAAAGGCTACCAAAATTCCATAAATCGCCCCGGAAGCACCCACCGCCGGCGTATTATAAGCACTTAAGAAACTATCGACCTTATCTGTTCCGATCATATCGTTCCAAGCGGTACTATATTGTCCCCCGGCAATAATTTCCATGATCTGGTTCTTATCGACCCCTTGGTCCACCAAGGCCTGTAAGCCATCCTGAAAAACGAAATAGTTCACCCCGGTATGCAGCAGGGCGGCTCCCAGGCCTGCCGAGAAATAGAAGAACAGGAACTTGTTGCGGCCCCACATCTGTTCCAATGGCGTACCGAAAGCCCAAAGGGCGTACATGTTGAAAATAATGTGGAACAGCCCGCCGTGCATAAACATATGGGTGACGACCTGCCACCATTCGAAATTCGGGTTCTCGGGATACCAAAGCGAGAACCAGGTCAGCATTTGCTCTTGATAGAGCTGCGTGGCGATGAAAATCAGTACGTTGATAATCAGGAGATGCTTAACCGCATCGGTCATTCTTCCCATTTAAATAAATTTTTTATCGATATCGTTTTCCGTAATGGTAATATATACGGGTTTGTTAAATGGGCTGGTCATCGACTCCTTGCAGGCGAATAGGTCATTGACCAAAGCCAATTGCGATTGTTGGTCCAGCATCTCCCCGGTCTTGACCGAAAGGGTCTTCGCCAAAGTTTTTGAAAGCATGTCGGTGTGCGAAAAACTATCACCCGTTAGTTCTTGCTGGTAATCGGATATCAACTGATCCAACACCATGCCTACCTCGCTCTCGGCCACCAGTAGGGGAACGCCGCTAACCGTAATGGATTCCCCGACGATTTTTTCAAAGATAAAGCCAACAGAAACCAGAATATCTTCGATCTCTTGTAAAACCTTAATTTCCGAAATGGAAAAGGAAAGCGTCAGCGGAAAGAGCAATTGTTGGCTTACCGCTTGTTTAATGGTACTGTTCTTTAAAAATCGCTCGTAGAGCACCCGTTGGTGCGCGCGGCTTTGGTCGATGACCACCATGCCCGACTTTATGGTCGCCACCACATATTTTCTGCGGATCTGAAAGGTGGTCGCCACGGTTTCGGGCGTTTCCTTTTCTCCATCAAAAATAGAACCGGTAATGATATCGGATTCATAGCTGATACTGGGGCCGGTTTGATCATCGTCCGACTCTGTTTTGGTGGCAATATAAAGGCTTTCCCAATCGGCATCTTGTTTTCTATAGGATGGTGTACGTTTTTCCTGGAAGGGATTGAACCCGGCGTCTACGCTGACCTTTGGTAGAACGGCGGATTTGTTTTGAAAGCCGTAAGGGGTCTCGAGGTTCGGATCGCGATCGAAATCGAGCGCAGGTGCCACGTTGAACTGGCCCAGGCTATGTTTTACGGTCGAACGCAAAATGGCATATAGACTGTGCTCGTCGTCAAATTTAACCTCTGTTTTCGTAGGATGTATGTTGATATCCAAGGATGATGGGTCCACTTCGAGATATAGAAAGTAGCCCGGATAGGTGTCCGATTTGATGAGGCCTTCGAACGCGGCCACTATGGCATGGTGGAGATAAGGACTCTTGATAAACCGATGGTTGACGAAGAAAAACTGCTCCCCCCGGCTTTTCTTGGCAAATTCAGGCTTGGTGATAAAACCCTTGATGGTAACAATGGGCGTTTCTTCTTCTACAGGAACCAATTTCGGATTCATTCGGTTTCCAAAGATGTTTACGATCCGTTTTCGACGGTTGTCCACCGGAAGATTGAACAATTCGCTGCCGTTGTGGTAGAAATGGAACGCCACGTTCGGGTGTGCCAAGGCCACCCGATGGAACTCGTCGGTGATATGACGCAGCTCGACCTGATTCGATTTGAGAAAATTCCGTCTTGCGGGGATGTTGAAGAATAGGTTTTTTACCGCGATCGAGGTGCCCTTTGGAGTCACAGTTGCTTCTTGGAAGACCACCTCACTACCCTCTATCCGTAGGTGTGTGCCCACCTCTTCGTTATCGGGCTTGGTCTGCATTTCGACATGGGCGATTGCCGCGATAGAGGCCAAAGCTTCCCCCCGAAACCCCTTGGTATCGAGGTTGAAGAGGTCTTCCGCTTTTTGAATTTTGGAGGTGGCGTGTCGAGAAAAGCTCAACCGTGCGTCGGTGGCACTCATGCCGGCCCCATCGTCGACCACTTGAATCAAGACCTTACCCCCGTCCTTTACGATGAGTTTTACCGTTTGCGCACCGGCATCGAGGGCGTTTTCAAGAAGCTCCTTGACTACCGACGCGGGCCGTTGTACCACTTCGCCCGCCGCTATCTGGTTCGCAACGTGCTCTGGCAAAAGTTTGATGATATCCGCCATTATTGAGGAAAGAATATGGAGAGGTCGAAATCGAAGATGTAAAGCACGATAAGCACCAGTACCGCGATGATGATGGCCATACGTTTTTTGAGATTTCGGTCGCCCTTTTGCCTCATGTCCGACATGGCATTGCCGAACTTTCCTTTGAGTCCCCTAGGGGCATTGACGGTACTTCTATATTTGTCGAACTTAGGTTCCATCTTATACGGATTGCCTTTACCTTTGTCGTCAAAGTACCGCGGCTGATATTCGAATTTTTTGCTGCGCTTCAAGCGCGTGAATTTGCTTAACATACCCATGATATTCAAAGTTACTCAAAATCAAAAAATATGCCGTAGCCTCAGTGCCAAAATTTGTTAAGCTTTTTAATCCCCAAGGGTTGCCATCTTAATTGCAGCTATCGCAGCTTCGGTACCCTTGTTGCCGTGTTTTCCACCGCTGCGCTCCTGGGCCTGTTGTAGATTATTATCGGTAAGCACACAGAAAATGACCGGTACTTCGCCGTGAACGTTCAAATCCATGATGCCTTGAGCGGTCGCACCGCACACAAAATCGAAATGTTTGGTCTCTCCTTGGATGACACTGCCGATGGCGATTACGGCATCCACCTTTTCGGAGCCGATCATTTTTTTACAGCCGAAGGTCAGCTCGAAACTGCCGGGCACGTTCCATCGTAGGATGTTCTTTTCCAACGCCCCGCAATCCAGCAAAGCTTCCCGGGCCCCGGAATGGAGTCCCTCCGTAATTTCCGAATTCCAATCGGAGACCACGATTCCAAAACGAAGGTCTTGGGCATTCGGGATGGTAGATTTATCGTACACGGAGAGATTTTTATTGGCCGTTGCCATAAGGTGTTTTTTTAATGTTTAATGCTTTTCCGCATAACTACCTAGACGTCAAAAAAGTACATAAAGATTTAGTACCCAGGCCGTAAGACTGTTGTTTTTTTCAAAACAAGCCGTTTTTCAAGATTTTTTGGTCCTTTGTCCCAAGTCTTGCCGCCCTATGTCGGGTGTAGGTTTCGAAACGGATAAGCATTGAAGTGTTTGACCTACGGCATCCTCAAACGGTCTATGCCTAAAAATCCTAATTGAGAGGATGACGGATTTGAAATTCGGTTCCCCAGTTTGAGGTCGGTTTTGGAACTATCAGGCCCCTTCTTCCGCCATGCCGATAAAAGCGTCAATGTTCCGGGCTTGATCGGAGTCGGGATACTCTTCCTTGATCCGTCGGAAGTATTCAAGTGCCTTACTGTTTTCTTCGAGTTCCAGGGCGGTAATACCGGCCTTGTACAAGTATTTTGGTGCGGTGTAGTTATTGTCGCTGTGGGCAATGGCCATGTCATAATAGCTCAACGCATCGTCCGGTTGGCCGAGCTGCATAAAGGCATCCCCGATACCCCCTTTGGCCATGGCGCCCAACATAGCATCATCGGAACTGAATTTTTCCAGATGGGATATGGCCTCTTGATACTGTTGTAGGTTCAGGTACGACATTCCCGCAGTGTAATTCGCCAAATTGGCCGCCGGGGTACCACCGTATTCGTCTATGATATCCAAAAAGCCGTATTTGCCCTCCCCTCCGTTCAGGGCAAGGTTAAAGAGGGAGTCCTGGGCGCTGGTGTTGGACAAGGCTTCCTCGAAATACTGTTGTGGATAATACATTTCGTTCGCAGCTGTCGTTTCCCTAGGGTTTTGAACGAACTGGACGTAGGCCAGATAGCCCAGCACCCCGACTGCGATTATACCGATAAACCCTAAAATATAGTTTTGGTTTTTGGACACCCAGGCTTCCGTTCTCGATGCACCTTCATCGAGCGAACTGAAAACCTCGGCGGTGGTGCTTTCCTGCTCCAAACGCTGCTGTTCCTCTTCCTTGTTCTTAGGTTTGAACCCCCTTTTTTTATATGTGGCCATGGTCGTTTCGTTAAGGTCGCGCAAAAATAGGACTTTTATCCAAAATCAAAAGGGTAAAAGGGTATTTATTCGTTATTTTTGGGGATTTGCGTATGCCGTGAAAATTATCCTTCTTTGGTTAATCCACAAATTACCGTCCTTACGGACTGCAACGAATTCCATAGCAAATCCCGATGTTTTTAAAGCGATTATCCCTTCTAAATTACAAGAATTTTGAATCCAAGGACTTCGCGTTCGATAGCAAGATAAATTGTATCGTCGGGCCCAACGGGATCGGTAAGACCAATGTGCTCGATTCTATTTATCACCTGTGCTTTGGCAAAGGCTATTTCAATCCTATTTCGAAGCAGAATATCAAACACGATGCTGATTTTTTTGTCGTCGATGGAGAATTCGAAAAGAAAGGTCGGGAAGAAAAGATCGTCTGCAGCCTAAAGCACGGCGCAAAAAAAATTATCAAACGGAACGGAAAAATCTATGATCGGCTTTCCGACCATATCGGTTTGCTGCCGCTGGTCATCATCTCGCCGGCAGATCGTGACCTGATTATCGAAGGCAGTGAAACACGGCGCAAGTTCATGGACGGGGTCATTGCGCAATCCGACCAAAACTATTTGCAAGACTTGATCAATTACAACAAGGTACTGGCCCAGCGGAATTCCCTTTTAAAATATTTTGCCGCCAACCATACCTTCGATAAGGAAACGATTGCGGTATATAATGGCCAATTAAATGATTACGGCACCAAAATTTTTAACGAACGGGTGGACTTCCTTGAGACTTTTATCCCTATTTTTAAAGAGCAGTATATTGCGATTTCGGGAGGTAATGAAAAGGTTTCACTGCGGTATGACAGTAAATTGTTGAACGGGCAACTCCTCAATCTTTTGGAAGGCAATATCGAAAAGGACAGGGCGCTGCAATACACCTCGGTCGGCACACATAAAGACGATCTCGGATTTGAAATTGAGGGACACCCCATTAAAAAGTTCGGAAGCCAGGGCCAACAAAAGTCCTTTTTGATCGCTCTAAAGTTCGCGCAGTTCCAATTTATAAAAGCGCAGTCCAAGACTACGCCCATCTTGCTTCTGGACGATATATTCGATAAGTTGGACGAGCAGCGGGTGTCGCATATCGTTTCTCTGGTCAACAACGAGAATTTCGGACAGATCTTTATCAGTGACACCCATGCCGAACGCACGGAAAACGTAGTGAAACAGATTCACCAGAGCTATAAGATCTTTAGATTGGGAGGGGAGTAAGGTGCTGCGGACCGGTCCGCCAAAACCAGCCTATCAGACCGGTCCGTCAAAACCAGCTTACCGGGCCGGTTGGGGCCATATATGGTGTCCGCTTTGGTTATTCCTTGAATTTAGCGACGATTTTAGCTTGGGTTGCTTTTTCTGGTCTCTATGACAACTGACATGGAAGTAACCTCCCTGATTTAAGAAGAAAAAATTAAAATGAAAAAGACGATTTTAGTAGTATTTCTCTTTGCTTTCCTTGGATGTTCTGAAGAGGTGCCCAAGAAGGACCTGCCGAATCTCAACGGATATTGGGAAATCGAACAGGTGATTTTTCCCGATGGTACCACCAAGGAATATACGGTGAGCACCACTGTTGACTATATCGAATTGAATGAAACCGAAGGTTTCCGCAAAAAAGTGCGTCCTCAATTTAACGGCACCTATGAGACCTCCCATGATGCCGAAACTTTTAGTATATCGAAAAAAGACGATACATTTATCATGCATTATAAAACCGGACTCAGCGAGTGGTCCGAAAACTTGGTGGCATTGAACGGCAATACCTTTTCCGTAGTCAATGAAGAGGGTTTGCGGTACGATTATAGACGCTTTGAGCCGATTGTGGTCCAAAAATAAGTAGATGGCAAAACGACAAAACGACAATTTGAACCTGGGTGAGGCCCTGAAGGAATTCATCAAGGAAAACCGGCTTCAAAAAGGAATGGACAAAGTCGATGTCCGTGAGGCCTGGGCAAATCTCATGGGAAATGGGGTAAGCAATTATACCACAGCGGTCGAGCTCCGCAACGATACTCTTTATGTATCCCTATCCTCTTCTGTGCTCCGCGAGGAACTGAGTTTGGGTAAATCCAAGATTATTACCATGCTCAATGAAGAATTGGGCAGGGATTTGGTAAACAAGTTGGTGTTGCGCTAAATAGGTTCCCCTTTATGGCTTGTCTCCCGCCATTTAAATACATAGCACGTCCCTGTCCAATTGGAGCATCTATGAGCGTTTGGCTCAATAAATTTCCCGACCTGAAAAATGGAAAGCGCTTTCGATGGCCGCGTTCTCATCGCTATCGGAACCATGAACCGCGTTTTCTGCGATGTCGGTCGCATATAATTTTCTGATGGTACCCTCGGCCGCTTCCTCGGGATTGGTCGCTCCGATCAGAGCTCGAAAATCATCCACTGCGTTCTCCTTTTCCAAAATGGCGGAAACGATGGGGCCACGGGTCATAAATTCCACCAATTCCCCGAAAAAGGGACGGTCTTTATGGATAGCGTAGAACTCCCTCGCATCCCTCTTGCTCAGCTGGGTGAATTTCATAGCTACGATTTTAAAGTCAGCGGAGGTTATCTTCTCCAAAATACTGCCGATATGACCATTTTCGACCGCATCGGGTTTGATCATCGTAAAAGTTCTATTTGTTGTCATGAGTCAAAATTTTGGCAAAAGTACGTTTTCTTTGGCGACTACCAGCTACCAGAATTAAATTCCTATCTTTGCCCGCATGAATTTTGACGACATCCAGGCGGTAAAAAAGCTGCTTTCCGAACCGCAGAAAATCCTAATCGTACCGCATAAGAATCCCGATGGCGATGCCATTGGCTCGACCCTGGCCCTTTGGCACTATTTAAGGAACAGGGGGCAGGAGGCGACCGTTATCGTGCCGAACGATTACCCCAAGTTTTTAAAATGGATGTCCGGAAACGAATACATCCTGAATTTTGAGAGGGAAAACACTCAGGCCAAGTCCAAGATCGACGCGGCAACCCTGATCTTTACGCTAGATTTCAACCATCTAGGAAGGGTGGCGCAAATGGAGGAGCCGCTTAGAAAATCGACGGTCCCCTTTGTTATGATCGACCACCATCAGGAGCCCTCCGATTACGCAACGGTGATGTACTCCGATCCTTCGATGAGCTCCACCTGTGAGATGGTCTATAATTTTATCGAGTATTTAGGGGATACCCAAGCGATTACCCCCGAAATGGCCAGCTGCCTGTACACGGGAATCATGACCGATACCGGCTCCTTTAAATACGCCTCCACCACGGCCCAGACCCACCGTGTCGCCGCCCAATTGATCGAAAAAGGGGCGGAAAGTTCCGAGATTCACCATCGTGTTTTTGATACCAATACTCCCGGACGTTTGCATCTTTTGGGTACGGCGCTCAACAATATGGTCATTCTGGAGGATTATAAAACAGCATACATCACCCTAAGCCAGGAAGAGCTCGATGCCCACACCTATCAAAAAGGGGATACCGAAGGTTTTGTGAATTATGGACTTACGTTGGAAGGTATTATATTTGCCGCAATTTTTATCGAAAATAGGGACGAGGGGATTATTAAAATATCTTTCCGTTCTGTGGGAGATTTCTCGGTCAACGAGTTTGCCCGGAACCATTTCGGGGGCGGGGGACATAATAATGCCGCCGGCGGAAAAAGCGATCGCTCGCTGCAAGAAACGGCTGCGTATTTTAAGTCGCTCTTGGCTGATTATTCGGAAAAACTTATTTAGAATAACGTCGAAGAAGCTTAAAACCGGGTTTAGACCGCTCTTGATCGCATGTCGGCCGGGGACAATACGAACCTCGGAATAGCTGATTTTAGTCACGGGAGGTTCACAGCTCCAATCCCAAAATTTAGGGCTGAATTAAAGGACGGAAAATTTGGAATTTGGAATTTGGAATTTTTTTGCAGGATATGACTTTTCAAAAGTATAACGTAGCAATTTACTCGATATGGTCCGCCATACTGCTGATCGTTATAGGCTGTGGCGGTCCCGAGCCGCGGAAGCCGATCGAGGTGAGGTCCGGAACTTTTTTTAAGGCCTCCGTCGAGCGCAGCAAAGCGCTGTTGGCGAAAGAGGAAAAAAAAATTCAGGAAATCATCGAAAAGGATACGGCCCACGAATATGTACATAGTGCCTCGGGCTCGTGGTATCGGCTCGACGTGGCGAACCCCGCAACGGAGTACACCCCACGGCCGGACGATTTGGTGATTATGACCTACAACATAATCGGTCTGGACAACGATACGATATACTCAAAGGACGATATCGGCGTTCTTACCTATAAAGTGGACAAGCAGGAACTGTTTCCCGGCCTTCGGAATAGCGTAAAACTATTAAAGGAAGGAGAAACCGGAACTTTTCTGTTTCCGTCCTCTTTGGCTTATGGCTATCACGGGGACGAAAAAAGAATCGGGGTGAACACGCCGATCAAAACCACCTTGTCCATCTTAAAAATCGAGAAGAACAATGATAGTATTCCGTAGGTAATTAGGAGATTTGGAAATGAACCGATCTCCAATCCCCCGAAAAATCAGCCTGGAATTTTAAAACGACCGAACCCGAAACCTTTAAATCACTGACACCAGACCACAGCATCCAATTTTTAAAATTTTAAAACCCACAAATTTTCAAATTAACATAGCATGAAAAAAGCATATTTTATACTGGTTCTTGCCATTGCCCTGAGCGCCTGTAAAAGTCAATATTCCGAATTGGGCGACGGCTTGTTTGCCGATATCCAGACTACGAACGGCGACATCATCGTAAAATTGGAGTATGAAAAAACGCCAGTGACCGTGGCCAATTTTGTGAGCCTGGCCGAAGGAACGAGTCCTTTTGTATCGGATAGTCTAAAGGGAAAGCCTTACTACGACGGCATCGTCTTTCACCGGGTCATCAAGGATTTTATGATCCAGACCGGGGATCCCACCGGAACTGGCAAGGGCAACCCCGGCTACAGGTTCAAGGATGAATTCAACGATTCGTTGAAACACGATGAGAAGGGCATTCTTTCGATGGCCAATTCAGGCGTTGCCACCAACGGAAGTCAATTCTTTATTACCCATAAACCGACCCCGTTCTTGGATGGAAGACATACCGTGTTCGGTCATGTGGTCGAAGGGATTGAAGTAGTCGATTCCATAGCCAATGTAAAGACCTCTGAAGATCCGATGACCAAGGATAGACCGGTAAACGAGGTCAAGATGAACAAAGTGGAAATCGTACGGAACGGAAAAGCGGCCAATGATTTTGACGCCGTGCAGGTGATGTCCGACTACTTTAAGGAGGAGGAGGAACAAATTGCAGCCTTCGAAAAAATGAAAAGCGATTTTATAGCTACCACCGCCGAGCAAAAGGAAGCGGCCGAGGAACTTCCTTCGGGCCTTAAGGTCTACACCTTGGAAGAAGGTGACGGAGAAAAGCCGAAACTGGGCCAAAAAGTAAAGGTGTACTACGCGGGTTACCTCGAAGATGGCATCCTCTTCGATACCAACTACGAAGAGGTGGCGAAAAAATACAATATGTACGACGACCGTCGAAAGCAGGGTGGAGGTTATGAGCCCATCCCTATGGTATACAGTCCCGATGCCCAGCTTATCGCAGGCTTTAAGGAAGGCTTGCAGCAGATGAAGGTCGGAGATAAGGTACGTTTGTTCATTCCGTCGCACTTGGGGTATGGCCCCCAAGGCACAGGCCCGATTCCCCCGAACGCCGACCTGATATTCGACCTGGAGATTTCGGGTCTCGCAGAATAATCTCAGCTTGGCTTAAAATCTATCTTTTTTTTGGAAGGTAGATAGCTCAATTTGAGCAAAATTTGGCAATAGTTGATACCGGAAGCAGCGCCCCTCGGATTTCCCGAGGACGCCGCTTCCCTGAAGCTCGTTATGGCTGGGCGAAGCTTACTTCCACCAGCGTTGGGACTTCATCTTGATGGTAGCCTTTAAGATGTCCTTTTGTGAAATCTGTCCGACCAGCTTGCCATTCTCTAAAATGGGAAACCGGCGACGCTTGTCGGACAGAAACTTATTGGCGGCATCGAAGATGTTCATTGTGCCTTCGATGGTCTCTACGTTTTTGACCATATGCTGCTCGATCGAACCGTTTTCCATAGGAAGGTTATGGTATCTGCTTTCGCTGATGTGCTTGATGCAGTCCCCCTCCGAGATGATTCCCACCAGTTCGTTTTTGTCGTTCACCACCGGTCCCCCTGAAATTTTGTAGCGGATAAGTGCCTGTATGACCTCCTCGACGGATTGATCGGGACGGAACGTGATCAACTTTCGGGTCATATAATCGTTTACGGTCATCGGGGTGTCGTCGGTGTCCTGTACTTTCTTTCGCTGTCCCTGAAAACTTTTGATAGCCATGATCTTAGATTTAGAGGTTATGAACTTAAGACAAGTCCTATCTAAAGATACTGAATATTAGGGAATTAAAAAAGAAGTGGTTTAGCACCCCGAAGAATGCGGGAAATTGCGTTCACAACAGCGGAACTCGCCCTTGTTGGAATTCCGGGACATGGATCTATTTCTTCGGGGCATCCGCCAACACCGCCAGTAAAAATTTCCAAAACTTTTGAACCGAATCAATATTGACCCGCTCGTCGGGGGAATGCGCCCCTCTGATTGTCGGTCCGAAACTGATCATATCCATGCTGGGGTAATTCTGTCCTAAAATTCCGCATTCAAGTCCCGCGTGGCAGGCTATGACCCTGGGTTCGTCTTTGAAGAGGGATTTATATTTCTTCTTGAGCACTTTCAGAATCTCGGATTTCGGATCGGGGGTCCACCCTGGATATTCCCCGCCGAACCTGACATCACAGCGCGCCAATTCGAAGGTGGACTTCAAGGCATTCGCCAGGTCCATTTTGACCGAATCGACCGAAGACCGGGTCAGGCAGTTGATAAGAATGGCCCCATCGCTGACTTCCACGCGAGCGATGTTGTTCGAGGTCTCGACCAGATCGGGGATGGTGCCACTCATGCGATAAACACCGTTATGGGCCGCATAAATCCCCTTCAGTAATCGCTCTTGGGCACCCAGGCCCATAATCATATGCGGAGCTGAGGTTTGTTCCAAAGTTATGACCAAGTCTGGTTCCGTGGCTTGTAGTTCTTTTTTTATGGTGCCGGCCAATTTCATCATTGCGGCCTCGAAATCCTCGATCTGTGATTTTAACACGACCAGCTTGGCAACACTTTCCCGGGGGATGGCGTTGCGAAGTCCCCCACCATCAATTTCCGCCAGGCGCATCATAAAATTGTTGGATGCGTGGTAGAGCAAACGGTTCATGATCTTGTTCGCGTTGCCCAGTCCTCGGTGGATGTCCATTCCGCTATGTCCTCCCTGCAATCCCTTGACCGTAACCTTATAGGGGGTTACGGCCCTTGGCACCGGTTTTCCATTATACCTTCTTGTGGCGGTTACATCGACACCTCCCGCGCAGCCGATATCGAGCTCGTCATCCTCCTCGGTATCCAGGTTCAAAAGGATTTCCCCTTGGAGAACCCCACCTTCAAGGCCTTTGGCCCCGGTCATTCCCGTTTCTTCGTCGATGGTAAAAAGTGCTTCCAAAGAAGGATGCTTGATATCCGTACTTTCCAAAAGCGCCATGATAGCGGCAACGCCCATTCCGTTGTCCGCCCCGAGCGTAGTGCCATCGGCCTTGACCCAGTCCCCGTCCACCTTCATCCGAATGCCCTCAGTCTCAAAATCGAAGTCCGTATCCGCGTTCTTTTGATGTACCATATCGAGGTGGGACTGTAGGGTGATCGTCTTCCGGTCATCCATGCCCTTGCTGGCCGGTTTACGGATGATGACATTGCCCACGGCATCCTTTATGGTCTCCAAATTGAGGGATTCCCCGAAATCCATCATAAATTGAATGACCTTTTCCTCTTTTTTAGAGGGTCTGGGTACCGCGTTCAGATCGGCAAATTTGTTCCAGATTGCCTGGGGCTCTAGTTTTCGTATCGCTTCGCTCATAGGGATTGTGTTTTCGCCAAAAGTACGGAGTCAAAAATTGATTCGGAACATAATTGTTTAAATTTGATGATTCAATCCGCCAAAAATGTAAGTCTTATCGCATTGAACGACAGATTAAGGAACGGTATCGCCTTGGGCCTGCTACCGCAATTGCTTTTTGTTTTTTGGCTCAGCGGCCGGCCCGATCTGGTTGAAACCTACTACAGCAATGGGGTGTATCCTGTAGTCAGTAGGTTTTTCAGGATACTGTTCGGATGGATTCCCTTTTCGGTCGGTGAAATCCTCTACACCCTATTGATCGCATTGGCCCTCGGTTACCTGTTCGGAAACCGTACAAGAATCAAAAATCGCCCATTGTCTTTCCTTCGCAATCTGGTGCTCGTGTTTTCCGTGTTCTACTTTACCTTCCATCTGGGATGGGCACTGAATTACCATCGGATGCCGCTAGCTGATCGGTTGGGTATCCGCGACAGCGTGACCCCTGACGAGGTAATCGACCTGACCCAGCGGCTCATTACAAAAACCAATCGTCTGCAATTTGAAATTACGGGAGATAGTGCCCAAAGGGTGGATATGCCGTTCGACCGAGATGCTATTTTAGACCAGACCGTAGCAGGCTACGGCCGGGTTCAAGGTGAGCTGCCTTTTCTGGCCTACCCGAACCCGAGCCTAAAAAAAGCGACCCTTGGCGCCTTGGCCAGCTATATGGGCATCGGTGGGTACTTCAACCCCTTCACCAACGAGGCCCAGGTCAACGGGCGGACCCCCCTTTTCCGGCTTCCGGTAGTGACCGCCCATGAAATTGGACATCAAGTGGGCTACGCCAAGGAAAACGAAACGAATTTCATAGGCTATCTGGTCACCATGAAGAATGAGGATGTCCATTTTCAATATTCTGCCTCGGCCTATGCCCTGAGCCATTGTCTGAGTGCCGTACGCCGTACCGATGCCCAGAAATTCGAAAAGCTGTTCGCCAAAGTGAACGTGGGCGTACAGGAAAATTATAAAGAACTGTACGAGTTCAACCTGAAATACGCCAATCCCTTTGAGCCCGTCTTTAAATCCGTTTTCAGCACCTTTTTAAAGGCCAACCGCCAAAAAGACGGTATCAAGAGCTACAGCAAGATTGTCGAACTGATGGTCGGGTATCATGAAAAATTTCCTATTTTTATCCTCGACGAAAACGACAGCTACAAATGATCAAACTACGATTGCTGGTACTCGCGCTTTTGGGGTGCGTTACCTTTTCTTCAGCGCAGGAATATTTTCCGAAAAACGATGCCGTCAAGGCCGAGAACAATAACTACACCGCCCTTACCAACGCTAAAATTTACGTGACGCCCACCGAGGTGGTCGATGGCGGCACGCTCCTGTTTCGCAAGGGCAGGGTGGTCGCAATCGGCAAATCGGTCGATCTGCCCGAAAATACGGTGGTCGTCGATGCTAGCGGAAAAACCGTTTATCCTTCCTTTATCGATGTCTATTCCGGTTTTGGGGTGGACAAGCCGGAAAAGGCCAAATCGAGCGGACGTTCGGCAGAGTTCGACGCCTCGCGGGAAGGATTCTACTGGAACGACCATATCATGCCCGAGAACGATGCCGTGGCCAAATTCGAATACGACGACCTGGTGGCCAAAACCCTTAGGGAAGCCGGTTTCGGAACTGTCAATTCCCATATTAAGGACGGTATCGCACGGGGCACCGGGGTGCTGGTTTCCCTGAACGGCGATGGAAACGATGGCGACCGCATTATCGACGACCGCTCCGCCCAGTATTTTTCCTTTGAAAAAAGTATCGCCAAAAAGCAATCCTATCCCACCTCCTTGATGGGGGCCATGGCCCTGTTGCGCCAAATGTATTATGACGCCGATTGGTACGCTGGGGGGCACATTGATTCCAAAGATCTCTCGCTTGAAGCCTTGAACACGAACAAAGACCTCGTTCAAATTTTCAAAGGCGGCGAGAAGGGCAATGTGATCCGGGCGGACGGGATCGGAGACCTTTTCGGAATACAATACGCCATCGTCGGTGGGGGCGATGAATATGAGCGGATCGACCAGGTCAAGGCGACCAACGCCAAACTGATCTTGCCCTTGAATTTTCCCGATGCCTACGATGTTTCCGACCCCTATGCCTCCGGATATGTCAATTTGGAGGATATGCGGCACTGGAACCAAGCCCCGGCCAATCCCAAAATAGTGGCGGACAACGGAATTTCTTTTTCGTTTACCCTACACGACTTGGATTCCCCAGCTGATTTTAAGGACAGGCTGATGAAAGCCATTGCATACGGACTCCCCGAAACCAAAGCCTTGGAGGCACTGACCACGGTACCCGCACAGATCCTTGGGAGAACGGAAGATATCGGATCCCTGAAAAAGGGCAGCTACGCCAACTTTTTGGTCACTTCAGGCCCTATTTTCGACAAGGAAACCATACTCTATGAAAACTGGGTGCAAGGTGCCAAGAACGTAATCAACGATATGACCTTAAAGGATATCCGAGGGGAATATGACCTGTCCCTTTCCGGCCAAAGCTTCAAACTTTCTATTAAGGGAGAAGCTGGTAGCCCCAAAGCGGAAGTCAAGCAGGATACCGCAAAATTGGAGTCCAAATTCAACTATACCGACAACTGGATGTCGCTATCCTTCACTACCATAGACGGGGATAAAAGTTACCGTTTAACGGGACTCGTCGATCCATCTTCCGATAATCTGAGCGGCAAGGCCGTGCTTCCCGATGGCGGCGAAACGGTTTTTTCTGCGGTCAAGACATCCGAATTCTCTAAAAAGGATACAAAGAAAGAAAAGGATGTCCCCGAAATGGTGGCGGTGACCTATCCCAATGTCGGCTATGGCTACGATGCCATCCCCAAGCCGGAGAACATCCTCTTTAAAAATGCCACGGTCTGGACGAGCGAGGATGCGGGCATCCTGGAAAACACAGACGTGCTGGTGAAGGACGGAAAAATTTCGAAAATTGGGCAGGACCTGCGTGCCGGCGGCGCCACGACCATCGATGCGACTGGTAAACATTTGACGGCCGGTATCATTGATGAGCACAGTCATATTGCGGCCTTGGCGATCAACGAGGCGGGACAGAACTCTTCCGCCGAGGTGAAGATGACCGACGTGGTCGATCCCGAGGACGTCGGAATCTATTATGCCCTGGCAGGCGGGGTCACATCCCTACAGCTCCTGCACGGATCGGCCAATCCCATTGGAGGGCGTTCGGCTATCCTAAAACTAAAGTGGGGCCGGAGCGCCGATGAAATGATCTATGACAATTCGCCCAAGTTCATCAAGTTCGCCCTGGGCGAGAACGTAAAACAGAGCAATTGGGACAGCCACAGCCGTTTTCCCCAGACCCGGATGGGCGTGGAGCAGGTGTTTATGAACTACTTTCAGCGGGCCAAGGAATACGAGGCCAAAAAGAAAAGTGGCGAGCCCTATCGTACCGATGAGGAAATGGAAACCTTGGTCGAAATACTCAACGGCGAGCGGTTTATCTCCTGCCACAGTTACGTACAGAGCGAAATCAACATGATGATGAAGGTCGCCGAACATTTTGGGTTTACGGTCAATACCTTTACCCATATTCTGGAGGGTTACAAAGTCGCCGACAAGATGGCAGAGCACGGGGTAGGGGCCGGTACCTTCAGCGACTGGTGGGCCTACAAGTACGAGGTGAACGATGCGATTCCCTATAACGCCGCCATCATGCACAATCAGGGGGTGACCGTGGCCATCAACAGTGATGACGCCGAAATGATCCGACGCTTGAACCAAGAGGCGGGCAAAATCATGAAATATGGAGGATTGACCGAGGAAGAGGTCTGGAAAATGGTGACCATCAATCCCGCTAAACTGCTTCATCTCGATGACCGTACCGGGAGCATCAAAGAAGGTAAGGATGCCGACCTGGTTTTGTGGAGCGATTATCCGCTGTCCGTTTACGCCAAGGCGGAAAGGACCATGATCGAAGGGGCTACCTATTTCGATATCGAAAAGGATAAACAGCAGCGGGAAGCCGTTAAGAAAGAGCGCAACCGACTCATAACTATGATGTTAAGTGAAAAGTCGGAGGGCAAGAAAACCCAGAAACCCAAGCAAAACAAGAAGGAAACCATGCACTGTGAGACTGGGGTCGAAGTACGAAGTATGAAATAAGAAATACGAGGGAGGAAAGACGAAATGACCAAAAGAAGAATGACGGAAAGACAAGATGACGGAAAGAGGAATGACGAAAGGATGAAAAGAATGTCAGGTGGAACCTCTCGACTTCAGTTTATGCTGAGCGCAGTCGAAGTACCCGAGACAGGCGCAGTCGAGATCTAGTTAGAACGGGCCGAGAAGTTCTCGATTCCCTACCAGACGGGTTTTTTGGGCTGGGCAGTCCGACTTTTTCGTTCAGGCGAACGCTAAATAATCCTTTTTAAATCCCCTAACCAGACAAACAACAAAAGCAGCATAAACATGAAAAATACGATTCAATATATAGGAGTAGCGCTGTTCTGCGCATTTTTCGGCACCGCACAACAGGCGCCAGCTCCCGCCCAGACCGGGACAGTGGTGATCGAAGGGGCGACCGCCCATTTGGGTAACGGGGAGGTCATCGAAAACTCCCTGATCATCTTCGAAGAGGGGAAGTTGAGTTTCGTGGGGCCTGCTACCACTAAAATAGCCAGAAAGGGAACCCAGATAAAGGGTGAGGGCAAGCATGTGTACCCAGGGTTTATCGCTCCGAGCACTTCATTGGGACTCATTGAGATCAATGCGGTACGGGCCACCGACGACCAAGACGAGCTGGGCGAGATGATTCCACATGTCCGGAGCCTGATTGCCTACAACGCGGAATCGAAGGTCGTAGAATCCATGCGTCCCAACGGCGTATTGCTCGGGCAAATAACGCCCATGGGCGGACGCATATCCGGCACATCCTCTATCGTGCAGTTCGATGCCTGGAACTGGGAAGACGCCGCAGTCAAGGTCGATGACGGAATTCATTTGCGATGGCCGAACACTTTTCGCCAAGGAAAATGGTGGCAAGGCGAGGAGCGGGGCTACCACCAGAACGAAGAATACCAGGAACAGGTAACGAAAGTCGAAGTGTTCCTGAAAAATGCCAGAGCGTACGGCGATGGGGCCGGGGAGGGTTTGAATCCCGCTTTCGCCGCCATGCAAGGCACGTTTGACGGCTCCCAAAAATTATACGTGTACGCCGATGGAGAAAAGGAAATCATCGATGCCATTACCCTAGCGAAAGATTCAGGCGTGAAAAATGTCGTTTTAGTCGGGGGGTACCACGCCTATAAGATTACCGATTTTTTAAAGGAAAACGATATTCCCGTACTCGTGCAGTTCACCCACAACCTGCCCGTTTTTGAGGATGAGGACTACGACCTGCCCTATAAGTTGCCCAAGCTTCTGGTCGATGCGGGACTTTTGGTCGGTCTGCAGAACGGGGAAGCCTCTAACTTCCAGACCAGGAACCTGGCCTTCTACGCAGGGCAACTCGTAGGACAAGGAATGGATAAGGAAAACGCGCTGAAATTGATCACCGGTAACTCGGCCACGATTTTAGGTATCGACGAGAATTATGGCACGTTGGCCCAAGGCAAGAGTGCGACCCTCTTTGTATCGGAAGGCGATGCGCTCGATATGCGGGGCAACCGGTTGACCCACGCCTTTATCGACGGCCGCGAAATTTCCCTGGAAACCCATCAGACCGAGCTTTGGAAGCGGTATTCGGAGAAGTATGAGACCGGGAAATAGGAGGCAGTTTTCAGTTGCAGTGGCAGTGTGCCGTTGGCACTTGGCAAAAAAAAGTAGGCAGTTTACGGGAAACAGTAAGCAGTGTTGAAGGTGAAGGTTGAGAGCGTTCAGTTTACATTGAGTAGTGGACCGTGCCTTTCTGAGCTCTCGCCAGGTCGTCGTCTACACTTGTATTTTCCTAGTATTGAACGATTCTTTCGTTGTTAGGTACAGGGGACAAACCAAAACGAACTTTCTGGAGGAAGTTCCGTTTCGCCCGGTGGCACACGGATAAAGCCGTCGGCCTTGGCCAAGCTTACCAGATCTCCCGATCCATTGCCCTGTATCGGCTTGGCACGAATGCGACCTTCCCGCCACTGGGTTTCCACTTGAAGAAAAAGAGTCAACCGAGGATGGGGCCGCACCGGTTTCTCCATGATTACCTCGAGTTTTTCGGATTCTAACCCGAGGGACAAAGACAGCCACGGTAAAAAATAGACATGGTAGTTCGCGAAGGTGGAGACGGGATTCCCCGGAAAAGAAAATACCGTTGTTTTTCGTTCTGGCCGAGTTCCCCTTTCCTTGATGTCTTTTTTTTCTGCCTGCATGTTTGCGGTCTTCCCTGACGTTTTTGTACCAGATTGCCCGCTGCCGTCCTTGATTTCAGTTTCCCTTTTTCTTAAACCTTGCTTTTGGCTCACCCCATTGGAATCTAAAACCCCGAACCAAAATGGCTTGCCCGGACGTTGTGCGACCCGGTGGAAGATTTTTTCTACTCCCAAGTCCGCCAATACGTCCGGAATAAAATCGAATTTGCCTTTGGATACCCCGCCACTGAGTAATAACACATCGTGCTGCTCGAAGGCTTCTCGAAGTTCCATTTCGATGATTTTTCTATCATCCGTCAAGTGCAATCGGGCAGGAACGATATTCAGCCTTTGTAGGGCTGCGGTCAATGAAAGTATATTGGATTTTCGTATTTGGTGGGGCAAAGGCGTTTCGGAAACCTCGACCAGTTCGTTCCCCGTCGAAATCACACAGATTGAAGGTAGTTTCTTCACCACGACCTCGGTTTTTCCCACCGAGGCAAGTACACCGATTGCGGCGGCATTTATTTTTAAACCTCGGCGCAACAAAACGGCCCCCGCCGTCTCGTCACTGCCTTGCGCATGGATATTCTGGCCTTGATCCGGGGTCTTGGTCAATGTCGCCCATCCGTTTTCAATATCAGTGTCTTCGTACATGATGATGGTATCGGCACCTTCGGGCAGTACGGCCCCGGTCATGATTTCAAAACAGTTGGACTCCGAGATAAGCCGCTGTTGGGCCATACCCGCGCTTAGAGTCCCTTCGATCTTGAATCGATCGATTCCTTTGTCGATGGCGGAGAACCGAATCGCGATTCCGTCTTTGGTCGAACGATCGAAGGGGGGGAAGTCCCGGTCGGCCGTAATATTCTCCGCCAAAATTCGGCCGGGAGCCCGTAGAAGGTCCACCTGCTCGTCGCCCAGATGTAAGGGATGCAATAAAACGTGTTGAAAGGCGTCCTCGAAGGAAATCATGTTACTTATTTTTTTGGTTCAAATGCCCGTTCGCTTACAAGCCTGAAGAAAGTTTTTGTCACCTTGAGCTGTTCAACGGAACGCGGTCGAGTTACAGTCGAAAAATCAAACCAAAACGTCTCGACAGCGCTCGACGTGATATTTTTAACTCAAATTGATAGAATAGGTGTTCTTCCGGACAAGCAGAATGATTTGCAATTGGCTAATTGCCCAGCGTTATCAAAACACGTAAAACTCAAAAGAGAATCTAAACCAGCATCATCAAGAACTTTTCTCTTGCTTGAGTCGTGTCAGGTATTCGATAAGGTCCCTTAAATCGCGCTTCGAGATGAGCTTGCCCATCGCCGGCATGGCCGAGGGCATGTTTTCCCTTTTTTCGATACGGCCTGCGGGAATTTCCAAGGGCTCGGCCGCGTTGGTCCGCAGGGTCAGACCCTCTTCGGTCTCCTCCTCCAAAATACCGCTTACTTTTTGGCCGTCCTTTAGGGTCAGGGTAACACTTCCATAACCGGGAGCCAAACGTTTGCTGGGTTCAATTAGGGATTCCAGCAGCTGTTCACGAGTAAGAATGTTACCAATATTCTCCAAATGCGGACCGACGTCGCCCCCCGTAGCGCCCACGGCATGGCATCGCGTACATTGGGCGGTGGGGTTGTTGTTGAACACCTGCCAACCTTGCCGCGCGTTACCGCCCTGCAAGGTTTCTTCGTAACCGGCCAAGGGATTCCCGCTGTCCTTCGGGGTGTCCAATTGAGCTATCAGATCCTCGGATTCCGTGGCTTTGACCGCTTCCGTTAAATCTAGGACAATGGCCGGATTCAGCTGGTCGGCATTTGCTTGGACAATTAATTTTTCAAGGACATCACCGCTTTTCTCCAAGGGGAGTTCCCCTAAAACGGACAGTAGTTTTTGTTGTTCGCGAACGGAACCATTCTTAAAAATGGGATTGACGATGCCGGGAAGATTATCCTTCGATATTTCCATCTGCGGAATAAGTCCCACTGCAACCGCCCGTACTTGTTGATCTTTATCTTTCATGCCCAAGGCCATAGCGCGTTCGATATTAGAGAACTGCAATTCGCCCAAGGCCTTTAAGGCTGCTGAACGTACATCTGACGATGGGTTCGTTTGCATCATGCTGAAAAGGGCGTCGTTATGGGAGTCGATCCCGAGGTTGGCGAGGGATTTCGAGATTCCGATAAGGATCTCAGGGTTTTTATCTTCCAGAAAGATAGGAATATCTTTTTCTATTTTTTCTTTGACCGTACTGGCATCCCGGTCGATCTCGCCCCGGTACCGGCCATCGACCCTGTCGAGAACCGAGGGTTCGGCCCATGTTCCAATGGCGGCCAAGGCCTCTCCCCTGAGCGTGTCGGAAACGCTTTTTCGTTTGGCAAAGGCAATGAGGTTTTCCAGGGCAGGGTCGCTCCCCACCCGAAGGGCGGCATTGATACTACGTCGCAACAAGGGTTCCGAAGAAAACCGTTCGACCGTCATGACATCGGCCAATTGGGGTAGTGCTTCTTCGATAGACCAGTCGTCGTTGATGGCGCGGGCGGCCTCGGTGACGATGTACTCGTCCTCGTCCTGAAGAAATTTCGCCACGCGTTCGTCCTGCCATTTACGCAGTACCAATACGGCGGCGATACGAAGGCTACGATCGGGACTGTCCACCAGCGCATAGATCGGTTCTTTTTTTCCGATGCGGGAAAGGGCCAATACGGCGGCGTGCCTTAGGTACAGGTCTTCATCGTTGTTGTCGGCCAACATATCAAGCAAAGGTTGTACGGCCGATGCCTCGTTCATCCTTCCCAAAGCCTGCGCCGCAAAAAAACGAACCCTCGCATTGTCATTTTTCAAGAGGGGAATCAAGTCCTGCCCCGCGTCCGTATATTTCACATCGCCGAGCACTTTTACCGCCTGTGCAATAATTTCAGGATCTTGGTCGGAAAGAAGTCCCGTCAGTACTGCTGCGTTTTCCAAATCTTCCGAAGCGAGCTGCCCCGTCCCCCAAATGGAATGGATACGGGCGAACTGGTCCTTGTTTTCTTCGATGACCTTCGGGAAGGCTTCCTTTCCCGCTCCGCTATCCACCAGGGCGAACTGTGCCTTTTTCCGGATGCGCATGTCCGGATAGGCCAACAGCTGTACCAGTTCGTCCGTTGATTGATCGGTGTAGTCCAAGGTCATCAATCGCTGCGTTTCCTCTCGCTGTTGGGCGAGGTCGTTTTCATCTTCGGTCACATCCAGCCTCCAGACCCGACCGTAATTTTTAGTGTTCCAGCCGTTGATCCAATCCGCCACGTAGAGGGCACCATCGGGACCGAATTCGATACCGGTGGGCAACACTCCGGTCAAGATCTTCTCGTCCGAACCCAATTCAAAGGAAGCCCCTTTGGGTTTCAGGTCGAAAGCCCAGATGGGAGATCGATCGGGATTGCCGACGAACTCCACCAAAAAGAATTTGTTAAGCCACTTTTTACCCAGGGCGGTACCGGGATTGTACTGCATCCCGGTCGGACCGTTATGGAAGTTTTGAATAGGAGGCATGATATAGGCCGCCTGCCCTTCCCATCGGGGCTTGAACAGTTTTTCATCCATCCATACATTATAGCCGTTGTTCTTGGGGTCGGTATATTTGCCGTACTGCCAATTGGCGCGCCATCCGGCGTCGGAACCTTCTACGATATGCACCAACCGCTCGCTTTCCCCGGCGTGATCGCCATCGTTGTCCGAAGAGATAATATTGCCATAGGCATCGAAGACGAATTCATGGGTGTTGCGAAGTCCGTGGGCGAAGACCTCAAAATCGCTGCCATCGGGATTGCTGCGTACGATGACCCCCTGATTGGGATAAAAGTGTTCGACGCCTTCTTGATCGGTAAGGTTCGCACCGATATCACCGATGCCCCAGTAAATTTTACCATCGGGACCTTCAACGGCCCCCGACATCCCGTGTCCGCCAAAGCCGATATGTACGGCATATCCATGAGAAATAGAGGTTTTTTCGTCCAACACTAAGTCGTCATTGCTGTCGGTAAGCCGCCACATATCCGGTCCCACTCCTACGAATACATCGTCATCACGTACCAATAGGGCCCCCGCAACATCGGTCACCTCTTCGTTGAAATCCTCGAGGATGCGGGTCGATCGGTCCGCGATTCCGTTATTATTGCTGTCCTCCAACATCCAGACCTCTTCTTTTTCGACGGTCAGGTCTTTCCAATCGTGCGACCCGTCTTGGTTCAGGTCTGGAAGCCAGTTGTTTTCAACGTTTTTTTCGGGCGCAAAGGTGGTGTGCAGAAATTCGCGCCTGTCCTCTACCGATCGCAGCGCGATGGAGGGCGTCATCCAATCTTGATGTCCCCGAATATCGAATTCGGAATTTTTTTGGCGATTGGTCCGGGTCAGATAGACCTTTCCCTGATTGTCGATGGACATGGCAATGGGATCGGGCGCCAAAGAGTCGGAAGCCCAAAGGGTCAGTTCAAGGCCTTCTGCCAGTTTCGGACTAATGCTTTGGCGTATTTCCTTTGCCCTACGTACCTCTGTAAGGGAGTCTTCTTGGATTACCAAAGGGGTTTCCTTTGGTTTTTTGGGAGTGGAATCACAAGCGGCCATCAATACAGAGAGCGCGACAAGGGTAATTAGGGGTAAAAATCTGGAGTTCGGTTTCATGGTTAGGCTTAGGGTTTAGGTAAATCATTCTTCCTTCAATATCCGCTCAACTATGCTCTGGGCTTTTTCGACTTCGTCGTTATGGACATGTATCTCGCGGTCGCCGTCAATGTTGGCCGCGAATCCGGCTAGTCGTGCCGACTCCGATTCGTCTTTAACAACGGGCTCGATGCCCATCTTTTGAAGCTCGGAAACGATTCGCTGGGTAAGCATCGAGTTTCCGGTATAGATCTTTGTGTAATCGCTCATAGCATAGAAATTAAAAAATAAGTACGAAGTTAGGAATAAGTTTCTAAATATTTTGGATAGAAACGTATAGTGGGAATGATCTTATAGGTTAATCGCACCTTATTTTTGTTCTACCGTTTTTTTTGTGAGAACAGTTGCTGTTGATCCGACCAAAAGACGAAAGGAAGAAGGAAAAAAGAAAATGAAGGACACATGGGTATTTTTAGTCCTACATTTACCTTTTCGGATGTTCCGAAAAATATATTCGTCTTTCTTCCTTGCTCTTTCCGTCCTTGTTCCATCGGAGATAGCGAAATTACCCACAAAATTCAGGGTAGAACCATTTTTAAATAGAGGGGCTCTCTTTTCTTAGAACATGGCGTTCATTTTCTGAAGGTGTCCATCAAAACCTTCCAAGGTCTCCGCCAACACTCCAATCTGTTCCTGGGCCTCTTTCCAGCTCTTTTGCTCGATGGCTTCCCTGACCCCGGGCAAGGTTTTTACGCCGTATCCGGTATAGAAACCGGGGGCGTAGATTTGGTGCTTGTACCAAGGTCTTCGTGGAAGTCCCTTTTCCGATGTCAACATCTGCTCGACCTGCATCAGCTGCCGGTTGAGCGCTTGCCGCTTTTCGGGGGGCAATTGGGAAGGATCCGCCGCATTAAATTTCTCGATACTGGTTTTTAGATCGGCCATTGCATTTTGTACAGGTGCAAAATCGAGATAAGGAACCGCTTTTTCCTTTTCGGGCTTTACCAGAGGCCTTTTAGGGTCCGCTGCCAGTTCAAAGGCGTTCTTATCGACCATTTGATTGTGTTTTTCGACAGCTTTGCGCATGGTGACGGTCTCATCGATTACTTCATCTAGGTAGCCCGAAACGGTGTTGTGCCATTCCCCAAATTCCAACGGAAGTACGTCGGCATTGGCCAGGCGCAAACTGATTCGTCCCGCGACGTTGGCCAAGGCCACACCATAGGCAAAATCAGGATCTTTGAACCGCTTGTAATTGGGATAGGTATCATAGATGGTATGGTATTCCCCGCCTGCATTTTCCCCGCCAAAGCCAAGGTTCAACGAAGCGATACCCGCATGCTGGATAAAGGGGGAATAGTCGGAACCTGATCCCACGGCATAGAGTTCGAAATCTTTACTGCCGCCATCGACAAGGTTACTGGCGATTTTTCGCTCTTTGACCGATACTTCACGTTGAGGGTCGGTTACCGCACCGGCCACCTCGCTCACCATGGCCTGTAAGCTGTGCGAGCCTCCGGCACTAAGAAATCCTCGGCCGTTACCGTCGGTGTTGATGTAGGCGATGGCCTTTTCCTGCAGTACCCCGATGTGGTCCTCTACCCATTCGGTAGAACCTATGAGTCCGGGTTCCTCGGCATCCCAGGCGGCATAGACCAAGGTGCGCCTTGGCTTGTCCCCGTTTTTGGCAAGTTCGCCGATGGCCCTGGCTTCCTCCATTAGGGCGACCATTCCACTGACCGGATCGCTGGCCCCGTGTACCCAGGCATCGTGGTGGTTACCCCGCAGCACCCATTGATCGGGGAATTCCGTTCCCTTCATGGTAGCGATTACGTTATGGGCCGGCTTGAGCTGCCAGTCGAATTCGAGTTTAAGGTGGACTTTCGCGGGGCCGGGACCGATGTGATAGGTAATCGGAAGGCCGCCGCGCCATGAT
This sequence comes from Pricia mediterranea, assembly GCF_032248455.1. Lineage (NCBI taxonomy): Bacteria > Pseudomonadati > Bacteroidota > Flavobacteriia > Flavobacteriales > Flavobacteriaceae > Pricia > Pricia mediterranea. The sequence goes on from NZ_JAVTTP010000001.1 coordinate 3,644,162, forward strand.
TCGGGCGCTACCTCGCCCTCTAGGGCTTCCAACAAGGGCTGGGCATCTTCGTAGGAGATGGGCAATACGGGGATCTTAGTAATGGTAGGCGCCTCTTCACGGTCCAATCGTTCCGCATCCTTGGTGGCGGGATAGCCAGGGGTCAATACGTCCCCGGGATAAAGTGGCATGTCCATTACCGAGCCGCGTTGTACTCCGGTCTTGTTTTTAAAGGGTCCCTTGGGATAGACATCCCCCTTGACATAGCCGTCATCCTTTGGGTCGGAATAGATGATACAGCCGATCGCTCCTTTTTCAGCGGCGAGTTTGGGCTTGATGCCCCGCCAGGAACCGTAGTATTTGGCGATAACGATTTTTCCCTTGACATCGATTCCCAGTTTATCGAGTTCTTCGTAATCCTTGGGTACGCCGTAGTTGACGAAAACCAGTTCGGCCTCGACATCCCCGTCCGTGGAAAAGGCGTTATAACTGGGTAATAGTGCGTCACCCTGGGCCGTATATTCGTCTCCTTCGACCGCCATAGGGGTCAGCTTGGCGGTGTAGGTCGTCGGGGCCGTCAGCTCCAGCACTCGAGTCTTAGGGTACGGGAACAGTACGTGGTAGGTCTCGATCTTGGCATCGTAGCCCCACGAATTAAACTGATTTTTCATCCATTCCGCATTTTTCCGGCCGTATTCCGTGCCTACCCAATGGGGTTCCGCGGCCATACGCTTCATCCACGCATCGAGATTCTCGGCGGATAATTTGGACTCGAACTCTTTCTCAAGGGCGATTTCCTTTTCGGCGTTTTCGGGGGTAAAACCGATTATCGATGTTTGGGCGTGCAGACCGACTATGGCCAAGGAAAACAAGGGGATCAAGAATTTTTGTAACATGGAAAACGGATTTGAATTGATTTTGATGTTCAGTTGCAACGGCTTGCAAAACTATCCTGGAACCTAGAACGTATTTGAGAACGTAGGCGAACGAACGCCCGCACCCGAAGAGTACGGGGTAGGGGTTTCGAAGACACTGCAATGCTAATGTGCGGTCAAGATAGCGATTTTTTTTGGGTTTACACCCATCGATCCGCCTTTCTAGAGTGTAATTTGTACGCTGTCTGTTCTCACAGCTTTTTCGTCCATCCCCTAAAGTGCAAGTGTCCCTGTTCCTTGCTCCTTTTATCCTTATTCCAAGCTTCTGTCGTCCTTATTCCTTGCTCCTTTTGTCTTTCATCCTGCACTTAAATTGTGCTGTGCCGGCAAGTTTCATGGATGAGCACCATATTCGTGGTAGAACCATGCGTGCTATAGGAGTCCCCTTGCCTTGATCTCCAGATATTTGTTGATCGTATTAATGCTAAGGCTTTTCGGTTTGGTCAGGATGGTCTGGATACCGTATTGCCGCAACTCTTTTTGCATTTGACGCTTTTCAATGCGGAATTTTTCTGCAATGGTCTTGTGGTAAATGCCCTGCAGGTTTTCGGCGTCGGTGGCGATCAACTTCTCGAGTTCGGTGTTCTCGAAGAAGATGACCACCAACACGTGCTTTTTGGCCAGGGCGAGCAAAAAGGGAAGCTGTCTCTTGAGGGCGGATATATGTTCAAAATTGGTGTAGAGCAATAAGAGACTGCGATGGCTGATCTTCCGTTTGACCGTCGCGTAGAGCAGCCCGAAATCCGATTCGGTGAACTCCGTGTCGATGTTGTAGAGTTTCTCTAGAATCGTATTCAAGTGCGTGATTTTCTGGATGGCGGGCACGAAGGGGCCCACGGATTTCGAAAAGGCCAGCATACCTGTCTTATCGTTCCGTTTAAGAGCGACATTGGAGAAGGCCAAGGTGGAATTGATGGCATAATCCAATAATTTCAGTCCCTCGAACGGCATTTTCATCACTCTGCCCGTATCGATAATGGAGTAGATGGGTTGGGAGCGCTCGTCCTGATACTGGTTGACCATTAATTGGGCCTGTTTGGCGGTGGCCTTCCAGTTGATGGTACGAAAATCGTCGCCGGGCACGTATTCCTTGATCTGTTCGAATTCCTGGGTATGTCCGATACGGCGTATTTTCTTTAGTCCCACTTCCGTCAATCGGTTGCCGATGGCCAAAAAATCGTAACGCTGCATTTGGATGATGCTCGGATAGACCGGAACCGTTTCGTCCTTTTGGAAGACAAATTTCCGTTTCACGATCCTTAGGGGGGACGAGGCGAAAACGATAAGATTCCCGAATACGTATTCCCCTCGCTCTACGGGCCGTACGTTGTAGCTAAACTCTCTCCTTTCGCCTTTGCTCAGGCTGGAGGTATGCTCAAAATCCCTTTTTTGGAACTGTGGTGGAAGTTCATCGATAATCGATACGTAGGTTTTAAAGGGGTAGTCGGAACTATAGGTAATTGGGATGGGATTCAAATCGCTGTTGGACAGTTTTTTCGGAAGCCGGCGCCGGGCGGAAACACTGGAACCGGTAGCATACAAAAGATAGATGTCGAACAGGAACAAAGCGAGCAGCACCAAGATCAGCACCCAGGCAACAGGATAGAGGAGGGGCACCCAGTACGAGATGACGAAGCAGGCCGCCAAAACGGCGATGTACCTAAAAAACGTATTGTGTATGTAAAAGGATTTTAGGAACTGCATCATCTGGGGATTTCCACCGATTCGGAGATCATGTGCACGACACTGTCCGTCGTCATACCTTCCATTTCACGTTCGGGCGTTAGGATGATGCGATGGTTCAGCACGGGCACCAAGGCCCGTTTAACGTCATCGGGGGTTACGAAATCCCTACCCTGTATCGCGGCAAAGGCCTTTGCCGCGTTCAGGGTCGCGATCGAGGCCCGGGGCGAGCCCCCCAGATACAAATGCGGATGGTTCCGGGTCTTGGTAATGATATCGGCGATGTACCGGACGATTTTTTTCTCGACGATGACATTGCGGATTTTACGCTTATAATCCGCCAGCTGGTCCGCTGTCAGCACCCCCTTGATCAGATCATGAGGCTTCTCCTCTTTGCGTTCGTGGTGGGTCTGTATGATCTGCACCTCCTCTTCTAGGGAGGGGTAATCGACCTTGATCTTAAAAAGAAAACGATCGAGCTGGGCCTCGGGAAGGGCATAGGTACCTTCCTGCTCGATGGGGTTTTGGGTGGCCAAGACCATAAAGGGCGCGTCCATCGGGTAGGTGGCGCCGTCCATGGTGATCTGACGTTCTTCCATGGTCTCGAACAGGGCCGCCTGGGTCTTGGCGGGGGCGCGGTTGATTTCATCTATCAGTACGATGTTCGAAAATATAGGTCCCTTTTTGAATTCGAATTCCGAGGACTTGGCACTGAAAATCGAAGTCCCCAAGATATCGCTGGGCATCAGGTCCGGCGTAAACTGGATCCGGCTGAAATCCGTTTTTAGGGTCTTGGCGAAGAGTTTGGCGGTAATGGTCTTTGCGATGCCGGGTACACCCTCGATCAATACATGACCGTCGACCAGTAGGGAGACGATCAATTGATCGATAAAATTCTCCTGGCCTACGATGACCTTGGCCAATTCGGATTTCACATTGGCTACTGCGTTTTTCAGGTCCCCAAGAGGAATACGGTTGTCGAACTCGAGGTTTTGGTTTTGCGATTCGGTGTTTTCCATCTATGGTTATATTTAGCGTTGTCAGGTTTATTTATTGGATTCCATTCTTGGAACTATTTATCTAACCGTCCAATTCGACATAAGACTGTAGGACGTAAGACATAAGACAATCCGTTTTCCCATGAAGCACTAACATTTTTAAAATTTTCAGTCCTATGTCCTATGTCTTACCATCCTACGTCGGATTCTCACTGCTCAGTGCCGTTCGCCTTGGTGCTGTACCTTTTTAGGACTTCTCATGCGGTTTTGGCCCGTTTTTTGAATTTTTCAAGGGATGTATTCAGCTCCCTCAGTTCATTGTCCGATATCACTTCTTGGTCCTTGAGCTGTCGTAAAAATGCAAAAAGTCGTTCGATCTCATCGGGACTATGTCCGCTTCGGGACGCCAGGTTCCGGTAAAACTCTGCATCCCACTGGTTGGTGGACAAGTGGAAACGCGTCCGTATGTATTCCAGAAAATTAAGGATCTGTTGCTCCACGATGGGTTTGGCCTCCCCCTTTTCATAATACATATCGGCGATGGTACGGGTGAAGGCCAAGGTCTGGTTTTTAAGGGGTTGCACTACGGGAATCGCCCGTTGCTTTCTTTTTCCTTCAAAAATAACGTAGATTACCGCACCGATCAACACCAGATAATAGGCCCATTTCAGTTCTTTGGTATTGAGAAAGAGGTACATCGGCGAGGTATGCACGGGTTTCCCCGATTTATAAAAGTTGTCGATGTAGATATTCCGTGATCCATCCAGATAAGATAAAAGTCCCGCCGTATACTCCCGATTGTCTTCCTTTAGAATAAAAAAATTGGTAAAAGTCTTGGGAAAGGTACTCAAAAGGATTTCGCCGCGTCCGAATGGCTGTTTGACGACATTAAAAAGACGGGCTTCCATATCGCTATTTTCCAAGATGGGCGCTACACTTCCGATGACCACCGTTTTCGCGGTATCGATTGTTTTGAAGTAGGTGACATGATCGTCCCTTTGAAAGACGGCACCGTCTTGGAAATCCATTTTCGGATGGACCAACCGATGTCGGAACCGGCGTTTTGCGTCAAGATCGGGATACAGGTTTCCGGTCTCCAGGCCGAGGGTATCCAGCAAGGCCCCTTCGAAACTATTGGAAGCCATAAAAAGCGTATTTCCCTTGGATACCCAGTCCAGCATCGTTTTCAGTTCGGCTTCCCCGAATTCGACCTGCCCATTCACAAAAAAATAGGTGCCCTGCGGATGAGTAGCTTCGGTCAGGAACGCAAACGGAGGTGCATCGACCTGCTGCAATTTCTCGAACAACTGTTGCATGATATCGTTGAGCACGTAGGTGCCATAGGGAATCTTGTGGGTCGAAACGTACGATGGATACCAATTGACCACCTTGGGCCGGTTGTATTCCAGCAACAACAACAGGCCTAAGGTCAGTGCGGCGATGACGATATACACAGCTCCCTTTTTAACCATTGGCCTCCAGCTTATTTCGTAATGAGGAAAAGTCTTTTTCGGCCCGGTAGTACTGGGGTTCGTCAATTGGGAAATCGCCGTACCAGATATAATCGTACAGCCGGGTAATTTTTCTGAAGCGCTGTTGGAATTCCGTTTTTCGAATTTCCCGGATGTAGTCGTCGTTGGTCTTTTGCAGCTCCCATACGATGAGTTTTTTTTCGCCCATTACTTTTAATACCAACAAATAATAGTACCGGATGGCCAATCGATAGTTTTTATCGGCCACTGCCTTTTGGACGAGCTGGTGCAAGTCTTCATTTTTGATAAGGTGTTCATCTTCGGATACCGTGACCGATTTTTTTTCTTTTTGAGCCTGTATCAGGGCGCGTGCATTGACTTTGAGAAAAAACCGGATCAGCAGAAATATCAGGATGCCAATTAACAGGTAGGGGAGTAGCTCTAAAAGCCCCGCGAACACGCCCGTTGCCTTTTCAACCCCGAAAATCGCCTCCAATATACGGAGGATGCCGTTCCCTATCCAGCTGGTAAAGTCGTCCCACCAAGTGGGCCCGGTTTCCGTGACCTCGTAATCGAAGGCGCCATCGCCCCGATATTTTTGCAGGGCTTCCTCGTCGATCTGCCTAATTTCTATGGGAGAGGTATCATAGATTACGATGGTGGAATCCTTCTGTGCATACGCGGCTAGGGCACAGAAAAAAGCAGACCAACAATGAAAAATCCGTTTCCGCATATCTTTAATCTCTTAGGATTGACTTCCCTGGTGCTTGCATCGATTGTTTATCCAGCACCCATTGCTTTTTAGGAATCTTGCCCGTCCTGCAGGCGGGTTTGGTGCTTGGGATTTGGAATTTTCATGCCTCGCATGCTTGCTTAGAGATAGTTCATTCCGTAGCCCCTAGGTTCTTTATACGTTCGTAGGTACCCGTAAAGTTCTTTTTTTCGTTCAGATCGAAATAAATCAGTACGCTGGCCACTACGGAGATAATGTTCAGCAAAAACTGGGCTAGGGTTCCGACAATTCCAAGGAGGATACCGATCGGGTCTATCATCGTAAAGTTTTCGGCATCGATTTCCCCCGAGAGGATGCCCATTCTGGCGTAGGTATAGATGGTGCCGGGTAACGAAAAAGCATATCCGGCGACCGTAACGATAAGACCTACCACGAAGAGGGAGGCAAAAGTATGCCACCAATAGTTCCGTACCAGGGTAAAACTATAGCTAAAGGCATCGGTCGCCCCCTTTCGGTCAAAGACCAATATGCTAAAGGACAGGATGAGCGGTACATAGAGGTAGATGCCAGGTATTAGGCAGAACATCAGACCAGTTCCCACGCAGATACCCACCAGAATACCAAGACCGATAAATTGCCAAAAAGTCTCGTACACCCCCTTTTTTATTTCTTCGAAATCGATGTTGCCATTGTTATTGGCGTAAGATTTGATGTAAAACAGGGTAGTTGCCTGCGACAGGACGTAGGCGGTAATGATCGAGGTAAGAAATGCCAAGCCAACAAAAATAAGAACCAAGCCATCAAGAGACTGCTCGGACCTTTCAAGGTTGAAACTAATCAAATTCCCGAACCTGTACATATACAGTCCGTAACAAATAAGCATTACCACAAGGTAAGGCCCCACAATTTTAAAATAGGTCCGAAAAAATGGCTTGAACTCATTTCGGATAAAGGCAAAAGTATCGGAAAGGATTTCGCCCAGGTCACGCTTTTTCTTGAATTCGATGTAAGATTTCATTGTTGCCTTATGGGTTTGTAAGTCGACGATATAGCCTCCTCGGATATATAACGAAATAATACAAGATTAGTGCAAGCGAGCCTAAAATTATAAGAACGGCCAATGCGTCCGGCATTTCGGTATGCCGGGTGACGAAACCTTCGAGAAATCCCGCTAGGATAAAAAAAGGTACGGTGGCCAGCATGATCTTCAGTCCGTTTTTGACGCCTCTCTTAAAGGATTCCAACCGGGTATAGGTGCCCGGAAAGAGCAAACCGTTGGCAAGCACCAGCCCGGCACAACCGGCAATGATAATCACCGATATTTCTATGGTGCCATGGATCCATATGGTCCGCACCGACTCCCAGAGCAAGTCCTTTTCATGGAAGAAGTACTGAAAACTACCGAGCATTATTCCATTGCGCATCATAATGTACAAGGTGCCGATACCCAAGAGAATACCATAGGCAAAAGCCATCAGGGCCACCCTGATATTATTGATTGTAATGCCCAAAAACATATTGAATTCGCCCATTTGTTTGTACACGGCCATGGGGTCGTCCTTTTCAATATTTTCCAAGGTCATGTTTACGTAACTATCCCCTAGAATTGAACGTACGAAATCTCCATCACTAGCCGAGGAAAATATGCCTACCGCCGTAAAAAAGGCGAAGACCAGAAAGGCGATGAGCAGTTCGCGTTGGTGGTGGTAGAACATGAGGGGGAATTCCATCTTCCAAAATTCTAAAATCCTATTTTTAGACTCGCGTTTACTCTTGTAGATTTTCTGGTGCGCTTGTGAAGCCAAGGTGTTCAGATAGAACTCCGTATTGCTTCCGCCATAGAAGGTTTTCGCGTAACTAAGGTGGTCGGTGATCTCAATGTACAGGTCGGACAATTTATCGGGGGGCAGTGCCGTTCTGTTGGACAGGACATTTTCAAAAGTTGCCCATTTGTTCTTATTTTGCCTGACGAAAGCGGCTTCGCGCATACTTTGATGGGGGTTGGTACCTCAAAGAAACAAAACAATGGAACAATTTCAAATAGAAACGGCCCAGAATATAAGCATCAGCCAGAACACGGCACATCTTGGAGACCGCATGCTTGCTTACCTCATCGATAGTTTTATCATTTTGGTCTATTACGTGCTGATTATCATGATCTTGGTGTCGATGAATGTTGATTCTGGGGATTGGTGGACGTTTTACCTGCTGTTGAGCCTGCCTGCCTTTCTCTATTATGTTTTGTTGGAAAGTTTTATGGACGGACAAACGGTGGGAAAGCATTTGATGCAGATCAGGGTTGTCAAATTGGACGGGTCCAAACCAAGCTTTTCCAGTTATTTTATCCGTTGGGTGTTGCGGATTATCGATGTCGTTCTCACCATGGGCGGCGTGGCGGTTCTTACGATTCTGATCAAGGGAAAAGGGCAACGGGTAGGGGACATCGCGGCCGGTACGACGGTAATCACCGAAAAGAAAAGGGTCTTTTTGCACGACACCCTGTTACGCGACCTTCCGTCGGACTACAGTCCCAAATTCCCGCAGGTTACCGTTTTTAAGGATCGCGAGATGCAGACGATCAAAGACCTGTACGATGACGCCAGGCGAAACGGCAATCACAATGTAATCGTATCTTTGAGCGATCAGATCAAAAAAGTGACGGAAATTAATACCGAAGCGAAACCGATGGACTTTGTGGATGTCATCATCAAAGATTATAGCTATTATACCAGGGAGATGTGAGGTAGCAAAATCCCAAATTCAAAATCCCAACCCTATGACCAGCCCTATGTTCTATTTTATCATCGACATTTTAGGAACCATCGCCTTCGCCATTTCGGGAGTACTTGTGGCCATGGAGAAAAAAATGGACATTTTCGGGGTGCTGATCATTGCATTTGCGACTGCCGTCGGGGGTGGCACACTGCGGGACATCATGATTGGGAGTACCCCCGTCTTTTGGATGCGCGATTACACCTATATTTCCATAATTATCGGAACGGTAGCCTTCGCTGTATTATTTGCGAATCATCTGCACAATTTTCCTAAGACGCTCTTGTTTTTTGATGCTATCGGGTTAGGCCTATTTACGATGGTGGGGGTCGAAAAGGGACTGGCCTATGATCTTTTGCCGGTCATGTGTATCGCGCTGGGTACGGTTACGGCCTGCTTTGGAGGGGTGATCCGTGATATACTTTGTAACAAGATTCCCACTATTTTCAGTAGGGAGATCTACGCCACGGCTTGTATTTTAGGAGGTGTTAGCTACTTTGTGCTCATCCAGCTACCCATCGAGGAAGCCTATGCCTACAGTATCGCCATTTTGATGGTTATCGTGGGAAGGTTGTTGGCAATCCGGTTCGGTATCGCATTGCCTAATATTTATAGGAAAGAGAGGTAGAGCGGGGTCGGTGCGAAGTAATGAGAAATCGGTAAAATTAATCGGTGTGCAGAAGGGGAGCGCGTTAAGAAGTAATAACGGATGGTAAGGGTGGAGCGTCTCAATGACCAGACGCGTTTACAGTTTGATGCCGAGCAATTAATGAAACCTCACTCGACGACCTCCGCTTTTTGGATGTAAATGTTCTGTTGGGGCCAGTCGCCTTCGCCCGTTTCCACCTGATTGATCTTATCTACGACGTCCATGCCTTTGATGACCCGTCCGAAGGGGGTGAAGTCCCCATCTAGATGATAGGACCCTGGGTCGGTCACTACGATAAAAAATTCATAGGGAGAGGCGAGCATATGTGGATTCTCCTCTTTTTCGCTGCTGGGCATCGAAAGGGTGCCGCGATGGTGCCGGTGTCCCTTTCGGGTATCCGGGGGAAGCAGGTACCGCCCGATTTCGCTGCGTTTTCTACCGGTCTTTCGATCATCGGAATTGCCCCCTTGAATGATGAAGTCCTTGACCACGCGATGGAACTGGGTGTCGTCGAAATAACCTTTTCGGGTTAGATAGATAAAATTGGCCTTGTGATAGGGCACATTGTCGTAAAGCTGCACCGTAAAGCTGCCGAGCCGGGTGGTGATTTTTACCTTATCGACCGTAAGATCTTTTTGGTATTCGTAGAAAAAATCGACGGCGTTATCCTCGGTCAGTACGAACTTGTTCTCTTCCTCCTCGTCGTTTTTTATTTTTGTCGTGTCGGTCGAAACGGTCGAGTCATCTGTAACCGAGTCTGTTTTTTGATCTTTTTCGGCGACTGAAGAGGAATTGCCCTTGGGATCATCCCCACAGGAGGCCATAAAAAATAGTAGTACTATTGCAATCGCATATAATCGATAAAGAATCATGGATTTTGATGATTTTGTCATTCGGACTTCAAAAATAAAGGATTTGCCGCTACCGGGGGAAGCTTCGCACCTGAAAATGGTACCTGACTTTCGGTTGAAAGAATTGCGGAAGGCGAGGGCAGCGCCAAAACATCCAAAAAAAGCGGGAGTGATGGCACTGTTCTATCCCGATGCCGAAAATACCGTGAGATTATTGTTTATCCTAAGAAAAAACCATCCTAAGGATATACATGCGAACCAGATCGGATTTCCCGGAGGCCGCGCTGAAAAAGGGGATGTGGACCTTAGTGCAACCGCCCTACGTGAAACCAGGGAGGAGGTCGGCATATCCTCCGAAAAAATCGAAGTACTACGGGGGTTCACTGAAATTTATATTCCTCCCAGCAATTTTGAGGTAAAGCCCTTTATGGGACTGCATCGTACCCCGACCTTATTTATTCCCCAAGTCTCGGAGGTCGCCGCGCTCATCGAAGTGCCGTTGATGGACATTATGGACGAGTCCAATTTGCGTACCGAAAATCTGTCCACCTCCTATGCGCGCGATGTCAAGGTGCCTGCTTTCCGTTTGAACGGCTATACCGTGTGGGGCGCCACCGGAATGATGCTGAACGAGATGAGAACCCTGTTACGGCAGGTTTTGTAATAGGCGCATTATCAATTGGTGGGAACATGGAGAGGCTGTTACCTTTCTAAAATCAAATTCCGAATGCTATTCCCGGTTTCTGCGATGTTTCGTACTTTAGCGGCCTATGGGGCTATTTAAAAGAAATCCGTTTGGTCATATCCTTTTTATAAAGAAATGGTTGATTCGTATTATGGGACTGATGACCCATTCGAGATACAAGCAGTTCAATAATTTAGAGGTAGAGGGCTCTGATATTATCCGTTCGCTTCCGGATCGAAACGTACTTTTTGTCAGCAACCACCAGACCTATTTTGCCGATGTGGTGGCTATGTTTCACGTGTTCAACGCGAGCTTAAGCGGCCGAGTGGATAATATCAAGAATATAGGCTATATATGGAACCCAAAATTGAACATGTACTACGTCGCCGCGGCGGAGACCATGAAAAAGAGCCTGTTGACCAAAATGTTCGCCTATGCGGGGTCTGTGAGCGTCGAGCGCACCTGGCGTTCCGAAGGCAAGGAGATAAACCGGAAGGTAAAGTTCAGCGACATATCAAATATCGGGATGGCATTGAACGATGGTTGGGTCATTACCTTTCCGCAGGGCACGACCACCCCATGGAAACCTTTGCGAAAGGGGACCGCGCACATCATCAAAAAGTACAAGCCGATCGTGGTGCCGGTAGTCATCGATGGCTTTCGTCGCTCCTTTGACAAAAAGGGACTCCGGATCAAGAAAAAAGGCATCTTGCAATCTATGGTTATCAAAGAGCCGCTGGATATCGATTACGATAACGAATCTTTCGATGCCATCATCGAAAAATTGGAGTATGCCATCGAGCAGCACCCCTCTTTTTTAAAGGTAATTCCTCAGAAAGAACTAATGGCAGTCGAAGAGGAAAACGAACTGCGCCGGTTTCGCAACAGGAAAAAAGTCTAGCGACTGCACTTCAGTCCATCTCAAATCCCCCCATTGTGCCGTCTTCGGCCCAAATGAAAGAGCCATCGTCCGCTGGATTTCAGGTTTTTATGCAACTACGTATCCTTGGATATTCATCAGAGCTAAATTTCGGGAGCAGCCTTATGTTCGATAGGGTCCCGTTATAGAATTCCGTGCGAAAGGTTCAACTTACCAAAAAGCTTTTGTTTACATTTGAGCCAAAGAGAAAGAAGTATGGCCGATACCGACGCACTAAATATTCCAAAATCAAGTTTGCCCCGAATCGTTATCGTTGGCGGCGGTTTTGGTGGGATAGCCCTGGGTCAGGCACTGAAAGGAAAGGAAATGCAGGTGGTGCTTCTGGACAAAAACAATTATCACACCTTTCAGCCCTTGCTCTATCAGGTTTCTACAGGAGGACTTGAGCCGGACTCCATCGCGTATCCGTTGCGCAAGGTTTTGCAGGGCTATCCCGACTTTTATTTTCGTCTTGCAGAGGTGCTACGGGTGAAACCCGCGTCGAAGTTGGTGTGTACCGATATCGGCGAACTGGCCTATGATTATTTAGTCATCGGTACCGGTTCGGAAACCAATTTTTTCGGCAACGACGAAATCGAACAGAACAGTATGGGAATGAAAACCATTCCCCAGTCCTTGGACCTGCGTAGTCTTATTCTTGAAAATTTTGAACAGGCCCTTTTGACCGATAACCTTCACGAACGCGATGCCCTGATGAATTTCGTTATCGTCGGCGGTGGCCCGACGGGAGTAGAACTGGCCGGTGCCCTTGCCGAAATTAAAAAGGGAATCCTTCCAAAGGACTATCCCGATCTTGACACCCGAAAGGCCCAGATCAACCTGGTCCAGTCCGGAGAGCAGGTCCTTCAGGGCATGAGTCGGGAAGCCTCGAAAAAGGCGGAAGAATTTCTTGAAGGTCTTGGCGTTCAGGTTTGGAAAGGGGCACGGGTTACCGCATACGACGGTAAAACGGTGCGTACCAAGACCGATCTGGTCTTTGAGGCCGCGACGGTAGTCTGGGCGGCGGGGGTGAAGGCCGTGTCGATCGAAGGTTTGGATGCTAAAGACCTGTTGGCCTCCAGCAATCGGATAAAGGTCAATGAATTCAATCAAGTTATGGATCACGATGGTATTTACGCCATCGGCGATGCCGCCTATATGCAATCCGATAAGGCGCCTCACGGCCATCCCATGGTGGCACAGCCGGCCTTGCAGCAGGGGAAACACCTTGGTGAAAATCTGGTGCGTCTCAATAAGGGTCAACCGATGAAGCCTTTCCGCTACAAAGACAAGGGCAGCATGGCTACCGTAGGTCGGAACAAGGCCGTGGTGGACCTCGAACATTACAAATTTCAAGGTGTGTTCGCCTGGTTCGTTTGGATGTTCGTCCACTTGTTCTTTTTGATCGGGTTTCGCAACCGCATGGTCGTATTTGTCAACTGGGTCTATAATTATGTGCGCTTCGATCGGGAAGCCCGGCTGATTATAAGACCCTATAAGAGAGATTATAAGCGATTCAGACGGAAGAAGGTTTCCTCGGATGAAACTCGTTCATCACCCGTTTCAGGTCGCTGCGGTCCACATGAAAATAAATTTCGGTCGTTGTAATACTCTCATGGCCCAACATCTGCTGTATGGCCCGCAGGTCGGCGCCGTTCTGAAGCAGGTGGGTGGCAAAGGAGTGACGGAAGGTGTGCGGACTGACCCTTTTCTGTAAACCTACTTTTTCAGCGAGATCTTTGACGATGGTAAAGAGCATGGCCCGGGTCAGCTTTTTGCCCCTACGATTTAAAAAAAGGGTGTCTTCGAAGCCCTTTTGAATATGTTGATGGATTCGTATTTCCTTCCGATAGATGTCAATGTATTTTTTGTTGACAGTGCTTATGGGAACAAAACGCTGTTTGTCGCCCTTGCCGATAACGTTGATAAAGTCTTCTTCAAAATAGAGGTCTGAAATTTTAAGGTTGATCAGTTCCGATACCCGAAGTCCACATCCATATAAGGTTTCCAACATGGCGCGATTGCGTTCGCCCTGGGGTTTGGAGAGGTCGATGGCGTTGATCACGGCATTGATTTCCGCCTCGGACAGCGTATCGGGCAGCTTCCTGCCTGTTTTTGGGGATTCGATGAGGTCTAGAGGATGGTCTTTGCGATAATTTTCAAATACCAAATAGTTAAAAAAACTTTTGAGTCCCGATATAATCCGTGACTGAGAGCTTGGATTCATTGTTTTTGCCACCTCATAGACAAACTGCCGAACCGTCTCCTTTTCGATATCGACCGGCGTATCGCCAAGATCGTTGGCTCCGAGAAAGGCTATAAGCTTTTTGACGTCACGGATGTAATTTTGCTGGGTATTTGTTGATAGGCCCCTTTCGATTTTGAGGTAGTGCCGGTAATCTGAAAGTGCTTCCTGCCAGGTCATAGTGAGTTATCAACAAAGATGGGGAACGGTCGTTCAAAAATGGGGACCATCGTAATCTACGGGTTTTTGTCGATTGGATTTAAATTCAAGAACAAAGGTAGGGATTACTATGCTCTGAAATGAGTAGCGCAATTCAAAGTTGTTTATCTTTGAAGTTGAACAACTACAAACTGACAACTATGAATTTTAAGTTACACGCGATTCTCGCAATGATTCTTTTCGGTAGTGCCCAGGTGTATGCGCAGTCCTCGCAAAATTTTAATGCATCCACGGATACAGGGCCGGTACGGTTCGGAGCAAAGGCGGGTCTGGGTTTCTCCACGTTTTCCGGGGATTTTGCGGATATCAGTCCCAAATTAGGCTTCCATTTCGGTGGAGCGGCCGAAATTCCGGCTTTCTCGGAGAATTTTTACCTACAGCCCGAACTTCTTCTGTCGTTTCAGAGAACGGATATCGGTATCGGGAACTTGAACCTGACCTACCTGCAATTGCCTTTAATGACCAAATACCACATTACCGATGAAATCGCTGCGGAATTCGGTCCACAAGTAGGGGTGCTTGTAGGGGATAACGGGGATGACTTGATTGCCATCGAAAGAAATACAGTGGATTTCGGAATAAACGTAGGGGCCGGATATCGTATGAACGATACTATTTATTTTCAGCTCCGCTTCGGATTGGGTGTTTCAAAGCTTTTTGATAATTTCAATTCCAGAAACAGGGCGCTCTCCCTTGGCGGCGTGTATTACTTTTAGAAGGTACTAGGCTTCCGCTTAGAAGCGTGGGGGAGCGATTAGACCGTACCAATTGTTGCGATATTAAATAAGAATGAGAAAATCGATATGAAGATCCTGATCATTAATGGTCCCAATCTTAATCTCTTGGGAAAACGCGAACCTGAAGTTTATGGTAACCAGACATTTGAAGACCATTTTCCTGATTTACAGTTTAAATTCAAGAAACTGCAGCTAGAATATTTTCAGTCCAATAGCGAAGGCGAACTCATTGATAAGATTCAAGAGGTCGGTTTTTCTTATGATGGCATCATACTCAATGCGGCCGCCTACACCCACACTTCGATCGGAATCGGAGATGCCGTGAAGGCCATTAAAACCCCAGTGGTCGAAGTACATATTTCGAATACCCATAAGCGCGAGCAGTTCCGTCACATATCTTATATCTCACCGAATGCAATGGGCGTAATTTTAGGATTCGGACTGAAAAGTTACGAATTGGCGATCCAAAGTTTTTTGGAGTAATCGGATGGCGCGGAAAAAGATTGACCTACTTATTGAAAACATACGGCTTACCACGATTGATCAGGAGGTTTCTAAAAGGGCGATCAAGGATAAAAGGGTACATGGTTTTGAGGACGCCCCACGATATTATTTCGCCCTTAAGGCATCCTGCGAAATCGTAATTGCCGAACATACATCCGATTTTATTTTAGCTAAATTCCCGCGGTAGGATGCGAGGATTTTATCCTAAACTATCCTTGATTTCCACTTTCTTTACCCGCAGCAACAAGAGCATCCCGATTAAAAAAAACAATCCGAGAAAAATTATCGAATAGCGAATACTTCCGGTCACTTGGGCGATGTAGCCGTAAGTCAACATTCCGATAACGATACCTATTTTTTCTGAAACATCGTAGAAGCTGAAATACGAAGTGGTATCTACGGCATCTGGGGGAAGCAATTTGGAATAGGTCGAGCGTGATAGAGATTGTATGCCACCCATGACCAGCCCGACGAAGCCCGCGGTGATGTAAAACTCGAGGGGCGTCACGATGGTGTAGGCGAATATGCAAATGCCGATCCAAATGAGGTTTAGGACGATCAAGGTGCTGATATTTCCAAACCGTGCGGAACATCTTGAGGTAATATACGCTCCTAGGATCGCGACAATCTGTATGAGCAGTACGCTGACGATCAAACCCGTGGTGGAGTCCGTGCCTCCCCAGTCCAGCTCCTCGATTCCGAAATAGGTGGCGATCAGCATAATGGTCTGTACGGCCATACTGTAAACAAAAAAAGCGCCCAGATATCTTTTAAGCGGGATATTGGCTTTGATTTTTTTCCATATCCGTGTCAGTTCCCTAAACCCGTTGAAGAGCAGGTTTTTGGTAAAGGTGCCGTTTTTGTTGCCCTTGGGCAGATGATAAAAGGTATATTGGCTAAAACCCATCCACCAAACCCCGGTCAGGACAAAGGACAGTCGGGTAGGGGTCGAGGCATCGTCAAATCCAAAGGTCTCGAACTTCAAAATCATCGCAAGGCAAATCAAAAGAAGCAGAACGCTACCGATATACCCCAGGGAATAGCCTTTGGCACTGATAGCATCCTGTTGTTCGGGGTATGCGATATCGGGCAAGTACGAATTGTAGAACACTAAGCTCGACCAGAAACCGATCAGGGCTATAAAGTAACACAGCAATCCGAACCAGAGATAATCAAGGCTGAACCAATACAGCCCGATACAGGCCGATGCGCCCAAATAGCAGAAGAATTTTAAAAACACCTTTTTGTTGCCGGCGTAATCGGCGATACCGCTTAACAGGGGGCTCAAAAAAGAGACCACCAAGAAGGCGATTGCGGTCACATAACTGATTAGGGTGTCATTGTTGAAATCCGTTCCAAAAAAACGGACGGTATCATCGAGCATTTGGCCATTTTCATCCTTGACCAAGGTCAGGGCCCCGTAGAAAATAGGGAAAACCGCAGAGGAGATAACCAGATTATAGACGGAATTGGCCCAATCGTAAAACGCCCAGGCATTCAGTAATTTTTTGTCTCCCTTCAATGTTTGGTGAGGTTAAAACTTGTTTAAGCCAATTCTTATAAAATTAAAAGCCGCTCTGTTCAGGAACGGCTTTCAAGTTACAATTATTGTGGAATCTTTTATCGAAACGAGGTGACTCCGAACTTCTTGGCTTCGGCTTTGGCCATAGGTGCCCATTCGGTCAGGTTTTGAATCCGCGTATCGTTGGAGGGGTGAGTGCTCAAGAATTCGGGCGGGGTCTGTCCGCCACTTTCGGCCTTCATCCTTTTCCAGAGTTCTGCAGCTTCGGATGGATCATAGCCGGCAATGGCCATAATCTGCAGCCCGATACGGTCGGCCTCGGTTTCGTGGCTCCTGCTAAAGGGCAGCATGACGCCTACCGTTGAACCTACCCCATAGGCCTGATTGAAAATATTGCGTTTTTGTGGGTCTTGAATGGCCACGTTTCCTGCCACGGCTCCTAATTGTTGCAGGGTGCCGGCACTCATGCGTTGGGCCCCATGGTCTGCCAGGGCATGCGCCACCTCATGGCCCATGACTACGGCGACTCCGGTCTCATTTTGGCAAATGGGCATGATACCGGTATAAAACACGATCTTTCCGCCAGGCATGCACCAGGCATTGACCGTCTCGTCCTTGACCAGATTGTATTCCCATTTATAATCTTTAAGGTATCCGGGATATCCGTTTGCCGAAAGCCAGCGTTCCGCGGCGGATGAAATGCGCTGTCCTACATTGGTTATCATTTTCGCCTCCGCAGTGTTTTCTACGACTTTATGCTCGTTCAGAAATTCGTCGTACTGGGCGAAGGCCGACGGAAAGAGTTGGCTGTTCGGATAGAAATTTAAAACCTGTTTGCCGGTAAAGGGATTGGTCTTACATGCGACAACGGCCAGTAGTACGGTTAGGATTAAAACTATTTTTTTCATAACGTATCTATTTTGTTCACGTAAATATTCTAACTCTATTCGTTTACAAAGTTGAGCTTGTACTTATCTACGGCTAGTCTTCACGTTTTAGTCATTCGTCTTCGTTATTAGTACTCCCAGTTTCGTCTTCTTCGGGTAGTTCTTTCTTTCCCCTGATACGCAATTGGGTAAAGTCTTTTGATATTATGATACTATTGTCCTGATCGAAATTGACTTCCTCTAACTCTACCTCTTCGTTATCGACCGTAACCTTGCTTATCTCAAAAGGCAGCCCGAGCAGTCGGATGTTGAATGTATCGTAACTGGTAATAAAGCTACCGTCTTTAAACTGTTGTATGGTAAGTTCGTTTTTCTTTCCTGAAAATTTAAAATTTCTCAGACTGTATTTTCCGTTTTCATAAGAATAACCGTCATTGGCATCCTCGTAAACGGTAGAATTCTCCGCGCCTTCGGTGTAATATACTTCCAAAACCAGTTCTTCGATCTCTTTTTCACCGACGTATTGCTGTACCGGATATTTCGGGATGATCGCACCCGCCTTGATGAATACCGGAATACTGTCAATATCGGCCTCTATCCAGGTCTCTTTGCCTCCCTCCATCATGTCATTATTCCAATAATTATACCAATCCCCGCGCGGGATGTACATCCGACGTCCTTTAGCGTTGGGTTCCTGTACGGGACACACTAGAATTTGCTCGCCAAAGATAAACTCATCGGTTCTAAAATGGGTCTGGGTATCTTCTTGATCGTAGCATACTATGGGCTGTAGCATTGGTTTTCCCTCACGAGTGTACCGCCAGAACATGGTGTAAAGATAGGGCAATAGCTGGTAGCGAAGCTCTATGAACTTTCTGACGATATCGGTAATTTCCTTTCCGAAGGACCAAGGTTCCTGGTCCCCGTGATCCCCACTGGAGTGGACGCGAAAGAATGGATGGAACGCGCCCAACTGTATCCATCTGGCAAAAAGTTCGCCGCTGGGCTGCTCGGCGAAGCCACCGATATCGCATCCCACGAAGGAATAGCCGCTCATGCTCATCCGTTGCATCTGAACGTTCGAAATCCATAAATGTTCCCATGTAGCGACGTTATCGCCCGTCCAGGTGGACGAAAATCTTTGCGTGCCGGAATAGGCCGCACGGGTAATGACCATAGGTCTTTTGGGGTACACATATTTCTTTACGCCTTCGTAGGTCGCCCTGACCATCTGCATTCCATACACGTTGTGGGCCTTTCTGTGGCTGCAAGGGTGCCCGTCATAATTATGCCGGGTATCCAGGGGGGCGGTCTTGGTGGGTACTTCCATCACGGCCGGTTCGTTCATGTCGTTCCAGACCGCATGTACGCCGAGTTCCACCATAAATTCCTTGTACAGTCCGGCCCACCACTCGCGGACCTCGGGATTCGTAAAATCGGGAAAATTGCATTCCCCGGGCCACACCTTTCCCTTCATGTAGGGGCCATCCGCTCGTTTACAGAAGTAATCGTTTTCCAATGCTTCCCGATAGACCCAATAATCTCTATCGATTTTGATGCCCGGATCGATCATCACCACGGTCTTGAAACCGTCTTTCTCCAATTCGGCGATCATGCGTTTTGGTTCAGGAAACTTGGTCTTGTCCCAGGTAAAGCACCGAAACCCGTCCATATAATCGATATCGAGATAGATGGCATCGCAAGGAATTTTCTCGTCCCTGAACTTCTGGGCGATGTCCTTCACCTGACTTTCGGGAAAATAGCTCCATTTCGATTGGTGGAAGCCAAGGGCCCAAAGCGGGGGCAATTCGGGCGCCCCCGTCAAATTGGTATAGGCGCGTACTGCCTTGTACATTTCGGGGCCGTAGAAAAAATAATAGTTCATCTCTCCCCCTTCTGCCCAAAAGCTCGTTGTGTTGCGGCGTTCGTGGGCGAAATCAAAATGAGTCTTAAAGCTGTTGTCGAAAAAGATACCGTAGCTCTTTCCGCCGTGAAGTCCTAAATAGAACGGGATTGCCTTGTAAAGAGGGTCTTGATCTTTGCCGTAGGCATACTGATCGGTCACCCAATTGCTCACGCGTTTACCCTTTAGATTGCTGTGGGTGGCCTTGTCTCCCATCCCGTAGTAGCTTTCGGAATGTTGGGTGATCTTCCCCATTTTAACGGTGTTGCCGCCGTGTTCATAGTTCTCCTCCCAATGGAAACCCAGCTCGTCTTCGTTGATAATGTTGCCTTCGAGGTCTGAAATTTGGGTACGCAGACTTTTTTTATCGACTAGGACCTGAATTTTGGAGGTCTCTATAATGTATTCGGTTTTCGTTTCCAATACCTCGAGTCGATTATACCCTCTTCGGGCATTGGGGTCAACGGCATACGAAAAGTCCGGGGGGAAAGTGTGTTCGGTGGCATATCGAAAGCGGATGGTTCGATCTTGGACCACGGTAACCTCCAGAATCACTCCATTTTCAGTGGTGAAGTAGAATTTGTCCTTATCCCTGATGTATTTAACAATATGGTTGGGGTAGAGATTGCCTTTGTATTCAAGGTCTGTGTTGGTGATCATGTGGTTATCATTTAAAGACCTGCAAAAATAACAATATTAGGGGGTAACTCCGAAATGATTTTCATGCAGGGATGGATGGGGATCTACCCAAAAAAATTGTGGCAGGCCCCATGAGATGATGGCACTGGGTCAAACTACTGAAAAATCACGATGCTCAAAGGTGGGATGGTCAGCTCGACGGACTGTTCGCGTCCGTTCCAAGGTTTTTCGATGAGTTGGGTAAGTTTACTTTTCATACCGGACCCCCCATATTTTTTGTCGTCACTATTCAGTATCTCCTTGATCTTTCCCGAATCTTTAGGAATACCTACCTTATACTTTTCCCGGGGCGCCGGGGTGAAGTTGCAGACTACAAAAAGGTCGTTTTTAGTGTCGTGTCCCCTTCGGATATAGGTTAAGACGGAATTTTCGTGATCTCCGTAATCGATCCACTGAAAGCCATCGGGACTGAATTGTTTCTCGTACAGTGCGGGCTGGTTTTTGTAGGTCTTGTTCAGGTCCTTGATCAATTCCTGCACCCCAGCGTGAATATCGTACTGTGTCAGGTGCCAATCAAGGCTTTGCTGGAAGTTCCATTCCGAGGTCTGTCCGAATTCCCCGCCCTGAAAGATGAGGTTGGTGCCGGGATGGGTAAACATATAGCCGAACATCAGTCGAAGGTTCGCAAACTGCTGCCATTCGTCACCGGGCATACGGTAGACCAGCGATTGCTTGCCGTAAACGACCTCGTCGTGCGAAAACGGCAGCATAAAGTTTTCGGTAAAGGCGTAGGTCATACTAAAGGTAAGGTCGTTCTGGTGGTGCTTGCGATAGATTGGTTCCTTCTTGAAGTATTCGAGGGTGTCGTGCATCCATCCCATCATCCATTTCATACCGAAACCGAGTCCCCCGTATTGCACCGGTTTCGACACCCCGGTAAAGGCGGTGGACTCCTCGGCGATGGTCTGCACATCGGGAAATCGGCCGTAAACCGCTTCGTTAAATTCCCTTATAAACGAAAGGGCCTCGAGGTATTCGTTGTTACCGTACATGTTGGGATCCCATTCCCCGTCTTCCCTGGAGTAATCCAGATAGATCATCGAGGCCACGGCATCTACCCGAAGGGCGTCGACGTGGTAGTGATCCAGCCAAAAGATGGCGTTGCTGATCAAAAAGGCGCGGACCTCGTTTCTTCCGTAGTTAAATATCAAGCTCTTCCAGTCGGGATGGTATCCTTTTTTTCTATCGGGATGTTCGTACAGGTGCGATCCGTCAAAGAATCCGAGTCCGTGTGCATCCTCCGGAAAATGGGACGGTACCCAGTCCAATATTACCCCGATACCCGCCTGGTGCAATTTGTCGACCAAGAGTTTAAAGCCCGCGGGGTCGCCGAAACGCGATGTGGGAGCGTAGTATCCCGTGAGTTGATAGCCCCATGAAGGGTCGTACGGATATTCCATGATAGGCATAAACTCCACGTGGGTAAAGCCCATTTCGTCGACGTATTCGACCAAGTCCTTGGCCAGTTGTTCGTAAGAGAAAAAGCTGTTGTCGGCATTGCGTTTCCAAGAGCCGAGGTGCACTTCATATACCGAGAAGGGGGTGTCCAACGAATTTTTCTTTGCCCGGGTATCCATCCATGTGGCATCCTTCCAATCGTAGTCCGCGTTCCAGATGACCGAGGCCGTCTTCGGGGGCTGTTCGCAATATCGTGCAAAGGGATCCGCTTTTTCGGTCACTACCCCGTGGTTGTTGGAGTGGATCTTATACTTATAAATTTCGCCATGGCCTATTTCGGGAATAAAGCCTTCCCAAATCCCACTGGCATCCCAACGTACGTGCAAGAGATGTTCCCGGTCGTTCCAATCATTAAAATTGCCGACTACTGAAACAGAGCGCGCCGATGGCGCCCAGACTGCGAAGTACGTGCCTTTGATGCCGTTCAGCTCCATGGGGTGCGACCCCAGTTTTTCGTAGAGGCGGTAGTGCTTGCCCGCCTTGAACAAGTTGATATCGAATTCGGAAAATTGACTGTAAACGGTTACGTCGGCCATAGTGTCGTATGTTGGATTAGTACTGAAAATCAGGGTCAAATCTAAGCAAGTTTGTTCAATGATGGACTTATTTGCGGATTTAACTGACTTGATTTATATTTTTCGGATAAAAGATACGGTTTTTTAAAAAACGGAATGCTTTTTGAAACTTTAAGTTTAGTTTACGGAATAAAAGAGACTTTTTGAAATATGTCGATTATTTATTTATGCGCCTTTTTGTTCCGTTCATCGTTAAAATTTCAGACCGTAGCTTCGGCTATGCTCGAAAATTTTGCCTAGAACGGCATCAAAAATGACCTTTAAAAATTCTAGCCACACAGTTCAAAACAGTCTTTAAACCATTTAAAATTTAGAATTATGAAAAACATAGCAGTAGTCTTAGGTGCATTTTTAACTTTGTTTATAGTGGCCTGTGAAGGCGATCCGGGACCTCCGGGACTAGATGGATTGCCAGGGCCGGAAGGGCCACAGGGGGAAGACGGTATCCAGGCTCAAGTATTTGAAGTAGAGGGAGTCAATTTTAATTATAATGACGCCAGTAACCTCTATGAGACCCTTTTGCCATTCTCGGATTTCACCAGTTTTGAAGTGCTGCCCAATGACGCCGTTTTGGTGTACCAGTTCGGCGGTACCGCGGAATTCGACGATGGAAATGAAGAAAACGTTTGGAACCAGATTCCACAAACCTATTTTCTGGAGCAGGGTTCCATTCAATTTTTGCCCGGACATACCACGAAGGATGTCGAAATACTTATAACAGGTAACTTCGACCTGAGTACTTTGGACCCCGGTTTTACCGATAATCAAATTTTCAGGGTCGTTATCGTGCCCGGGGTAGCTGCCGAAGCCAAACTGGATAAGTCGGACCTTAATGCAGTCATGAATTCGTTGGGTGTCACCGAAAAGGATGTCCAAAAAGTACAATTCGATTGATTTGCGCTGGCATTTGGGTAGGGTCCTGCCTTTAAAGTGGGACCTTTATTTTTTGGCCGGGTGATTTTCCGTTCGGATAAAACTTTCAGCTTAGGTTTTCGTAGGTAATGTTCAAGGGATGGTCCATCGATTACCTTACATTGAAAAAAAAATTATTGAACACTCAAAAATTGTAGGACACATGTATATCAAATTAGCGCTCGCACTCTGTCTATTATTGACCGGATGCAACGGGAATTCACAAAAACAGAACACCGCAATGACGCAGGACGATCCGTCGGAAAAGAAATTCGAGGTCGTCAAAACGGATGCCGAGTGGCAAAAGGAATTGACCCCCATGGAGTATCAGGTCCTTCGCAACGCCGCTACCGAAAACCCCTTTACCAGCGAGTTGCTCGACAATCAAGAAGAAGGCACCTATGTCTGTGCGGCCTGCGGCACCGAACTTTTCGAAAGCGATACCAAGTTTAAGTCCGGCACCGGATGGCCCAGTTTTTACAAGGAAATCGAGGGCAATGTCGCTTACGATGTGGATTACAAAATTGGGGTCAAACGCACCGAAGAACATTGCGCCACCTGTGGCGGCCACCTCGGACATGTCTTTGAAGACGGGCCCGAACCCACCGGACTTCGCCATTGCGTTAACGGCGCGGCCTTGGATTTTGTACCGAGTAGTAAATAGTCCGATGGATAATTTTTCAAAACAATCCGCGCTTTACGCAAGATACAGGCCGCATTATCCTAAGGAACTACTGTCAGAAATTTACGGACACGTCAAGGAAAGGAAGCGTGCGTGGGACTGTGGTACGGGAAACGGCCAATTGGCGGAAAAACTCGCTCTGGAATTCGAGAATGTACATGCGACGGACATTAGCGAGGAACAGTTAAAATATGCCGTGCCAGAAAGCAACATCAACTACATAAAAAGCTCTGCCGAAGAACCTATTTTCGAAAGCGGAATGTTCGATTTGATTACGGTAGCCCAAGCCATTCATTGGTTCGACTTTGAAAATTTCTACAAAGAAGTTGTACGAACATCTAAAAAGGATGGGGTTTTCGCTGTAATCGGCTACGGCCGATTGACTACCGATTCCAACGCCACAAAGACTATCTCCGATTTTTACGATAAAATGTTCCGATCGCATTTTACCGAAAACCGCGAATATCTGGACAAAGGCTATAAGACAATACCCTTTCCGTTCTTGGAAATCGGATATTATGAGTTTGCAGCGACCTACAATTGGAACATAAAGGACCTTAGTGGATACATGCAATCCTGGTCCGCCGTACAGAAGTTCAGGGAAATAAACGGGTTTGACCCAACAGATGGAATAATCACCGAATTGTCGAAAGATTGGAAATCGTCCCAAACGGTCCGATTTCCGGTTTTTTTGAGACTTGCAAGAATTAATCCAGGTGCAGACACCTGAGTATCGACACTGGGCTTTTGCAGCCGATAGCATCATTCAGGTTCGATGCTTACGCGCGACCGGAACCCACAACCATCTGAATTTACGATTTGCGGCAATATAGACGCGAATTACATTTCCCTAGACTTCCTTAGACTCCCCTAGACTCCCCTAGATCGCTAACCCTCCCAACTTATAAACTCATAAACTTATAAACTCATAAACTTTTTTGAGCCTAGGATTTGAATTGCGTACTTTTGCTTCTCTTTAACTACAACATCTAAAAACAATAGAATATGGCCGATTTCGATGTAATTGTTTTGGGCAGTGGCCCTGGAGGATATGTAACCGCGATCCGATCTTCACAACTGGGGTTCAAGACCGCTATAATCGAAAAAGAAAGCCTCGGCGGGGTCTGTTTGAATTGGGGCTGTATACCTACCAAGGCCCTCTTGAAATCCGCCCAGGTATTCGAATATTTGAAGCATGCGGAAGATTACGGACTCAAGGCCGATAATGTCGAAAAGGATTTTGATGGAGTCATTAAACGCAGCCGTAATGTGGCCGGGGATATGAACAAGGGCGTAAAGTTTTTGATGAAAAAAAACAAAATTGATGTCCTGAAAGGCTTCGGCACCCTAAAATCCGGAAAAAAGGTATCCGTTAAGGCCGAGGACGGCACGGAAACCGAATACGCTGCCGACCATATTATCATTGCCACGGGCGCACGGAGTCGCGAACTGCCCAGCCTAAAACAGGACGGCAAAAAAATCATCGGCTACCGCGAGGCCATGTCCCTAGAAAAACAACCCGAGAAAATGATCGTGGTAGGGAGCGGTGCCATCGGTATCGAGTTCGCCTATTTCTATAATTCCATGGGCACCGAGGTCACCGTTGTCGAGTTCCTTCCCAATATCGTCCCGGTGGAGGACGAAGAAATATCCAAGCAATTGGAGCGTAGCTTGAAAAAAGCGGGCATTAAGATTATGACCGCATCCGAAGTGACCGAAGTGAATACTTCTGGTGATGGCGTCAAGGCGACCGTTAAGACCTCAAAAGGCGAACAGGTACTGGAAGCCGATATCGTGCTTTCCGCGGTGGGTATCAAATCGAACATTGAAAACATCGGACTAGAAGACTTGGGCATAAAGACCGATAAGGACAAAATTCTTGTTGACGATTTCTATCAGACCAATATTCCCGGATATTACGCCATCGGCGATATTACTCCCGGGCAGGCCTTGGCACACGTAGCTTCGGCGGAAGGCATCCTTTGTATCGAAAAGATTGCGGACATGCATGTCGAGCCGTTGGATTATGGCAATATTCCGGCATGTACCTATTGTATCCCCGAGGTCGCCTCAGTGGGACTCACCGAAAAACAGGCCGAGGAAAAGGGATTTGACATCAAAGTGGGGAAATTTCCCTTCTCCGCAAGTGGAAAGGCCAAGGCCGCCGGTACGCCGGATGGTTTTGTAAAAGTCATTTTCGACGCCAAATACGGGGAATGGCTCGGCTGCCATATGATCGGGACCGGGGTCACCGACATGATTGCCGAAGCCGTGGTCGCCAGGAAGCTGGAGACAACAGGTCACGAAGTACTTAAAGCGGTGCACCCGCACCCGACCATGAGCGAAGCCGTCATGGAAGCGGTAGCGGCAGCCTACGATGAGGTCATCCATATATAACTTTTGCCATCTATGCTACATCTTTTTAGAACCACCGCCATTCTCGAAGGTATCTCATACCTCGCCCTGTTCGCCGTTACCATGCCCTTAAAATATTTGGCGGATTTGCCAATGCCCAACAAATACGTGGGATATGTGCACGGGTTTTTGTTTATCGCCTATATCGTTTTGGCCATCGTTTTTTGGAGAAGCCAAAATTGGGGATTCAAAAAAGGTTTTATCCTGATATTGGCCTCCCTGCTGCCTTTTGCTACTTTCTACGTGGATAAAAAGTACCTGGCGCCGAGAGAAGCTTAACCTCTAAAGATTCCAAATCCCAAATTTAAATTCCAATCCCTCTTCGGTGTTCGAAACGAAGTCTTGCTTAGGCTGTTTATATTTACGTGCCAAAGATTCTTTATGAACCTTACGTATTACCTATAATGCCTGGCCGATAGAAAGGTATAGGTATAGCCCAAGGTAATCGTATTCCAAGTTCTATCCCCGATATCAATTCCCGTGTAGGAGAAGTTTACTTCCGATTGCGGACCGGTCTGAATCCCGATTTGGGGCCGATAATAGAATCCCCCGTCATTGCCTTCGTTCAATCCGAACGCCTGGCCCACATCGCCCCCGAATGAAAAGGATTTAGCGGCCCAAATGCGAATCGAGGCGGCTATTGGCGCAAACTGTAGGCTGGGCAGCTTAATGCTAACACTCTCCGCACGGAACCTTTCCGGAAAACCATGAACGATGCCGGCTTTTAGGCCTATGTCAAAAATTTTGTTCGGCGCCCACATATAACCGATATCCGCACCAACGACAACGCCGATCCTGTCGTTGAAATCCCCGATCGGGATGCCCCCATGGGCACCGATCTTAAAGCCTTCTTGCGAGGATGCTGTCGTAAAGATGAGCGTCAAAAGTAATAATGGCAGTAATTGCCCGATGTGTTTGAAGTTCATGGTAGAGGTCTGTTGAAGTGAAATACAGTTAAAAACAGTCTCTAGAACGTATTTTTTGATGGTTTTGTTGTGGAGGGATTGACCTTGGGAGTAATTATGGGGTATTGGCAACTATAGATGGCGCTTAAAATCCTGTTTGATCTTTCGACGATTAATCGCGGCCTTCATAATCTCGGCCGCAAGTCTTTCAGCTAGTACGTGTGTAGTGATTTGTTGAACTTTACCCCCGCGAAACATCCCCGGAGCCGGAGGTCTTGGTATCTACTTTTTCGGGATTACCGCGGTAGCTGATATCCCCGGAGCCGGAGACCCGGGCCTTGAGCATTTTGTTGGCAGTTACCTTGATATCCGCCGACCCGGAGATGGTGGCATCCACATTGTCGGCAATTAGGTCATACGCCTTGATATCGCCCGAACCGGAGATGGTGGCTTCGAAATCACGGGTCGTACCGCTAAGATCCATATCCCCCGAGCCAGACATCGTGGCGGTCATGGAATCGGCTTCAAGATCCAGGCTAATATCCCCCGACCCGGACATGGCGGTCTTAAATTCAGATGCTCTTAGTGTCGTTCTTCCCACTATATCTCCCGATCCGGATAGGCTGACCGATTCGATGCGCTCTACCGGTACGGTGATGCGGATGCCATCCTCCCAGCTGGAGGGCTTTAAATTGATGCCTTTCTCTGTTTTGATAATCAATTTTCCGTTTTCTACCTCGGTCACGATGTATTCCAAAAGATTTTCCTCTCCTTCTAAAATTAGTTCTCCTTCTTGACCATCCACCAAATCCACATCGAACCTTCCGGATACCGCTACCGCATCATAGTCTTCTACGCTGCGGTCGATACGCACCATATTGCCGTTCCCTTTTATGCCCTTGCCCCATTGCGCGGAGCAGGAGGTGGCGCTTGCTACCAATACACTTAAAATAATTGCTTTTTTCATGACGTTGTCGTTTGTGTCCCCCAAAAAAGCTGGGGATGGGATTAGTACTTTAATTTTTGTAAAACACAATGCCCCCGTAATCGCTACTAATCGAAACGGCGTTGCCGCTGTTGGGAGATCCATAGTGACCTTTGTAATAGCTGCTGGTGTTTTTCTCTTCGCTGATGTTGATCTCAAAATCATTTTTTCCGCTGACCCCGGAATAGTCAGTACTGATTTCGAAATTGAAATGATAGTCCGGGTCATAGCCGATTTTAACCCCTGTGTAGTCTGTTCTTATCCGTATGTTTCCGGCGTCGGCAGCCATTTTGTCTATTTTTAGGGAACCGTAGTCCGCATTCACGTCCACGTTCCCGTGAATCGTGCCAAGGTGCACATTGATGTAGTCGCCGTTACCTTGCACATTTTTGGCCTTGCCGATCTCGATTTTACCATAATCGCAGGAATATTGTAGGTTCTCCATTTGCCGGACTTCCGAATTGGTGTAATCGGCACTAATAATCAGGTTGCCCGCCTTTTCGATGGTAAAGCCCGAATAATCGGCGGAAATTTTTCCGCTTTCGATATATCCGATGGCGGATTTCGAGGTGTAATCGAAGTTCAATTGGTTGTCGCGGCCGTTGAGTTCCCCGATATCCAAACGGCCGTAATCACAGCTGATTTTGGCGTGGCCGTCCACCCGGTCCAAGGTGATACTGCCATAATCGTTGTTCAGGTCCACCTTACTTTTTACGGGCAATTTTATGGTGTAATCGATTTGCATATCGACGTTGTTATTCCGGCCCCAGTTCCATCCCCAACCGGATTCGTTCTTGTTTAAAATGGTACGGGCGGAGACCCGGTTACTGCTGTTTTCGAACTCGATTTGGATTTCATCCAATTTTTCCTGCACTTTATCTTCTCTGTTGCCGCTGGTCTTGACATGCACCTCGATCAGTATGCGGTTTTCGTTCCACGAGGTGATATTGAGGTTGCCGTAGCTATTGTTAACCGCCAAAAGCGCATCCGAGGCCACATCGAATTCCCTTTTGATTTTTTTCTCCTTGGTGTACTTACCTTTGACCTTAATGCCGGGTTTTTCGCCAGGGTCGGTATCGCCTGGTCCTTGCGTCATTGCAGGAGGCAAGTTGCCGTAATGATCGGTAATAACGGCATCCCGGGCCCACAGAGTTGTAGGTAATGCTATAATAGCGATGGCTAAGCCTTTAAATAACAATTTCTGTATCATCGTACGCATTTAGGTTTTTAATGTTTTCAATTGTATCCAGGACCTCTTGCAATAAATCGATCCGGGTCCTGAAATTGGTAATCATGGCGCTTAAAATAAGTTTGCTGTTTCCCCCGTTTACAAGGTCTTGCTCCAATCGGGCATAATCGGTTTCTAGTTTATCGAGTTGCCCCATCGTGTCGTCGATGATTTGGCGAGTCTGCGGACTACTTTCGCTTTCAAGGGTCTCGATCTGCGCCTCGATCAGCCCTGCAAAGTAATACGAGGCCCGGCCTACCTCGGGAGAAATTTGAGCTACCTGCTGATCTATGGTTCTTTGTGATTTGAAAAGGCCGACCCCAAGGGTACATAGCAGGGCTATCGAAGCGGCAACCGCCAAAGGTTTCCACCACGACCACGAACTTTTCGTTTTTTCCGGTGTCATTATGCCTTTCGACGCGTTTAGTTTCTCAATAAACCGTTGTTTATGTCCCCCTGCAGGCACCTCGGTATCAAAGTCCCCCTGAAGCCTATCGAACAGCTCTTCTATAGTTTCTTTTTTCATAGCATTCTATACGTTTATCCATCATTACTTTGACAACATTTTGATACTCAATACTCAATACTGAACACTCATCCGCTTTCGAAGACTTTCCTTCGCGCGGGATATCGTCGTCCTGCAATTGGCATAGCTGATATTCATAATTTGACTGATTTCCTGATAATCATAACCTTCAACGAGATGTAAGGTCAAAGAAATTCGGTAGTTGTCCTTTAGACCGTCCATGGTTTCCATCACTTTTTGAGCCTTCAGTTCGGTAAACGCATGGTCGGGGTCACTTACCTCGTTATCTTCGACCTTGTACAGTACATCATCCAATGCCACTTTTTTCATTTTTTGTTGCGATCGATAGTGTTGAATACTGTTGTTGATCACGATACGTTTCAACCAGGCCCCGAACGCAACCTCGCCCTTGAAGGTATGCAGCTTTTCAAATGCCTTTAAAAAGGACTCCTGCATGATATCTTCCGCCTCACCTTCATTTTTTACAATCCTATAGGAGGCGTTGTACATCGCCCTATAGTAGCGGTTGTAAATCTCGAGCTGCGCCGAATCTTTCTCCTCAAGACACCATTGCAATAGCGTATCGATATGTTCCTCTTTATGGCTCAAAAAGCGGATTGTTTGTTATAAGGATTGAACAAGTTAGGAATTGTTACAGTATTGAAATCTTTTTTTAAGAAAATGAGTTAGCGAAAGGACTGCGGCAACCTCTAGTTTAGAGGCTTATTTTGTCGATTTGGAAGGATTTCAAACGCAGCTTCATTCCCGATTATTATTCCACACTGTTTGAAACTCCCGATCGTAGAAATCGGAATTGCCCTCTTTCAATATTATTTATTATATTTGTTAACCGTATGGTTAAACCATTTATTAAAACCTTATAGTTAATGAAAGATATAAGTACAGAGCAAGCCATTTTGAACGCTGCCATCTCCGTATTCCAAAAAAAGGGAATGGCCGGTGCCCGGATGCAGGAAATCGCCGATGGGGCGAATATCAACAAGGCCATGCTGCATTATTACTTTCGTAGCAAGCAAAAGTTGTTCGAAGCCGTTTTTTTGCAGGCTTTCCAAAAGTTCGCACCGCACGTGAACGGGATATTCAATTCGGAAGCTTCCGTATTTGAAAAAATAGAGGAATTTGCCGACAGCTATATCTCCTTTGTCATCGAGAATCCGTATCTGCCCACTTTTCTGATACAGGAGATCAATATAAATCCTGACTTCGCCACTACTTTTTTCGAAGCACACTCCGCCCCCGACCCTGCATCCTTCGAAAAACAGATCGCCGAAGAAATTGAAAAGGGCACTTTGAGACCTGTTGATCCCAAACAACTTTTGTTGCATCTTTTTTCGCTCTGCGCTTTCCCATTTGTAGGCAGGGGTCTGGTAAAAGGAATTCTAAAGGTTGATAATAAATCGTTTACGACCTTGATGGAAGAGCGAAAGATCTTAATCCCCGAACTGATCATCAATTCAATAAAGGCATGATGTACGGCATTGAAAAACATATTGGAAAGGAAAAACTTCTGGCGCTATTAAAATTGGTCAAGATGAAAAAGATCTTGATTTTAGCCGCGGTATTTCTGGTCTTTCCCGCATCGGCGCAACAAATAATAACCTTGGACGAGTGCTTTGACCTTGTTGCCGAGAACTATCCGCTGGCCGAACAATCCGTTCTACTCCACGAACAGAGCCTTTTGGATATCGAGGCGATCAACAAGGGCAAATTGCCTCAATTGAATATCAACGCACAGGCCAGCTACCAATCCGACGTTACAAGTTTGCCGATCGAGATCCCGAACGCGACGATAGATCCGCCCAACAAAGATCAGTACAGGGCGACCTTGGATGCCAACCAACTGATCTATAACGGCGGGCTGATAGATGCCTCGGCAAAGCTCTCGGAGGCCAAAGGTAAAGTTGGCCAACAGGAGGTGGAGGTCAATTTATACGGACTCAAAAACCAGGTCAACCAACTCTATCTTTCGGTACTGCTCCTACAGGAAAACCGCAGTCTTTTGGAAGCTAAGGAAAAACAATTGAGAACACGGTTGGATGAGGTAGATGCAGGCGTAAAATTCGGAACCTTGTTGCCATCTTCCGCCGATGCCCTTGAAGTGGAACTTTTAAAAGTAAAACAGAATTATACGGAACTCGATTTCTCGAGGACGGGACTGCTCGAAAGGCTGTCGCTCTTAATCGGCAGGGAGCTGAACAAAGATGCCGTGTTGCAACGGCCCGAGGTTTTCATGGTGGCCAAGACTGAATCCAAAAGGCCCGAACTGGTGCTTTTCGATCTTCAAAAAGAACAGGTCGAGCTTTCGACAGAATTGTTGTCAAAATCCAAATCACCCAAGTTGAACGCCTTCGCCCAGGGTGGCTATGGCAATCCGGGACTGAACATGCTGGACAATTCGTTCAATACGTTCTACATGACGGGACTGCGGTTGAACTGGAACGTTTTCGACTGGAACAAGAACAGGACCGAGAAACAATCCCTTCAAATCAACAAGGAAATTATCGATACACAAAGGGAGACCTTTGAACTCAATACCAATGCAGAACTGGCCGGCCTGCAATCCGAAATCGATAAGATCGAAGGGCTGATTTTCTATGATGAAGCGATTATCCCATTACGTGAAAAAATGCTGAAAACGGCCGAATCGCAGTTGGATAACGGGGTCATCACCTCATCGGCCTACATTACCGAGTTCACGAACCTTTACGAGGCCAAGAACAACCTGTCCCTGCACAAAACTCAACTGATATTGAAGCAGATACAGTATCAGCTCGAAAAGGGGGCGTATGGAGAATAGAGTGTAGAAAATAGAATATAGAGAATAGACATCAACATGGAGAATAGAACATGCAGCAGAGATTTTTGACGGAAGTCAGGACAATTAGACCTGCTAACATTACTCAACGAATCTGTTAAAGTCATGGAATGGGCCGTGACAACTCTTGATGCCAACCGGAATCACAGGGTCATGAATCCCTTTAAATACAAATAAAAATAAACAGATGAAAACAACCTACATAGTTGTAATTGCGATGAGCCTGACGACATTGTTGTCCTGTTCCGGTAACGGGGAGAAGGCAGACGGATATGGAAACTTTGAGGCGACGGAAACCACAGTTTCCGCAGAGGCCAATGGCAAGCTCCTTTTTTTTGATGTCGAGGAAGGGCATAGGCTCGAAGAAAACGTTATTGTCGGCGTTATCGATACCGTTCAAATGTCACTGAAACGGGACCAGCTCTTGGCTGCCAAAAATACTATTTTCTCCAAATCGCGGAACGTGCTCTCACAGCGGGAAGTTTTAAAAGAACAACTAAAAGTAGCCCAGAACGATCGGGCACGTATCACGAATCTGATCAAAGCCAATGCCGCCACCCAAAAACAGCTCGACGACATCAATGGCCAAATCGAAATTCTGAAACAACGCATGAAAAGTGTGGAGACGCAAAATGCACCCATCGTCAATGAGGTAAAGGGCATCGAGGTACAGATACAACAGATCGAGGACCAAATCGAAAAAAGTGTCCTGAAAAATCCAATAAAGGGAACCGTTCTGGTAAAATATGCCGAACCCAACGAAATCGCCGCTTTTGGGAAACCCCTCTATAAAATATCCGATTTGGATGAAATGGAGCTTCGGGTCTACATCGGCGAAACCCAGCTGGCAACTATCAGGGTAGGGCAGGAGGTAACCGTAAAAATTGATGATGCGGACACTATGAAATCCTACGACGGAACGGTATCGTGGATTTCCGACTCGGCGGAATTTACGCCCAAGATCATACAGACCAAAGAGGAGCGGGTCAATTTGGTGTATGCCGTAAAAGTGAGGGTGAAAAATGACGGAAGCCTGAAAATCGGTATGCCGGCGGAGATGTGGATCGGAAATGAGTGAACAGTAATCAGTTTTCAGTAAACAGTAGAAAATACTGCGTAACAATCGACATATCACCATTTCAAAGTCTTACGCAGAGAAAATCCATAAATAAAAACAATGAAAAGAACAGCAATTTTACTATCGGCGTTTTCCTTGCTTGTAATCCGTTGTAAGGAAACAAAAAAAGAAATCCCTACTGAATCGGAAACCACTAACAAAACGGTCGTCCCGGAAGACGGTTCAAGTTCAACGCAAGCATCTGACGATGCCTGGGTCAACGACATCATGCTGAACAACGGTGTCAAATGGCAGGCGAACAAAGAAACTACCGATGGGGTTACGGCGATGAAGGCCTTGATCGACGCAACCGACGCTACGAACGTAGCCGACTATAAAAAATTGGGCGATGCCCTGAACGAAGTAAAGAATACAGTGGTCAGGGAATGCACTATGAAGGGAGCATCGCACGACAACCTGCACGTTTGGCTGCACCCGTTGATCGAAAAAATAGAAATGCTACAAAACGTAAAAAATACGGAAGAAGGGGCGCAGTTGACTTCCAAGATCAAAACGCATTTGGAGGGATACTACGATTATTTCATATGAAACGAGCATGAACAAATTTTAAAAATTATTTCGCAAAAGGCGATGTTTAAAATTTTTCATGCGAGAGCGAAGCGGTTATCCCGATGGCTATCGGAACTCTAATTTTTTTAATTAGCTTATTTCTTGGTAATTAAGAACATTTAAACGTATGAAACAGTCCCTATGAACAACCGCATCGCACCAGTAAATCTAAAAACAAAATGGGCATATCCGTAAAGAACATCAGCAAATCATATGGGAAGGTAAAGGCGTTGGAAGATATTTCCTTTACCATAAATCACGGGGAACTGTTCGGGCTGATAGGCCCCGACGGAGCGGGGAAAACGACCCTGTTCCGCATACTGACGACCCTGTTGATCGCCGATGAAGGGGAGGCTAGCGTTGCAGGGTACGATGTCTTCAAGGAGTATAAGTCCATCAGAAATCATGTGGGCTATATGCCGGGCCGGTTTTCGCTCTATCAAGATCTTAGCGTGGAGGAAAACCTGAACTTTTTTGCGACGATATTCGGGACCACGATCGAGGAAAATTACGATCTGATCAAGGACATCTACGTGCAGATCGAACCGTTCAAGGATCGGCGTGCGGGAAAACTGTCCGGAGGTATGAAACAAAAACTGGCCCTGTCATGTGCGCTGATCCACAAGCCCAAGGTCTTGTTTCTCGACGAGCCCACTACCGGGGTAGATCCCGTGTCCCGTAAGGAGTTCTGGGACATGTTGAAACGCTTGCAGCAGAAAAACATTACCATTCTGGTCTCCACCCCATATATGGACGAGGCCGCCCTGTGCGATCGTATCGCGCTTATGCAGGACGGCAAGATCTTAGAGATCGACGTGCCCGGTGCCATTGTAGAACAGTATCCGAAAGCTATTTACAATGTGGGCGCGAACAATATGTACGGGCTCATAGAAAGCCTAAACGCCTATGAGCACAGGCATAGCGTGTTCCCGTTTGGCGAATTTGTGCACTATACCGATAACAGGCCGGATTTTGACCCGGCTTCCTTGAGGCGCTATTTAGAGAGGCAGCACCTATCGGAAATCCATATCGAAAAAACACAGCCCACTATAGAGGACACTTTTATGGAACTTGCCCGCCAATGAAAAACGACAACGTCATCCAGGTCCAAGACCTTACTAAAAAATTCGGGGACTTTACCGCAGTAAACGCTATCAGTTTCGAGGTCGGGAGAGGAGAAATTTTTGGTTTTTTGGGAGCCAATGGAGCCGGAAAGACCACGGCGATAAAAATGCTTATAGGCATTTCGCTGCCCAGTTCGGGGGAAGCGCAAGTTGCGGGATACGATGTACATACAAAGGCCGAGGCTATAAAAAGGAACATCGGTTATATGAGCCAAAAATTTGCCCTGTACGACGATTTAACGGTAAAGGAGAACATTACGTTCTTTGGAGGTATTTACGGATTGTCAAAAGTAAGGATAAAGGAAAAATCGGACCGGCTTATCGAGGAACTGGGCCTGGAAACCGTCGCAAACAGTTTGGTGGGGTCGTTACCCTTGGGATGGAAGCAAAAATTGGCCTTTTCGGTGGCCATGTTACACGATCCTAAAATTGTGTTTTTAGACGAACCTACCGGGGGCGTTGATCCGATTACCCGGCGACAGTTTTGGGAAATGATCTATAAGGCGGCGAACAGCGGGACTACCATTTTCGTCACCACCCATTATATGGACGAGGCCGAATACTGCGACAGGGTGTCGATTATGGTAGATGGAAAGA
Organism: Pricia mediterranea; assembly: GCF_032248455.1. NCBI lineage: Bacteria > Pseudomonadati > Bacteroidota > Flavobacteriia > Flavobacteriales > Flavobacteriaceae > Pricia > Pricia mediterranea. Next base: position 3,680,484 of record NZ_JAVTTP010000001.1, read on the forward strand.
TTGAGGCCATAGATACGCCCAAAAAATTAAAGGCGCAATTCAAGGTCGATTCGATGAACGACGTATTTCTAAAATTGGCCAGGAATATCGAGTGAGAGGGAGAAAGTTGCAGTTGGCAGTGAAAAAGTAAAAAGTAATAAGCAATAAGTGAAAAAAGAAAAATGAGAAGTGAGAAGTAACAAATGCATGGCGGAATCAGTAACGCAATGACTAAGCAACTAAAAAATCTGTTCCAAAAAAAGAAATGAAACGATTCATAGGATTTGTGCAAAAGGAGTTTTACCACATATTTAGGGATAAACGCTCGTTGTTTATTCTCTTTGGGATGCCTATTGCCCAAATTATGCTCTTCGGCTTCGCCATTACCAATGAGATCAACAACGTGGATATTGCCATTTTGGACCGATCCAAAGACGTTACCACCCAAGAGATCATCAACAAGATTTCGGCATCAAAATACTTCAGTATACTTCAGGTGCTAGAAAATGGAACGGAAATAGCGCCTGTCTTTGAAAAGGGAAGGGTCAAGGCGGTCCTTTATTTTGAAAAAGATTTCAGCAAAAAGCTGATTGCCGAACACAGGGCAAAGATACAGATCGTCACCGATGCGACCGATCCCAATATGGCCAATACGATAAGCAATTACATCAGTTCCATAGTACAGAATTATCAGCAAGAACAGAACAGGGCTATCGATATTAAATACCAGATCGTTCCGGAATCCAGAATGATATATAATCCCGAACTAAAAAGCGTCTATATGTTCGTGCCGGGGGTGATGACGGTCATTTTGATGTTGGTTTCGGCGATGATGACCTCGATTTCCATCACCAGGGAAAAAGAACAGGGCACCATGGAAATTTTATTGGTATCGCCTTTAAAGCCCTTTCAGGTGATTTTGGGAAAGGTGTTCCCCTATATTTTCCTGTCCATTATCAACGCGGTTGTCATTGTCTTGCTAAGCATTTTTGTATTCCATGTCCCGGTCACCGGCAGTTTGATCTTATTGGGACTTGAAACCGTTTTGTTCATTATAGTCTCCTTGGCACTTGGTATTTTGATTTCCACCATCGCCGCTACCCAACAGACTGCCATGATGATATCCCTAATGGGCCTGATGCTGCCGGTAATCCTGTTGTCGGGATTCATATTCCCTATTTCGAGCATGCCGTGGCCGCTTCAGCTTATCAGCCACATTGTACCCGCTAAATGGTTCATCATTATAGTAAAGGGCATTATGCTCAAAGGGGTCGGATTAGCCTTTTTATGGAAGGAAACTCTTGTTTTGGTGGGTATGACACTCTTTTTGATCGGACTGAGCGTCAAGAAATATAAGATTAGATTGGAATAGGTAAGAAGTAAGAAGTGCAAAATACGAAATGTGAAATACGAAATGCACAATGCGGAGTAGGAGATGTGAAATACGCGGCGTGAAGTTGAAAACAGGAAACTGAGCGGCCAAAACGCTTCGCCTTTTATGTGAAGTGGAACTTACTGAAGAAAAATGAACACGATACGCTACATCGTTCAAAAGGAATTTAAGCAGATCTTTAGAAATAAGGGAATGCTTCCCATCATTTTTGTGCTGCCCTTATTGCAATTGGTGGTGCTTTCCAACGCCGCCACCTATGAAATCAAGAACATTGCCTTTGGATATGTAGATTACGACCGATCCTCGACTTCGCGGGGGTTGATCGACAAATTCGAGGCTTCGACCTATTTTAACGTATTGTATGCGTTTCCGAATGCCAGTAACGGGAGTTCGGCCCTATTAAAAGGTGATGTTGATATTATCCTTGAAATTCCCCGTCACTTTGAAAGAGATCTGCAAAAGGACGGACGCAACCATCTAGGCGTTACCATAGATGCCATAGACGGGGCGGCGGCGGGGGTGCAAAATGTGTACGTCAATCAGATAGTTAACAGTTTCAATACCAATATCATGTCCGATCTCCGCCGACCTTCGGACGCCGTTTCCCGGCCCGTCGTCATAGAGGGCATCCCATTGTTTTGGTACAACGAGACCTTGAACTATAAAACATTTATGGTGCCCGGCATTTTGGTACTTCTCGTGACCATGATCACCTTGTTCCTGTCGGGAATGAACATCGTACGGGAAAAGGAAATCGGTACTTTGGAACAGATCAATGTTACCCCGATTAGGAAGAACCATTTTATCATAGGGAAGCTTTTTCCTTTTTGGGTGATTGGAATGGGCCTGTTGACCATAGGGCTGATCTTGGCAAAACTGATTTTCAATACCCCGATGATCGGAAGTTTGACGCTTCTTTATTTCTATACCTCCATCTATATACTGGTCATTTTGGGGATGGGCCTTTTTATTTCAAACTTTACCGATACCCAGCAACAGGCCATGTTCATCGCCTGGTTTTTCGTGGTAATCTTCATTTTGATGAGCGGTCTGTTCACCCCTATCGAAAGCATGCCGAAATGGGCACAGCTATTGACCGAATTCAATCCCATAAAATATTTTGTGGAAGTAATGCGCATGGTGATGCTCAAAGGTTCGGGCCTTGTGGATATCCTTCCGCAACTATTAAAAACCCTACTATATGCCTTGATTATGAACGGTTTGGCAGTATGGAGCTATAAAAAGGCAAGTTGATAGAAGAGTCAAGATATGGTACGATACCAAGGTCAAAATGAAAAGAACACTAAAGTAATCCTCTCGACCTCTTTTTTGGCGAATGGATTTTAGCACCGGGCGTTTTGAGCTTGAGCCTGACATTTGATTTTAAATTATAACATGAAACGAGCATGAACAAATTTTAAAAATTACTTCGCAAAAGGCGATGTTTAAAATTTTTAATGCGAGAGCGTAGCGGTTACATGCGTTCTCAATTTTTTAATTAGCTTATTTCTAGATAATTAAAAACATTTAAACGTATGACAAATAATACTAAAAATCGCTTACGGACCGAGGAATCCATATTTCTTCGTGGGCCGCTGTCCAGATTTAAGGAACTGTTCTTTTCCTTCAGGGTACAGTTCAGTTTTGTAAAAGCTTTTCGGAAAATGCACTTTATCGGTCCCTGCGTAACCGTGTTCGGATCGGCGCGGTTTGATGAGGGCAATCCGTATTACGTTCAGGCCGAGGCGGTGGGCGCGGCTTTGGCAAATTTGGGGTTTACCGTAATGACCGGCGGTGGTCCGGGTATTATGGAGGCCGCCAATAAAGGGGCCTACGAGGCAGGAGGGTATTCGGTGGGCTGTAATATTATCCTCCCCTTTGAACAAAAACCGAATCCATACTTACACAAGTGGATTGACATCCGCTATTTTTTTGTGCGAAAGTTTCTATTGATGAAATATTCGTATGCCTTTGTGGTCATGCCCGGAGGAATGGGTACGTTGGATGAACTTTTTGAATCGATAACGCTGATCCAGACCAAGATGATCCAAGATTTTCCGGTGGTGATTTTCGGTTCGGAATACCACAAGGAACTCTGTCAGCACATCCAGATCATGGCAGAAAAAGAAAGTATAAGTCCCGAAGACATGGAATTGATTTTCGTTACAGATTCGGTGGAAGAAATGTCGGAACATATCAGGACCCACGCCATCGAAAAATTTAAACTTAAACCAAAACCACAAAAACCAAAATGGTGGTTCGGGGAAAGCAGTAAAATATCAACCGTTATAAATCGAACACGATGAAAAAGAACAGCATATTGAGATACGTCACCTTATTTATTTTAACAGCTTTTGCCTTATTAACCTTGTTTTTGAGCAGTTCGGTGCTCTTTGATTGGTTCGGCATACGGGCAAGGGAAGGCAATTATGTGCCTTTGGTCGTCTGGGCCAATTTCATAAGCGGCGGACTTTATCTTATCGGTGCCTTCGGGTTGCTAAAACAAAAAAAATGGACGTTTTGGCCTTTATTGATCTCCGTTTTCATTCTGATCGGGGCACTGGTTGGCCTATACGTACATATAGAGATTGGCGCACCGTACGAAACCAAAACTATCGTGGCGTTGGTCTTTAGAACCGGCTTGACACTTGTTTTTACTTTTTTGGCTTATTTAATAACTGTACAATGGAAAAATCGATAGGAAAAATAACGGTTTTGATCGCAGTATTTGCCTTGATCTCTTTTAAAGGTTTCAATCAAAATGAAAGCTATACCCTGACCGTCATTGTAAAAGAACTGCGCAATTCCGATGGGGTAGTGCAGTTTGCCCTATATAATAAGGACGGTACCATTCCCGATGAAAAATTTAAGGCCTATTATAAAATGAAAAAGGGTGAAATAAGCAACGGCGCATCGACCATAACTTTCAACGACCTGCCCAAAGGTAGGTACGCCATAAACGTCTTGCACGATGAAAACGAAAATGGCAAAATAGACAAAGGCTTTATTCTACCGATAGAAGGCATCGGCTTTTCGAACTATAGTTCCATCGGATTGTCCAACCGTCCCAAATTTCCCAAGGCGAGTTTTGAGCTGGACTCCGATGTCACGGTGTCCGTAAAAATAATTTACAAATGAAAAGGTATGGCCGCATATCGATATTGATCCTTTTTTTACTGCAAATCGCCCACGCACAACAACCGAACGATAGTTTGCCCGACATTGATCTTGCAAAGATTGCCCAGGTCAACCAGAGCGACAGCTACATTACCTTCCCCACTGATATCGGCAATATCGAGCCCCTGATGTTCGAGGCCAACGTTAACCCTAGCTTTATCATCCGTGAGCGCAAGGAATCGAATTTGATGGCAGTGCTCACTGCGCAGATTAAGATTAGAATGTACAATGAAGATTCGTATCCCGTAAAAACGCCCAGCTATATTCCACAAGTAACCTTTTACTATTTAACAGGAGAAAAAAATCCTACGGACCATTATACGTTGTTCGGGAAATTTGCCCACCATTCCAACGGGCAGGATGGCGATTTTTACGGGTCCGACGGTAACATCAACGTACAGAACGGAAACTTTGCCACCAATTTTTTTGAACTGGGGGTTATTAAAACATCGTTCAGTAAAACGCTGAACGCTACAAAATTCTTCAAGAGTTCTTTCGAAGTGCATCCGCGAAGTTGGATGTTAGGGGAACTGCATGGAAAATACAGTGGCTTTCGTTGGCATAATGCTTTTTTCGCCTACAAACTCCCCGTGAAAATGGGGCATCGCGGATCGGTAAAGGCCGATTTCTCGCTAAAGGCCGAAACCACATGGCTGATCGATAACATCAATGATTGGGACACTTTTAATATTAAGAGGTTCAACATCGGGCTGACGTTCTACTACCATCCTAAATTTTTGGAGGACATTGGGTTCTTTGTACAGTTTTATCATGGGGTAGATGATTATAACATTTATTTCGACCGTCGGTTGGATGTTATCCGGTTTGGTATTATGACAGAATTATTGAGGTTTTGAATAATCGCCGAAACTTTAACTTTATAGCTTTAAAAGCACCAATAAATGAACACGAATAAACTTCAAATCGAAATAGAAAAAATTCAGCACACTCGGAAAGCGCGGAGAATGGAGCGGATTTTAGAGCGTAAAAAAGGGGTTAGCGATGTTTCTGTTTCTACTTCAGGAGTAATAGTAATGAAATGGGATGCCGATCAAACGAATCAATCTAGTATTATTGAATCGATCGAAAAATTAGGGCTGAACATCGTCAATGTAGAAAATTATAATGATCATGTAGACAAAAAAGAAGATAGCCATAATACCCATTCCGGTCTCCGAGTTTTAGGAGAAAACACGGAGCTTTATTTTGCCGTATTCAGTGGTGTTTGTTGGGTTACGGGTTTCGTTCTTTCCTTTTTTTCTAGCATCGATGAAAGCATAGCTACTACGCTTTTCATTATTGGGGCGGCTTTTGGAGGGGTCTTCACTTTCATCACCGCGGGCCAGGATTTACTCCGGGGAAAGTTTGAAATAGATTTCCTCATGTTGTTTGCAGCCATAGGCGCAGCGGTTCTGGGAAAATGGGGAGAAAGCGCTTTGCTGCTGTTCTTGTTCAGTCTGGGGCATGCCCTAGAACATTACGCCATGAGAAGGGCGAGAAAATCCATTTCGGCCCTTTCCGATCTGGCTCCTCCCGTGGCGTTGGTCAAACGCAATGGCGAATTGACCCAAGTACATATTGAACAGCTCGAATTAGGAGATATTATCGTGGTAAAACCCAATACCAAAATTGCTGCCGACGGCGTGGTTACGAATGGAACGAGCCCGGTCAACCAAGCGGCTATCACCGGCGAGAGTGTACCGGTAGATAAACGCCCCAGTACCAACTGGCAAAGCCAAAACGAGGTTAAAAAGCTCCTTTCGGAACATCGTGTATTTGCGGGTACCATGAATGGTAGCGGCGTACTGGAAATTAAAGTATTGAAGCGGGCTAAAGACAGTACACTTTCTCGATTGATCACCTTGGTCAAGGAAGCCGAAACCCAGAAATCGCCGACGCAGCATCTTACCGATAGGTTTGAAAAATATTATGTTCCTTCCGTATTGGTCACAGTGATGTTGCTCATGTTAGCATTCCTAGTTATTAACGAGACCTTTGAACAGAGTTTTTACCGGGCAATGTCCGTGCTGATTGCAGCATCGCCTTGCGCCTTGGCCATTTCCACACCAAGTGCCGTATTGGCAGGAATAGCAAGGTCTGCGCGCCAAGGCGTTTTGATCAAAGGGGGCCGTCCACTTGAAGATTTAGGAGGAATAGGCGCCATTGCCTTTGACAAAACCGGGACGCTCACCGAAGGCAGACCGACCCTGACCCACGCTATTCCATTTGGAGCGATTACCAAAGCGCATCTATTAAAAATAGCTGTAGCAGTGGAAGCATTGAGTGACCATCCTTTGGCAGCTGCTATCGTTGAGGCGGGGCAGCAGGAATTGGGGGGTATCGATATTCCGGAGGCTCAAAACTTGAAAGCATTAACGGCAAGGGGCATTCAAGCCAATTGGGAAGGCAGCTTGATCCATATCGGCAATCGAAGGCTTTTTGAAGAATTGACGGGGAAAAAAGTTCCACAGGAAATTGATCTAAAGATGGCGGAACTGGAAACAGGAGGACATACCGCCATGATCGTTCATCAAGATGAGGAATACATGGGCATTATTTCCGTAATGGACATTGCCCGACCTGAAGTTGTTGCTACCCTTGCCACTTTGAAAAAAATGGGTTTAAAACGGATGGTTATGCTCACGGGGGATAATCAGAAGGTAGCGGATGCAATCGCGAAAGATATAGGAATTACCGACCCCATGGGCAGTTTGCTCCCTGAGGATAAAGTGAATGCCATAGAACAGTTAAAACAACAAGAGGGAAGTGTAGCAATGGTGGGTGATGGCGTAAACGATGCCCCGGCTATGGCAAAAAGTACCGTCGGTATCGCAATGGGCGCGGCAGGTTCGGACGTTGCCTTGGAAACAGCGGATATTGCATTGATGGCCGATAAATTGGATAACCTCCCATTCGCTATCGGTCTGAGCAGAAAAGCGAAACAAATTATAAAACAAAACCTGGTTATTAGCTTAGGCATGGTAGCCCTTTTAGTTCCCTTGACGATTATGGGAACAATAGCAATCGGGCCTGCCGTGGTGGGTCATGAAGGTTCTACGCTGATAGTCGTGATGAACGCTTTGCGGCTTCTAAGATATGAATTGTAAAAAAAGCTTTTGAAAACGCTGGACCTTAGCGAAACAAGAAAATTTAACAAAATTATATCCATACAACTGATTATAATCATGTTTATTCACTACCGAAGGGCTTAGTTTTGGCACTAAATCAGTAAGCTTAATGTTTTATTAAAATCTGTAGTGCTATAATCCATATCGCTTTGACGTACGACATGATTTTCTATCTTTGAAACTATGATGGCCAAGCTATTTTCCATATGTATGTCAGGCTTGATTCTGATCCAAAGCTTTGATATTGCCATGGAGGACATTGTGCAATTCGACGAGCTTTTGGAACATGCCGAATTCCACGCTGAGGAATATGGGGACAATATCTTCGTATTTATCTCAAAGCACTACGGCGAACTAAAGGAACAGCATAATAAAGACCATCAGGAAGAGAAAAAGGACCATGAAAAATTGCCTTTTCAAAACCATTGTAGTTGTTCTTCAACGGTGGCCATTGTGTCCGATAAGTACGTAGTGTCTTTAACCTCGTTTCCAAACCTCGATGGTGAGACCAATTTTTACTATCCCGCCCTTATCTCTTCACTTCACGCAATAGGACGGTTTCAACCTCCTCGATCCGCATAATTCGTCTCCCATATAGGTGAGATCCGCATGTTAATAAGGTCAAAATCCAATGGATTTTGATGTATTCAGTAATCCATATTAACAATGAATTATGCTATCACGTATTATCGATTTCAGTATTAAGAACAAGCTTATTGTTCTTCTTTTTACCGCCTTTATTGTTGGATTCGGACTGTATTCGCTTTCCCAGATTCCAATAGGTGCGGTTCCCGACGTGACCAATAACCAAGTGCAGGTCATCACTACGTCGCGCAACCTATCGACGCAGGATATGGAGCAGTTTATCACCTATCCCGTGGAGCTGGAAATGGCCAATCTGCCCGGTGTCAGGGAAATCCGTTCCGTCTCGAAATTCGGGCTGTCCGTCGTGACCATTGTCTTCGACGAGGATATGGGTACTTATCTGCCGCGCCAGCTCATTGCCGAGAAGATCAAATCGGCTTCCGAAAAAATCCCTGACGGCTTCGGTTCGCCCGAAATGGGGCCCATTTCAACGGGCCTGGGCGAAATCTATCAATATATTCTCGACGTGGAACCGGAATACAAAGACCAATATTCCGCCGAAGATCTGCGCACGATTCAAGATTGGATCGTAAAACGACAGCTTTCGGGCATTCCCGGGGTAGTAGAGGTAAATACCTGGGGCGGTTTTCTAAAACAGTACGAAGTCGCGATCAATACCGAAAAGTTGAACGCGATGGACATCACCGCCCAAGAAATTTTTACCGCTCTTGAAATGAACAATAGTGTAAGCGGTGGGGGGTATATCGAAAAGGTAAACCAAGCTTATTTTATACGCGGCGAAGGCTTGGTCACCTCTTTGCAGGATATTGAAAATATCGTTGTCAAAAATAAAAATAACGTGCCCATCTATGTGAAGGACGTCGCCGAAGTGGGCTTCGGCAGTGCCATGCGCTTTGGCGCCATTACCGGCAATGGCGAGGGTGAAAAAGTCCTTGGTCAGGTCATGATGCTCAAGAATGCCAACTCAAAAAAAGTTATCGATGCGGTTAAGGAGCGTGTGGCCTTTATATCGGAGTCGTTGCCCGAGGGGGTTTATATCAATGCCTTTTTAGACCGAAGCGAACTCATTGCCAAAACCACCTTTACGGTTGCCGAGAACCTTATTTTGGGTTCCCTGATCGTAATTTTTGTAGTGGTTCTGTTGTTGGGGAATTTTCGGTCAGGGTTGGTAGTGGCATCAGTAATTCCCTTAAGCCTACTATTCGCACTTTCGTTGATGTACATATTTGGTGTGGACGCGAATTTGATGAGCCTCGGGGCCATCGATTTCGGGATCATCATCGATGGGGCGGTGATCATCGTGGAGTTTATTGCTTTCAAAATTACAAAAAGAAAGGACGAGATCGCTACTTTGGCGCGCTTGTCCTCCGATGAAGGGAGAACGAAAAAACAGAAGCTAAAAGATGAAATAACGTTTACCGGTGCCTCCAAAATGATGAACTCGGCCATTTTCGGGCAGCTGATCATTCTTATCGTTTTTATCCCCATTTTATCGCTGAGCGGGGTGGAGGGGAAAATGTTCAAACCTATGGCTTTGACCTTTAGTTTTGCGTTGATAGGGGCCATGATCTTGTGCTTTACCTATGTGCCCGTGGCGGCGGCATTGTTCCTAAAACCTACAAAGTCATCGGATAAGAATATTACGGTGCGTTTGATGGGCTGGCTACATAGCCGGTACGATCCCATTATCGATTGGGCGTTACGCAGTAAGCGGGTGGTATTGGGAATTGCCTTCGTGCTTTTGGGCATTTCCGTTTATCTCTTTACGGTCATGGGCGGCGAATTTGTGCCCACTTTGGACGAAGGGGACTTCGTAATACAACCGGTTCTAAAAACTGGGACATCGCTGAGCAAAACCATAGAAACGACTACCCAGATCGAAAAGATATTGATCGACAATTTCCCCGAAGTCAATCAAGTGGTCACCCGGATCGGGGCCGCGGAAGTGCCAACGGATCCTATGTCAATGGAGGAGAGTGATGTAATCATCACCCTTAAGCCCAAAAAAGAATGGGTCTCGGCGGAAAGCAAAGACGAACTGGCCAATAAATTCAAGGAAGCCCTGTCAGTGATACCGAATATGGAAGTGGAATTTACACAGCCTATCGAGATGCGTTTTAACGAACTGATTACCGGGGTACGGGCCGATATTGCCATCAAGATTTTTGGGGAAGACCTCGAGGTGCTTTCCAAAAAGGGGAACGAGATCAGATCGCTCATTGAAAATGTCGATGGCGCAGCTGACATCATTGTGGAAAAGGTGGTAGGATTGCCACAGATGAACGTGACCTATGATCGCACGAAAATCGCGAGATACGGACTAAACATCCAAGAGGTGAACAATTTGGTTTCCATGGGTTTCGCAGGAAAAACAGCGGGCAGTGTTTTTGAAGGGGAAAAACGTTTCGATCTGGTCATGCGGTTGGATAAGGCAAACCGTCAGGACATAGATAACCTTAGCAACCTGTACGTCGATTTGCCCACGGGCGGAAAAATTCCCTTGAATGAGCTGGCCGAAGTGACCTATAAAAAAGGCGCCGCTAAAATTTCCCGTGACGATACCAAGCGCAGGATTGTGGTAGGTATCAATGTTCGCGACCGCGACCTTCAATCCGTTGTGGACGATGTCCAAAAGTTGATCGATGAAAATATCGAGTTGCCTGTCGGATATTCCATTACCTATGGGGGACAATTCGAGAACCTACAAAGTGCAAGGTCAAGGTTATTGGTGGCGGTACCCATTGCACTCATCCTTATTTTTATTCTCTTGTACTTTGCATTTAAATCGGTCACGGAAGCCTTATTGATTTATTCCGCCATACCCCTTTCGGCCGTGGGCGGCATATTGTTGTTATGGATTAGGGGAATGCCGTTTTCCATTTCGGCCGGGGTCGGGTTTATCGCCCTTTTCGGGATTGCCGTACTGAACGGTATTGTACTGATCGAACATTTTAAGGAACTCAAAAAAGAAAAATTCGATTCTATGGAAGCCCTCATAAAGCAAGGCACCCAAGACCGGCTGCGGGCCGTATTGTTGACGGCATCGGCAGCAGCTATGGGCTTTCTGCCCATGGCTATCTCGACAAGTGCGGGGGCCGAAGTGCAACGCCCGCTTGCCACGGTGGTGGTCGGGGGGCTATTCACGGCAACCATTCTTACACTTGTGGTACTTCCGGTGCTCTATGCCTATTTCAACAAAATTAAAAATGGTGGATGGAAACCGGCAACCTTTAAGAAAAGGGCCACGGGGCTTCCCATTCTTCTATGCTTTTCCATCATGAATGTCAGCGCCCAGTCAACTCCGAAAACGCTTCAGGATTTGGTTCCCCTGGCTATGGAAAATAACGCGGGACTAAAGGCGGTCGAATTCGAAAGGGAACGTACCGATGCGCTCGTAGGAAGCGCATTCGACATAAACAAGACCGAATTCTACTATGGATATGATCAGAGCAACCTCGGTAGTAATAACCAACCTTTGGACGTGTTCGGGGTGCAACAAGATTTTTGGTTCCCTACGGTCTATTTTGCGGAAAAGCGGGTCAACAAGAAAAATTATGACCTGGCCCAAAGCTTTTACGAAATTCGTAGAAAAAGCTTGGTGCGCGAGGTGACCGCAGCGTATTATGAATTGCAATACGCACGGGAAAAGGAAGCTATCTATAGCCGTTTGGATAGTCTTTATTCCGATTTTGCCGATCAGGCGGCACGAAGGTTCGAACTAGGCGCCACCACGTATCTGGAAAAAATCACGGCACAGTCCAAACGCCGCCAAATTTCCGTCCAGTCCGAAAAGGCGCAAAAGGATGTGGCCATAGCCCTCAACGGCCTCTTGAATCTGGTCCAGGCCGAGGAGCCGATGGAAATCGCCGTCGAGCCCGTGTTCAAAGTTCCTTTGGAAAATGCTGAGCTAGCGAATAGTCCGGAATTGCGTTACTACGATGACAGGATTTCCCTGGCCAAGGCCGCCCGTGGTCTTGAGCAGCATAAATTGTTGCCTGACATTTCGCTCAATTACTTTCAGGGCAGCAATCCTGACCTTGACGACAATCTGCACGGTTATCAAGTGGGACTGAAAATTCCCCTATTTTTTGGGGGACGGGCGGCTCGCATCAAGGCATCGAAGATAGCATCCGACAAGGCCCTGGAAGAATCCAGATCGTATACCATCCAATTGGAAGCGCGCCTGTTGGAACTCCGTAACGAGCTGAGAAAGTATGAAGAGGCAGTAGCCTACTATGAAGAAGAGGGCACCCAGCTATCCGAAGAAATCCTAAAGACCGCGAACGGAAGCTTTAAAAATGGCGAGATCGATTTTTATCAGTACATCCTAAGTCTCGAAAATGCATATCAGATCCGTTTGGATTACTTAGATAATCTCAACCTGTACAACCAAACGGTCATCCAAATAAATTATATCACCTTCTAAGAAAATAACAAATGAAACATTTACGATATAGCACGTTCGTTCTAATGGCCTTCCTAACTGTACTAGGTTGTGGCAACGGCAATACGGAAAACGCGGAAACACAGTCCGAGAAGATACCGGATGGCCGTATTAAGGTAACCCAGGCCCAATTCGACCAGACCGGGATGGTGTTGGGCACGTTAGAGGAAAGAGAGTTCCCTTTCATCGTCAAAGCGACCGGCATGATAGACGTGCCGCCGGAGAACCGGTCGGTGGTCAGTGCCACCATGGGCGGTTATATAAAGACCCTGCCCTTGCTTATCGGCGATGCGGTCGAAAAAGGGCAGGTACTTCTCAGCATAGAAAATCCCGAATTCGTGACCCTGCAGCAGGAATATATGGAAGTAAGCGGGCAGTTGGATTACCTTAAATCCGAATACGGGCGCCAAAAAACCCTGTACGATGAGAATATCACCTCCCAGAAGAGCTATTTAAAGGCGGAGAGCGATTACAAGATGGCCCGAGCCAAACATGATGGGCTTCGCAAACAACTGACCTTGGTCAATATTTCCCCTGGCGAGGTCGAAGCCGGTAATGTGACCACTACGACTACCTTATATGCCCCTATTTCCGGAAGCGTGACCCAAGTGAACGTGAGCAGGGGAAGTTATGTGGCACCCGCTACGCCTATTCTGGAAATTATCGACAACGAACATATCCATTTAGAGCTTTCCGTATTTGAAAAGGATATTATGAAAATCAAAAAAGGCCAGGATATCGCATTCAAGATTCCCGAAGCCTCTTCCGATACGTTCGAGGCCGAAGTATATTTGGTGGGCACCTCGATCGGGGAGGGGCGCACTATAAAAGTACACGGTCATTTAAAGGATGAAGAAGGAGAAAACTTTTTGACCGGAATGTTCGTGGAATCCAATATTGTGTCTGCTGCGACAACCGCGAGAGGCCTGCCGAGCGAATCCATTGTTGGTGCCGACAATAAAGATTACGTGTTGGTGCTCGATGAAGAACTGAACGGCGATTATTATTTCAAACCGGTAGGGGTAAAGGTCAAAAAAAGTCATGCAGGATTCACGGCCCTCGACAATGAAAACGAATTTGGGGCATCGGACCAATTCTTGGTCAGGGGAGCATTCGATATTTTTGGGGAATGATATAGGTTTTAAAACGTATCAGTACCTAGACAGCGAATAATCTTCGACGCAATTTTCAAATAAGGATGAAGATTTTGTTGATAATCGATATAGGCCGAGCCATAGCGTTCTTTATTCCGTTGGGATCAGAAATGGCGAAAGGGATCGCTGAATCGGTTCGGGGCATCACGGGGGTCAAAAAGACGGAGGGTCATCCCAAGATATACATTCATCGAGCGATAAGAATATAAAGCGTTCCGACGACTATCGCTCCCCCGAACACATAACTGACCAACTTCCCCGTGTTCTTTGAGGCTTTGGTGAAGGCAATCCCCAATTTCACTAAGGTATTGCTCAAAGTGGCGGCAACGATAACATTAGTGGCGAGTTGAAGTTTAGCGCTTTCCAGACTAAATTTCGCCATACTTATCGTAATGGCCGTTGTGTCTGCAAGCCCCGCGATCATCGCGGAATAATAGAGTCCTTTTTCCCCGAAATAGAGGTTGCCGTAATGCACGGCATAGAGAATCACTACGTAAATGCCCGCAAAAGTAAGTGCGTTCAAAATATTTAACGGGTTGCCCATTTCAATTTTTGTAGCCGCCTTCCCCGAATCCCTTTTGATGAACAGGAGGGCGGGTATCAGGCAGATCAGGGCAAGCAGCGTCATGGGAACCGCCAAATAGGTCAAGATCGTGGTGTTGAAGATGGCCACCAGCAGCGCAAGCCGTGGAAACATGATGGCGGAGGCAATTATTATTCCCGCACTGTATTCCCTGGAAAGTTCTGGCTTTTCCCGACTTTTCGCGGCGTAGTCCCAAGTAACGGCCGTACTTGAAATCAACCCGCCAAGGATAGCGGTGAGTAAGATTCCCTTTCGCGACCCCACGAACTTGACCAAAAAGTATCCTATAAAATTTAAAAAGGATACCACGACTACGATCAAACCGATTTCGTAGGGATTCAATAGATTATCGGGCCCAAAATCCTGATCGGGCAGAAAAGGTAAGATCAAAAGGGCAAGTACTACAAATTTGATAAAGGCGAAAAGCTCTACGGAGGTAATATTCTGTATCAGCGAGCGGAACGTCGTTTTCAGGGAAAGTAGGGTAACCACGATTACAGCTGTGGCTACGGCGTCGCGATACCAACCTTGCGAGACCATGATGCCGAGTACAAAAGTGGTCATTAGAGCCAGGTTCGTAGTGATTCCCAGGGGCACCTCTATCCGGGTCTTGACTACATGTTCTACCCCGAGAAATAGAATGAACGAACCCAGCCCAACGATCAAGAACCACGGAGTGAACGTATCGGACATAGTACCGAGAACATACCCCAATATCGTTACTATGGGAAAGGTGCGGATACCCGCAAAACCTTTTTCGTCCTTAAGCTTGTCGTACTCCCTTTCCAAGCCCAAGATCAAGCCAATACCCATACTTATGAGTACCCCCAAAAGATAGGAGTCTATCAAGTCAATTAATTTTTGGTCGAATTGCATATCAAATTGACACTTAAAGCGGTTTATTGCTCTCAAAAACAGTTCAAACTATACACTTTAGTACATTCCACCTGAGCTTCCAAAAAAAAATTTGGTCCGAGCGGTCGGCAGTCGCAGCGGGCAGTTTTTCGCTTACTGCTTACCGCGACTGTATGCCCACGGGCACTGTAGCCGAAACTCTGGACCCAGTATCGTAGATTAGACGTTCTTCGTAGCGCATTTAGTTTCGCAAGTGCCGTACGAAGCATAAAGTTAGGTTTTAATTGCGACTATTTCAGGATTTGAAACGGTGCCATAGAACCGATCAAAGACCAAGCATGCCGTTAGATCCCCCGTTACGTTAACAACTGTCCTGAACATCCCCAGAATCCGGTCTATCCCGATGATAACAATTAGACCATCGACGGGGATTCCGGCACTCTGTAGTACCGACGCGAGAATAATCACTCCACCTCCTGGAATGGCGGGCGTGCCAATGGAAGCGGCGACGACAGTGGCGGTAATCAGAACTAGGCTGACAAGCGAGAGTTCAATGCCATAGGCCTGTGCCATGAACAGGGTTGTTACGCATTGAAATAGAGCGGTTCCGTCCATATTAATGGTCGCTCCGATCGGAATGACGAAATCGCTGATATTGGCAGACACTTTCAACTCTTCATTTGCCGTTTTCATGGACACCGGCATAACGGCCGCGGAGCTCGCAGTGGAAAAAGCCAACAACTGGGGTTCCCTGATTGACCGTAAAAATGTAAAGGGATTTTTTTTTGCGAACAGGAGAACCAGCATAAGATAGAAGGTAAGCAAGATGATCAATCCAATAATGACCACTAGCATATAATATCCGAGACCAAGGAATATCTCGACCCCTATTCTCGATATCAAGGCAGCCATTAGGCCAAATACGGCATAGGGTACGAGCATCATGGCCCATGAAACCACGATCATGCAGATTTTCTGTACGGCTTCGGTAAACCGGATTATGGGCCGGGCCGTCTCATCACGCAGCTGGGTAATCGCGACCCCAATAATTATAGTAAAAATGACAACTCCCAACATTTCCCCCATCAAAATAGATTCCAAAGGGTTATCGGGAATAAGGTTGGAAATAGCCATCGGAACATTCTCAAAAAGATCGGTCTGTTCGACCGGGATAGTTTCGTTTGTTCCGCTGTTGGGCAAACCGCCGAGGGAGTACACATAGCGACCGGGTCTCATGATAAGGGTAATGACTGTGCCTATGCTTATGGCAATCGTGGTGGTAAAAACGAAGTAGAGCAACAGTCGAAGTCCGAATGTCTTTAGGTTATCAGAGGTGTTGCTGACGATTCCTGAAACAATCGATGCGAATATCAAGGGGATCATGACCATTTGAACAAGCCGCATAAAAATTTGACCTGGTAAATCGAGCCAATTGGCCAACCATGAACTAAATTCTTCCGAAACCAGTCCGGCCGAAGGGTTGAGAAAAATACCCATTACCGCGCCGACCACTAGGCCAATGATAACTTGGAGCCATAAGCGGCCTTTTACTAGGCTTTCTAAATGAACCGATAAGTTCTTGAGAGGTCTGGATTCTAACATAATTGCATCGGAGTGGTGGGCATTGATCACCCATTTAAAATGGTTTGCTTTCCGGGAGGCCAAGACCTACTATTCAGTACGTCTTCTATTCGGTAGTCCGATTAAGTCAATCCTGTTTACCTTGGCCCTTGGTGGAAAAATGAAGGAGCGCCGCAATTCCCCTAGACTGAACTGTTTTTTGAATTCGGAACGTGTACCAATGAATTCCGACACGTTTTATCCCTGTCTTCATTGTCCCTGGATTGAAAATTACCGGGACGTAAGTTCTTAAGCCCACTGGACTTAAACAATGACTTTGGTCAGTAAACTATTTTCGCAAACTTTATTGTTCTTCATACCCCTGATCTGGGATTTGGAGTTTACCGTCGGCTGACCTACGCAGGGTATTATCACGGGGCTTGACATGAGACGAACGGGTAGTGAAGCAATTCCACTATCTCGCTGCTTCCCGATGATGCCCCATATTTTAGTACAATCGACGATGCTGCCTTAACCTGCTGACTTGCTGGAGAAATCACTCACAAAATTGGGATTATCTAGTATCGTTTCGGCGATTACCTCCTTAACGTCCATAGCGAATCTGTGCAGTTGAAGATTGGCACCGGTCTGTTTGAATTCTTCGAAATGGCCGTACGCAAACACACCGTGCCACCGGATCAGTGAGGTAATTTCATCTATTGGTACCGACACCATGGTATGATCTCTCTTCGAATCTATTCTATGACTTTAGAGGTGTAGCCGATGATGTTTTCATCGTCATTAGGTCCATTTAGTAGAAAGCTTAAAATCTGGTTTCCGTCCATTTTCCGCGTGTGCCGTTATTTTTGGGCGACATGGCTCGCTTAATGTAGGAAAACCCCCTAAAGATTCGAAAAAAAACATCACAAAAGACCAGTGAATTCCGGGTATTAACGAACCCCTGACCGGCCGTTTACAAATGGCGGGGGGAACTGATCAAGGTCATTTCATTTGTTATTACGATATGCTACTTTAGGCTCCAATCAAGAAGTATTCACTTAAAATTCTACATCATGAAACGTTTACTACTACTATTTGCTGTACTGATGTCAATGCCTTTTTATGGCATCTCACAATCTGTATCCGATATTAATAGGCCCACTATCGGAGGACTCGACGAAGTCGCCCCTTTTAGCGAAGGTATGGCGGCCGTCAGAAAGGGAGAGCAATGGGGCTTTATCGATAAAGAGGGCCACTTGGTCATCGATTTTAGGAGCGATTTGGTATGGAACCGCCAAGCTTCAAATGCGCAAGGGGTTGCTGGCATCCGATACCCCGAATTTAAAGGAGGTATGAGCATCATTTCAAAGAGAACGGAAGAAGACATTCCGCTCTATGGGTTTATAAACACGAAGGGCGAAACGGTCATTGAACCCGAATTTGTGAACGTTAGCCCTTTCGAAGCCGGTCATGCGGTCGGCATCTATGCAAATAAAACCCACAGGGGAAAAAACGAGTTTCAACTTGACATCTATGATTATGGTTTTACCGAGGTATTGCTCAATAAGGAAGGCGAAATGATATGGCCAGTTCAACAACGACAGGGCATCATCATGTCGAAAAGACGGTTTAAGTTGCCGGAATTGAGAACCAGGTTGCTGTCCGAAGACCTTTTGACGGTCAAGGACAATAATAATAAATGGAAAATTGTAAAAATGACACCGGGTGGCGAGTAAAAAGGCGCATCGAAGACTTCTCGATAAATACTTGGATGATAACGAAGATCAGCATGCCCCCATGGATGCCCATACCTTGAACTGGGTTAGTATGCCACGGTCTGATCTAGGTCACTATAGGTCTCGGTAAAAGCGTATCGCTTTGTGAGACCAAACGATAAAAAGAGAGGCCCACTAAAGACAAAGAAGGTACTGCAGTCGGCAGTTCTCAACATAAAAACAGTTTAAATATATATCTTATGGAATATCATATTAGTACAACAGTCGGAGGAACCTTTGAGGAGATCATTTTAAGGGTAAAGGACGAACTCGAAAAAGAAGGCTTCGGCGTGTTGACCGAAATAGACATCAAGAATACCTTGGAAAATAAACTGGACGTGGATTTCCGAAAGTACACCATTCTTGGGGCTTGCAATCCCGGATATGCCCATAATGCCCTAATGACCGAGGATAAAGTAGGTACCATGTTGCCGTGCAATGTTATCGTGCAGGAAAAAGAAGACGGCAAAATCGAGGTGGCAGCGGTAAACCCAAAGGCCTCCATGATGGCTATTGAAAACCCAAAACTAGAGCAACTGGCTGCCGATGTTACCCAAAAGCTAAAGAATGTCATAGACGTACTATAGTTTGTCTTTAGTTCTCTTTAACACATTGGGCTGTCAGTTGTTTTCAATTCTCATGAACGGATTGTTTTCCTTCGTTCCAAGTTATTTCTTTGTTAATCTTAAACTTGGTACATTTTTTTAAAACAGTTCTAAAGGAGGGTTCCTATCAAGAGGCTGTCATCTTTTCTATGGCTTCGTTCGTAGCCTTATAGCCCACCTCAAATATCGAATCCATATCCTTTAAGGAGAACGTACTGTAGTTCGTGAGGTCTTCAGGGCAAATGACCAAATCGCAATCCGCAAACTTCCCTAATGATTCTTTGGCCATCAGAATTTTTAATACCCGCTCTAAGATGGTATAGGAGTGTTTGAGTTCCTCGACCTTTACTTTTTCAAAAGGGTTTACATAAACTCCGAACAATCGATTACATTGTTTTTTGAGAAGATCGGACGGAAAATTATTGAGTACGCCCCCATCTACATAGTAACCATCGTCTATTTTTATTGGTGCGAAGACGCCTGGAAAAGAAGCGGAGGCCAAAATCGGCCGAACCAGCTCTCCATGATGGAAAACTTTCAGTGTACCATCTAAAATGTTGGTCGCCGTGATGTATAAAGGTTTTTTTAAACTTTCAAAATCATCTTCTGAAAAATAGTTCAAAAAACGATCATAGAATTTTTCCGGGTCTACGAAACCGGGTTTGTTCAACGCATAATTACCGAAACGGAAGAGCTGGGTGGTCTTGAAGAACTCCAATATGGCTTCCCAAGGGTGCCCACTGGCGTAGAGTGCCCCCACAATGGCCCCTGCGCTTGTACCAGCAACATGCGTAATATGAATGTCATGTTCTTCCAATGCTTTAATTGCCCCGATATGGGCCACACCGCGCACTCCTCCGCCAGAAAGTATCAGGCCTGTTTTCATACCTTTAAATTTCTTCAAAGTTAAGTGTTTCACGAATTTGCTGAACTGATGTCGGTCATTTGTTACACCTTTTGCCGTCCACGATTCTTGTATCCGATGGTAAACGTAGCGTATCGGGGAGCATGGAATAACGGGAATCTCAAATCTGAACATGACCAAAATCATGTTACGACAGCCACGACGACCTTAGCTTTACAAAAAATGCAAATGGACGAATTTTCTCGACTCCTGTTCGATAACGGATCGTGGCTGGCTTACGCTGTGGCACCTTTAATGGCCATCGTATTCGGACTTTTCGTCGGTTGGGCCAGTGCTGCCCTTTTGAGGCTTTCCCATAAGAATCGGCCTTCTGTTTTAAAAACACAACTACAACAACGTTTTCAGAGACCACTGTATTTTTTTATGCCCCTGTTGTTCCTGCGGCCGGTTGTATCCTATATTGAATTGGATACGCTTTGGGAAAAGGTACTAGAGGGATGCATTATCATCTATCTCGCATGGGTCTTTGTAGCTCTGTTATATGCGGTAGCCGAGGTGATTCGGCAAAAATTCGTATTGGAGGAAGGCGGATACCACAAAGCCAGTGAACGGCAGGCCCTGACCCAGCTCCGTTTTTTAAAAAGTATGGGCCTTATTGCCATCATTACCATTGCCGTGGCCTCGATGTTGGCGTTCGAAATGCCACCCACGCTTGGGGCTACGCTGTAAGCTCAGGGAAGCCTTGATTGATTTTGTCCAAAACAACTATCCCGATGCGCTACCCAAATTAAGATGTATGGATTCGGAAGGGATATAGTTACAGCGTAAGCCAGAAGTATAGCAGGTTAATGACAAAAAATTGGAACCTATTGTCAAAAATGCCAAGATGAACAATGTAAAGATTCATTTCCTCGGAGCCGCCGGTACGGTGACCGGCTCTAAATTCTATCTGGAAACTAACGAGCTGAACATCATGGTAGATTGCGGTATGTTTCAAGGTCTAAAGGAACTTCGGGAAGCAAATTGGCAACCGCTGCCGATAGACGCTTCAAAATTGGACGTTGTGCTCCTAACCCATGGACACCTAGACCATACCGGCTATCTGCCCCGACTGGTCAAAGAAGGGTTTCGAGGGCAGGTCATCGCCACTGCCCCGACGCTGTCCATTGCATCGATTATTTTAAGGGACAGTGCGAAAATACATGAAGAAGAGGCCGAACGAGCCAATGCGGAGGGGTATAGCCAGCACAGACCGGCATTGCCCTTTTATTCGATGGCGGAGGCCGAAAAGGCGATCGCCCTTTTTGTGTCTAAAGAAAAAGACATTTGGATTCCGCTATCCGAAGATATTACAGTCCGGTTTCGCTATAACGGGCATATTATCGGTGCTACTTTTATCGAACTGGACATTTTCGGAAAACAGTTTATTTTTTCAGGGGATGTGGGCAGAACGGAAGACTTGTTGCTATGGCCTCCAGAACGGCCGAGATGGGCCGATTATCTGTTTTTAGAGAGTACATACGGCAACAAACTGCATCCAAATGAGGATGTAGATCGACTATTGATAAATCTGATCAAAACAACAATTCAGAAAAGAGGAAACCTGATCATCCCCTCTTTTGCCGTCGAACGTTTACAGTCGTTGATGTACATCCTCTGGAAGCTGTACAAAAAGAATCGAATCCCGAATATCCCCTTATTTGTTGACAGCCCGATGGGAAATAACGTATTGGACGTTTTCCGGAACCATCCCGATTGGCACAAATTGCCGGTAGCGGAGTACCGCGCTATGTGCGGGCATTTCAATATCATCAGTTCCTATAAAGATACATGGAAAACAATCGACGATCAGCGGCCCAAAGTAGTTATTGCCGGAAGCGGTATGGTAACCGGCGGTCGGGTGTTGACCTATTTGAAACAGATGATCGATGACCCCTCCACTACGGTTCTTCTTGTCGGATTTCAAGCGGAAGGAACCAGGGGAAGGCAGCTGTTGGAAGGTGCACACGAAATCAAAATCCGAGGAAAGTATATTCCCGTTAAGGCGAAAATCGAACATTTGGAAAGTCTTTCGGCCCATGCCGACCAATTTGAATTATTGCACTGGTTGGAAGAAATCAGGAACTATCCTGAAAAAGTTTTTTTAATACATGGCGAACCCTTGGCCTTGGATGCTTTTCGGGTCAAAATCAAGAATGTTTTGGGCTGGAATGCACATATTCCCAAGTTATACGAAACCATTGAAGTCCCGATATCGTAAAATTAAATACGCAGATGTGATTATCGAAAAATACACTTGCTCTATGGCCGGAAAATAATCATCGGGCCCGCTGGAAACGATCTGTGCGATAGAACTTCCCCTTCCAAAAGATTCGGCTTCTTTCGATAGTGGAATTTCCTGACCGCCCACCAACCGCCAATCCCTAAGAAAGACCTTATTCAGGTCAACCGCCTTAAAATGGACTCGGAAACCAGGGAAATCTTCCGAGGTCCGACTGACCTTGGTCATGTTTTTTACCGGCATAGGTGGCTACCTTCATACTTCGATTTCAATTTAAAGCAATCTGCTATGCACAAGCGAATACTTGGTCAAACAATTAGGATGCCTCTCCCATATATCCATCATTGCGCGGAACGATTGCTCTTAATCCCCACGAAATGGAAGAAACGACCGTAGAGATCATAAAGACATCCGGAGAAAAAGTAAAATTCTCAATGGAAAAACTCCGTAGTTCCCTAAAGCATAGCGGAGCCGACGATAAGCTGGTACAGCAAATCGTTGATACCGTACGTGACGAACTTTATCAGGGCATTTCAACCAAGGAGATTTATAACCGGGCCTTTGTACTTTTAAAAAAGAAGAAATCCGTTTTCGCTTCTAAATACAAACTGAAGAAGGCCATTTACGAATTGGGGCCAACGGGGTTTCCCTTCGAAAATTTCGTAGCGGCCATATTGGAATATTCGGGATACCAGACCGAAGTCGGTAAGATTATGTCGGGAATCTGTGTATCCCATGAAATCGATGTCTTTGCAGAGAAAAACGGTAATGTACGGATAATCGAATGTAAATTCCACGGCGATGAAGGCCGAAATTGCAACGTTAAAGTGCCCTTGTATATAAATTCCCGCTATGAGGATGTCAAACAGCAATGGGAAAAACGAAGCGATACCTCGAAGAATAGGGTTGGGGGAGGGGTGGTCACCAATACTCGTTTTACCAAAGATGCTCTCGCGTACGGAAAATGTGTCGGATTACATCTCTTGAGTTGGGATTATCCGGAAAAAAACGGACTGAAAGACCGTATTGACCGCTTAGGCCTTTACCCCATAACCGTATCGCAGTTATTGACGGAACGTGAAAAACAATTTCTTTTGAGCAGGGACGTAGTATTGTGCCGACAGCTGCTCAAAGACCGGTTTTTTCTGGATCATTTGGGAATTTCCGCCATTAGAAAGGAAAAAATAGTAAAGGAAGTAGAGGTACTTTGCAGATCATAAGGCTACCAAGTTCTTGTAACGCCAAAAGAAAAACGTGTTGTCAGGTTTAGTTTCAGTAGGTTCTTACTCTTGTGACAAGGGAACTGGAACTGAACCAACGGTTTTCCAATGTTATATCCCGTTATACTATCAATCGATGAATCACAGGGCTCTTTTACTATCGGCGTCAATGAAGGAGCTTCAGTAAATCATGTCCTTTAACCGGGCAAGCGCGATTTCCGATGGCGAATAGACGTATTAATTTCGCACAATTATGTAAGCGACACTTGTATCAAGAAACTGGCCCTACGAATTGTGGACTCATATGAAAATGCTGTCATAATTTCCGATAGGAAGGGGATTGATCAAAAACAGCAAAGGTCTTAACTCCATTTTTTTGGGTATACTTCAAAAACCTTGGAGTCCGATCTTAACTAATTATCCGCCCATCTTCCATTTCGATAATACGATCGGTGCGTTCGGCAAAATCGACATCATGGGTCACCACCAAAAGAGAAAGTCCCTCTTCTTCCGTTAGGCGTTTGAAAATAGTGAAGACGTTTTCAGAGTTATGGCTGTCGAGATTGCCCGTGGGCTCATCGCCCATTAAGATTGTCGGGTTGTTGATCAAGGCACGGGCTATAGCGACGCGTTGCTTTTCACCGCCCGAAATACGGGAAGCGCGCTGTTCGGCCAAATGCTCGATATGCAGCATTTTTAATTTTTCATGTGCATCATGTTCGATTTCACCAAGTGATTTTTCGGCCAGTTTTTTCGCGGGCAACATCACGTTTTCGATAACGCTGAATTCCGTCAAAAGATAATGGAACTGAAATACGAACCCAATATGCTTATTGCGAATGCGCGAGAGTTCTTCATGGGACTTTCCGGTAACCAATCGGTCGTTCAGGTAGAGTTCGCCCCCATAGGCGGTATCCATCGTGGAAAGAATATAGAGTAAAGTAGATTTTCCGCAGCCGGACTTCCCCATGACCGAAGCAAATTCCCCCTCCTTGATCCCAAATGAAATATCCTTCAGTACATGAAACTTCTTGGGCTTGTAAAAATGTTTGTTAATATTTTTTGCTTGAAGAACAAGTTTCATACTGTCGTTGTCACGTTCCACGAATGATACGTACCGGATCTATTTTCTTTGCCTTGTTAGCAGGCAGATACCCCGCGACAAAAGTTGATATCAAGGCAAAGATGATTCCGATGGCGTAATAAGAGGGACTATAATTGATGGGGTAGGTCTTGATGGTCGGCAAGGCCTCGGTCTCGAAAGGGGCGTTGTCGATCAAAACGGAAAGTCCGAAACCTACCAACAGGCCTAAAAGACCGCCCAGAAGACCGATAATCATGGCTTGACTAATGAAAATTAATTGTACGTCGCGTCCTGAAAACCCGGTAGCCTTCAAAATGGCGATATCCTTCATTTTCTCATAAATAAGCATGTTCAGGATATTATAGATCCCAAAACCGGCCACAATCAGCAAGGTTATGGAAACGGCGTAGGTAATCAGGTTCCGGATGTTAGATCCCGTTTCAAATTGGGCGTTGGCCTCGTTGATATCGATGGCTTTGACCTCGAATTGTCTCTGCAGCCGTTTTGCCATTGCGGGTGCCGCCCCGATATCAAAAAGTTTCATGTTGATATCCGTAATGAAGTTTTCGGCCTCTCCTAGAATACGCTGGGCGGTCTTTAGGTTCACATAGCTTTGTATATTATCGATTTCGGCTAGTCCACTTTGATAGATGCCCACGATCTTCAAAGGAAAAATGGCTCCCTCCACGGTGCTGACTTGGACACGTTCGCCAACGCTTAGGGACATCTTTTCAGCCAGGCCTGCGCCCAACAGAATACCGTTATCGTTATTTTTCAGGGCCTCGGGGGAACCATTGACAATGTAGTCCCTAATGTTCGAGAGCCGAACCTCCTCCATAATATCGACCCCGATCAGATTGCCTCCCAATTCTATAGACCCCGAGATATAAAATATCTGAGCCTGTACTTGCGGTGTAGCCCCTTTGATCGCCTCGTTTTTTTTAAGGTAGTTCAAGATTGGTAGCGCATTATGGATTTTTTTCTGACTTTGCTTCGGTTTTATGGAGTGCACCACATTAAATGCGTTTTCAAAATCGGCGTGCAGCGAAACAGGTTGCTTCTCTGAAGGTGCGATTTCATTGTACAAATGGATATGGGGCGTTCGGTTTAGCGTCAGTCCGTCGAGCAGATCGTTCAGTCCTGTCATAAACCCGGCCATAGTAATATAGGCACCGATGCCGAAGGTTACCCCCAGCGCAGCCGTAACCGTACTTTTCATCTTGGTCAGCAGATGGGTCTTGGCAATGTTGAGTATGACCTTCCAATTGATCATTTCTCCGGTTTTAGTATCTGGGTATTGGCATCGATACCTTCCAGAACCTCAACTCGGTCCAGATTTTGGAGTCCGATCTTGATCTCTATGGGGCCGTCTTCGGTGTGTACTTGATTTCCCTGTATCAAATATGCCTTGGGAATGGTCAGTACATTTTCTTTCCGGGCAATGATTATATTGCCTTCCCCGGCAAGACCGGGATATAAGGTTTCAGGGGGATTTTCAAAGAGTGCCTCCACTTTGAAAGTCTGTGACCGTTCATCTTTTCTAGGATAGATCTTACTGACCTTCGCCTCGAATACCTGATTTTGATACGCGTCCAGAGTTACCAGCACCTTTTGGTCTACACTTAATTTTACGATATCGACTTCATCGACGAGCATTTCTACGATAAAATCGTTCGCACTCCCCACGGAGCCCAGCGGCTCCATGGTAGTAACGATTTCCCCTGGTTCCCTGAAGAGTGCATAGACCTTGCCGTTGATTTTGCTGGTAACGGTAAAATCTTCGGTTGCGATCTGGAAAGTCCTTAAATTGTTGGAGGCCTGTTGCACCTGTGTGCGCAATTCGATCTGAGTGCGTTCATAGCGGCTTTTCAGCAAGCTCAGGTTATTGCGGGAAAGTTCGTAGGCCAGCTTGCGGTTGTCGAATTCCACTTTCGAGCCGATTTGCTGTTCCCACAGATTTTTCTGTCGAAAATAATTGAGAGAGTCGTTGCGGAACCTCAGGGCCGCCGCCTGTATCTCATCTTCCAATCCTTTTAAGACCGCCGAGCTTCCGCTGTAATTTTCACGCGCCAAGTGTAGGGTCAATTTCGCATTTTCGGTATTTAGTCTGGGCGTACTATTGATGATTTGGAGTAGGGGAGTCCCCTTTTGAACCGCATCGCCCTCCGCTACGAAATTGTGCTCCAAAATTCCTGCTACGGCCGCGTATACTCGGTATAGACTATCGGGCTGTATGGTTACCGAAGCATAGACCGATTCGGTCATCGCCGTTTTCTTGGGAAGAATTTTTTCACTCTCGCCCCCACAGGAAAGTGACCACAGTACACTAATTAATAGGACGTTTATTTTCAAAGGATACAATTTTTGCTTGGCTGAATTCCCCATAAAATAATCAAAAATCAGTCTCTTGGGGTTACCACTTTCCAAAACTCCAAAATAGGTGTTTGTGCAACAATGACATTCGTCATAAAAATTCCCGTATCTGTGTCTTAGCTTTGAGATGGTAAACTTTTAATAATGTAACGATGACGATAGAAATTCAATACGTACGGATACCGACGAGCGAAAGTTTGGATGCCTTGGCAACGAAAAAGCTGAACAAGCTTGCCCAAAAATACGACTGGCTGATTCGGGCCCAAGTCCATTTTAAGCTGGAGAACGTACCTGCGGGAAACGGTAAGATTTGCGAGATAGAACTCAGCGCACCGGGCCCCCGTTTGTTTGCCAAGTCAAGTTCCGATGATTTTGAAAAATCGTTGGCGGAAACGGTAAAGGAACTTGAAGGGCAATTGCGTAAAAAGAAAACGATGATGCAAAAGCGTTGAAAGAAATTCGCCCAAAGTGACCATAATCGTTTTCGATGGCGCATGACCCGGTTACTTCTACCAAAAATACGGTATGAAAGGCCTGTTTGGAATTTTATATTTGCTACACCGTACAGCTATCCCCATCTTTCCTTACCCCCAATTTGTATAGAAATTTCTCCATCAAACACCATTGGGTAAAAGACGATTGCAAGAGATTGGCGCCCACAAAAAGTGTAAACCAAAGCCAGTTTACGTTCACGTACATGGCCAATAAAACGCTAATGATAATAAAGGTGCCGGCTATGGCACGGATATATCTGTTTATCATGGTATATCTCTTTTATGATTTATATGAATTTTTCAATGGGAACCACAACCGCTTTAATCGGATTATTGGTTTCCAAATTTTTATTGAATTGCTTGATCAAACCGAAAAGTATATCGATATTATCCGCTTCGGAAAATGAAAAGAACAGGTTCGATTCCACTACACTTTTCTGACTCGGAAACCAGCTCGATGTGCGCACCATGGTTGTGGGGTTCTTATACCCATCGATGTCCGAGCCACTAAAACTCTCGATTTTCGCTTCTTTGAAGAGTTCTACGATTTTTTCTTCGAATTCTTCTACAACGGTTACTATCAGTAGTTTCATGACTAATTTGTTTTGCTGTTATCCCCGTATCTCGAAAGCTCTCGGTAAAGGCTTCGACAGGAGTTTGTTGAATATTCACTTTAGTTCGCTATTGCTTTATCGGTTTGGTTTTGCCATTTGGGGCAGGGGGGATCTCTTTGCCCTCGGCGGCCACCTCTGGATATTTTTTCTCTTCGATCATATAGTACACCAACGGTACCACCAATAAAGTCAATACCGTCGATACGATCGTACCGCCCATCAGCGAAATCGCCAGACCTTGAAAAATTGGATCGAACAGGATGACGAACGCGCCGATTACCACCGTTCCCGCAGTCAATAAAATAGGGGTGGTCCGTACCGCACCGGCTTCGATGACCGCTTGCTTGATCGGGATGCCCTCTGCCAAGCGCAGGTTCACAAAATCGATGAGCAAAACCGAATTCCTCACCATAATGCCCGCCAGGGCAATCATTCCGATAAAGGAGGTTGCCGTAAAAAATGCACCCAACAGCCAGTGGCCTAGAACAATGCCCACCAACGAAAGCGGAATGGCGACCATCATCACGATCGGTGCCTTAAAGTTCTGGAACCATCCTACGATCAAAATATAGATGATGACGATAACGCCTAGAAAGGCAATCCCTAGATCGCGGAAGACTTCTAGGGTAATTTGCCATTCGCCGTCCCATTTAACTGTGTAATCATCTTCGAAATCAGGTTGTTTGATGTAGAGCTCATCGATGGAATAACCTTCGGGAAGGTTGATTTCCTTTAATTTGTCGGTCATCCCCAAAATGGCGTAAACGGGACTTTCTAAAGCTCCCGCCATATCTGCCAATACATAAACGACCCGTTTTTGGTTCTTCCTATAAATGCTCTTGGCACTTGTGGTTTCTTGAATGTCAACCAGATCGCCGATAGTAACCATTGTATTTTGATTCGATTTCACCTTCAATTGGGCGATATCGTTAACGGTCGATTTTTCTTTTTCGTCCAAGGTCAAGAACAACCCTATTTGGTCTGCGGAGTCCTCATCGTAGAGATTGGTCACCGCCCGTTCCGATAGTGCCATGTTCATGGTATGGGCGATCTGTCGGGGCACCACGCCGTACAACATCGCCTTTTCCCTGTCGATGACAAATTGATATTCGGTCTGGTCGGCCTCTACCATCCAATCGACATCGACCACATCATCGGTGTTCTTGAGAATATTTCGGACCTGGTCCGCAATATCGATCTGCGTATCGTAGTCGGGTCCATAGATCTCGCCTACGATGGTAGAGAGCACCGGGGGACCGGGGGGCACTTCGACGAGTTTTATATTCGCGTTGTACGCTGCCCCTATTCGCTGTATTTCGGATCGCATCGAGCTGGCAATACCGTGGCTTTGGGCACTGCGTTCGCCCTTGTCTACAAGATTGACCTGAATATCGGCCATATTGCTGCCGCCTCGGAGGTCGTAATGGCGCACCAATCCGTTGAAGGTGATCGGGGCCGAGGTTCCTACATAACTTTGGTAGTTGACCACTTCGGGACGGGTACGCAGGTATTGGGAGACTTCTTTGGTTACGGCCCCGGTGCGCTCCAGGGTGGTACCTTCGGGCATATCAATGACCACCTGGAATTCGTTCTTGTTGTCGAACGGCAGCATTTTTACGGCAACCGATTTCGTAAAGAACATCCCTACGGATCCCATGAGCAACAAAAATGTAATGCACAAAAATATCCAGCGGTATTTTTTATTCTCGATCAGGGGGGCTTCCAATTTTGCATACCAGCGATAGATCAAGGTATCTTCCAAGCGCTTTTCAGGCTTTTCTTCTTCCTTCCCATCTGTCGTACGGGCGGGCTTCTCCTTTTCA
Organism: Pricia mediterranea; assembly: GCF_032248455.1. Taxonomy (NCBI): domain Bacteria; kingdom Pseudomonadati; phylum Bacteroidota; class Flavobacteriia; order Flavobacteriales; family Flavobacteriaceae; genus Pricia; species Pricia mediterranea. The sequence goes on from NZ_JAVTTP010000001.1 coordinate 3,710,497, forward strand.
CGAAGAAAGATATAACCTAAATACGGGGTGATGGTCAAGGCGACAAAGAGCGACAATACCATCGCGATCGATGCACCAATGGGCATGGGCGACATGTACGGGCCCATCAATCCCGATACAAAGGCCATCGGCAAGACCGATGCGATTACCGTGAAGGTGGCCAAGATCGTGGGGTTGCCTACCTCGTTGATAGCGTACAGGGCCGCTTGCTTGAACGGCAGGCGCTTCATCTTGAAATGCCGGTGCATGTTTTCGGCGATGATGATGGAGTCGTCCACGACGATTCCCGTAACGAAGACCAAGGCGAAAAGCGTGATTCTGTTTAGCGTATAATCGAGCATGTAATAACTGAGCAAGGTCAGGGCGAAGGTAATCGGAACGGACAGGAACACCACCAATCCCCCCCGCCAGCCCATGGCCAGCATAACTACAAGGGTAACGGCGATGATGGCCCCGATCAGGTGCATCAGCAGTTCGGAGACTTTTTGGGAGGCCGTTTCCCCATAGTTTCTTGACACTTCCACGTATACGTCATCGGGGATCAAGGTCTTTTTCAAATGGTCTACCTTATCAATGATCATATCGGAAACTTTCATAGCATCCGCGCCCTTTCGCTTGGCAATGGCAATGGTTACGGCCGGATATTCAGACTCAAAATCTGAGGCCTTTTCGCTAGCCTGTCCAAAACCGTGGTACACGTAGTCTTTTGGAATTTCGGGTCCGTCCTTAACGGTAGCGACCTGTATTAGATAAATAGGACGGTCTTGTTGTATCCCCACCACCAAATTCTCCACGTCGGAAGCCGTTTCCAGGAATTTCCCAGTAGTGACCATGAATTCGGTATCGTTCCTGTCGAAAGTGCCGCTGCCCAGTTGTTGGTCGTTCGCCTTGATCATCTCGGCGACGGACAGAAAATCAAGTCCGCTCGCAGCCATTTTATCTTTGTCCAACACCACACGTAACTGGCGATCGCGTCCGCCGATCTTTTGCGTGGCGGAAACGTCGCTTACTTTTTCGATTTCGTCGGTCAACTCCTGGGCGATCTGTTTCAAGCGGTAGTCATCATAGTTTTCGCTCCAAAGTGTAAGACCTAACATCGGTACATCGTCGATGGCACGGGTCTTTATGAGCGGGAATGTTACGCCCTGCGGCATTTCGTCCATATGCTTGTTGATCTCGTTGTACAGTTTCACGAACGAGCGTTCGATATCTTCACCAACATAAAATTGCACGATTACCATGCCCTGCTCCTTCATCGAGGTCGAATACACATATTCTACTCCCTTAATGTTCGAGATCAGTTTTTCCAAGGGCTTGGTCACGCGACTCTCCACCTCGGTCGGACTTGCCCCGGGGTAACCCACAAATATATCCGCCATCGGCACGTCGATCTGCGGCTCTTCCTCCCGCGGGATCAAAAACGAGCTGTACACCCCAATGACCATAAATACGATCATCAACAGCACCGTCAACTTACTGCCTATAAACATTTTGGCAATCTTACCTGCTAGACCTTCTTTCATTTTTAATCGTTGTTTTACTTTGGACGTTCGGGCGGGCTTTCCGCTTTTACTCGATGATCGAGATTTGAATGCTCCGAGGCTTGCCTCGAAACGCTAGTGTTTTTTGCCATACGAATGACTCTAGGGGATGCCACGAGGTAGTTGATTCCTCGTACTTTTGCGCTGAAAATAGCTCAAAAGCCTTGCGAGGTAACCGCTGCAATTCTAAACGCAATCCTTCGTTTTTGGCTCAACTTTGGAATTATATTTAAAACCATACCCGTATTTTTTTTCTTTAACCGTTAACCGTTAACCGTTAACCGTTAACCGTCAACCGTCAACCCTTGACCATCAACTTTTTTCTATTCCACAAAAACTTTCGCTCCATTGAACAATTTTCCCTCCGCCGAAACGATGTATCGCTCCTCAGCGGAAAGTCCCGAGAGCACTTCAACTTTGTCCCCGAAGGTCCTGCCTAATCGCAACCAGCGCAAGAGGGCGGTGTTGCTTTGACTTACGGTATAGACACCCGTCAATTGGCCTTTTTCGACGATGACTTCAGAGGGAATCATGATCGCATTGGTCGCCACTCTTCGCTCCACCGGAAATTGTACCGTGGCGTACATGCCCGATAAAATGCTAGCATCGGAATCCTCCAGAACCACCTTAACCAGATACTGCCCGCCCGTATTTTTGGCGGAGGTGCTTATCTCGGTCACTTTTCCCTTGATTGTTCTGCCCAAGGATTTTAGCAGTACATCTACTTCGGAGTTGGTCTTGATGTCCGAGATACCGGATTCGGGCACCATGGACATAACGTGATATTTCCCCGGGGCCTCGACCTCCAATAAAGGCATCCCCGGATTGGCCATATCGCCGGCGTTGATGAACTTATTGGTCACGACCCCGGTGAACGGGGCGCGGATATTCGCGTACGAAAGCTGCGCATTGACCTCGTTCCTCATCTGTTTGGCGGACTCCAACCTTGCTTTCGCCATGTTGTAATTGGCGGTCATATCGTCCAATTCTTTTTGGGAGGCACTATTCTCCTGATATAAGGCCGTGAATCGGTTGTAATCTTTTTTGGCGTTGTAAAAGGCAGCCTGAGCTTCGGTTATACCGGCATTTACCTGGGCCAATTTGGCGGAAACATCGGCATTGTTGATGCTCAGTAATAATTGTCCGTTTTTGACCTTTTCGCCTACCTGCACATAGATTTTATCGACATACCCCATCATGCGGGTACTGATGTCGGCACTTTTAACGGCTTCTATTTTACCACTGGCTGTCAAAAACGGATTGCTATTAGCTTCGGAAACAGCATTTACTTGTACGGCCACCGCGGGGGAATTATCGGCAACCGCTGTTTTGTCTTCACTGCCACAGCTTGCGAGTAGCATCGTGATGGTAAAAACTGCTACGGGTATGTACATTTTGCTTTTCATTTATAACTTATTTTAATTTCTCGTTTCCGTGGAGACGGAAAGCTTATTGTTGTTTTAATACAAGTCTTCAGTAATTTTTTATACAGCGGAATGCCACTGCCTACCGCCCCCATTTTTCATTTTTTCATCAAAAACCGCACATAGGCCAATGCGTAGTTGTACTGAAAAACCGTATTGTAATATTCCAGTTGTTTCTCGGAGAATTGGGTTTCGGCCATTAGCAGATCGGTCGTTCTTTCGAGACCCTGGTCAAAACGATTGGCGCGTATGCGTAATGCTTCCTGCGATTGTTGCAGGGCCAATTTCGTGAGCTTTAATTTGTTCTGCGCATCTTTTAGCCCACGATTGGCCTTGTTCAGTTCAAGCTGACTTTCAGACTTATAGTGTTCTAACTGCAATTTAGACCTGTTGTATTCCGCTTTGCTCTTTTGCACTTTTCCGAAACGTTTGCTGCCCTCGAAAAGGTTCCATTTGAGTTCCGCCCCGAACAGATAGCCCTTGGCATCTCCCTGAAAAGCTTCATCGTCGTGCAGTTCGTAGGTACCAAAGGCATTCAGGCGTGGCAAAAACGACATTTGATCGGCCTTGTGCATTTGTTTATAGGCTTCGGTGGCCGAATGCATCGCCAAAATATCCTTTCGGTCTTCCGGCAAGTCCATCTTGGACAGGTCATGGTATGCTACCGCCAACGTATCGGAAGGCCTTAGGATTTGATAGCTGTCATCATCCATCAAAACGGACAGATAGTTGCTCGCGTTCAGAATATTGCTTTTGGCGTATCGTAGTTGGTTATCGATTTCGGTTACTCGCACCTCAACCGCCAATACGTCCGATTTTTGCAAATAGCCCTGTTCAAAACTGTTATCGGCAATACGTTTGTTTTCCAAGGCGGTCGCTTTGGCCTTCTTGAGGACTTCCACCGTCTTATAGGCGAGCTGCAAATGCATATAGGCTTTTGCGACCTCCAGTTCCAAATAATCCTGTTTTCGTTCGGATTGCAGTTCGGCGGCGTTCCACTTGGCCTTGGCGGCCTTCCGCTGAAATATACCGTCGAAATTTATAAGAGGTTGCTGTATTTCTACCCGGGTCGTGTAATCTTCGATCCGTCTTGGATCGTTCAAGAGGTCGGGATCAAAATCGGCCGTAGCCAAAATTTCTTGGTTCAATTTTGAACCGAAGGCCATTAAAGGATTGGTGGTGGCCATACCCGTGTGGGAAATGCTGATATTGGGCAGCAAGATGGCGTTGGTTTGATTGAAATCGCCTTTGGCGGCCAGCACATTCTGTTGCGCTATTTTTAAGGTAGTGTTGCTTTCGTTTGCCCGGGCCAAGACTTCCTCCTTGGTGATTAAGGTCTCTTGGGCATATTGCCAATAAAGGATGAAAAACAACAGCCATGTTAGTTTGAACTTCATTGTACCATTTCATTTAAAACAAAATTAGAATTGTAAAATGGGCCGTACAGCAACCAATGTTACCGAGGGGGGATTTTTCTGCGTTACCGAGGAGAATTTTAATCCTGAATGGGTCTCCAATAAATAAAAGGCACCAATTAAAAAGGCCTATCACCATTCTGGTAATAGGCTATTGCCGTTCTCATGCACCTTACCATGATATGTATCCCAAAATGATTTCACCCCCGATCGGGCTACTTCATCCTAGAAAGTTTTGCCGATAGCTCGGCTCATCTCTTGTTATACCTTGCTTTAATGTGGGGTGGGGATAAAAAAGGACTATAAATCATTCTTCCATCGCAACGGTGTAGAAGAGTTTTGCGCAGGTTCTGTAGAACTTGCAAGTAATTTTCTTCGAAAATAAGACGATATTGCGTTGCTATACCTTTACCTGTCTATCACTACGATCGGGAAATCCAATCTTTTTTGGTCGGTGGTCGGTAGGTAGATTTCGTCATGGGAAATCCTGAAAAACCATCAAAAAATCTATGGTTTTCGTTCAGTGTAGACAAGCACTAATGCTGTGCTCTGATGGCACTGACAATATCGTTCTTTTGCAAAACCCCGGACTTTCGCCAGACCTGTTTCCCATTTTTGAACAACAGCATTGTCGGCACACCGCGCACTTGATAGGTACTGGCCAGGGACTGGTTCTTGTCCACATCGATCTTTATGATTTTTACATCGTCGCCCAATTCGTCCTTCACTTGTTTCAAAATGGGAGCCAGTATTTTGCAAGGGCCGCACCAATCGGCAAAAAAGTCAACTAGAACGGGCGTTTTTGAATCTATGATTTTTTGAAAGCTACTTTTCATCCCTTTGTATTTGAACTACAAATTTAAACCAAACCGTAAGTTCTCAAACTGACTTTCGTCATGGTAAATTGCGTTTTCGAACCCTAACTTTATCCGATGAATAAGAAATACATGCTGTGGACAAGCGAATTCTAGTAGCCAACGATTTTTGTCCTAGACCTCTATAGAGTTCAGGCCTGCGAATACTATTTTGTACACATGCATTAGTGCAATGGCGGAAAAGTGACAACGGTATGCCAAAAAAGAAATGCAATATGAACGTACTGGTTCTGGGGCTTCCCGGGTCGGGTAAAAGTTATTTTGCAGAACGGCTTGCAAAACGATTGGATGCCGAATACGTGAGTAGCGACCGCTTGCGAAAGCAGCTATTTCCCGAACCCACCTATTCCGATCTGGAAAAAGCCAACGTTTACTATGCCATGCTCAAGAAAATGCAAGAGACAAATGCCCAAGAAAGGAATTTGGTGCTGGATGCCACTTTCCATAAAAAATCAACTAGGCAACTTTTCACCAAGACCGCAAGGGGAAAGACCCATTTTATCGAAGTTTGTGCCGATGAAGCGATTATCAAAGACCGTCTAAAAAAGAGCAGGCCTGACAGTGATGCCGATTATCAAATCCACCAACTGATCAAGCAGCAATGGGAAGCTTTGGAAGCACCCCATTTGACTCTGAAATCCACCAACGAGAATATAGAGGCCCTGCTGCAAAGAGCCCTTGAATATTTGAAAAATGACCAAGAATCAAATCGATGAACTAATTTCCGAAGGAGTTTTTCCCGAACCGACCGAGCATCGCAAACTGCTCGAGACCCATATTTCTTGGGTCATTCTCTGCGACAGGTTCGTGTACAAGATAAAAAAGCCGATAAAATATTCTTTTCTTGACTTTTCGACCTTGGAGAGGCGCAAGCATTTTTATGAAAGAGAACTGGTGCTTAACCGACGGTATTCTGGAAATATCTACCTAGGGGTGCTGCCTATTTATGAATTTCAGGGTCAATTTATTATCGGTGGAGATGAAGGAAGGGTTGTGGAGTACGCTCTTAAAATGAGCAAGCTCGACCCAGAAAAACAAATGGACGTTCTGGTATCCCAAAACAAAGTGAGCAACTTAGATATTGTGAACTTGGCGCGATACATTGCCGATTTTCATGAGCATGCCAAGATAATTTATGACACGAGTGGAATTGATATTGGGCAGGAATTCAATGACCTAGCTGGTGCAAGGTCGTTTCTAACGGAAAACCTGGGTTCGGAATACGGCGACCGTATCGACAGCGCCCTAAAAGCTTCCGGAACTTTTTTGCGAAAAAATAAAAAGCTGTTGGAGGATAGACTGAAAATGGAATTTTATAGGGACGTGCATGGAGATCTGCATACCCGCAATATTTTTCTCTTGCCCGATCCACAGCCTTTCGACTGTATCGAATTCAATGACAAGTATCGCCAGATCGATGTATTGAACGAGGTCGCCTTTCTTTGTATGGATCTCGATGCCTTGGACAGAAACGATCTGTCCGAACTTTTCATCGAACAGTATAATCGACATTTTCCTGCCATACGCAATGATAAAGACAAGAATCTCTTTATTTATTACAAAGCGTACCGCGCCAATGTACGCGCCAAGGTCAACAGCCTGCGCGCGAATAGTGCCTCCAATAGTGCCGATAGAAAAAGGGCACTCTCCGAAGTCAAAAGATATTTCGAATTGATGGAAGATTATCTATGCTCTCTCAAGTGATATGGACAAGAAGTATTACTAGCTACCTATAAACAAATTTGATACAAGGCTGTGCCCATCAGGAATACGAGTTAGAATACACAGAAGATAAATATTATAAATGCGATTCATATGAAAATAGTTCTAACCATAACACTGTTCCTGCATGGCCTTATTCACTTCATGGGCTTTGCCAAAGCCTTTGGTTACGGCAACTTAACTCAGTTTAGCAAAGAAATATCGAGACCTATGGGTTTTCTATGGATGCTTGCCGGCATTCTATTCGTTGTATCCGCCCTCCTTTATTTCCTGAAGAAAGACGCATGGCCGGTACTTGCAATTGTTGCAGTGGTGGTATCGCAAATCTTGATTTTCACCCTTTGGAAGGATGCTAAATTCGGTACTATCGCCAATATGGTCATTCTAGTGGCCGCCATTATCGGTTTTGCATCCTACCAATTTGAAAGTGAATACAGGGAAGACGTGACTTCGGCGATCAAAAAATTCACGGTCGAATCCGAAACGGTTACGGGGAGGGACTTGGAACACCTTCCGACGCCCGTAAAAAAGTATTTGATGTACGTCGGTATCGTCGGGAAACCCAAGGTGGGTAATGTAAGGATTGTTTTCGAAGGCGAAATGCGCGATAAGGGCAAGGATTGGTTTACGTTTACGTCGCAGCAATATAATTTTTTCGAATCCCCGGTCCGTTTGTTTTTTATGAAAGCCAAGGTAAGCGGATTACCGACCAACGGTTATCACAGATACGATAGGGAAGGGGCGAGTATGCTGGTCAAGGTACTTTCATTGATTCCGGCGGTCGACCTGAAATCCAAGGAAATGTATCCTACGGAAACCGTTACTTTTTTTAACGACCTGTGTTTATTCGCCCCTGCTGCGCTTATCGATAAAAGGATACAATGGCAGGCTATTGATGGACTTTCGGCAAATGCCACGTTTACAACCGCCGAGACTACTATTTCCGCTACCTTATATTTCAATGAAGCCGGGCAACTCATCAATTTTGTTTCGAACGACCGCTATTCGATTGCCGAAATGAAAACCTTCCCGTTTTCTACCCCCGCTAGCAACTATAAGCTTATTAATGGGTATCATTTACCGACCTATGGCGAGGCGGTATGGCATTATCCCGATGGGGAGTTTGTTTATGGAAAATTCAACGTAATAAGTGTAGCGTACAATGTTACGGATTTATGGTAGCAAAAGGATGAATACGAAAATACTACAGGAAGCAATTGAATTCCCGTCGAAGCGAAGAATAATTTCTACCATAATTATGTTTGCCTCACTGTGCTTCTAAACGGCGATTTGATTAGTTTTGAACATGCTTTGTCCAATATCCGACAACGGATTTCCATCCCTTCATACTGGATGCCATCGAATCCAAATTTAAAAGCAACCAAGAATGAAGAACGCTAACGTTTCATGGTATTTCATTCCATCCCTATTCCTACTGTTGATATCTTTCGGATCATGCACTGAAAGCAAGTCGGACGGTCCTATGAAGACCAAGTCGGTCGATCCGGTCGACCTGGTCTACCCGCAGCTCGACACCGAAAACTCCCGCTGGTTTTTCTTCTCCTCCGCCAGCCGTCCCTTCGGGATGGTCAATTTAAGTCCCGATACCCAGGTCGACGGGGCCTGGGGCAGCGGTTACCGCTATAAGACCGATACAATCCAAGGCTTTAGCCATATCCACGCCTGGCAGCTATCGGGACTTTCCGTGATGCCGGTGACAGTATCCGAGGAAAACCGAAAATCCATATTCAAGGATTACAGTTCCAAGTTCAGCCATGGTACGGAGCGCGTCTCCCCGGGCCATCACTATGTGGAACTGGACCGGTACGGAATTACCGCGGAACTTACCAGTACAAAGCGGGTCGGGTTTCACAAGTACACCTTCCCGGACGAAGGGCGGCCCGCCATCCTGTTCAATCTGAACGGCATGTTGGGTCCCAACGAGACCGTAGACGGAACCCTCCGAAAAATAAAGGAAAAGACCTTGGTAGGTGAACTCACGATCGCTGCGACCCATAGAAGGCCGAAACCGGTAAAACTGTACTTTCATGTTGCCTTGGTCAATAAAATTGAAACGATCGTTCGAGATCCGGAAACCGGCAACTATTTGATAAGCCTGAAAGGTGTGGACAACACCGCTTTAATGAAAGTAGGGATCTCCTATACCTCCGTTGAAAATGCCGCGATCAACAGTGCGACCGAGCTACCGGCATGGAACTTTGACAAAACGGTCGAGAACTCGAAAACGGCTTGGAACGATCTCCTGGGAAGGATACGTATCGAAGGTGGAAGCCAGACCCAACAAAGACGCTTCTACACCGACCTATGGCATGCGTTGCAGGGAAGGCGGACCATTAGCGATGTAAATGGGGCCTATCCCGATAATACGGGGGAAAGCTTCCGGATCGGGCAGCTTCCCCTGGACAGATACGGTAAGCCCAGGTTCAACCATTACAACTCCGATTCCTTCTGGGGGGCGCAGTGGACCTTGAATACCCTTTGGGGCCTGGTCTATCCCGAAATCATGGAGGAGTTCGTACATTCCCTTATGCAGTATTATAGGGATGGCGGGCTGGTTCCCCGCGGCCCTTCCGGAGGTAATTATACCTATGTTATGACCGGAGCCTCGTCCACGCCGTTTATCGTCAGTGCCATCCAAAAAGGAATCATTACAGAGAATCTTGAACCGATCTATCGGGCACTGAGGAAAAACCACATGCCCGGCGGAATTATGGCCAAGGCGGGCTATGAACACAATACTTCCCTTGGCGGGGGACTGAAATACTATTTGGACGAGGGTTACGTGCCCTATCCCATTCCCGAAGGCAGGTTCGGCGGGCATCAAGATGGCGCCGGCCTAACGATGGAATATGCCTACCAAGACTGGACGCTGGCGCAATTGGCCAAGAAACTGGGCCATCAGGAGGATTACGGTTATTTTATGGACCGTTCCAACAACTATAAAAATGTCTATGATACTTCCATCGGTTGGATGCGCCCCAAGGACGTTAACGGGACATGGCGCGAAAACTACGACCCTTACGAACATCAAAACGGATTTATTGAGGCGAACGGCGCCCAGGCCACTTGGTTCGTACCCCATGACCTTGATGGTTTGGCGGAACTGATGGGCGGAAAGGAAAAAGCGGTGGAGAAATTGAGTACCCAGTTCGAGACCGCCGAGAAGTTGGGGTTCACGGCCGGTAATTCGCACGCCCAGGAACTGCACCCTGAATATCGGCGTGTACCTATCAATTATGGGAACCAGCCCTCCATTCAGACCGCCTTTGTTTTCAACCATCTGGGAAGGCCCGATCTGACCCAGTACTGGTCCCGTAAAGTGGTCGACAAAGTCTTCGGCGGCTTGTCCCCCTCCACCGGCTACAACGGCGATGAAGATCAGGGACTCATGGGGAGCTTGGCGGTGCTGATGAAAATAGGACTGTTCCAGATGAACGGGGGCACGGAAAAAAATCCCAAATACGAATTCGGGAGTCCCAGTTTTGACAAGGTAAGCATAGCTTTGCCGAACGAAAAGCAATTGGTCATCAATGCCCCGGGAGCCTCCTCCGGCAAGAAGTATATCCAATCCCAAAGGGTAAACGGCAATAGTTTCGAGACAAATTATATCGAACATTCCGACATCTCGCAGGGCGCTACCTTGGAGTTTACAATGGGCGACTCCGCATCTTCTGATGATCGTTAATTTTTCTGGGCCGGGCCGATCTTGAGCGTAAATTATCTCGGTGAACTAAACTCAAAGAGATTAAGCTTAAATAACACCAGACGAATTGTTCAAGTTCCCCTAGAAACATGAAATCTGATCTTTAAAAATGTATTACGTTGTAACCGCTATCCGATGGTTCATGCGTAAAACATTTCTAAATCTACCCTTTTTCGCAATCTTGGTTTTAGGTTTGCAAGTCCATATCTTGAAATTTGAGCATTACAATGACGCCAATAGCCTTTCCCATAGCTTCGTAAGACATATAGTTCAAGATTTTGTGGCAGACGTTCATCTTCATTTACCCCATACCGGGAAGCGAGATATTGCGTACTGTTGTACAGCGCAAAAACTTCATTTTCATCTTCATAAAACAGCACTTTCTGGGGAAGGTCCAAACCGGCCAATTGATTTTTTTGCATTACCGGGGCTCCACTATTAGGATTTCCAAAGAAAACAATTTGAGTCGGTGGCAATTCCAATGCTACCGAAGCCGCATTTTGGGAACCTCTCAAGTACTTTTAGTCCCGCAGCCGACCGGCTTGGTCCTTTTCGTAGCCGTATCATTGCCCGCATCAATGGTCTCGATGGTCTTAAAGGGTAATTCAGGTCGAACCAAGAATTGTTTCGAGATTTTATAAAAGACAACTTTTTATTTATTCGAACGAAGTTTTAAGTATCTTGTATAACCCCAGAATGAACGATAATCATGAAATAGAACGGCAATGAAAAAAATCAAAAAAGAAGACATCAAACAGGAGGTATTCGATCTTTACGACGACTACGCGCACAATCGGGTCAATAGGAGGTTGTTTCTCGACAAGCTGTCGACCTACGCCGTCGGGGGACTTACCGTAGGGTCACTGCTTAGCTTTATATCGCCAGATTACGTCAAGAAAATCCAGATCAAACAGGACGACCCCCGGTTAAAATCGGAATTCATTACCTATGAATCGCCCGAGGGCGGCGGCAGTATAAAAGGCCTACTCTCGCGGCCTGCCGATGCCGAGGACAAGCTGCCCGGGATCGTCGTGGTGCACGAGAACCGAGGATTGAATCCTTACATCGAGGATGTCGGGCGCCGCGCCGCTCTGGCGGGATTCATCTCCTTGGCCCCCGATGCTCTTACCCCGCTTGGAGGCTATCCCGGAAACGATGATGAGGGCAGGGAACTACAGCGCAAGCGAGACCGCGATAAGATGCTCGAGGACTTCATCGCCGCCTTCGAATATTTAAAAGCACGTCCCGAGTGTACGGGCAACGTAGGCGTGGTCGGTTTTTGTTTCGGGGGATGGATTTCGAACATGATGGCCGTAAAAGTCCCTGACCTTGGGGCTGCCGTACCCTTTTATGGCGGACAGCCGACCGAGGGCATCGAGAACATCGAGGCACCATTGCTGCTGCATTTTGGGGAATTGGACAAACGCGTTAACGAAGGTTGGCCCGCCTACGAGGCCGCCCTAAAGGAACACGGCAAGGAATATAAGGCCTATGTGTACCCCAATGCGAACCACGGTTTCCATAACGATACCACGCCCCGCTACGACAGGGAAGCGGCCGAACTGGCCTGGCAGCGGACCATCGATTTTTTTAAGGAGAAGCTAACTTGAATAATTGGGGTAGTGCCGAACAATAGCCTACTTCGCCCTTATGATAAATTGGTAGGGCAACAGATCAACATTGACATCCAGCTGAGTGTAACCGGCCTCCCTTAGCTCTTTTTTTACGGTGTTCAAAGCCACCTTATGGTCTGCTGGTGGGCCCACCGGAATTTCTTTTTTGAAGTAATCTATGACCACCAACTCGCCCTCCGGGTGTATTCCTTTTTTGACCTTTGAAAAATAGTCGCTACGGTTCTCTATATGGTGGTAGGTATTTACGATCAATACCATATCTACTTCGTTATCCGCTAGATTCGGACTATCATAGGGTATTTTTCGTAGTTCAATATTCCCAAGGTTATTGTCTTCGATCCGTTGTTGCAGTGCCTCTTGAAATTCGTCCGAGACATCGGCTGCGATGACTTGTGCGCCTTTTTCGGCCAGTTTTACAGAGAAATATCCCGAACCCGCACCGATATCCATTATCTTTTTGCCTTCCAGCTCGCCCAGGTATTCAAGCACTTTTTCTGGTTTTTGATAGGCATCGCGCTCGGGCGATTCAAAGTGCCTGATTAAATCTTCGGTAGAGGAGCGGTGCATAAATTCATTGGCCGCGTTATTGCCGTGTTCCGCATCGTGTGCTGTCTTCTGTTCTGTTTCGTGATTTTCATTGTGGCTATCGCTGTGTTTGTGCTGTAGCTTGCAGGCCGCAAGGGCGATCAATAAAGATGCTGAAAGGAACATTTGTTTTGTCTTACTCATTGCTAAAAGTATTTTCCAATATTTATAAATCTTCGATTTCATTTCATTTTAAGTTATTGCTCATTTGACCGCTCACTAAATAGGTTGCCAATCCCAAAAGGATATTACCGAAACCTACCAAGATTTCGAAAGGGCTGTTTATGAATGCATAAACCACCATCCAAAGGGATAAAGTTATAAACACCAGCTGAAAAAGGGGGAATAATGGACTCTTATAGGTATCGATTCGGTTTTTTCTATGCTGGTGCCTTAACTTAAAGACCCCTAATACGGTTGCCATCGAAGACATGGTCAATAGTATGCCACAGTAAATCAAAATTTGTTCAAACGTTCCGGTTAAAATCAATAGTGCACTTATGGCAAATTGCAACCACAATGCTCTTTGGGGAATGCTGCCTTTTTGTATTTTAAAGTAGTTCCAGAACCTGTGGTCCTTGGCAATGCTCGAAGTTACTCTTGAGCCCACCCACACCATTGCGCTTATGCCGGACACCAATAAAAGTGAAATGGCCAGACCGAACAATTTCCCATAGTCTTCCCCAATCATTTTGCTCATCGCAATGGTGCCCACATTCAATTGTCCCTTCAGCTCAGGGATGGGGACGTGCTTCATAAAAACATACTGCAAATATGTATAAAGCACAGTAACCAACAAAGTCCCACCAATAAGAGCTATTGGCAAGGATTTATCTGGGTTTCTAAATTCCTCGGTAATGTAGGCGGCCGCATTCCATCCCGAATAAGAATAACTCACATAAATAAGCGCGACGGCAAATGCAGGTGAGATTAAATTGGAATAGTCCGAATTTGCCAAAAATCCCGTGTTTTCAAAGGATGGCTCTTGCCAAATACCGATACTAATGAGAGCAACTATTAAAGCGATTTTTAGGATGGTACTGATATTCTGAAATTTTGAACTTACCTTTAGATTTTTGGTGTGAATCAGCGTGATCAATGCCACCAATGCAATACTTGTCCATTTGGGGTTCAGGTCGAAATAGGGGAAATATGCTTCGAAGGCCATTGCGGACAAGGCGATAGGTGCCGCAAAACCGACCGTTATAGAAATCCATCCCGCCAAATACCCGACTAGGGGGTGAAATAGTTTTGTAAGAAAAGCGTATTCACCGCCCGTACGTTGTATATGGGTTCCGATTTCAGCATAACTAAATGCACCGGACAAGGCGATGACGCCGCCCAAAACCCAAAGGATAAGCACAACGCTAGGATTGCTTAAGTCCTTCAATTGAAACCCCAAACTGGTAAACGCACCCGTCCCGATCATGTTGGCCACCACCAATGCGAGTCCGGTGATGGTCGTAATTTTATATATGTGGGACTGTTTTATCATCAGCTGTAGCCGGAAAATCGATTCGTTAAATATTAAGAGAGCATAAAAATGCGTCTTCAAACTTATTCTATAATAGCACTTTTTTTAAAGGTCCGACCAATATGCCACCCTCCATTTTCGAAAGAATAACTGATACCGAAATTTTGGGATTTCGTTTCTGAATTTGATAAATTAACTGGGACTTACCACAACAGGATATTTTCGTAGCGGCAAAATCGCATTGCCGTTTTTTTCCAAGTTCTCTGAGCATCCTACGATTTGTTCTAAATAGATGCCTGTATTTGACGGATCGGGTCGATGTCGAAAAACGTATTCCGACTGTCTTCTAAGACCCAAAAGTGAATTGCACATTGTTATCTAAGGTTTCCATAACACAAAGATCCTTTTCCATTTTACACATTCACAATTGGATCATCGGCCCGGTTCTAATAATCCCTAAACTGCCTGCGTCGATAGTTCTGTCCTCGGACAAAGGGCTATAAACATTTCTCTTTGCTCCTTTCGGTTCTAAGCTTTGGCGAATACGAACAGCAGATCAAGTTCAGGTCTTTGCAGCTACAACTTCCTATATTTACGACTATTTTCTAAACGGTGCAAGCAAAAAATAAACGTTGAGATTGATTGAATCGAGGAATGGTTTACCCCGCTTAAACTAATTTCAGACCGATATAAAATTGTAAAAATCATTGTCAAGAGCTGAGAAAAATACGATTTTGCTAAAAAAGTACCGAAATAGGTGTTTTTGTAGGTGGCATTCTATCTTCAATATTTTTAGTTTTGGTTATTAAGGTTTGGGTGAAATCGCAATTTGGGATTTCTTTTTACCTCTACTTGGCACTAGAGATGCAACACCTATTTCGTGTATTCCCTGTAATAGATTTTGAACCAATAATAAATTGATGATT
Organism: Pricia mediterranea; assembly: GCF_032248455.1. Taxonomy (NCBI): domain Bacteria; kingdom Pseudomonadati; phylum Bacteroidota; class Flavobacteriia; order Flavobacteriales; family Flavobacteriaceae; genus Pricia; species Pricia mediterranea. The sequence continues at coordinate 3,725,817 of NZ_JAVTTP010000001.1, forward strand.
CTTATGCTGTTTCAAAACAAATCAAATGGAACAAAGCGTTTCGACCCTAGGTCTATTTCGGGTGATTTAAGCAAACACATTGGCCTATTATTACTTGTTGTAAGCATTTGCCCATCAATTTCAAACGCACAAAATCCCCCCAAAAAGCAACCGAACGTGATCTTCGTAATCACCGATGATCAAGGCATGGGAGATTTAGGTTCTTCGGGAAATCCCTACATCAAAACGCCGAACCTCGACGAATTCCATAAGGATGCCGTTCGCCTAACGAACTACCATGTATCTACCACCTGCGCCCCGAGCAGGGGTTCGATAATGACCGGAAGACATACCAACAGGTTGAACGTTTTCCATACGATTGCCGGTCGCTCCCTGCTTTTTGAGGATGAGGTCATCCTGCCCCAAATTTTTGCCCAAAACGGATATACCAACGGTATGTTCGGAAAATGGCATCTGGGCGACAATTACCCCTTTCGTCCTATGGACCGTGGGTTTCATGAAGTAGTGCGTCATGGGGGAGGTGGTATTACCCAGGGTCCAGATTACTGGGGCAACGACTATTTCGACGATACGTACTGGCACAACGGCGAAACTGAAAAATACGAGGGCTACTGTACCGATGTATTCTTTTCCGAAGCAATGGATTTCATAGAGGAGAACAAAGACAATCCGTTTTTCTGTTATATCTCTACCAACGCCCCACATGGCCCCTTGAACGTTCCAGAGAAATATTTGGATATGTACAAGGGCAACGATAATCTCGAGGAGCGCTTTCGGCGCTTTTACGGGATGATAACCAACATCGACGACAACTTTAAGCTTCTGGAAGAAAAGCTGGACTCCTTGGACCTGGCCGATAACACCATCCTGATCTTTACGACCGATAATGGTACGGCAGGCGGAAACCAAGTTTACGATGCTGGTCTAAGGGGAGCCAAGGGCAGCGAGTACGAGGGCGGCCACCGCGTGCCATTCTTTATCCGATGGCCCGAAGGGCAGCTGACCGGCGGTAAGGACATCGATAAACTCGTCGCGCACTATGACCTGCTGCCCACATTCGTCGACCTTTTAGGGTTGGATTTCGACCCGGTCAAACCTTTGGATGGTACTAGCCTGAAGCCTTTGCTCTACGATAAAGGTGAGAACTGGCCGAACAGGATACTCTATATGGATACGCAACGATTGCAGAATTTGGTCAAGTACCGGAAATACTCCGTGATGGACGACAATTGGAGATTGGTAAACGGGACCGAGCTATATAATGTGAACGATGACCTTGGCCAGACGGACAACGTATTCGACAAGCACCCCGAAGTCGCCGAGAAATTGGCGGCCGGTTATGAAGACTGGTGGCACTCGATGACCAACGATGGTGTCAACCAACGTTACGCCTACATTAAGGTCGGGTCCCCGAACGAGAATCCCAGCCGTATTTCGTCCCATGACATGATGACCGGTAAATTCGGCCATATGTGGCATCAATATGGGGCGGCAAGTGCCGTCCAGGCAACCGGGAAATGGAAAATCGAATTTGTGGAAGATGGCGAGTATAAAATCAGCCTGCGCCGGTTTCCAAGGGAAAGCGGCCTGGCCATTAACGATACTTTCCCCGAACAGAAAAAAATCATTGCGTTAGACCGGACAATGCCCGCAAGCGTGAAGTCCGATTTTGCCGAGGCCTATTTGTTTGTTGCCGATATCGATAGATCGGCAAAAATAGAGCAAGGGCAACAAGAAGTTGCCTTTACTGGCCAAATACCGGCCGGTAAACACGATATGGAGGCCCAATTGATCGATAAGGATGACCGTGTGCATCCCGCCTATTATGTTTATATTGAAAAATTATAGAGAGAAGGTCGCAATGCCCATCGACCAATTTCAGATGGGTCTTGCATTGCCCGAGCTTTCCCAATCCGCGTGATTCAACTAGTTCCATGACGATTAACCGCCAATAGTTAAAACTATGAAAAACAACCAAAAACCACCCGTCGTATCCAAAAAAATGCTCCTGCCGTTTGTGCTCATCACCTCATTATTTGCGCTATGGGGATTCGCGAACGATATAACAAACCCCATGGTCTCGGCCTTCAAAAAAATATTGGAGCTGAACAATACCCAGGCCTCGTGGGTGCAGGCCGCTTTTTACGGGGGCTATTTTACCATGGCGCTTCCTGCAGCGTTCGTGGTCAAAAAATACTCCTATAAAATAGGTATTCTTGTAGGGCTCGGCCTTTACGCCATCGGTGCGCTGTTGTTCTATCCCGCGGCGGCCATGGAAAACTACTTTTTCTTTTTATTGGCGCTCTACGTTCTGACCTTCGGCCTGGCGTTCTTGGAAACCACGGCCAACCCGTATATCCTGTCCATGGGAGCCGAGGAAACGGCAACCCAGAGACTGAATCTCGCCCAGGCCTTCAACCCGTTGGGCGCCCTCTCGGGCCTGTTCGTGGCACAGGTTTTTATATTGGGCGCACTGCAATCGGACGATTTGGATGCCGAGGGCAATGCCATTTACGGAACCTTATCAGAGACCGCCAAGGCCGCCGTAAAAACGTCGGATCTTTCGGTAATCAGAGATCCATACGTTTGGTTGGGCGTTTTCGTAATCTTCATGTTTGTACTAATTGCTTTTGTGAGGATGCCCGAAGGGAAAAAATACCGGGATGTGTCGGGCATGTGGGATTCTATCCGCAGAATTTTCAAGAAAGAGCGTTTCGTAGGAGGGGTATTCGCCCAGTTGTTTTATATAGGGGCCCAGATCATGTGCTGGACCTATATCTATCAGTACGCCGAAAACCTTGGTATAAACAATCAGGATGCTGTGAATTACGCATACGCCGCACTGATTATCTTTTTGATAGGTCGGTTTTTATGCACCTACCTTATGAAGTTCATCAATTCGGGAAAGTTGCTGATGCTCTTGGCCTTTCTGGCCATTTTCTTCTGCTTGGGCACTATTTTCATCCAGGGTATTGGCGGACTTTATTCCCTGGTCTTGGTTTCTTTCTGCATGTCGTTGATGTTTCCGACGATATATGGAATCGCTTTGACGGGACTCGGCGATGACGCCAAACCTGCTTCGGCCTTTTTGGTGATGGCCATCGTCGGGGGTGCCTTTATGCCCGTTCTGCAGGGGATGGTTCTGGATATCGGCGGAAGTGCCTACGATGATGTACGGATACTGGGCGTGCCCGAGGTGAATTTTTCCTTTATGCTCCCGCTTATATGTTTTGCCGTGGTCGCGGGTTATGGGTATAGGGCCTTCAAAGTTTACGGGGTTCGATAATGGAAGCCTGTCCGCGTTTGTGGTATGCCTACCTAATCAATGCATTGTCGATATCGGTGAGGTCCAAGGGGTCGTCCATGGTTTCCTGAAGCTTCAAAAGCTCATCGAACATGGTCTTTACCTTATTGGAATATTTGGGGTCATCGGCCAAATTGTTGATTTCCTCGGGATCGTTATTTAGATCGAACAACAGCAGTTTGTCCATTTTAGGATAGACCAGGAGCTTGAACCCGTTTTTTCGTATCATCCGCTGTGCGTTCATGTACGCCCCGTAGATCGCATTGTAATGGCCCTCGGTATTATCTCCCTTTATTAGGTCCATTAAACTATGAAATTGTACGTAATCGGGCTTTTCGGCACCGGCCAGTTCCAAGCTGGTCGCCATGATATCTTGAAGGTAAACGTCGGAATCGATCTTTAGACCTTGGGGTACATCGGGCCCCTTGACCATCATCGGTACACGAATGCTGTGGTCGAAAAGGCTCTGTTTGCCCATTAGTCCATGCTGGCCTACCGAAAGTCCGTGATCGGAACTGAAAAAGATATAGGTGTTGTCCATTTCGCCCGTGGTTTCAAGCGCATCCAGTATCTGACCGATCTGTTCGTCTAGGTGTGTAATTATGGCGTAGTACTCCTGACGCTGCTTTTTAATGGCATATTCGGTTCTGGGAAATGGGGCCAGGGCCTCGTCCCTAAGTATGGCGGGGTTGTTGATCGAATCCTTATAAGGGTATTCGGGAAGAAAGCTCTCCGGGACTTTTATACTGTCAATCGGATACATATCCAAATATTCTTGTGGTGCCTGTCTCGGGTCGTGGGGCGCATTAAAGGCCAGATACATAAAATAGGGGTTCCCATGGGTTTTGGTATTAGCGATAAAATCGATGGCATCGTCCCGTACCACTTCGCTCCAATGCTTACCGCCTTCCCAAAAACCGCCATGGATGCTATCGGTAGGCGACCACTCCGTATCGCGCTCGTCGACGGGCCGGCCATAGCCTACAGGCATGTAGTCGTTCCAGTCCTTCATATCGCCGGATGCTTTCTTCCAATCCGCAAATCCCTTTCGTAGCTCGCCTCCCCTGTCGCGCGGCATGCCCGGTCTTATGTGTTCCGCTCGGTCGAATATCTGATCGGCGGGTGCCTGTACGTGCCATTTTCCGGTCATATAGGTGCTATAGCCCCGGTCTTGCAATAATTTACTCCAATTTTGTGTAAGGGCAATTGAATCTTTTTTGTTCCACAGGCTATCCTTTTTCTTGGCATTCCAAATATAGGACCCGGAGATGATCATGGATCTAGACGCTACGCAAACGGCGCCGTGCCATCCGCCCATGTTATAGGCGTGGGTAAAGGTAGTACCTTGGTTTACCAGACGGTCGAGGTTCGGGGTGATGATTTCGTCGTTCCCCAAGGCGTGAACGCTCCCATAGGTCTGGTCATCGGTAAACAGGAAAACGATGTTCGGGGCATCCTTCTTGTTATTATTGGGTTCGTTTTCCTTACAGGCGGGGAACGTCAGTACAAGAATGAGTAAAAGTGCAAATGTGATTTTCATGATCGGTTTATTATATCTGCGGTAAAATTCAACCATCCGATAATTAAGTAAAAGTTGTCGGCCAAATATCTTGGAAATATCTCGCCCTGATGAGCGTTACCGGAAAATACCCAAAGGCAAAGCTCATGGAAAATGCCGATGCCAACGATTACTTTGTAGTACGGGGTTCTCTGTAATTAACGAAAAATATTGAAGATTTAGAGCATTCAGAGGTAATAATAGATCGATAATCCAATTTCTGTCCTTGAGCGGATTTTCTGGATTTCCACAGGAGTTTGGTGAATGTTCATGTACCCAATCCGTAGAAAAACTCAAGAATGTAATGGCAAAAAAAAGGGCCTCCAATTTCTTGAAGACCCTGTGTTTACTTGTAGCGTGAGGGGGACTTGAACCCCCGGCCTCCGGGTTATGAATCCGACGCTCTAACCGGCTGAGCTACCACGCCATTTTGTCAATTTTGATTAATCGATGTCAGGGTTCATGAGTCCGAAGCTCCTAGCCCGGTAAGGACGTAAAATCGGCCGAACCCTGCCTGCCGACTGGCAGGTGCCACACCATAGTTTTTATGTTTGGCGCAGCTTTCAATATTTTAGTTATCGGTCTGGTTTTCTTTCGGACCCGACCTTGGAATCGGAAAGGTTTTCCAGCTTTTTTAAACGGGTGCAAATATAGAATTTAATTTCCGCTTCGTCAACAATCCTTTCCTAAAAATAATCTATGTCTTTTATTTTTTTATCATGGGGAAATCTATATATTGCCCGAAAGAAAACACCCCAAATGGACGATAAAATAAAATTTCAACTTGAGTTCGTAATACAGTCCTCGCCACAGCTACTGTACCAATATCTGTCAACCCCATCCGGACTTTCGGAATGGTTTGCCGATAACGTGAATTCGAGGGGCGAGAAGTTCACATTTATATGGGACGGTTCGGAGGAAGAGGCCAAGCTGCTCAAGCGTAAAAGTGAAGAATTCGTAAAATTTGCCTGGGAGGACTCGGAAGACGGCGTCTTTTTTGAAATGAAAATTATTGTTGATGAAATTACTAAGGACGTTTCTCTTTTCATCACCGATTTCGCGGATGAAGGTGAAGTGGATGAGGCCAAAATGTTGTGGACCAATCAGGTTATGGACCTAAAGCAGGTGCTAGGTTCGAAATGATGGATTAGGACTTACTTTGATATGCGCTCTATAAATAGGGCGGTTGTCGGACAAGCAATTGTCATGCAGCAAATAATTTGTTGGCCATTAATCTTGAAATTTAAACTGTTCTACCTTGACCACTCACCACTGACCACTGAAAGCAGACCGCCGACTACCGGCAATCAAGCCCCAACAACCGACCCCCCAGGTCAATAATCAACCAACAACTCACTACCAATTATGGTCAACTTCAACGGGGAACTTCTCCCCAAAGACAGTACTTTTTTAAATCATGAAAACCGGGGATTACGCTACGGCGATTCCCTCTTCGAATCGCTTCGGTCGATCAATGGGAGGCTTTTTTTCTGGGAGGATCATTATTTTCGTCTAATGGCTTCCATGCGGATGCTCCGAATGGAGATTCCGATGGATTTTACCATGGAATTCCTTCAAGAACAAATTCAGCAGGTTGTTGCCGCCAATAGTCTAGATGAAAGTGCGGCCCGTGTTCGCCTTACCGTCTTCCGAAACGAAGGGGGGCGTTATCTGCCGAGAACCAACACGATTTCCTATACCATAGAGGCCAAGGCTCTGGAACATTCTTTTTATGTGCTTTCCGACGGAGCTTACGAAGTCGAGCTGTTCAAGGACTTTTGGTTGAATCCCGATATACTATCCACCCTGAAGACAAATAACAAAATCATCAACGTGGTCGGAAGTATTTATGCCCGTGAAAACGGCTACGATAATTGCTTGCTGCTCAATCAACGCAAAGCGGTTGTCGAGGCCCTGAACGGAAATCTATTTCTGGTCAAAGGAAATACCATTAAGACCCCGCCCTTAACCGACGGTTGTCTAAATGGAATTCTTCGTCAAAAATTAACGGAAATCGTAGCGAAACTGGAGCATTACGAACTGGAGGAAAGCTCGATTTCGCCTTTCGAACTCCAAAAGGCCGATGAGCTCTTTATTACGAATAGCATTATCGGCATTCGCCCCATTACCAAATACCGAAAAAAGCAGTTTACCGCCGTGGTAGCAAAAGATTTGCTCGGAAAATTGAACGCAGCGGCAAGATTGGGCTGAAAAGGGATACGCCGTGATGCTGTACATTAGAAGTTCTGCACTGCTATGCGCCTCCCACCTTTTTAAGGTCCTGAATCGGGCGGACCACTTGTTCTGGAGGGGTTCGGGAGGGCAGAGTCGCCTGGCTGCCTAAATTTCTACCGCCTGCTATGGGAACCCATCAATAACCGACTCTTATGGTTTGGCTCTAGGATGTCGCTAGATGAACTCAGGAGCACTGTTTGTCCGTCACGAGAAATTACCGTAGAAGAGCTGGATTCTCAGTTCAGATTCGGATTTTCAGGGGCATTGGACCACAACAAGTAACTGCCGCCGAGTTCCTTCATTTTTTCCTTCCAAAAAGCATCCGAAGATTTGTGAATGAGTCCGCTTTGGTGGTCGTTGTTGGCTACCACCCAGGATTTCGAAGAAAGCTCATGGTCCAATTGCAAAGATGACCAGCCCGAATAACCTAGAAAGAAACGGATATCGCCTTCCGATACGATTCCCGAGTTAATAAGACCGATAAGATTTTCAAAGTCCCCGCCCCAATAGATACCGTCCGATATTTCGATACTGTTCATGATCAGCTGTGGCACTTTGTGAATGAAATATAGATTATCTTGCTCCACCGGACCGCCATTGTACACTTGAAAGGGAATCTCGATTTCGGTAACCAGATCATTGATGCTATAATCTAAAGGCTTATTCAAAATAAAGCCGACGGAACCTTCGTCACTATGTTCGGCCAAAAGTACGACGGAGCGATTAAATGATACATCGCCAGTGAGGGTAGGTTCGGCAATCAATAATTTGCCTTTTTGTGGCTTTAGGTCGACCATGATTATGTGGACTTCTTTGGCCTAAAGTAACATAAATCCTATAAAAATCAAATACCTTTTATAAAAAAAGCATCCCGAAAAATTGGAATGCTTTCTTGATATGGTGGGGTAAAATTAGTTTACCGAATCGGCCAGTTCAGAACCTGCCTTGAACTTTACTACGTTTTTCGCTGCGATCTGAATCGTTTTTCCAGTAGAAGGGTTTCTTCCTTCCCTTGCATTTCTTCTAGATACCGACCAAGATCCGAAGCCTACCAAAGAGACTCGGTTTCCCTCTTTCAATGAATCTTGAACATTTTCCAAGAAAGATTCCAATGCTTTTTTTGCCGCGGCCTTTGTAATGCCGGCATCTGATGCCATGGCATCGATTAATTCTGTTTTGTTCATAATAATGAGATTAAAAGTTGTTAAGAAAAATTTTAAACGTTAAACAAAATTATACGGATTTGCCACGAACACAAGTAAAATGGGGGTAAATCGCCTATTTTGTTAATAACTCGAACCGTTTGTTGATAAAGTAGGGCAATTTTTACGGTCTTTGCAGCCCAATGCTAGCGGGGCATTACCTCACCCTTGCGTTTTCTTCGAAATGAAAACCGTTTAACAAGGCTTTGGTTCTCATCTTACGCTTGCCCGGCAATTGGATTTCCAGTAACTCGACGAAGCCATTTTCTACTGCAATTTTCAGGTGATTGTCATTTGCTAAAACGCTGCCTATTTCTTCATTATGGGAAGCTTTTTCCACGGATGAGCCATATATTTTAAGCTGGGTGCTTTCATTGCCGTTGATCAAGGTTGTCCATGCGGTGGGGTAGGGGCTCAGTCCCCTTATTTTATTATGTATGGTTTCAAGGGATGCGTTCCAATCTATTTCACAGGTATCCCTATGGATCTTTGGTGCTGTTTTTAAGGGGGATGGTTGTTTTTGTTTTCGCGGCATTACTTTACCGGCTTCGATTTCTCGAACTGTTTTCAAAACAAGATCGGCACCAAGGTGCATCAGTCTGTCGTGCAGGTTGCCCGCGGTTTCGTTTTCGGATATTTTTAAGGGCTCCTGAAGGATGATTTCCCCGGTATCTATTTTTTCATCGATAAAAAAAGTGGTTGCCCCGGTCTTTGTTTCTCCGTTTATTATGGCCCAGTTTATGGGTGCCGCACCACGGTAGTCCGGCAAAAGGGATGCGTGAAGGTTAAAAGTACCCAAATCGGGCATGGACCAAACCGCTCTTGGCAGCATTCTAAAGGCCACTACGATCTGCAGATCGGCGTTCAGCGCTTTGAGTTCGGACAGAAAGTCCCTATCTTTCAAATTAACGGGCTGAAGGACCTTCAGGCCTTTTGATACCGCAAATTTCTTTACATCGGATTCCTGTAGTTTTCGGCCCCTTCCCGCCGGACGGTCAGGGGCGGTGATTACGCCCACGACCTGATATTCTTCCGTCAATATTTTCGCCAAACTGGCAGTAGCGAACTCGGGAGTGCCCATAAAAATGATTCTTAACGACTTCATTCTATTTTTTTATTTTTTTATGACTAATGACTAATGACTAATGACTAATGACTGACGACTGACGACTGACGACTGACGACTAACGACCAACGACCATCTCATATTCGTTTCTTGTATTAACCTTAATATCACCATTTTCGAGCATGAGCTGCAGAGTTTTTAGAACAGATGCTTCATCATGGTCGAGCAACCGGATCAGGACCCTTGAGCTGTAACTCTTATCCCCCAACGTCTCACGTAATTGTTTGGCTATACCTTTAAAATCCACTGTTTTGGCGTTTTTGCGTCTACATACATCGCAAAGACCGCAATTTTCGATTTTCTCTTCCCCAAAATAGTCTAAAATCTGAACACTTCTACAAATCGTATCGTTGTTGAGGTAGCCGATCATCCGGTCGACTTTTTCTACTTTGATGCGATTTCGATCTTCGACCTGTTGGGCGAATACGTTGATGGTTCGGTCATCGTCCCGTGGGACCAAGAAGGTAATCTCGAGATCGGTCTTTTGTGATCGATAATCGATGATCTCGTCCTTATTGAACTTCTCCAAAAGGGCGAAGACCTTGTTTTCGGAGGTATTTGTTTTTCTAGCGATCAGGTCGGGGTCGATTTTGGTTTCAAAATCGAAAATACCCCCATAGGTTCTCAGGATGCTCTGAATAATAGGGACCGATTCCCGATTTTTTTCCAAATAATCAAAGATTTGGGGTTGGGAAACAATAAAGCGTATTTCCGTTTTTTTGAAAAAGGATTCGGAGAGGGCGATGACGGAATACCGGTCCAATATGCGCAGTGCGTTATAGGTGAGAAAGGAATTTAGGCCGTAGGCCGAGATAAAGTCCCGAAACGGAAACTGAAAAATCTCGTTCGTACTTTCCCCGAACGATATTTGAAAGTAATTATTAAGCTTGTTATATACTTTTTTCAGGAAGGCCGCATCCGGTAGGGCACCCAGAAATTGCTGCCGCATCTGCGCCACATCAAAATCGTTGGTCAGAAGTAGCGCCTTGGCGGGGGCGCCGTCCCTTCCCGCCCTTCCGGCCTCTTGATAGTAGTTTTCAAGGCAGTCGGGCACCTGAAAGTGCACCACTGTGCGTACGTCGGGTTTGTCCACGCCCATCCCGAAGGCATTGGTGGCGACCATGACTTGGATTCGGTTGTTCAGCCATAGGTTAAGTTTTTCCTGTTTTTCTTTTTTAGGAATTCCTCCATGAAAAAAGTCCGACGTGCACCCATTTGCATTGAGAAACCGGGCTACGTCTTGGGTCATTTTGCGCGTGCGTACATATACAATGCCGCTTTGACCGCTTTCGGCGAAGCATTGCTCGAGACGATAATGTTTATCCTCACAGCGCAATACCTCGAAGGCGATGTTCGGTCGGAAGAAGGAATCCTTTACGGTCATCGGCTCGGTAAGGCCAAGGTTCTCGACGATGTCCTGCTCCACCCGGTTGGTTGCCGTGGCGGTCAGGGCGATGATGGGGGTCTCGGGAAGAAGCTCCCTAAGATGGCCACATTCGAGGTAGGCGGGCCGAAAATCGTGCCCCCATTGCGAGATGCAATGCGCCTCGTCGATAGCGATGAGGTTGACGTTCATCTGCTGAATCTTGTCCTGAACCAGCTCCTGCTGTAGGCGCTCGGGAGAAATATAGACGAATTTGTAGCCGCCGTACCGGCAATTGTCCAACGCGGTGATAAGCTCGTCAAAGGGAATGCCTCCGGTCAGGGCCATCGCTTTGATTCCCCTTAGCTTTAGGTTGTTGACCTGGTCCTGAATAAGGGCGATCAAAGGGGATACCACAATGCAAAGTCCATCCCGTGCCAGCGCCGGTATTTGAAAGCAGAGCGATTTTCCGCCGCCGGTGGGCATGAGCGCCAGTACATCACGCCGACTCAAAACAGCCTCTATTATCCGTTTCTGGGATCCTTTAAAAGCGGTAAATCCCCAGAACTCCCTTAAAATTTCCTCAGGATTTTTGTGCATTATTCAGATTTTACCAGGTCGAGAATGAAATCCGTTCGTTCCGTTACGCTACCTATGGGAATAAGGGTAATCGCATACCCGAAGTCTTGATAGGTATTCCTCAAAGCTGTAAAGATGCGCTCCGATTCTTCAAAGGATTCGAAGCGCTCGGCATCGGTATTATAGATGTCAGGCCAAGGGGGCATCAGCAAGATTCGGTCGTAGCGTAAGTCGTGTACGGGGCGCTCAAAGGCAGCATCATATGATTGTCCGAAACAGGCCATATAGGCATGGACATCGGGGATGCCCCGGTCGAAAAAAACGATGTCTTCATCCGTTTTTTCGGCGGACCGGTACTGTGCCACACGGCCGTGCAGCAATTTGTTGTTGAACGCGTAAGGATCTTTTACCGATAGGATAGGATTGGTGATAATGGCTTCTGAACCATTTACGTTCTTCTCCTCTGAGGTAAGTCCCCTTACCAATTCGGGTATACAGTAGTACCCCCTGTACTCCAACTCTTTGATTACCGAAGTCTTACCGGTACTGGGACCGCCTGTTATCACTATCTTTTTCGCGCTCAATAAGGGGAGTATTAAGTAGTTAGTATTAAGTAATTAATAGTTAGTATAAACTAACGTGCTTATTTGTTACGAACTTGGGCCGGACTTAGGACTAAATACTTCGAAATAGCCATCCGATTCATTGCTAAATCAGTCTTGGGTCCTACCATCATGCACCTTGTTCAACAGTTAGGCGGATCGGCATTTTAAGATAATAAGTACTACATAACGGATGTCAAGTGTGGTTAAAACCTGCTGGATACGCCCAGAATTAAATGGTTCGCATTAGCAATCCAAATCCCGATGTATCCGGGACAGCCCATAAACCATCATACGCCGTACCAACCACAAACCACCTCTGTACTCAGTACTAAATACTCAATACTAAGTACTATTCATCGGTAAAAGTAAGCATTCCCCTAAGCAATGTAAAATGGAGCGTATTACTCTGCTCGAGTTGCTTACCTTTGTAAAAAATGACGGAATGGATACTAAAAACCCCGAAGAATTCTATAGAAGATTGCAAGAGCAATTGGCAGAAACCTCATCTTGGCCCTCCGATTATCTTTTTAAATTTATTGTGGAGAGCGATCCGGAGAAAATCGATCAGATCCATAAAATATTCGATAATACCGGTGCGGTCATCGAATCGAAAAAATCTAAAAAAGGGAAATATACCAGTGTATCGGTAACGGTCAACCTTAGGGATCCAAAGGCAGTGGTCGAAAAATATCAAGAAGTGGCCGAGGTAGAAGGGGTAATATCATTGTAATGGTTTGCGCCTGGCGCCAAAATCCGTTTCCCGATAAATAAATAGCCTGCGTGCCATAATTTTCGTAAATTGCGTGCGTTATAAACGAACTCACTGGGAGTTCGATACTTCTCCTTTTTTGTTCAGGGACTGTTTTGGAATGTGTGATTAGAATTTTTATGCGCCATTTTTGATGCAGTTTTAGGCAAAATTTTTTAGCATAGCCGTAGCTATGGTCAAAAATTTTAACGACAAAATGCGCAAAAAGGGCTTTAAAAAAATAATTGACATATTTTAAAACAGTCTCTTCAAGTAAAACTCTTCAATTTGAATTTAGTAGAAAACCTTGAGTACAATACCGAGCGGCCGCAATTGATCATTCCCGAGTACGGGCGGCATTTTCAGAAAATGGTAGATTATGCCGTATCCATCGAGGACGATGAGGAACGCAATCGCGTGGCGCAATCCATTATATCCGTAATGGGCAATCTGCAGCCGCATTTACGCGATGTGTCCGACTTCCAACACAAGCTATGGGACCAGTTATTTATTATGTCCGATTTTAAGTTGGATGTAGAATCTCCTTTTCCCATTACCAGCAAAGAGGTCTTACAACAGCGCCCCGATGCCTTGGAATATCCGCAGAACCATCCGAAATATCGATTCTACGGCAACAATATCAAGCGGATGATCGATGAGGCGGTAAAGTGGGACAAAGGTCCCAAACGCGAAGGCCTTGAATATGCCATTGCCAACCACATGAAAAAATGTTACCTCAACTGGAACAAGGATACCGTCGACGATAAGGTCATTTTCAAGCACCTCCATGAGCTGAGCAACGGGGAGATCAGTCTTGACGCCGAAGATGAAAGCCTTACGGATAGCGGACAGTTCTTGAACAAACGAAGTTCGAAATCCTCCCGCAGTAGCAGCAGCAAGAAAGGATCACGCAGCAATAACAACCGCGGTAAAAAGCGCTACTAACAACTATCAACCTACAACCCACCACCTACCATGGGCACTTTTAAAATAGAGGGCGGCTACCCACTCTCGGGTGAAATCACGCCCCAAGGCGCCAAAAACGAAGCTTTACAGATTCTTTGTGCCGTGTTGCTCACCGCCGAAGAGGTCACCATCAACAATATTCCCGACATCGTCGATGTCAATAAACTGATTTCCATTCTAGAAGATTTGGGAGTGAAAATCAAAAACAAGGAAGAAGGATCGTACAGCTTTAAGGCCGATGCAATAAACCTCGACTATCTGCAGTCCGACCAATTCAAACAAGACGGTCGTGAGCTTCGTGGATCGATTATGTTGGTGGGGCCGCTATTGGCCCGATTCGGAAAGGGATATATCCCTAAGCCCGGGGGCGATAAGATCGGTAGACGTAGATTGGATACACATTTCGAGGGTTTTATAAAGCTGGGCGGTAAATTTCGATATAATAAGGAGGAACATTTTTACGGGGTAGAGGCCAAAAGTTTAAAGGGGACCTACATGCTGCTCGATGAGGCATCGGTCACCGGAACGGCCAACATCGTAATGGCGGCCGTTATGGCCGAAGGCACGACGACCATCTACAATGCCGCCTGTGAGCCCTACCTACAACAATTGTGTAAGATGCTCAACCGAATGGGCGCCAAAATCTCCGGAGTCGGCTCAAACCTGTTGACCATTGAGGGCGTGGCCGAACTCGGCGGAACCGAGCACCGTATGCTACCCGATATGATCGAAATCGGTAGCTGGATCGGATTGGCCGCCATGACCCGGAGCGAATTGACCATTAAAGACGTAAGCTGGGGCGATTTGGGCCAGATTCCCACGGTATTTCGAAAATTGGGAATAGAACTGGAACAGAAGGGAGATGATATTTATATCCCCGAGCAGCCCGACGGTTATAAGATCCAAAAGTATATCGATGGTTCGATACTGACTATATCCGATGCCCCGTGGCCGGGACTCACGCCAGACCTATTGAGTATCATCTTGGTCATGGCCACCCAGGCCAAGGGCGAAGTACTCATTCATCAAAAAATGTTCGAAAGCCGTTTATTCTTTGTGGACAAGCTGATCGATATGGGCGCAAAGATTATTCTCTGCGATCCGCACCGCGCTGTCGTTATAGGACAAAACTTTAAGTCTGCCTTAAACGCCACCACTATGACCTCCCCCGACATCCGAGCGGGAATCTCATTGCTGATTGCGGCACTCTCCGCAAAAGGCACCTCTACCATCCACAATATTGAGCAGATCGATCGTGGTTATCAGGATATAGATACCAGGCTCCGGGCCATTGGGGCCAAGATCAGTAGGGTGTAATTTTATTTATGGAGTTCTAGTTTATGGGTTTATCCCGTCAGCTGTTTGATCGGGTAACCGCGCTTGAAAGGTCTGATTTCGCCCTTCCATCTTTCCTTCCATCCTTCCATCATTCCATCCTTCCGTCCCTCATTTTTAAGCAATTTCTCCCGCTTCCTTCGGAGCGTGGAAAAACTATTTTCCCCTATATTTTCCTACAAAATAGCGAAGAGTATGATTTTGCCTGTTTTATAGCAACGATATTTGAAAATATTATGAGTAATGTAAATCCTAGCTCGTCATAAAGCGGTACCCCAACTTAATTAGTCAAGCCCAATGAAAACAAAACAACTGCAATCTTCTATTTGCTTAAGAGCTACCCATTTTTTTTCTGCACCCCTGCTCGTTTGCGCATTGATCTTTACTTCGTTGTTGACCGCACAGGTACAGGTCGACGCTGAACTAAGGCCCCGGTTCGAATACAGACATGGTTTCGGGACCCTGTTTCCGAATAACGTTGATGCCGCTGCTTTCATTTCGCAGCGTACCCGTTTGAATGCGTCCTATTCCGATGAGAAGCTTGATTTTTATCTGAGCGTACACGACATCCGGGTATGGGGCGACGTGCCCCAACTGAACGTTGCCGACCGCAACGGACTCGGTTTACATGAGGCTTGGGGCCAATTACGGTTTACGCCGGAATTCTCCGTAAAGCTCGGGCGACAGGTACTCGCTTACGACGATCAAAGAATTTTGGGAGGCGTGGATTGGGCCCAGCAGGGCCGGAGCCACGACGTGGCGTTGCTACAATTCAGAAAGAAACAGTTAGAGGTCCATTTTGGGGCCGGGTTCAACCAAGACGGACAATCCCTTACCGGAACCGTTTTGAACACGAATACCTATAAGGCGATGCAGTATCTTTGGCTGCATAGGGACTGGCAAGATTTTCAGGTCAGTTTGCTAATTTTAAACAACGGTCGGCAGTTTATCGATACCGACGATGCGGCCAATACGGAGACGCGCTACGGTCAGACCTTGGGCTCGCATCTAGAATTTGGTCGAGATAGGCTGAATTTGATGGGTAATATATACTATCAGACGGGCAGGGATGTAAACGATAATAAACTCAACGCCTACCTCGTAGGATTGGAGAGTAAGTATGAAGTGCAGTCCGGTTTCACCTTGATCTTGGGCGGCGAACTACAGAGCGGAAACGATTGGGGTTCCCCCATCAATGGCGATAACAAGGCCTTTTCTCCACTTTATGGTACCAACCACAAGTTCAACGGTCTGATGGATTATTTTTACGTGGGCAATCACACGGACAATGTGGGATTATTGGACCTTTACGTTGGAACGATTATAAAAACGGGCGAAAAGTCAAGCTTGAACCTGCGGTTGCACCATTTCAACGCTGCCGCCGAACTGACCGGAACAGCATCCAAACAACTGGGAGCGGAGGCCGATCTGGTCTTCAATTATAACTTTAGCCCCACCGTAAACATCAAGGCCGGGTATTCCCACTTGTTTCCTACAGAGGGGATGGAATTCCTGAAGAACAACTTTGACAACAATGCCAATTATTGGGGCTGGGCGATGGTCACCATCAAACCTGTCCTATTCAAAAGAGAATAATATTTCCCGATTCCAAAACAGTCTCTAAACTTTAGAACGTTTTTAAATTAAACCCATATGCCCATAAAAAGCTATTTGGCACATCCGCATAAAGGAAAAAAAAGGTATCTTGAAATTGCTTTATCCGACTTCAAGGAATGTGAGGTTTTACCTGCGGAAAATGAAGAAATTTTGGTTGTAGTCACCGAGACGGAATCCAAAAAAGAGGAGGATGAATTGATAGCGAAATTAGAGGCGCTTCCCAGCTTAAAGTTATTGGCCATGGTATCCGGCTTCGATACCCCTAAAAATTAAGGACTATGTACAAATCGATACAGACCGACCGAAGAAGTTTTATCAAAAAAATGGCGATGTTGTCGGCTATGACCGCGGCGGCCAGTATGTTTCCGGGCATCATTTTCGCCGAAGAGCAGGAAAGGGGAATTCCCGATGATGCCAATTTGGACTGGAAAAAAGGGCCCTGTCGGTTTTGCGGCGTGGGCTGTGGCGTCTTGGTCGGCACCGAAAACGGAAAGGCCATCGCAGTCAAAGGTGACCCCAAATCCCCCGTAAATAAGGGTTTGTGCTGCGTCAAAGGCTATCATTCCATTATGGCACTGTACGGCAAGGACCGGTTGACCAAACCGCTCGTGAAAAAGAACGGGGCTTACGTGGAGACCTCGATGAAAGAGGCCTTGGACTTGGTCGCCGATAAAATGCAGGAGACGATCAAGGAGCACGGAAAGGATTCCGTTTCCATATACGGGTCCGGACAATGGACCATTCCCGATGGATATGTCGCCTCGAAACTCTTTAAAGGCTGTATCGGCACCAATAACGTCGAGGCCAACGCACGGCTCTGCATGGCGACGGCCGTTACGGGGTTTATGACTTCCTTCGGTATAGACGAGCCTATGGGCTGTTACGAAGATATCGACCATGCCGACACTTTTGTGTTATGGGGAAATAACATGGCCGAGATGCATCCCGTTCTGTTCTCCCGAATGTTGGATCAGCGCCTGCGTCGCGGGGTCAAGATCATCGATTTTGCCACCCGCACGACCCGCACGAGCATGGCCGCCGACAGGTCCATCCTATTTATACCACAGACCGATCTCGCCGTGGCCAACGCCATCTGCTACGAAATCGTGAACAATGGTTGGGTGAATGACGAATTTGTACAAGAACATTGCAATTTTAACAAGGGTCTTACCGAAATGGGCTATGGTCTGGAGGATAACTATTCCTTTAAAGACAATCCCGAACCGATCACTTTTGAGGCGTACAAGGAATTTTTGGAGGACTACGCCCCGGAAAAAGTGGCACGCCTTTCGGGAGTCTCCGTCAAGGACATTAAATATCTGGCCGCCCACTACGGAGATCCGAACAAAAAAGTGATGTCCCTCTGGTGCATGGGTCCCAATCAGCACTCCCGTGGCACGTGGATGAACAATCTTATTTATAACATTCACCTGTTGACCGGCAAGATTTCCACCCCCGGCAACAGTCCCTTTTCCCTTACCGGCCAGCCCAGTGCCTGTGGTACCGTGCGAGAGGTCGGCACCCTGACCAATCGATTGCCTCACGGGGTCGTGACCAATAAGAAAGACCGTGAATTTGCGGCCAAGATATGGGATGTTCCCGTGGAAAACATTTCTCCTGATCCCACGTATCATACGGTGGAAATGTTCCGGGCCTTGGACCGGGGAGATATTCGTTTTATGTGGATACAGGTGACGAATCCCATGGTGACGATGCCCAAGTTGAAGCGGTATCGTGACGGTGCCAACAAAGAGGGCCGGTTTATCGTGGTTTCCGATATCTATCCGACCCCTACGACCGATATTGCCGATGTGATATTACCATCGGCCATGTGGATAGAGCGTGAAGGTATGTACGGTAATTCCGAGCGCCGCACCCAATATTTCGAGCAGATGGTGCAACCTCCCGGGGAGGCCATGAGCGATACGGTGCAGCTATTGGAGGTCGCGAAAAGGATGGGATATGAAAAGCAGTTCAATTATAAGGATGAGTCTCACATCGAAGAGATTTACACCGAATACCGAAGACACCACGAAGGGAAAAAGCACAATATGGCCCCCCTTGAGGTTTTGAAGTCCCAACCCGGGGCCATGTGGCCATGGGTGGACGGGGAACCGACGAAATGGCGGTTTAATGCCAAGTACGATCCCGCCTGTTCCAATGGAAAGGATTTCCATTTTTACGGGAAACCGGACGGGAAGGCGGTCATTTGGCAGCGGCCCTACGAACCGGCGGCCGAGGAACCCGATGCCGAGTATCCGTATTGGCTGTGTACCGGTCGCGTGGTAGAACATTGGCATACGGGCTCCATGACGCGCCGCATTCCCGTACTGCACCAGGCCATGCCACATGCCTATGTAGAACTTCATCCCGACGATGCTGAGCGGATGCAGATTCGCACGGGCGATAAGGTAAGATTGACCACCAGAAGGGGCGAGATCGTACTTCCGGCCTCCGTCAATCAACGGGGGGTTCCCGCACCGATGCAGGTTTTCGTGCCTTTTTTCGATGAAAACATGTTGATCAATGAGATTACGCTAGATTCTTTTGACCCTATGTCAAAAGAACCCGATTATAAAAAATGTGCGGTTAACGTAGCAAAGGCCTGATTTATGAACAGAACGGTAATTTTGTCCCTTTTAGCAATACTTTTTGTAGGCTTTCTCATCAATTGGATCTACAGTTGGGAACAAGGTATGGAAGAGGCATATATTCCCATTACGGAGGAGGAGCATCATCATACTATTCTCTCCGAAAAAGCGGTTTTTGAACGTTCGGAACACGCCTTGGATTATCTGGCCATGCCCGTCGATGAGGAACATCGGCGCGTACTTGCCGACTACTACGATAACAGGGCCTATCCCGGTGCGCCGCCCAGTATTCCCCACCCCGTGTCGGAAAAACTGGGTATGGGCGGTAATATCTGTCTGCAATGCCACCAAAATGGGGGCTTTGTGGAAAAGTTCGCTGCGTATGCCCCGGTTACCCCGCATCCCGATATGATCAATTGCAAACAGTGCCATGTCGAGCAACGGACGCAATCAACGTTCAGGGAGACCGAATTCTACAAAAATCCAGCCCCGCTAGTAGGAGTGAACAACGCCCTGCCTGGTAGTCCGCCTACAATTCCACATCAATTACAGATGCGCGAGAACTGCCTTTCGTGCCATGCCGGTCCGGGGGCGGTCAAAGAGCTGTGGATAGATCATCCGGAGCGCGTAAACTGCAGACAATGCCACGTACCCAAAGAGGCCGAATTGCAGCACGTAGAAGCATTTGTAAGGGACAATAAGCAAATTAGGGATGAATAAGATAAATACCATTACGATTTTGTTGGTGGCGTGCCTGTTCCTCAACTGCAAACACACAGAGGGGGAATATCATAGCCTAATCGAAAAAATAGAGGCGGAGAGCAAGACATTCCACGATACGATAATGTCGTCCGAAGCCTATATCGGCGATATCGAGACCATTGAAATTACCGAGGGCGGGCATACCTTCCTGATTCCGGAGCGCAAAGGGCAGATTACTTCCTACGCCTGCATTGAATGCCATTCGAAACCCCTGGCAGAGATGCAGAATGCCACCTTGGGGCCAAAGGCACACTGGGATATTGAGGTCGTACATGCCAATGAAGATGCGATGAACTGTGCCACCTGCCATAACCTTGATGACATGAACCATCTGAAGAGTCTGACCGGAAGGGAAATCGATTTTAACCGAAGCTATAAGCTGTGTAGCCAATGCCATACCAGCCAGTTCGAGGACTGGAAAGGCGGCGCCCACGGCAAGAACATCGGCGGCTGGACAAAACCTAGGGCAGCGATGACCTGCGTCAACTGCCACAACCCCCACCGGCCCCAAATAGAATCTAAATGGCCGGAGCGGTACAATACACAGAAAGCCCGGGAAAGGGAGTGATGGCGGTCAATCGGGGGCATTCGAATCAATTGAATGGGTTGGATGGAAGAAAAGAAGTACGAAAGGATGAGATGATAGGAGTAGGGGATGAGAGAAAGAGTGGATGTTGAATTGGCTATTGGAAACAGCGAAAAGTTCCGATCAGAAATGAAAATGCTAACGACCGTAGCAGGTTAACTGCGAAGCGGAGCGAAAAATAGAAAAAAGACATGGGCGAAAACAAGAAATGGTACACCTTGGATTTGGGATTCAATAAAAAAGAACCCGCAACCGGTTCATGCGGTTGCGGCAAAACTTCAGGCGGATGCGGGTCCCACGACAGACCGGCGTCTTCCAAAACCGAACCTACCCTAACTGCGGAAGAATTCGATAGGGCGGTTGAAGGCACTATGGTCGATGAGACCCGGAAAGATGGCTTTCAACAGGTATTCGACGTCAAAATGGACCGCCGGACCGCCTTTCGGAAACTTACCGCCAGTTTATTGGTCGGAGCCGGGGCCGTTCAGGCTTCCTGTAGTGTAATCGCCGGGGAAGAGACCAAGGAAAAAGCCCAAATCGATTGGGAGGAGCAGTTCAAGGGCAACTACAAACTCATGACCCAAAAAGAACGCCAAGAAACCGTCGACCGTTTGGTACGTTCGTATCAATTGCGCAAAAAGCAGAATATCACGATGTCCTCCGCCGATGCATCTAAGGACGTATTGTACGGCTATGCCTTCAATATCTCCAAATGCCAAGGGTACATGGATTGTGTAAATGCCTGCGTTGAGGAAAACAATCAAGACCGTAATTCCCAAATGCAGTACATCAGAATCCATGAAATGAAAGACGGCAAAGGTTTCAAGTTTGATGAGGCCGACGATAACTATTATCATGAGGTACCGGCCGAGGGACATTTTTATATGGGAACCCAATGCTTTCAATGCGATGATCCGCCCTGTGTAGATGTTTGCCCGGTACAAGCTACCTGGCGTGAAGAAGACGGTCTCGTGGTCATCGACTACGATTGGTGCATAGGATGCCGTTACTGTATGGCCGCATGCCCCTATGACGGAAGACGTTTTAATTGGAGTAAACCGGAGGTGCCGGAGGAAGAGGTCAACAAAAACCAACATTATTTGGGCAACCGTATGCGAAAAAAGGGGGTGATGGAAAAATGCACGTTCTGCATACAGCGTTCCCGCTCGGGCAAAGATCCGGCCTGTGTAGAGGCCTGTCCGACCGGAGCTCGAATCTTCGGAAATCTATTGGACCCCGATAGCACGATTCGCTGGGTGCTGGAGAACAAAAAAGTTTTTCGTTTAAAAGAGGATTTGGGTACCGATCCCAAGTTCTGGTATTTTATGGATTAGAATATAACCGACGCAGATGAATACTTTAAAGGCTTTTGGCAGCATGGTAAAGGATAGTTTTGAGCACGTAACCCACGGCTCAAAGCCATATCATATTTGGATGATTTTCTTGACCGCTATCATGCTCATCGGTATGTACTGCTATTCGGTGCAGTTAGACGAGGGCCTGAGTGCTACGGGCATGACCGATAGGGTCAGTTGGGGGCTCTACATATCTAATTTCACTTTTTTGGTGGGGGTGGCGGCTGCGGCCGTAATGCTGGTAATGCCCACCTATATTTTAAAGGATATGGACTTTAAGCACGCCGTGCTGATTGGGGAGGGGCTCGCCGTTGCCGCTCTCATCATGTGTTTGGCTTTTATCGTTGCCGATATGGGAGGACCTTCCGTACTTTGGCACATAATACCGGGCATAGGGGTCTTCAATTTTCCAAGCTCCATGTTGGCGTGGGACGTTATTGCCCTGAACGGCTATCTTTTTATAAACATCACCATTCCCCTCTACATCCTATTCCAACATTACCAGGGCAAGGAGGCCAAGCGGAAGATTTACGTGCCGGGGGCGATACTTTCGGTGCTTTGGGCCGTGGCGATCCATTTAGTGACCGCTTTTTTATATCAAGGACTTCAGGCACGTCCCTTTTGGAACAACGCACTTCTTGGTCCCCGTTTCTTGGCTTCCGCTTTCGCGGCAGGCCCTGCACTTATCATTTTGGTTCTGGCAGTGATCCGTAGGTTTACGGAATTTAAGATTGAACAAAAAACCATTAAAAAAATAGCGATGATCGTGGTCGTTGCGGCGCAGATCAACATGATCATGTTGATTTCAGAACTGTTCAAAGAATTTTACGCCCCTACCCACCACAGTGAAAGCGCTTACTATCTTTTCTTCGGTTTGGAGGGTAAAACGGCGCTGTTGCCGTGGATATGGACGGCCATTAGCTTGAATCTCTTGGCAACGGTCATGCTAACTTTTAATAAACTTCGCAATAACCCCAAGGTGCTGTATCTTTGTTGTTTCATGCTGTTCGTAGCCATTTGGGTAGAGAAAGGTTTCGGGCTCATCGTTCCCGGATTTATTCCTGGGCCCTACGGCGTCATAGCCGAATACACCCCCACGGGTATCGAAATAGGGGTGACCTTTGGTATCTGGGCCATGGGGGCTTTTATTTTTACCATGTTGGCCAAGACCTCGATTGCCATTGAATTGGGGAAGCTAAGATACAAGAGGAAGAAAAAAATAGCATCCAAAACCGCGTAACAGTATCGTCATGAAAATTCGTATTAAAGGAAATTCGGTTCGTTTTCGTTTGACCAAGAAGGAGGTGGACTCCGTTTGCGAAAAGGGAATCTTCAGAGAAAAGACCCAGTTTAACGAGGCACACTTCGTTTATGCTGTGACCACTTCAGATAAGCATGACAATTTGTACGCCTCGTTTTTAAACCAAGGCATCATTCTTTTTGTTCCCACGGACCTAGTAAGGGATTGGGACGCCAGTGACCAAGTAGGGTTTTATCATACCCAGATACTGGACGACGGGCAAGAGCTTGACCTAACCCTTGAAAAAGACTTCGTTTGCTTGGACGACAGGGACGAGGACGAATCCGACAACTATCCCAATCCCAGGGCTGACGAAAACGTCAATTCATGAGTGTCAAATTCCAATTTAAAGTGGTTTTTGGAACCTTTGATTCCCAGGCTTTGAAAGATACTTTGTAATGTGATTCCGTTCCCCGAGCTTCGAAAGGGGGTATTGGAAATCTCCAATCAATGGACTACCGTATTGATTTCGATCCAGTATCCGTCCGGATCTCGAATGTAGATTTGATCTACGCCATCTGAACGGTGTTTTATGGTGTTTTTATTGCCTGCAAAATCATCGAAAACCACATTTTTAGACTTTAAATGGGCGATCAATCCGTCGAGGTCCTGAGTGGCCAAAGCCAGATGCATGGATTTGTTTTTTTCAAAAGGAGCGAATTCTTTTTGGATCAGATGGATTTGGGTATTGTCATCGATAATAAACCATCGAAAGCCCGGTTTTCGGTCCGGATGAGGTGTTTCTTCCAAATTCAGAACGGTGGCGTAAAATTCCGCGCTTTTATCGACATCGGCTACCACAATGGCGAAGTGGTCGAATTGAAAGTCGAAAGATTGGGCCTGCAGGAGTAGGCAATTGGTAGTGAGAGATAGCAATAGCAGTAGTTCTATGTGTGCTTTCATCGGTGTGTTTTAAGGAATGATTTGATTGGAATGAAGGTATTAAAAAAACCTCTGTCTTATTTACAGTTTGATGGCAATTTTAGACAACATTCTGAGTTAAATACCAAGGTGTCGGCGAATTCCACACCACCGAACAACCACCCAAATCCAATCTCATGATAAATTTTAAGTCAGTTATCAGTTTCGTATGTCTATCCGTAGTTTTCTTTTCTTGCAGTTCTACAAATAGATTGACCATGAACACGGTCGAGCCCGCGCGCATCACCATACCTTCAGAGGTGGCGAAAATCGGTATTATTAACCGCAGTTTACCCGCGGAAGCTAATCGAACCGTTGATCAAATTGACAAGATACTATCGCTAGAGGGTCGCAATTTGGATAAAGAGGGCGCTGAATCGGCAGTCGTAGGCCTTTTTGATGAACTATCCCAAAACGAACGCTTCGAGACAATACGTATAATCGATAGTATCGCTATACAGCGAAAAGGATTGGGTGTTTTTCCGGCTGCGCTGAAATGGGAGGCCGTGAATCAAATTTGTGAGGAATTTGACGTTGACATCCTGTTCTCTTTAGAATTTTACGATACCGATACAACGGTGGATTATGAGGTGGGAATGGTATCCGTTCCCAATCAATTGGGTATCGACGTATCCCTTCCGGGGCATAAGGTGACCTTAAATACCGTGCTGAAAAATGGATGGCGTATCTATGATCCGAAAAACAAGAGGTTACTTGACGAATTCGTTTCGAAGGATCACATTGTATCGGTAGGTCAGGGGATAAATCCGGTAAAGGCGGTCGAAGCGGTAATCGGACGGAAAGAAGCGGTATTGCAAAATAGTTCTAATCTCGGAAATTTATATGGATTGGATGTGCGTCCCTTGCGAAAACGTATTTCGAGGAGCTATTTTGTCAGGGGCACCGATAACTTTAAGGTCGCACAGCGCAGGGCCCAAACCAACGATTGGGAAGGAGCGGCCGATCTATGGGAAAAAGAGCTGGGCAACAAAAAGGAAAAGGTCGCCGGGAGGGCCTGTTACAATATGGCGATCATCAGTGAAATCAACGGCAATCTGGAAACGGCGCTGGAATGGGCGTCAAAATCCTATTCGGATTATCGGAACAAAGATGCGCTGCGCTATGTACATATTCTCCGGAACCGAATGGTGGAAGAACGACTGCTAAACCAGCAATTGTCGCGATAGCAGGGATTACCGGCAAGGTTATAAATCAATTTAAAGCCGCTTTGTAAACCTCCAAACATCGTTCCCGGGCCTCTTTATGGTCCACCATTTTTTCGGGATAGGATTCCCGATCGTGTTCTGGTACCCATTCCGAAATATACTTTTTGTCCTTGTCGAACTTATCGACTTGGGTCATGGGATTAAAGATTCGAAAATACGGAGCCGCATCGACCCCGCTACCCGCGGCCCATTGCCAATTGCCCACGTTACTACTCATTTCATAATCCAGCAACTTTTCGGCAAAGTACGCCTCGCCCCAGCGCCAGTCGATGAGTAGGTGTTTGCAAAGAAAGCTGGCCACCAGCATTCGCACCCGGTTGTGCATGTACCCGGACTCGTTGAGCTGGCGCATCCCGGCATCCACCAGTTTGAATCCCGTTTCGCCCTTTTTCCATTTCTCGAATTCCCCTTCGTTGTTGCGCCAGTCGATCCGGTCGTATTTTTTTCGAAAAGCCTCATCTACCGTGCGGGGAAAATGCCAAAGGATTTGCATAAAGAACTCCCGCCATATCAGTTCGCTCCAAAACACCTCATTTTTTTCCGCGATCGCTTTTTTCATCATTTTCCGGACGGATACCGTTCCAAACCGTAAATGCGGACCCAAACGGGAGGTCCCGTTTTCCTTTGCCGGAAAATTACGGGTCTTTTCGTAGTTTTGGATCAGGGTCGGTGTAACATCATAATCGGGAACTTTCAGGGAAGAAGTTTCGAACCCCATGTCCGACAGGCTTAAGTTTGGCAAACGGGAATGATCGATGAGGTTATCCCTATACTGGCTTGTATAGTGGATTTTTAAATGCTCATCGGAGTCAAAATGGGATTTCCACTTGTTCTTAAATGGGGTATATACCACATAAGGGTCGCCATCGTCTTTGACTATTTCATCCTTTTCAAAAATAACCTGATCTTTAAAGGTCCGGAATTCAATATTTTTTTCCCTTAAAAGCTTTTCTATTTTTTCGTCTCGCTCCCTGGCATAGGGTTCGTAATCATGGTTCGTATAAACGCTTGCGATATCGTGTTCCTTACACAGGTCATTAAACACCGATGCCGGCTTCCCATAATAGAGCGCAATCGAACTCCCGTTCTCTTCCTGTGCCTGACTCCGAATTTTCTGAAGGGTTTCGTGTATGAAGGTCACCCGTGCGTCATCTTTTGGAAGTTTGTCCAGAATTTCAGTATCGAATATAAAAATTGGCAACACCGGGAAATCGCCCTGAAGAGCAGCCAGAAAACCTACGTTATCATCTAAACGTAAATCTCTTCGAAACCAGAATACAGTTACTTTTTTGCTCATCTTAACTAAGATTCAGGGTTGACATACCCCCATCGACACCAATTACCTGCCCGGTCATCCAGCTGCTATTATCGCTGAGCAGGAATTGGGCGATATCGGCGATATCTTCAGGCCGGCCAACGCGTTTTAAAGGGTGTCTATCCGCCATTTTCTTTTTCTTCTTGTCGTTGTTCAGCAATCGTTCCGCCAAAGGCGTGTCCACTAGCGAGGGTGCAATGACATTAACCCTTAGTTTAGGGGCATATTCGGCAGCCAATGATTTGGCAAAGCCTTCTATGGCACCTTTGGCGGCAGCGATACTTGTGTGAAAAGGCATGCCCGTGCTTACGGCCACCGTGCTGAAAAACACCATACTGGCACCGTCCGCCATTTTCGGAACAATTTCCTTTACGGTCTTTACCAGACCGAAAAAATTGAGCTTCATGTCTTCCTCAAAGTTGTTCAAGCTCATCATCTTGAACGGTTTAAGATCGATATTACCGGGACAATATACAAAACCGTGTAGTTTTTCCGGTAATACGGAGCTGTCGAATTCATCGGATGTTACGTCATAGGAAATGTATTCGACATCGAGATCGTTCAGGGCATCTTTTGTTCGCGACGCGATATAAACGGAATGATCTTTTTGAAGCTGTTCGGCCAACGAAAAGCCGATACCGTGCGATCCACCAATTAACAGTATGTTCTTTTTCATAAGAAAATGGTTTATAGGTTATGAGTTTATAGAATAATGATGTTATAAAAAAATGCTTAACTTCTTTCTGATTCGCCTTCGACCTGATGGTCACTGTTGTAACTGGCGTTGCTGCTGTCGTTAGGATCAGCGTAACTGCTTCAATGCCAATGCAACTGCCACTAAAAAGGCTACAGTCCATTTCACTGGGTTCGGCACTATATCGGCATTTGTCCCCGCTCAGCTCCGTTAGCAAGGCTCTTACACGGATGAAAAATGAAGTTCCTTAGCGCTCCCCTCCATACTACCGAAAAGCTCGATCAGTTTTCGCTCCCGATACGAGAAAATTTGTTTCAATTGCTTTTTTACGACAATAGGATGCGCTAGCTGGCCCAGTATCCCGAAAGGAATTTTGTAGTCTATGATATCCTCCATTTCTGTTCCACCCTTTATGGATTTCAAAAAATGCTTGTGGTGCCAGAGGGAGTAAGGACCAAAACGCTGCTCATCCACGAAATATTCCCCCTCCTTAACGTGGGTTATTTCCGTAACCCATTTGGTGGAATATCCAGGAAAAGGGGAAACCTTATACTGTATGATCTGACCGGCGAACATAGGTCGATCGCCCCCGGAGAGCATATTGAATCCCATATGGTCAGGGGTAATCGTCTTTAGATTCTTAGGGTCGGATAGAAAGTCCCATGCCTCTTCTCTTGAAATCGGAAGGGATTGTTTGGAATGCAAACGATATAACTTCATAATCGAGTTTACACAAATATAAAATCATTTTGTTTAATAAAGAACCGTATTGCTTAAACAATTGCATAATATTAAACGATTGTAACCCCTAATATCCTGTTTGCCTTGGCAATCCGGTTCTGACGCACATTGGAAAAAGGACTAGGTAAAAGGTTCATGTTCAAGGTTTGCAGGTTTCAAAATTTTCTATCTTTAGGTTTTTGTTAACATTTGGATTGACTCATTATAGTAGATTTGCGTAAACTAAAAAAAGAACAAATGAAAAAATTACTTGTATTGACATTGTTTTTTGTGACTTCCCTAGCCGTGGAGGCACAAATCGAGACCCCGGCTCCTAGTCCTTATTCAAAAGTGGAACAAACGGTGGGCCTCACCGATGTAACCTTGGAATACTCGCGCCCTTCGATGCGGGGCCGCACTATAATGGGAAATCTGGTGCCCTACGACAAGCTATGGCGCACAGGGGCCAACGATAGGACCAAAATTAGCTTTAGCGATGATGTTACCGTAAACGGACAACCATTGAAAGCAGGATCGTATTCCATCTTCACAAAGCCTGGAAGACAGGCGTGGGAGGTTTTTTTCTATACCGAAACGGACGGGGGCGTTCCGCAAGAATTGGAGGATGACAAAATTGCTGCAAAGACCAGCGTTCAGGTGAACGCTTTACCCATGGATATCGAAACATTTACCATGGGTTTCGACGAGCTTAAAACCGGAAGTGCCAATCTGGGTATGCGCTGGGAAAACGTGTATGTGGGTGTTCCCATCGAATTTTCTACCGATGATCAGGTAATGAAGAATATTGAGGATGCGATGTCGGGCAGCCCCAAAGCGGGAGACTATTATGCGGCCGCGGTCTATTATTTCAGCGAAGGAAAAGATATTTCCAAGGCACAGGAATGGATGGACAAGGCCATGGAAATGACTGAAGAGCCTGCGTTCTGGCAGCTGCGACAGCAATCTTTGATCCAGGCCGAGGCAGGGGACAAAAAAGCCGCAATTGAAACCGCCAAGAAATCACTGGCCAAAGCCGAGGAAGCCGGTAATGACGATTACATTAAGATGAACAACGATTCATTGAAGGAGTGGGGGGCGCAGTAAAAGCTCCTGCTCCCTAAGATCATGAGCCCTGGCCCAGATAGGCCGGGGCTTATTGTTTTAAGGCCCAATGGGCTAAGTCTAGTACATCATCAGGGACTAATTTCTTAGATAGCACGTCTTCTGTCTCGCTATCTTTGAAAAGGGCCAATGCCAATTCGCTCTTCAGGTGGCCATCGTCCAAAG
The DNA here is from genome assembly GCF_032248455.1 of Pricia mediterranea. Lineage (NCBI taxonomy): Bacteria > Pseudomonadati > Bacteroidota > Flavobacteriia > Flavobacteriales > Flavobacteriaceae > Pricia > Pricia mediterranea. The sequence goes on from NZ_JAVTTP010000001.1 coordinate 3,755,212, forward strand.
TTGCTTTCAGTTTTGAGGTATAGCTGTCCAATTCCTTTTCATTTCCTAAAGTCTTAAGGGCCAGGATACCATACAAATGGTTTAGGGAATTGGTGTGGATGTTATTCTTACTGTAGCTGCTGATTTCCTTAAGATGTGCCTTGCTCTTATCGATTTCCCCGTTCCTTTCAAGAGCCAATGCCAGCAGGTAGTTCTGAGCCCTTTCATCGGGTCCATAGGGTTTTCCCACCCCGATATTCTCCGGCCACTCTTTGGCTAATTTTAATATTTGTATCGCCTTCCCATAATTTTTTTGTTCCAGATAGGATTTTGCGACGGCCAAGTGCGCCCTTTCATAAATGTCGCGGCTTTCGCTGGCGTGTTCGTAGGGGAGCACCTGTATGCTTTTCAGAATGGAAAGTACTTTTTCGTATCGACCTGTATTGAGCAACGATTTGGCATAGGCGAGGCCGATATTGTAGTTTTTAGGGAATTTGGAATAGGCTTTTTTCGAGGTATCATAAGCTTTGTCATTATTCCCACTTTTAAGAAGGAATTGAATTTTTTCTTCCCAGACTTTCCAATCCTTAGGCTTCATTGCCAAGGCTTTTGATAGGTCTTCGGATGCGCTTGTAGTATCGCCATCCCCAATCATTTTTGCGCGGAACCTATAGAACACTGCAGAATCAGGTCTATCCCTTAAGGTCCTAAGAATCGCTTTTCCCTTGTTCACCTGTCCCACGGCCACATAGTTCTGTGCCAGATAATAGTCGAATTTCCAGGAATCGTATTGCTGTACGGCCCATTCCAGAACGGCGAGGCTTTCCCTTCGGTATGGGGATACGAAGGCCACCTCATCAGCTGCGGCATTCTCCAATAGGGTAGTACTTTTCGCGGCATCTATCTTTCGCAATAAGTAAGCTTTCCAGAGTTTATTTTTCGTATCAAGGCGATTAGCATCCAACACTTGTAGCGCTTCTCGCTGCAATCCCAGGTGCTGATATTGAATTGCTAAGTTCAGCACGGTTTCCGAAGGGAACTCATTGGTCAAGGCCAAAGTCGGAACTTGGTCGTTAAGAAAGTTCTTTTCCGTTTGTACAAAATAATCTAAGGGAGCGATTGCGGAAAGTTCGGATATTTCTTTTTCGAACTGCTGTAATCGATCCATCTTTCGGGCTGCGACCACTAGGACTTTTCTGGCATTGATGTTATACGTATTGAAATCCAATGCTTTATGGGCGTACATTTCGGCCCTTTCGTAACTCTTTGAGGCCAGATAGAGTTCCGCCATTTGTGCAAAGGATACCGATCGATGCTTCGCATCCCTTGCCGCCCAACCGAAAGATTCGAGCGCATTGATAGTGTCGTTCATCGCGCGGTAGGTAATTCCAGCGACATAATTAGCGCCTGAGTTATAGGTGTCCATCCGTAGTACGGAATTAATATGCGACAGGGCACTCCCATAATCTGCCGTCCGGTAATCCAGTTGGGCCAAACGGATAAGGCCCGCACGGTGGGATGGGTCCAGGTCGATCAATTCGGATAATTTTGTATAAGCCAGTTCGTATTCCCGAGACACCAAGGCTTCGGAGCCCTCTGCCAATAGTTGTTCCGTGGCGGAAACTTGCAATTCCATATCGGAATGGAATGGTCTTTTCAGTATGTTTGCTTTTGACGGGAGGGTATAGGCCAGTTCGGTGCCTTCCACAAAAACCTTTATGCTGTCAGATTTTTTAATGGGAATCGATTTTGAGAAAATATCCATGGGTTGCAGAGCCAGTTTTTCTGAAAAAGTGGTTTTTCCGTTGAGGATAATTTCGATTTTGGAATCTAAATTTTGTAGGGCATTAAGCCCGATATGGATTTCATTCCCTTCCTTTTCAACATTGAGGACACCTTCTTTGGAAGCATCGACCATTCCCCCGATTTCTTTATAGGGAAACCAGATTTCGTGCCACGTGTCCATCATATACGGGTCGAACCCGACTTGACTGATGGGATTGATGGCACCGCCGGAATATTGGTCGAGCAAACGGCCCGCCTGAAATTCGATATACTGCCCATCGGAATCGGTTAGTAGATTTTCCCAAATTCCTCCGGAGCGGGACAAGGCCCACAACCATAATTTTTGACCTGGCATTTCTTCATATGGCGCCCATTGGCCGAAGCCGAACTTTCGGTCGTGGTAGTACCCCCCGAAAAAGTCATTGTATTCCCCGACGATATGATAGGATTTGGCGCTCCCGAAATTATTGTTTTTGTACAAGGCCAGATTACGGCCTTCGCCGTCGATGGGCCAAGGATGGGCATTGCCATTGTGCTCGACATAGGTGTTACCGGGAATGAAGAACTCGAGGTCGTTCGAAGCTACGGCCGCCGCGGTCATCCAGTTATAATACGCCTCGGTCAGTGGGGATGCATTGTACCAAGAGGCATTCGTCTCGAAGTAGGCCTTGTCTTTTTCTAAACAGATTTCGACGGTCCAAAAAGTGTTTGAAGGCAGGTCGGTACTACCTACTATACAGCTCACGCTGCCGTCTGCGTTGGTTCTCGTAAGATAGTCAACGGGCGTGGCGGTCGAGGGGTGATGCCCGATAATCCCGAAGTTGAACTCGATGCCCCCCGAGGTCCAAGGTCCACGCATGGCAATATTCCGGAACTTGATGACCTCGTTCTTATATAAAAACTCTTCGCCCGTGCTCTTTTCTATGGCGCCCCACACTTTGCCCCCGATTTCCGGTAACACCATCACTTTGATGTAATCGTTTTCTAAGGTCACTACCTTCCAATCTTTTTTCTTGGCGGTATGTTCGTATTCCTCAAATTTGAAGTAGGGGAATATTTTTGGATTTTCGCCAAGAATAGGAACCGGATTCGGTTTTGCGAACCCGTAGGTGCCTAATGATTTTGTTTCTTCTTTTATATTGACGGATTGGGCTTGGATTACCGAACCAACTAAAATAATCAGCGATAGAATTAAATAGTAGCTTAGTTTTCGAGTCATTAATAAATTATTTAAAATTTGATCGATTAACCTTAGTCTCGATCAACATGCACCCCATCGAATAAAAAAAGGAGAAATTCTTGAAGCTGATTAGTAAGAAAGTTAAACCGTTGAATGGACTAGTTCACCGTATAGGTTGCCACTGCCTTATCGTTTCGTGCAAAAATGATAAGCTCAGCGCCGTCTGCCAGTTTTATGGAGGTGATGTCCCTGATCTCTCCGTCCATATTCAGACCGCTTTCCTTTACAGTTGTTACCTCGAATGCATCTGTACCGGCTCCGAAAAGCAATACTCCTTTGTTGGCATCGTAACGCCCGTATTTCACCCGGGTACCGAAAAAATTCCCGCCGAGAATGACGTCAAGATTACCATCTTCGTTAAAATCTTGGACCAAAATCCCATAAACGGGGGCAAATTGGGCGGGAGCGGGGAGGGAACTTATCTCGAATCGGTCGTTGCCCAGATTCTCGATAAAGCTGGTCGCAAAATTATTGGCTTCCAGGATTTGGGCATCGGACAGTTCATCGGATGTAAAGATATCCGTGATCTTTTGGTCGGCATAGTCGGAATAGTTTACGTATTTACGCTTTAGACTGCTGATCTGACCCAATAAATCGTCTTTTGAAAATATGGGATAGCTCTCGCCCATGACATATGAGGTCAGGATGGGGTCGAGAGAGCCATTGTTATCAAAATCCCTTGCATAAAGCCGTACTGGTTCGTCGCGGGATGCCTTGAGCTGGGAGTTCCCCCCAAAATTGCCCGCGATATAATCGGTATCACCGTCGTTGTCGAAATCCCCGGCAACGATACGATTCCACCAGCCCTCGGAACCTGATAGGCCTGAATCCGTTTGGAGTTCCGTCAAGCGACCATCGGAATTTTTAAAGATACGAACCGCCATAAATTCACCCACTAACATCAAGTCGGTTTGACCATCCCCGTTAAAATCCGTCCAAATCGCATCGGTGACCATGCCCGGCTTTACCAAGTCTTTGTTTACCGATGCCGTAATATCCTTAAAGTTGCCGTTTCCGTCATTTTCAAGCAGATAGCTTCTCGGCGCATTCGGATATTGCCCCGGCACCAAGCGGCCACCCACATACAGATCAAGGTCGCCGTCATTATCGTAATCGCCTGCTGCCGCGCACGACCCGCTGCTCAGCATTGATGGGAGGGAAGTGGTAGCTTTGATAAACTTTCCCCGACCATCGTTCAAATACAACCGGTCTTGCAATTCGGGGGAATCGGGGTCGAACTCGTTCCCGCCACTGACCACATAAAGATCCAAATCCCCATCGTTATCTGCATCGAGAAAAAGGGCACCGGTATCTTCCGAACCGGCATCTTGGTCAAACATAGCGTTCGCTTTTTCGAATCCACCGGTCCTGGTCTGTATCCAAAGCTCCCCTGATTGTTCCTTGGCTCCTCCCATAAAAAGGTCTTCTAAACCATCACCGTTTACGTCGCCCTTGACGATGGTCGGGCCTTGGGTAGAAAGTTTGTGAGGCAACAATTGTTCCCGTTTAAAATCGATGTAGTTGTTCTCATGATGGACGTAGGGAATCAAACTATCTTTAGAAATATTCGTGAAATAGGTAGGTGTTTCTTTTTCTATTTCCTTGCCGGGCTCTTCCGCATCTTTTTGTTTCAGCGTAATGGTTTGATTGGCTTGGACCTTTATTATATGTTGTATCTTAGAATCCGGCCAAATAATGGTAATAGTATCAATTTGCTCGGCCTCACCCAAGCCAAATACCATATTATAATCTATTGAAGACTGGAATCCTCTTGTGGGCATCATCTCCTGAGTTTGGGTTTGGTCACCTGCGTCGAATATGACCTTGGCGCCAATACCGAAAGTATTTTTGCCTTCGCCAATTAATTTAATTTTAAGATAGTTGTTCGTTGTTTGAAAATCGCTGTTGTTTCTATAAATAAAAGGATGTTCATCGGTGTTGTTGACGATTAAGTCCATATCGCCGTCATTATCCAAATCGGCATAGGCGGCTCCGTTAGACAATGATTTTTGGTTTAATCCCCATTCGGTATTGACCTTTGTAAAAGTGAGGTCTCCATTATTGTGAAAGGTATAGTTTTCCTCAATTGTTGCCGGCATATTTTCCAGTAGGTCCGTAATTGCCATTTCTACCCCCGTTTTGTTTTCGTTAATCTTCTCTTGAACGGCGTAGTTCATGAAGTCCATGTTGGTATAGTCTCTCTTGATTCCGTTTGTAATGAAGATATCTTTGTATCCATCATTGTCCAGATCGCTAAAAAGGGATGCCCAACTCCAATCGGTACCTGAAACACCTGAGAATTGTCCAATTTCAGAGAACGATTTGCCCTGATTGTTCAAATGCAGCATGTTTCGCATGCTTTGATGATAAAATCCATTGTTTAACATTACCATGAACTTATCATAATTGTCTGGGCCAGAGACCATCTTTGAGCGATAATTGCCTTCGGGAAGCATGTCTAATGTCATAATTTCGGGATAGCCATCATTATTGATGTCGGCAATATCCGAACCCATGGAAAAATGGGAAGTATGACCAATGTATTTTTGTAGATTTTCGGAAAACGTACCATCTTGATTATTGATATACAAATAATCCTGTTCATTAAAATCGTTGGATATATAGATATCAGGCCAATTGTCATTGTTAACATCCGAAACGGCAGCATTAAGCCCAAAACCTAGAACATTGGAAACCAAGCCCGCTTCGTCGCTTACGTTTCTGAACTTCCCGTTCTCATTATTGTACAATCTATCTTCAAAAGCGGGATTCCTGCGATATTTGAGATTGTTCGTAATTTGGCTGAAACTTGCGAATTCCTGTGTAGAGTGATTGACGACATATAGGTCTAGATCTCCATCTTTGTCATAGTCAAAAAAGACACCTTGTGTAGAATAGCCCGCATCATCTATGCCATATTCCGCGGCTTTTTCCGTAAAAGTCAAATCACCGTTATTGATGAACAGTAAATTTTTTCTTTTAAAATCATCTTTTGCCGCAGACCTACATACGTAAATATCCAATAGACCATCTGCATTGATATCCACCATGGTCGTGCCGGTGTTCCATAATCCAGCTGCAAAGACGCCTGCCTTTTCAGCAATTTCTTTAAATTCAAAATCGCCTTTATTGATGTAAAGACGGCTACCTACCATGTTACCGGTAAAATAAAGGTCTTGAAGACCGTCATTGTTTAGATCGCCAATGGAAACACCACCACCATTATAGATATAACCGTAGGTTAGAATATTAAATTTTTTGGTTTCACCCAAAACGTTTTTGAACGTAACCCCGGTTTTGCTGCTCGGCATCAAAGTAAACATTTTATCTTCATTGATCTGTTGGCATGAAAAAAGCAGGCTAATAAAGAATAAGAGGTAAGTACTTCTACTAAAATTTGGCGTATTGATCATTTCGGTTTCTTGGTCATAGTGATCGGTCAAATTATGAAATTTTATTGTTTGATCCTATGGAATTAGTCCTTGGTAAGTTACCAAATTATTAAAACTACATTGAACCTCAGTTTTATAATTAGTTCATCATTTTTTATTTCTTGCCATCCGACGAAGCAAGTGGTATTAATACTACTGTGGTTAAAAAAAACCTGTGAAGCATGCCTCACAGGTTTTCAAAACAATTGAACTTAAAAAACATTTAGAAATTCGGCCCCCCGGTATCCCACCATAATCGGGTGCCAATTTCATCAGGTCCACCCAATTTAGCTGTTGCATCGGAAACACCGGCAGCATTGTTTTCTCTTTCCGATTGAACAAAGGGCATTCTTCTAAGAATCTCTCCTTCTGGGATGACCCCCCAATCCGAGTTACTACTATTTTGATAGACCGGAGGAAGTTTCGGATACCCCGTTCTTCTATGGTCTACCCAGGCTTCCATTTCATTGGTGTAGGCCGCAATCCATTTTTGGGTAATAATCTTCTCCAATTTCGTTTCATTATCGGCACCTTCATCCCAGGCAACTGTCGTAGTAATTTCATTGACAAAATCATTGATGGCACCTTGGTAAACGACGTCGTCGTAATCAATGGGCAGACTTGTGTCGTCGGCGAGATAGTCGTCGACACCACCTGCGCCCCAAAGTTCGAAAGACGCTCTTACGCCATTTTCATAGTTGGTTTGCGCATCACCAGCACCTGCCCAGCCGCGTAAAGCTGCTTCTGCCTTCAAAAAGAAAACTTCGTCTGCACTCATAACCTTGCGTTCGGTGACTTTAGCCGGATCGTTAAAGTTAATATCTATGGTCGAATAAGGTAAATGATCGTCTTTAGCGACCAGTTCAGCTCCGTTCCGAATACCCTTATAAGGCCAATCAGGGTGATCGGCCACTAACGAAAGATCTTCTACAGGGTCAAAGAAAGGCTCTATCCTATTATCTTTATAGCCAATTAGAATGGACTCCATTGTTGCACTCATTCTTGTATCTCCCCATTCAAAACAGATCTGTGCAGGATGAAACTTATTGCCATATAAATTGATGTTGAAATTGTCCGCATTGGATTCGATGAGTCCGACTGGATCGGCCAGGGCTTTTTCTCCCTGTGTTTTTGCCAAAGCCGGATCGACTTTCGTTAGACGCATTGCCATTTGCAATCTTAGGGAATTAGCGTATTTTGCCCATAGGGCAACGTCGCCGTCAAAACTTGCATCAAAATCCTTCAAACCAACATAATCGGTATTGGCTGCGAAAACTCCGATGATACGGTCAAGATCGGCAAAAAACGCATTATAAAGCGTCTCTTCGCTATCATAGGAGCCATCGCCGTCGGGTCCGTGCTGAGTATATATAACGGGGCCATGATAGGCGGTCAGTCGAGACATTGATAATATTTTTATCAATTTGGCCCATTCTACAAAGACGGGTTGATCGCTTGACTCTGCAATACCGATTACTTGGTTGGCTGGAGCCATAACATTATTATATTGTCGTGACCAATATCCGTTCCATCGAATGTAATAGGTGGTATTGTTAATCCCGCCTACAAAAGGAGTCGGTGTTGCCAAATGTTGTGCATAAGTCACATTTGTAAGATTATGATCTACCTGATTGCCAAAAATTTGGCTGAACATCGATGGATAAAATGATCCCACATCATTGAAATTCTGTTCAAGGGACGCGTCGGTTATTTGGTAAGGGTTGGTATTTATCTCCTCAAAATCGTCGGTACAGGCACCTAGTACCAATATCGCACAAATTAGATGTATGAACTTTTTCATGATTCTTTTTTAAAAGTTTACTTTTAGATTAAACCCGTAAGTTGCGGTAGAAGGCAGATTAAAATTATCCAGACCCTGGGCATTTCTACTGGTACTCATCGCAAGCTCCGGATCAAAGGGAGCATCTTTATAAATAAATAAAAGATTATTGGCGATAAAAGATAGGGTGGCCCCTTGAATGGGCAGGTTCATTTTCTCAACGTTTATATCATAGCCCAACGACAGTTGGCTTAAATTTATATTCGTGCGATCATAGACGTAAGCTTCGCCGACACCATTACGATCGCCGATGGCCCTGTACCATGTTTCTGCATCTACTGTGGTAATCGCGGACCCGGATGCTTGGTCTACCCCGTTAACGGCGACGCCTCCGGCATCCCGTGCGTCGGCCGTACGTTGAGAAACCCCGGCACCATCAAGCATACTTTCTGTTTGGCTAAAAACGTTCCCACCGATTTTTGCATTGATGAGCATACCAAAATTTAACCGGCCAAAGGTTACATTGTTATTCCAGCCTAACGACCAATCCGCGTCAAGATTGCCTATCAGCTCCCTCAGTTCCGTTTTTCTGGGACTACCGTCTTCAAATATAATTCTACCTTGGTCATCTCTCAAAAACTTAAAGACGTAGAGGTCGTTAAAAGCACCGCCTTCAACCAATTTTGAAGCATAACCTTCAGAAGAACCTAAATTAATTTCTCTTTCATCGTCAGGTCCAATGTCTACGATCTCATTTTTGTTCTTGGCAAAATTAAAAGCTGTAACCCATTGAAAATTATCGTTCCTTACGGGGGTTGCACTAAGGGTTAGCTCTACCCCTTTGTTGGTGATTTCCCCGGCATTGATAAATCGTGACGTATAAATACCCTGGGAGAGCGGATCGGATGCATCTAAGGGAACCTCAATGAACTGATCGGTGCTGGTCAAGCTGTAATAAGTGAAATCAAGGCCTAGACGATTTTGGAAAAATCGAAAATCCGCTCCATATTCCAAACTGGTTATGATTTCTGGCTTACCATCCGTAAACGGTGCTTGTGTATTTCTGTTTACCCCTCCGTTGGCAGAGATATTGTGTTGTGGAAATATACGGTTATACGGTACTTCGTTGGCCACCTGGGTGTATGAGGACCTAAGCTTTGCAAAGCTGACTGCATTCCCCATATCGAACATCTCGCTCAAAATAGCCGTCAATCCAAATGCGGGATAAAAGTACGAGTCGTTACCGGTCAGTGCCAAGGTAGAGGCCCAATCGTTACGACCTGAAATATCCAAGAAAAGCATTTCCTTATAGCCTAGTTGTGCATTTAAGAAAGCGCCCTGTTTGCTAATTTCTTCATCGATCGTAGAATTTACAGGTACATTTGTTGGTAAATTCTGGAATAGATACTCATTGGGATATAACAGCCCCAATGTTCCTGTTCCAACTGAGACTCCTACACCGTATTTGGTCTTTTGGTAGCTGGCACCCAATACCGCATTAAAGCTAATATTTTCACTGAAATCGGTATTATAGCTTAGAAGAACATCGGTATACGCCAACTGATCTTCAAATTTGTGATAATTCCAAGCCCCGTTAGGGTGCACGTTCGTACCGTTCGAAGTAGCAGCGTGCTGTTGCTCGCGCTTTTCTGCGGCATAGTCATAATTTCCCCTGACCTGGACATTGAGATTGTCCAGTATATCCCATTTAACCGTTGCGTTGGCAATGATTCTTTTCGTGTCATCGACTCTGGGTTGTTTATTGATAATCCAATAAGGATTCGATTGATGATGATCTTCTACAAACCAGTTTTGCGCCATTAAATTTCGATCGCTATTAAAAACTTGATAGTTATCCTTAAAGTCATAGAAATTACGATTTCTAGGGAACATATATAAACCTGTCAGGGGATTTAGATAGTACCCGGCGGGTAATCGGTTTTTGGTTTCTTCAATTCCCATAATAACTCCAGAAGAAATCGTAACCTTATCGTTAAAAAATTTAGTCGACTGCTTAAAGGTGAAATTGTTCTTTTTGTACTTGTTTTGGGGCGTAATTCCCGAAGAGGTAATGTTGGCATAGGAAAAATAGGCCGTTGTTTTATCATTTCCCCCACTGATACTGACCGAATTATTAAAGTTATGCCCCGTTTGAAAAAAATTCTCCACATATTCACTAGCATAATCACCCGGAGTGGGAGACCAACTTTCTTTCGCTGTACCAATGGCACCATATTTAAACTGCAGGTCGGGTAATTCTTGATAATGTTCAAAGGAATAACCTGTATTCAAAGATACGGTCGTTTTACCTGCAACACCTTGTTTGGTGGTAATCATAACAACCCCATTGGCGCCTTGACTGCCGTACAGCACTGCAGCGTTCGCACCCCTTAAAATACTAATACTCTCTATATCGTCCGGATTTATTGCCGAAAGACCGTCGCCACCGTCTGTTCCGCCCCACATACCCGGCTGCCCACCTTTATTATTGGCCATAGGGACACCATCGACCACGAAGAGGGGCGAGCTATCACCGCTTAATGATTTGTTTCCTCGAAGTACAATTTTCGTGGATCCCCCGGCGCCCGAACTACTTTTTTTAATCTCGACCCCAGCGGCTTTGCCTGAAATACTGTTCATAAAGTTAGGGTCACGCGTTTTGGTTAATTCGTCGGACCTAACGGTCTGTTGGGCATAGGTCAAGGTTTTTTCATCTCGTTTAATGCCCAAAGCAGTAACAACGACCTCATCGAGTTGGCTGGCGTCCTCGACCATAACGACGTCGACAGTGTCCGAGTCTCCCACGGCAATGTTCTGACTTCTGGTGCCGATATATGAAAATACTAAAATATCGCCATCGGCAGCTTCTATGGTGTAATTTCCATCAAAATCCGTTTGGGTTCCGTTCGTGGTACCTTGTACCAATACGTTGACCCCAGGTAACGGCGTTCCGTCCGACGCAGCCGTAACCGTACCTGTGATTGTTTTTTCCTGCGCCATTAAAGGAAACGTCCCTAATAGGAGCGCAAAAAATAGGAGTAACTTTCTAGTCATAATTTTGGTCTTACATTAGATTGGTTATTTAACATTTCTTTAATATCGTGTGAATATATAATTTTTTTTCATATTGCTAACTGTTTATCTGAATTATTGAGCAAATTTGGAATTATCAAGAGTATTTAGCAAGAATTAGATTAATAATTGCGAGGTTTTATCGTATAAGAAGCAGATAATTCAATAATTGAAAATTTCTCGTCAGTCATGTCCGATTTGGCAAGAACATTGAATTTTGGTACTTCTCTCTAAATACTCTTCTAATTCTTCCCCCATAGAGAATATCAATTTTTACGAAAGAAGAGAGGTTGGGTTACGTGTTTCCTTTAACAAATCCTGGCTCGAAGCAGCTTGTTTCTGGCTGACGCCGATTTCATAATTCCCTGTCCCCAGAGTGGTGCCATAACCGGTTAGCTTTGAAACTTTCTGAACTTTGGGTAAGGACAAGTTCCGGAAAGAAAGTGCCGGTATGCATCATCAGGTCGCGCCCAGGCCCATGGTATTCTCAAAGTCAGCGCTTTTTTGATAAAACTGCCGAACATTTTCAGGGACAGGTGTTAATGGGCGGACGTTAAGAGGAACAAAATTCCAGGCTTTTATGTTTCCGTTTTTATTCTTCCGTTTTTAGGACATTATTTTGTTAAGCATCCGCATCCAGTTGCCGTAGAAGATGTTTGCCCTGTCTTTGTCATTGTAGCCCCTTTTTTCTAGGATGGCATCGAATTTTCGGAGGTCCGCAATGGTATCGATGTCGTGGGGGGTCTGCTCGAGCCCGAAGAGGCCATCGAGATCACTGCCAAATCCTATATGTTCGCTGTTACCTGCCATTAGACAGATATGATCGAAATGATCCACCAAAAGTTCCATGCGGATGTCACGTTCCTTGGGGTCATCCCTTCCCAATTTAAAATTGGGATAGAGCATCCAGGTATCTAGGGCACCCCCAACAATTCCCTTTCGCTCTATGATGCACCGGATTTGATCGTCGGAAAACTGCCGTTCCCCCGGAATGATGCTTCTGCAGTTCTGGTGACTGGCGACGACCGGGCCTTGAAAAATATCCAAGGCTTCAAAAAAACCGGTATCGGTCAGGTGGGTGAGATCCAATTGCAGCGGAAGTTGGTTCATTTCCTTGAGCAGGTCTTTCCCTAGGGGTGTCAATCCGCTTCCATCGGAATGGGTACCGGCGGCATACCGCCCCGGACCAAAATGGGAGATTCCGATAGAACGGAGTCCCAATTCATGGTAGGTATGGAGGTAATCCAGGTTGACGATGGAATCGGCGCCTTCGAGGGCGAGTACATAGCCAATCGGCTTATTGGCGTTATCGTTGGTATTTTCCGTCCATAATGCTATATGATCGGCCAATCCCTTTTTGGTGGTAATGGCTACCATCTCACCCGCGGCCTCCATCTCGCGGTACCAAGCCAATTGTCCTTGGGCATGGGCATAGGCCTGCCGGGGCGAATGCCAACCTTTCAAAGCCATAGTGTGCAAGGGGGAGCCCGTTTCGGAGTAGCGGGAAATTATTGTCGCTATTACAAGTCCGATATTGCCTTCCCGGAGGTCGGGTAAAGCTACGGTGCCCTGGCCGCGGTCTTGGTAGTCGTCCCATCCCAACCTACGTTCCCTTTCCCGTATTTCGGCCACCGTACAGGTGAGATCGCGGTTCATGGTCATGGCGTTGGTGGCCAGGTCTAAATGGCCATCTACGATAAAGGGTACTTTGCTAGTCTCTTTCACGAGTTTCGATTTAGGTAATTGTGGAATAATTTTGCACTTAAAAATAGAAAGATTACAGAGCAAGGAATACTGGATAAAGACCATGTTTTTCTACTGGAAATATATGCTCTATTCAGTTTTCCGTATCGCCGCGTCAATTTATTCATCTTTGACCACTCCTTATCTTCTCTTTGTCTTTTCTCCGCTCTCCGCTATCTTCTCTGCGAGCCCTGCTCAAAGTTCACCTCTCACTTCTCACTGTTTTGGATTATTACTGTTCGAAATATCTTCCAGCTCCGCTGCATACTTCTTGGAAAGCCGGTTCATGTCAAAGGCAAATTTTTCAAAGGTTTCTTTCCATTTTTCGGCCTCTTCGGGAGTGTAGTCATAGAATCCTTTCCCGTTAAACACCCCGTTTCCGTTCGCTTTTGCGATGTCATCGATCAATTTGGGTACACTTTTCCGATTGCTCAATTCGGGAAACAGGTCTCCCATCACGGCGTGATAGGCTTTCAACCCGGTAAGGTCCATATACCGAAAAAGTCCGCAGAAGGCCATCCATTGCCCCCCTGCGTTTTTACAGGCGCGGTCAACATCGGCAACCGTCGCGTAACCGTTCTCCACCAGATGGAACGCCTCTCGATACATGGCGTACATAATTCTATTGGTGATAAAACCTCGTACATCTTTTCGGACCAACGTAGGCTCCTTGCCCCATTGCTTGGCGATTTCGTACAGTTGCTCCGCCCCTTCAATGGGACTCCGGTCTCCGCAGATGATTTCCAGAAACGGGGAGGTATAGGCCGGTTCGGCCCAGTGCATTCCATAAAAACGTTCGGGGACCTCTAAATCGGCCTGAAGTATACTGATTGGAATGGCCGAGGTGTTCGAGGTTATCATCACCTCGTGCGAAACAACTTGTTCTATCTTTTTAAAGACCTCGCGTTTGATATCCAGGTCTTCAACAACGCACTCTATTACCAACCAACATGATTTCAAATCCGCATAGTCGGTGGTAAAGTGGATATTCTCCATAAGTTCTTCCGGAGCTTTCCCCGTCAGCCCTTCCCCTTGGCACTTTTCTAGAAAGTGTCGGATGCGTTTGGGGGCTTCTTTGTCCAGGTCCGACCCCATAGGGGCAACCGCAATTATTTTTTGGTCTTTTAGGGCCAGTGCGGCTGCGATACTCGTGCCCATAAGGCCCAGACCGATGATGCCGATGACCTTATTGTCGTTAATTTTCATAGCTGTCCTGCATCCTATGTCTTTACTAGTTTGAGTAATTTATTCAAATTATCGGTAACTTTCAAAAATTTGTAATAGCTAAAACGAATAGTATAGTACAAATAATTATATTTATGCAAACACAAGGGGGGAAATCATCTCCAAACTATACAAAATAATCTACCAGAAATTAAGACTATGAGCAAAACAGAATCCAGACGCCGATTTTTAACCTCGATTTCCATGCTTGCCGCAGGTACGGCCCTAGGGGGAGTTCCCGCCTTGAATTTTGGCTTGAAAAACCGAAAATTAAAGGTAGTCCTAGTCGGTACCGGCGTTCGCGGCACCTCGTTCTGGGGAAAACGGATCGTGGATGAATTCTCCGATAGTATCGACTATGTGGGACTTTGCGATAATAATCCGGGTCGGTTGGCCTATGCCAAAGAATACATGGGAGTGTCGTGCGATACCTATTCTGATTTTGACACCATGATTGCCGAAAACCGACCAGATCTGGTCATCGTGACCACTACCGATGCTACCCATCACCAATTTATCGTTCGGGGCCTGGAGCTCGGCTGTGATGTGCTTACCGAAAAACCCCTGACTACTGACGAACAGAAATGCCAGCAGATTTTAGATGCCGAACGCCGGTATGACAAAAATCTGATTGTGGGGTTCAACTACCGATGGAGCCCTTATAGCACCAAAATCAAGGAACTGTTGCAAAACGATACGATCGGAAAGATAACCTCGGTCGATTTCAATTGGTATCTAAATACTTATCACGGAGCCTCCTATTTCCGGCGGTGGCACGGGTTGCGCGAGGTCGGTGGCACGTTATGGGTGCATAAGGCCACGCATCATTTTGATCTTTTAAATTGGTGGCTTGACTCCGATCCGGAAGAGGTCAGTGCCTACGGTGATCTTGAGCTTTACGGTAGCAATAATGAGTTCAGGGGCAATAATTGCAGGGATTGCGATTACAAATCCGAATGCAAATTCCATTGGGATATTACCAAAGACAAACGGATGATGGACCTTTACGTGAACAATGAACAATACGACGGGTATATAAGGGATAATTGTTTGTTCAGGAAGGAAATCAATATTTACGATAAAATGTCAGCCCAGATCAAGTACCGGAACAACACCCTGGTCAACTACTCTTTGACGACCTATTCCCCTTTCGAGGGATGGAGGATTGCCTTTAACGGCACCAAGGGACGTATCGAGGCTTCGTTGGACATTCCTTATCACGAGCAGCAGCAATTAAGTCAAGATGAACTGCACGCCCTGGAAATGGACCAGGGCGATGCGGGCGAAAAGCGGTCCCAACCGATTATCGTTCATAAAGTATGGCAGGATTATGAGACCGTTCAAGTGCCGTATTCAAGAGGAGGCCACGGAGGTGGCGACGAAAAGCTGCAAAACAAGATTTTCAAGAACCCCGAGGCCAAGGATCCTTTCGATAGGGCCGCTGGCATTCGGGACGGTGCCATGTCGATCCTTATCGGTATCGCGGCGCGAAAAAGTATAGAAAGCGGGGAGCCGGTGCGAATTGCGGAACTCACCGATTTGGAGCCTCGGGCGGTGCGGTTGTAAAGCCTAAAGTTTGTCTCCGTGTTTTTTTTTGCGGATTTGGCTTTATGACAGCTCGCAAAAGAGTTACGATATCCTTAATGAAAGCAGCATGAAAATAACTATACTAATGGCCATGGCGGTTTTTTTATCGCCGGCAAATAAACACTATATGGGAGGGCAGAAGGATAAAAAGTTGATCGTTACCGAGATTGAGCACGACGGCGAGGCCGACTTGGTCGAGGTTTCCGCACTTTTGGAAGCTCGGACCGAACTGAATGCCATCGATGTCGTAAATTGGGATGCTTTTCCCTACGCTCCGAAGGTCGAATTCAGGATTGCCCGTAATAAAAACGACATTTGGCTGAAATACTATGTGACCGAAGCGCATATTTTGGCCAAAAATACCGAGCCCAATTCCGCGGTATCGAAGGACAGCTGTGTGGAATTCTTCTTCGACCCCTTGGGGGATGGCAACTATTATAACTTCGAAATCAACTGCATCGGTACCGTCCACCTGGCCTATGGGCCCGGTCGCCACCAAAGGGAGTTTGTGGATCCCGAGGTAATACGAAAGCATATCAGGACGGCATCCTCTTTGGGCGATCGACCGTTTTCTGAAAAAAAAGGGGGCCATAGCTGGGAAATGACCGTTATCATTCCCGCAGCGGTCATGACCTTTAACAAGGGGCTTTCTTTAGAAGGAAGCAAGGCAAAATCCAACTTTTACAAATGCGGGGACGCCATGTCCAAAAAACATTATGTGACCTGGAACCCCATAGCCACGGAGGATCCCGATTACCACAGGCCCGAATATTTTGGGGATTTGATTTTTGAATAGGGCATCCCATTAAAGTCTTGAAGGTAGACCAGCGTTCGGGAGCTTGGTTTTTGAACAAATGGGTATCCTAAGACAACTATTTGAAAGACTGAAACAGTCTCAAATTTCCTTTTCGGGGTGTAATGGAATATCCCTTTAAAACCATGATTATGAACATCCGAACCATCGGTAATCCCATCACCATAATGGCACTCCTTTTAATATTCGGGTGCAAAGATAAATCCGAACAGAACAAAGAAACCTCTACGGAGACCCCAATCGAAAAACAGGACAGCATGCAACTATACAGAAGCGAGATCTTTACCGAACCCGGCGGATTTCCATCGGGTATCGAAGGGCCGGCAGTGGCCGCCGATGGTACATTATACGCCGTGAACTTTGAAAAACCTGGTACGATAGGGCGCGTAACCCCCGGAGGAAAAGTGGATTTATTTGTTACCCTGCCGGACGGAAGTACGGGTAACGGCATCCGCTTCGACCAAAGTGGCGACATGCTGATCGCGGATTATACCGGGCATAACATCCTAACGGTGGATATGGACACCAAGGAAATCGACGTGTTCGCGCATAACAATAAAATGAACCAGCCCAACGACATCGCTATCTCGGATTCCGATATTCTTTTTGCCAGTGATCCTGACTGGGAGCATTCCACCGGGCAAATTTGGCGTATCGATACGGACGGTAGCTTCACCCTGCTCGAAGCCGATATGGGCACTACCAACGGCATCGAGGTGAGCCCCGATAACAAGACGCTTTACGTCAACGAGTCGGTGCAGCGTAACGTGTGGGCGTACGACCTTTCCCCCGAAGGCAACATCGATAACAAACGGTTGCTCATCAAATTCGATGATTTCGGAATGGACGGAATGCGCTGCGACGTAAAGGGAAATTTATATATTACCCGGCACGGCAAAGGCACCGTAGTTAAGGTATCGCCCGACGGGGATGTGCTTGAGGAGATATTTCTGACGGGTAAACAAGCCTCGAACATCGCATTCGGCGGGGAAGACGGAACTCTTGCTTACGTCACCCTGCAGGATACGGGCAACATCGACCGCTTTAGGGTCGAGCACCCCGGCCGGGCGTTCGCGCTAAAAAATAAGAAGTGAAAAAGTACGCCCCGTCTTTTATCGTTCTCCCACCGGGGGGTTTTTCAGCAACCGGTCAAAACCTTCGAAAACCAGGGCGATAGAGATAACCAGGGCCGATCCGATGAAGTTGAGCCATAGATAGCTCAGCTTTTCCTCGCCCTCGGGGTAGGCAAAAATCAGGGTGTAGAACAATACGAAAATAATCAGCTGGGTCAGAATGGCGGCAAAGAAAACCGCGTTTCCCTTAACGAACCGAAAGAAGAAGGCCAAGAGAAATATACCCAGTACATTACCGTAGAAAATAGATCCGATAATGTTGACCAGCTGGATCAGATTATCAAAAAGGTCGGCAATACTGGCTATTCCGATGGCTATTAGGCCCCATACAAGGGTGAAGCCTTTTGTAGCCAGAACGTAATGGCGCTCCGTGAAAACTCCCTTTTTGTTCCTTTTATACAAATCCAACGCTGTGATGGTACCCAAAGCGTTCAGTTCGGATGCGGTCGATGACATGGCGGCCGATAAGATTACGGCCAATAGGAGCCCGATCAAGCCTTGGGGAAGGTTGTGGAGTATAAAGTGGATGAACACATAGTCTTTATCGTTGGTCTCTACAACGCTGTCCGCCTCCGTGATAAGGGCTTTGGCGGCGGCTCGGTTGGTGCTGTCCTTTTTATTCAGGGCGATAATCTCTGCCTTAGCCTCTTCGACGGCAGTGTATTCCTTGAGCTCAAGGGCGGCGGAGAACTTGTTCTGTGCCATTTTCTTTTCCTCCTCGAGTTGATACTGTCCCTCTTGCAGTATCTCATAATCTTTTGCATACGGCGATTCCATCACCGCATTGGTGGCAGATGGATTGAAATTTAGGGGAGAGGGATTGTACTGGTAAAAAACGAAGACCATGACGCCGACCAGAAGGATGAAGAACTGCATGGGAATCTTAAAAATTGCGTTAAAAACCAGGCCCAGCTGGCTTTCACGCATCGATTTTCCGGAAAGATAGCGTTGCACCTGACTTTGGTCCGTTCCGAAATAGGCCAAGGCCAAAAAAAGACCTCCGGTAATACCGCTCCAAAAGGTATAACGGCTGGAGGTATCGAAACTAAAATCTAGAATTTGCAGTTTGTTACTGGCCCCCGCGATCTTTAGGGCCTTTCCCATATCAATATCAGCCGGAAGGTATCCCAGGATAAAGAAGAAGGTCACGAACATCCCGGTCATGATGATGAACATCTGTTGTTTTTGGGTAACGCTGACCGCTTTGGTGCCTCCGGATACGGTGTATATGATGACCAACACCCCGATAATGATGTTGAGGGTACGCAGGTGCCAACCGAGAATGGCCGATAAGATGATTGACGGAGCGAAAATAGTAATTCCTGCTGCCAGTCCCCTTTGGATTAAAAAGAGGATAGCGGCCAATGAGCGGGTCTTAAGATCGAAGCGGTTTTCAAGAAATTCGTAGGCGGTGTACACTTTCAGCCGATGGTAGAGGGGCACGAATACCAGACAGATGATGATCATGGCCAAGGGCAGTCCGAAATAGAACTGCACAAATCCCAAGCCGTCATGAAAAGCCTGTCCTGGCGTAGATAGAAAGGTGATGGCACTGGCCTGCGTGGCCATGACCGATAGTCCGATCGTCCACCACTTCGCATCCTTTCCCCCTCCGACATAGTCATCGACGTTTTTGCTGCCGCGGGTGCGCCA
This sequence comes from Pricia mediterranea, assembly GCF_032248455.1. Lineage (NCBI taxonomy): Bacteria > Pseudomonadati > Bacteroidota > Flavobacteriia > Flavobacteriales > Flavobacteriaceae > Pricia > Pricia mediterranea. The sequence continues at coordinate 3,774,653 of NZ_JAVTTP010000001.1, forward strand.
GACGCCGTAAGACACTATAAACAGCAGCGTACCTGATAATATGGTCCAGTCAAGCGTGCTCATTTAGGTAAAGGCTGTCATCAGGTAGCTAAATACCAGAACATAGATGATGTTCAATACGAGCACCAAGGTATATTCTTTTTTCCAATCGAATTTATCGAGCATGGTGGGGGTGGATGATGATTAAAAATTATTAATTACAAATTACTAGTTATTGATTGTTAATTGATTATCAATTATTTGTTTCTGTTAATTCGGCCCATGTCGCACTACTTAACACGCTGTACTTAATACTCAATACTTAATACTCAATACTAATCCCCCGCCTCTCCTATAGAAAGCATGTTCGCGAACAGTTTATAGGCGCCCGGGACCCCTGCGGGCAGCTCCCTGAAAAAACTCAGCCCGGTGTAGATATAATATCCCTTTCCGTATCCCGCGATTAAGAGGCTTCCTTTTTTAGGGTTCTCGCCGCTGTCGTGCATGGAGAGTATCGGCGTAAATTCCTTTGCCCATTCGTTAGGGAAATAGAGTCCGCGTTCCTGTACCCACCCCTCAAAATCGGACGGCGTAATGGTGTTGGGAAAATTGATCAAGTGATGATCTTTTGCTAATATTTCCACTGGGGAATTTTCGTCCGTCACCCGGTCCCGGGACAGGGTTAGGGGGTAGGGGGCAATGTTCTTGAACTGCTCGTCCCAACGGCCAGCGGTATTGTACTGCACGATTAGCGTTCCGCCGCTTTTGACATAGTCGAGCAGATAGCGCTGTTTGAACTTGAGTTCATCGACCACATTGTAGGCACGGATACCGACCACTACCGCATCATAGGGCGCTAAACTTCCCGTGCCGATTGAGCCGGGCGCAATAGTGCGTACGTTGTAACCGATCTGTCTCAAACTTTCGGGCACCTCGTCGCCCGCCCCGGGGATGTAACCGATCTGTTCCCCGGCTTTTTTAATGTTGAGCCGTACCGTCTTCGCTTCGGAGGGCAGCAAAACGGATTGATTTGGGATATGGTCATAGACAATCTCGACCAGCTCTTTGGTGAATTCCTTGCCATTGATCTTAACAATAGGCGAAATATAGCTCTCGTTTTCTTGTTCGGGCGGGGTCAAGGTAAAGAAAACGGTTTTTTTATCCCCCTTCTTGGCAATCTCGAAACTTTTGGATCCGGTATCGACGGACCACCCATCGCCGTGTTGAAGTTGTACCTGCCCTTTAATGCCATCTGCGTGGGCGACAACGGTGACGGGAATTTGCTTGGAATTTCCATCGGCAAAGATCAACACTTTGTCGCTAAATCCGGCCGTTGCCTCCGGTAAGACCTCAAAGGGCTGGTACAGTTCCCCTTTTTCCGGTTTGGCATAGCGATACACGATGGGTTTTTCGAAGGCGATCGGGGTTCCGTTTAATTCGATTTCAAAGGCTGCTTTAAAGGCCCTAGGCGTTTCGGGTTTACCGATCAGTTCTTGCTGGGGTACCTTATACATGCCCAGGCTTCCCTTTTCCTTGAGCCAATATGGACTGGTATATTCCGTGTTCGGAGGCACGTTCAGGGTTAGCTCGAAATTCCGTTTTTGATTGTCTTTTAGGGGGATGTCGGGATCTATTGCGGCATCCGCGGATGAAATACGAACGGATTTCAGCACCATATCGGCACCGCTTCGGTTGATGGCCTCTATATTGAGCTGAACCTGGCCTCCGGGATTTGTGGTGGCCGATGCGGAGGATGCTTCCAGATAGAGCCCCGTTACTTCGGCAATCAGATTTTTGAGTTCCTTGGATTTCACTTTTTTCCAATGGTCGTCAGGAAGATTCTGGAGGATGGTGTAAGCTTTCAAAAGTTCGGGAAGGTGTCTGGATGGATTTTCAAAATCGAAATTTTCCTCGACCGCGTGTAGGATTTCCCCGATAGCTGCCCCTCCTTCGAGGCGGGCCCAACTGGTATCGATTCCGTCGAAAATATTCGGAATATCGCTCGGCAGATTTCCTTTGAGCAACTCCAGATACTCGTCTTGCCTGCCCCGTTCTGAAAGTCTTCCAAAGCCTTGCGAAAGGTGTTGGCTACTGGCCAAAGCGGCAATTTCATTGTTGGAGGTTCCGAGAATGGGATAATAACCTCCGACATCGAGGTCCACCATCTTCGATTTGTCCGCATTTTGGAACTTCTCCTCGCTGCCATAAAACCACCAAGAGGTGTTGAAAAACAGCCGTTTGGGCTGCCAGGTCTCGGTTAGGGAAAGCTGATCGGGGTAGGCGGATCTGTCATCGGCCAGGTCGAAGGCCTCAACGCTCAACATTGCGGAGGCCGTATGGTGCCCGTGGGTGGTCCCGGGACTCCGATGGTCGAAACGGTTGATGATTACATCGGGCCTGAATTGGCGTATGGCCCATACCACATCGCCCAAGACGGCCTCTTTGTTCCAGATTTCCAAGGTTTCATCAGGATTTTTAGAGTATCCGAAATCGTTCGCCCTGGTGAAAAATTGGTTTCCCCCATCGACCCGTCTTGCCGCCAACAGTTCTTCGGTACGCAGTACGCCCAGCAGTTCCCGCAGCTCAGGACCGATAAGGTTCTGCCCCCCGTCGCCCCGGGTAAGGGACAGGTACCCGGTACGGGCGTGCACGGCGTTGGACAGATACGAAATCAAGCGGGTATTCTCATCGTCGGGATGCGCGGCCACAAATAGTGCGGATCCCAAAAAATTGAGCTTTTGAAGCGAATGGTAGATTTCTGAAGAAGAAAGCTGATCGGGCTTCTGGGCCACTGCGGTACTGAAAAGGAAAAGAATTCCTAAAGAACACATCAAAAAATGACGCATAAAGTTGGTTTTAGTACAGTAAGGGATACTAGTGCTCTGTTAACCTAAAATTGTCGTATAATCCTGGTCGTCTTTTGATCCACGCCGTCGTTAAAAAATAATTCCGTGGCTACGGCTTTGCTTGCCATCGCTCCGGCTCGCCCACAGCTTTCGCTGTGTCGTGCCTAGGCCTGAAGCAAAATCCGTGACTGCCTTAAACGACATTTCAGATTTAACATAGCACAATGGTCGTTTTCCAAAGATAAGAAGAATAGCAAGCGAGCCTATTTATTTTATTTCTTTAACAAATGGAATCAAATTGAAACCATTTCCGAAGTCGCCGATTTGGAACGCGGCTGCGAGGCACTTCATTTGAGTCCAGGCGATTTCGGGGAATTTGGAAGGTTTTGCTCCGTATTATCTTTCCCGACCACTTCTTCGTCAACGACGATGTGATTGTACAGTAGGGTCACCGCTTTCTGCATCATCAGGTTGTTCGGGTAGACCAATAGCTCGCCGTTGTCTTTCCGCAGGCTTACGTGAAAGGCGCGTATATCTTCGATGAGGTAGGGTTCTTCGCCTTCGACATCCTTGTCCATTATCTTTACGCGGTCCCCGATTTTAAAGGGAAAGGAGAAGAACAGGACCACGCCGGCCGTGACATTACTTAGAATGGACCAGCTAGCAAACAGCGCAACCCCGATAACCGTAAAGACAGAAGCGAAAGCGATCCCGACGTCCTTTACGTTGATGTTCCAAATAAAAACCAGAATACCGATACCCAATGTCGTCAGCAACATAGATACATATTTGGTAATCAGTAGGGTGCGGGCCTCAACGATATCGCTCATCCGACCGACACGGCGAATGGTCTTTGTCAAGGCCATTTTTGATATTACCAAGACGACTATGAGAATCGCGGTGGCCAGCAACTCGTTTTTGTAGTTGGCAAGAAATTCTTCTATGGAGATCATAATCCTAGACTATCGCGCAAATATAGATCCTTGTTTCCGTTCTGCTGCCAATACGGGGTCTTTAATGTTTTTATTTTAGTCGCCGTCGAGGTCATCTGCTTTGCGTTCGTCCCGAAACCGCTGTTGGCAGTTTCCGACCAACCTTGGATTTCGTGGGGAAATTCGGTGGAGAAGTCGATCTTAAGGATCCGCTCCAATTCCGGATAGTTGATTTCGTAAGTGCTGATACCTTCAGAATCGGAGAGGCTCAGGTTGGCCGCGTAGGCCTTAAGGTCCTTGTGGGACAATCGAAGGTATTCCAGGGATGGGATTACCTTGTGGTCCCCGATGGGGAGTCCCGCTGGATCGATTCGGACCTTGTTCCAGATTTCGTCTTCGAGGATGGTCTTCTCCAGCCTCAGCTCCTGATCCGCCTCTCCTTCGAAATAGGAATGGGACATGATTTCGAACTGCTCCCGGTTGTTTAACTGCGCATACACCTGTCCGCACCATTCCTGGGACGAGAAGGCGACCTTCAGGGCATGTCGGTTCTCGTACACCGGATAAAAAGTACTGGTCATTATGGAGTAGGGGTAGATGCCGGTCAGGTAATTTTTGGTGGCATTGAGCTTAAGCACTGGTACATTGTCCGGATGGCTCTCGTCGGCCTTCACCTGCGCTTCGGGCAAGAAATGTTCCGTAACATAAATAAGGACGGCCTGCCCATCACGGGTTTCACCATATCGGGCCTGCTGTAGTTGATAGGAGGTTATTTCGGCCTCCCCGGCGTACCAGTATGACTTAAAAGCTTCGGACAGCTGTTTTTTGGCCTTGGTGTCCGAGTTTTGCGCCGTTTTCCTTGCATCCTCTGTGTCAGTGGACTTTTTGTCGGTGCAAGATGCCATGATTTGGGATAGGGCGGCCAAGGCGAGTACCGCAAGCTCCAGTTTGATCCAGGTTTTCATTTTGTGTGATTTTCAATAAAAATACCAAAACCTTTTTATCCAATCCAGTAAAAAGCGTTTCATGGTTTCACTATCTCTAACAGCGACTCGTACACCAAATGCGTCGGTAGCCCGACCACGTTGAAGTAAGAGCCTTCGATTTTTTCGATACCGATCAGCCCGATCCATTCCTGAATGCCGTAGGCCCCCGCCTTGTCGAAGGGTCTGTAGTTTTTAACGTAAAAACGGATTTCTTCTTCAGACAATACCCTGAACTTGACCTTTGTGCTGTGGTTGACGGTCTTTTGTCCGGTACGGGTCGTAAAACACACTGAGGTGATGACCTCGTGCCAATCGCCGGATAGGGTTTTTAACATGCTGTGGGCCTCCTCGGCGTCCTTGGCCTTCGCCAGTGACTTATGGTTATGCCAGACTACGGTATCCGAAGTGATCAGTATTTCGTCGGATGCCAAGCTTCCCTCAAAAGCGGAAGCCTTGAGTTCGGCCAGGTAATCGGAGATGGCGCTTCCCCGTAGTTTTTTTGGATATACTTCCTCCACGGGTTTAAGGCGGATTTCGAAATCCAGTCCCAATTCCCTAAAAAACTGCTGCCTTCTTGGAGATCCCGACGCTAGGATGATGTTGTAGTTTTTTAATTTTTCCGGAAGCATATTTTATAGTCGGAGTGAGATTGTTTTTAATTGATTTTTCAATCCTTTGCCGCACTAAAATTCCCGTTCCAATCGCCTCGGACCTTTAAGACCTGCTCGATAACGTCGCGTACACAGCCTTCCCCGCCGTTTTTATGGGAAACATATTTGGAAATCGCCTTTACTTCGGGCACCGCGTTCTGGGGGCAGGTGGGGATGGCGACCGTTTGCATCGGGGGAATATCGGGAATGTCGTCGCCCATATACAGCATGGTGGCGGCCGATATTTCGTAGATATCCATATACTCTTCCAGCGCGTCCATTTTATGGTGGGCCCCGAGATAGATATCCGTTACCCCCAAGGCCTTGAGCCGATTTCTGACCCCCTCATTGGTGCCTCCGGAAATGACACATACGTTATATCCTTTTTGTAAAGCCGTCTTTAGGGCATACCCGTCTTTCACGCTCATCTTTCTTAGCATGTCCCCATCGGTAGTAATGATAAGGGTGCTGTCGGTAAAGACCCCGTCCACATCAAAAACGAAGGTATCTATATCTTTCAGGCTTTCTTTGTAACTTTTTTCCAAGGGTTTAGATGTATTATTAGTTATTATTTGGGATAAGCTCCCGTCTTTGGGACGGGAGGGACCATCGACCATTGAATCGATAATGATGGTTTTTTCCCACCGGGATGTTCCTGGTTTTTAGTTGGAAGCCCCATCATCTGTCCGGTATAATTTTTTAACGGATGCGCTCAAGATTTCGTAAACATCCTTAAAGGTCGGATTCTCCAGTTTCGTCACTTGCTCCAAATGCGCTGCCATGGTTTCGGAATCTCCCCGTCGGGCCGGGCCCGTCTGCGCTTCGTAAGGGGACAGCTGTTTTATCTTGTCCGCGGTTTCCTCGATCAGGGGCTGTAAAATAGCGAACGGCAATCCTTTTTCATCGCAGATTTCCTTTCCGATGTGGTAGAGGTGGTTCGTAAAATTATTTACAAAAACCGCCGCCAGATGCAAGGCCTTGCGTTGTTGGGAATCGACTTCGTAAATCTTCCCAGATATCCGTCCGGCCAATTTCTTGAGCAGCTGCAAGTCCCGCTTATCATGCGCCTCCAAACAAAAAGGGACGGAATCCATAACCAGGTTCCGGTCTTTGCTAAAGGTTTGCAACGGATACAGCACACCATATCGCGGGCAGTGTGAAAGGACGGCCATCGGCACGCTTCCGGAGGTATGTACCACCAATCCCTTTTTTTCCTTCAGATATTCGGATATCTCCGCTATCGCACCGTCCTTTACCGCGATGATAAAGATGTCGGTATCGGCGATCTGTGTAAAGTCCGATACCGTTTCCGCTTTCCTTTCAAAAGAGGCCAAGGCGGTTTTATTCCTGCCGATCACCTGTTCGACCTCTACACTATCTGCCGCTGCAAACGCTTCGAACAAGTGTCCGGCCACGTTACCCGTGCCAAAAATACTGATGCGTAGCATAGCGCGAAAATAAGAATATTTAGTATGTAAAAGGTGATGCGGTTGTTGAAAAAAGTAAAGCGTAAATCATTTGGATTTCCCTACCGTATTGGAAGATACGGGTAGGGCCATTGTGGTTGTATGTCCTTGACGCGGTGTGCGAACCGATGTATAAATCACATTTTTTTAATGTCCCAACAATTACGATCGACATTCCAACAAATCAGGTACGAACTGCCAAGTGTCAGTTGATAGATTACATTTTGGTTTTTGGTGTGGATTTTAACAATCGGACCGTCTTCATATTTATGGCTATACCACATAATTCCTTCCTCAAGCTCAAAGGGTTGGAACCTATCATGAATTCCTAACCAGATAATAATCTTAAACTTTGTCGGATTAAAGATTCCAACAGTATGCTTTGTGAGTCCTTTCCCGATTTGCATTGTCCCAACTGATTCTGCTTTACGCATCTCGGCGGCATCCTCCAAGGCGTTCTCGGCCCGGGGTTTTTTTTCCTCAGCACTTACCGGGTTCTCTTGCCAGGTATGTTCGGACGCGTGTTTTTCTTCCACAGTCATTTCGGTAGCGGTCTCCATTGCGTCTTCCGCCTCCTGAACCTCTTCTTCCTGCGCATAAACACAGCCAGAGACTAACAATCCTAGCAGTATGGCATGGCACAATCTCATTTCTCCCCATTTTTAGAGTTTACGTTCTGAATGCGCCCTAATAAATAACCTGCAATCGTTCCCAAAAGCCCAACGGCCGGTGCGATTTGGTCGTTGCTGTAACCCGCGGTAATGAGAAAGAGCGTTGCGATAATAATCAATGTTATCGTAATGAATTTAATCGTATCCTCAGAGTTTATTTTCCTGATTTTGATCAGGAAAATTTCAAGTAGGATAACCACTAATCCAAATCCCAAAATGGATAGGGATAACCTAAATTCCAACCTGGACATTGGAGTTATCACCGTTGCGTTTAAATTCTCAGGCGAGGGAGGGGCATTGTTAAGTAGTTCTGTATTTAAGGTGTCCTGGGCCATGATGGACACGGAGGTCAAAATCAAGAGAACGAGGGACGATTTAAACACGTTCATATCTCACAAATTTTTAGGGGAAACATCCTTTGATACATTTTGAGCAACGTCATCTCGTGTGGAGTTGAAAGGGTTATGGTTTCCGTTGATTTGATTCTGGTTTCTCTATGATTTTTGTTCACGTCACCTCATTGTCCAAGTGTACTTATAATATTATCGAATAAACTTACAGCTGAATAGGAATTTTGTGTATATGGAGGCTATTTTTGTATAGTTGACCGGTGTTACTTTCTTTTCTTCGTCCACTATACTATATTCTAATGGAAATTTTCACTTACAATTAACATTTTGTCCTATCCGAATAAGCCGTTATCATTCCTAAAAATCCCAAAAAGACCCGTATTTTTGCATGCTGAAAACCAATTCGGCCGCTGATGATAGATCTGCTCAAAAAATTTTTCTTCTCCACCCGATTAATGGCCATCCTTTTTATCGCTTTTGCCGTCGCGATGGCTTTTGGCACCTTTATCGAAAGTAAATACAGCACGGATACCGCCCGTATCTATATATACAACGCCTGGTGGTTCGAGGCCATTATGGTGTTCTTTGTCATCAATTTTATCGGGAATATGTTTCGCTACCGTCTGCTGCGTTGGGAAAAATGGCCGGTGCTAATTCTACACCTCTCCTGGATATTGATTATCGTCGGTGCTTTTGTAACCAGATATATCAGTTATGAGGGCATGATGCCCATCCGGGAAGGCAAGACCGAAAAAGTATTTTACTCCGACAAAACCTATTTGACCGCTTTTGTGGACGGAGAAATCGATGGGCAACCCAGACGTAAGACCCTGCAGGAAGACCTGATCGTAACTGCCGAGGGCCTAAAATCCAACCTGCCTTGGGATTCCGATTACAACGGACAGCCATTTACGATCTCGTATGTGGACTTCATCGATGGGGCCAAGGAAGGCCTGATTCCCGACGAAAATGGGAAGGAATACCTAAAGGTCGTCGAGGCCGGAGGCGGACAACGCCATGAACATTTTTTGGAGAGCGGAAAGGTGTCCAGTATCCATGGGGTGCTTTTTGCGCTAAACAAACCGACGGAGGGGGCCATTAATATCATGTCAACGGATAGCACGTACCAAATAAAATCTCCTTTCGAAGGTGATTTTATGCGGATGGCGGACCAGCAGCAAGGCCAAGTCGCCAAAGACAGCCTGCAGGAATTTCAGTTGCGGTCCCTCTACAATATGGCAGGGATGCAATTCGTGGTTCCCGAACCGATCGTAAAGGGATCGTACGGGGTGGTGAAGGTACCGGCGGAAGAAATGGACCAGGGCACCAAAGACGCGCTAGTGGTCGAGGTCACCGCGAACGGGGAATCCGTTCAAAAGAAAATACTGGGGGCCAAGGGCTATGCCACCTTCACGGACAAGTTCGAAGTCGGGGGGCTCGAATTCAGCCTCAGCTACGGTTCCAGGGTCTATGAGCTGCCGTTCGGCATCAAACTCAACGACTTTATCGCAGAAAAATATCCAGGTACCGAAAAAGGTTACAAATCATTTATGAGCAAAGTGACTGTAGAGAACGAGCGCCCGTATGATTACGATATCTATATGAACCATATTCTGGATCAAGGGGGGTACCGGTTTTTTCAATCCAGTTTCGACCCCGATGAAAAGGGCACCGTGCTGTCCGTCAATCACGACCAATGGGGTACTTGGATTACCTATATCGGCTATTTTCTACTTTATGCTGGCTTGATGGGTATCATGTTCTTCGGAAAGACCCGGTTTAAGGATCTGGGGAAATCCCTTAATAAGTTAAAGCACAAAAAGAAGACGCTGGCCGCTGTTTTGATGCTAGGCGGACTGTTCGGATTGCAGGCGCAAGAGCCCCAAAAGGCAACCGCAGGGCAAGACCCGGAACAAGTCTCCGTGGAGCAAGCTGCCGATTTACAGGAGCACGCGGTGGGTGACGGCCACGAGCACCGGCGACGAATGCCTACCCAGGCCCAGATCGATTCGCTGCTCCAGACTACCATCGTATCCGAGGAACACGCCGAAAAATTCGGCAAGCTCGTTATTCAAGACGATGGAGGGCGGATGAAGCCCATTCACACCTTTTCCTCGGAACTATTGCGCAAGCTGAGCCTGAAGGATAGGTTTAGGGATATGAATGCCGACCAGGTATTCCTGTCCATGATGATGGCGCCCGCCGCATGGTACAATGCAGAGTTTTTAGCGGTGGACAAAAAGGGACAGAACGATAGCCTAAGGCATGTCATTGGAATTCCGGAAGGCCAGGAATATGCCAAGGCGACCGATTTCTTCAACGACAATGGCAGTTATAAGTTGGAACCATTTCTTAGGGACGCTACTGCGACCAACAATCCCAATCAGATGCAAAAGGATTTTAAGGAGGTCAACGTTCGCCTTAGTCTTTTGGACCAGGCCCTCAGCGGAAGAATTATCAAAATTTTCCCCCTGCTGAACGACCAGAACAACAAATGGATCTCCGCCGTTGAATATCGAAGCGGGCAATACCAAGTATCCGACTCCCTATATGCGAACTTTATAAAGAATTCCGTTCCCTATTATCTGATGACCCTGCGACAAGCCAACGAAACGGGGGACTATGCCGATGCGGACAAACTCCTGGAGGCCTTTAAGCAGAATCAGAAAAACCATGGCGGCGAGGTGTTGCCCTCCGACCAAAAGATCAATGCCGAGGTTATTTACAACAAGCTCGATATTTTCAACCATCTGTACAGGCTCTACGGGGTGGTCGGTTTCTTCATGTTTTTTGTACTGATTTTCCAAATTTTCAAGGACCGGTCTATTTGGCGAATCGCCAGTTATTCCCTCAAAGGCACGATATTTATCCTCTTTCTTTGGCATACCGCCGGGCTGATCTTGCGCTGGTACATTTCCGGCCACGCCCCTTGGAGCGACGCCTATGAAAGTATTCTCTATGTATCGTGGGCGACTATGGGTATGGGACTGCTGTTCGCCCGTAAAAGTGACATGACGATCGCCGCTACCTCATTTGTGACAGCTATGTTACTATTTGTGGCCCATCAGAATTGGGTAGATCCTTCTATTTCCAATTTGGTACCCGTGCTTGACAGCTATTGGTTGATGGTACACGTATCGATAATTGTCGGAAGCTACGGTCCCCTAACGGTCGGGATGATTTTAGGGGTGGTCTGTTTGCTGTTAATGATCATGACCAACAAAAAGAACAAGTCCAAGATGGATGTCAATATCAAGGAACTGACCGTTATCAACGAACTCTCCCTTACCGTCGGGCTGGCCATGCTGACCATCGGTAACTTTTTGGGAGGTCAATGGGCCAACGAAAGTTGGGGCCGCTATTGGGGATGGGATCCAAAGGAAACCTGGGCCCTAATTTCGATTATGGTGTATGCCTTCGTTATCCATACCCGCCTTGTACCTGGACTTCGAGGCAGGTGGACGTTCAATTTTCTAAGCGTCATCTCCTTCGGTAGTATCATGATGACCTACTTCGGTGTCAACTACTATTTGGTAGGGCTACACAGCTATGGCCAAAGTGGTGCCGCGGCCATTACCCCGGACTACGTGTGGTTCATTGCGTTAGGCGCGCTAATTCTAGGCGGCATCAGTTATTGGCGGTACCGGGTACACTACGTAAAGGGAAATCGGCCTTCAAAGCGAAAATCGGCCAACGCCGCTTAGGGTTCCAAAAGTTCCGGCAGAATCTCCCCCGCATCGGAGTGATGATAGCCTCTGCGGGATTAACCTCTACGGTTTGATCAAGGTTCTTGCTTACTGCTCTACCTCGTCAAACCCTTTCTCCCGAAAAACACGAACAAAAACGTTCGATATTCCGCGCCCAGTTTCTTCCGCAGTACTCCAAAAGCCTTGGTAAGGTGAGCCTCTACCGTCTTTTTAGAAACCTTAAGATATTCCGAGATTTCGGGATTGGTGAGTCCCTCTTTCCGGCTTAGCAAAAACACTTCCTGGCATTTTGGCGGCAGATTTTCAATTTCTTGGGTAACCCGGACCATGATTTTCTCCCAAGAAGTGTCCTTATGCGATTGCACCGCCTTGTCCAAAGCCTCGAAATATTTCTGCTCTAAAATCATTGTCGAGCGGTTCTTTTTATATTGGTTGATAAACTCGTTGTACACCGACCGGAACAGATAGTTCTGTAAGGAAGAGGTGATATGTAATTTTTTTCGCTTTTCGTAAGTTCGTAAAAATACATTCTGAAGCACATCCTGTGCCCACGCATGGTCGTTGGTCAATGTGAGTGCATATCCGAAGAGTTTACGATTATAAAGATCCACCAACTCGATAAAGGCGTCTTCCTCGCCGTTTCGCAGCCGTTCGATCAGTTCCGTGCTAACCTTATCTTTCATAGTGTCCTAATCCGTTTATCCCAAATATATAGCATTATCCCATAAAATGTAGAGTAAAATGGAAATGTGAAATAATGCCAACAAAAAGTTAGGGTATTGTGAATTGGCTTTGTCTTAACTATAAAGACTAGGTCAATCTGCGCAATCGAGGAATGGAAAACCAAATTGTAAAATACCTTCTGAACGAGGCAACGACCGAAGATTTGGATGCGCTGTCCGATTGGATTATGGTAGCGGACAATGAATGGATTTTTGAAGAATTCGTTCGAGCACACTATGAAACCTCCACTGCAATGAACGAACCGGATACCGATAAAATAAAGGAAGCCCTTATGCGGAGGATGAAAAAGGATAGAAGCGTCTTTCGCCGCAGAAATTTCCGTTCGTTCATGAAATATGCGGCAATCGGACTAGTATTTATGGCCTTGGGGTATTTTTATCATCAAAACCAGGTTGGGAGATCTGTATCGGACAAACTTGTTTCCAAAAAGGAAGCTGTTACCATAACTTTGGATAATGGAACCATTGAAACCTTGGACCCTTTGACGAATCGAAAGGTAAAGGATGCAAAGGGAACTATAATCGGAACCCAGAACGGGTCAAAACTAACCTATCGGGAATCCGCTACCACTTTTGCCCAAACCAACAGCCGTAAACAATTATTTCACAACACCATAAACGTGCCTTACGGTAAACGTTTTGATGTGGTACTATCCGATGGCACCCATGTTTTTTTAAATTCCGGCACCACGCTACGGTATCCCGTACGGTTTGTGAGGGGTAAGAATCGCAACGTGTATTTGACCGGGGAGGCTTACTTTGATGTAGTAAAAGACACAGAGCATCCTTTTACGGTGCATGCCGATGAACTTGCCATCGAAGTCTTGGGTACCCAATTCAATGTATCCCATTATCCCGAAGACCAGAACATTAATACCGTTTTGGTCGAAGGCTCGGTAGCGCTCCGTACGAATAAAAAGAACGACAAAAGCGGGGAAGGCACCTTGCTAGAACCTGGGTTTAAAGCCGAATGGAGACCAGCGGATAACGCCATCGCCCTCGAAAATGTCGATACGGACATATATACGGCCTGGATGCAGGGCAGGCTGGTTTTCCGCAACACCCCCTTTCAACAGATCCGGCAGGCCTTGGAGCGGAAATACAATGTCACCATAAAGAACAGCAACAAAGACCTTGACGAGCAGTTGTTTGATGCCACCTTTGATATCGAGACCATTGAAGAGGTGTTGGAATCGTTCAGTAAAAGCTATGCAATTGCGTACAGGATTGAAGACAATGAAGTGATCATCGAGTGAGGAATTTAGACTTGGAGCGGCAAGTTCCGTCACAGGTACAAAATACTGAGTGATTAAGAACAAATCAATATGTGGATGGAGAATGTGCCAATTGGTGTATCTAATACTCAGAGCTACAAACCGATAAATTTTAAAACAGAATTATATGGGTAAAAACAATTTAAAACACTAAATCAGTTCAAAATGAAAAATCGAAAAATACGGACACATTTCCCGATTCGGTAAAAATGATTTAAAACGGATTTTAAACCACATAACTACACTAAATTATGAAAAAACGCTCGAACCTGTGGGGTGTATGGCTTTACATCCCTAAAGCAAGCTTAAAAATGAAACTCACATTCTTTCTCACGATAATTTCCCTGTTTCAAATCCAAGCAAACACCTATTCCCAGAACAAGAGAATAAGCTTGGATATGCCCGACGTCACGATCGAGGAAGTGATTCAGCAGATAGAATCCCTCTCCGATTTCAAGTTTTTGTTGAATAGAAACGACGTTGATGTGGATAGGATGGTATCCATAAAAGTTGAAAAGGAAAAAATCACTACTGTCTTATCGGAGCTATTTACTGGTACCAATGTTGTTTACGAAGTATTGAAAAAGCAGATAATTCTAAGAAAGGACCCTGAAAAATCAACACCAGTTATGATTTCAAAAATTTCGGGACCTGATAAAGTGACAACACAGTTTCAAGTTTCGGGTACCGTCACCGATACGAATGGCACCCCTCTTCCTGGAGCGAACATTTTAGAAAAAGGTACAATCAATGGCGTACAAACCGATTTTGACGGCAACTTCTCCATTGAACTTTCCGACGAAAATGCAACTTTGGTCATCTCTTATATCGGTTTTGCCGAAAGGGAGGTAGCTGTCAATGGGCAGACAACCCTTAATGTGCAGTTGGAGGAAAGTGCGCAAGGGTTGGACGAGGTTGTTGTTGTCGGGTACGGAACAACGGAAAGAGAGATGCTTTCAACGGCGGTCAGTACGGTCGAAACCGAAAATATTGCAGAACGGCCCATAGCTGACGTTTCTTCCAGTTTGCAAGGCCTTAGCCCCGGTCTGAACGTCACTCAGTCCACTGGTAAGGTAGGGGAAGAACCGAGAATCAATATTCGGGGCTTTACTTCCATCAACGGGGGGCAACCATTAATATTGATCGATGGTATCGAAGGAAGTCTGAGCAATTTGAATCCAAACGACGTAGAGTCAATAAGTGTGCTAAAGGATGCTGGGGCTGCCGCAATTTATGGCGCCAGGGGCTCTTTTGGAGTAGTATTGGTTACCACAAAAAACGCCAAGCAGGGCAATGTTCAAGTGAACGTAGGGGTCACTACAGCTATCAGTTCGCCGACGAATAATACCGACTTCGTTACGGACCCTTACCAGGCCGTATCCATAGTTGATGAAGCCTTTAGGAATAATAGCGGGGCGTCTTATACCGGATATACGGAAGAGGATATGGCAGAACTTTTAAAGGTCTCTCAAAATCCGTCACTGGCTAGGGTAATCGTAGATCAAAGAAATGGACGTGATCAGTATGTGCACTACGGACATACGGACTGGTGGAATTACTTTTTTAGAAAAAGCTATCCATCCCAAATTTATAATGCTTCGGTTTCCGGTGGTTCCGAAAAGATAAAGGCGAACTTTTCGTATAGAAATTACAGGTCGACAGGTATTCTTAAAGTTCAGGATGATACCTACAAGAAATATAATCTAAGGGGCAAATTGGATATCGAAGCTACCGATTGGATGACCTTTTCGAACAATATGCAATACAACAGTTCCGAGGATATTGAACATGGAGGAAGCCAATACGGAAGCTATGGAAGACCTTGGGGCAGCCTGATCTGGGTACATGCCTTACCGTCGTATGTTCCGGTAAACCCTAATGGTGGCGCGCTTTGGCGTACTGAATTGAACAATTACACGATAGGGGACGGCGTGTACGCGGGATTGTTGCAGGGCACTTCAAAACAAGTAACGAATGCGGATGAATTTTCGAACATTGCCTCTGTCGAAATAAGGCCATTTGCGTCTACGACTATCAATATGAATTATGCCGTTCGTAGAAACAACTTTAATCGATTCCAGCGGTCCACGCGAATCCCGTATTCCATATATCCCGAAGAGATAGGACTCCTAGGCAACGATTATTTGAACGAATACCGAACCGAAAGCAGTTATGATGCGTTGAATATTTATGGGGAGTACAAAGGCTCTTTTGATGATCATAGCGTTAAGGTAACCGCCGGTTTTAACCAAGAGACATTCTTGACAAAAAGTATCGAAGCTAGCAAACAGAACCTGATTTCTAATGATCTGAATTCTTTAGGCTTGGCTACGGATAACCCTGAGGCGGGCGGAAGTGCTTCCGAATGGGCCCTGCAAGGTTTGTTCTATCGACTGTCCTACGATTTCAAGGATAAATATCTTTTGGAATTGAATGGAAGATATGATGCTACCTCGCGATTTCCTTCCGACTACCGTTGGGGATTTTTTCCATCGATTTCCGCAGGATGGTTAGTTAACAGGGAAGGATTTTTGAAAAATTTATCCGAAAGCGTTAATCTTTTAAAACTAAGGGCATCCTACGGTTCTCTAGGGAATCAAAATATTGATGATTACGCCTATTTTCCCACCTTACCGAACGGTACCTATAATTATCCAATGAACGGTACCCGCTTGAACTACATCGAGTCGCCCGGTTTAAATCCTTCTGAAATTACCTGGGAAAAGGTCAGTACCCTGAACTTTGGAACCGATATTGCTTTGTTCGATAATCGATTGACCGCCAATTTTGATTGGTTCCAGCGTGATACCAAGGGGATGTTGGCCCCGGGAGCAAGTCTCCCAAGTGTACTGGGAACGGTATCCCCCCTAGAGAACGCGGCGGACTTAAGGGCTCGGGGTTTTGAGCTTTCTTTGGGCTATCAAGATTCTTTTGATTTGGGCGATGACCCTTTTTCTTTCTCCATCACTGGTAATTTATCGAATTCCATTACCAAAATAACCCGTTTCGAGAATCCGAATAAGAGTTTGATCGATTTCTATGAAGGGATGACGATAGGCGAACTTTGGGGCTATCGGATCGAAGGCCTATTCCAATCCGAACAGGAAATTGCCAATCATGCGGATCAGAGTTTTGTTTCCAATCGCATCTCATCGGGAGGAGGTCTTAAGCCTGGGGACGTGAAGTATATAGACCTGAACGGCGACAGTTTCATCGGTGAGGGCGAAAATACTGCCAACGACCCTGGAGACAGGGAAATTATTGGAAATTCGGCGCCGCAATACCTTTACAGTTTTGTACTGGATGCCAAATGGAAAGGTTTTGATATTTCTGGTTTCTTTCAGGGAGTAGGCAAACAGGATTGGTATCCGAACAACGACTCCCGCTTTTTTTGGGCCCAATACAATCGACCTTACAACTCTTACATCAGAAAAGACCTTGTCAACAACATGTGGTCACCTGAAAATCCGGATGCCTACTTTCCCAGAAATTACGGATACATTGCCATTGGAGGTTCACTGGAAAAAATTAACGACCGGTATTTGCAATCCGTGGCATATTTGCGCCTAAAGAACTTGACCTTGGGGTATACGCTACCCGAAGGGATCATTTCACAATCCCCTACGACAAGGCTCAGAGTTTATCTCAGCGGGGAAAATTTGTTCACCTTTTCGCCTTTAACCGATTATATCGACCCAGAAGCGGCCAGTTCGTCGGTGAATCTCAATAGTCCTTCTGCATCATCCAATAGGAGCACGGCACAAGTGAATCCGTTTTCAAAAACCTATTCCTTGGGATTAACCTTTCAATTTTAAAAAATCAAGTTATGAAATTTAAGCATATAGTATCGATTGCGGCTCTTGCCCTAGGTCTACACGCCTGTAGCGATGATTATCTGGATAAGGAACCATTGTCCGAGATTACGGCAGAAAACTTCTTCAATACCGAAGCCGATTTGAAACTCTACACCAATGGGTTCTACAGAATGTTTCCCAGCATCTCGATTTATGACGGGGAATCGCTTACGGATAATATCATCGAGAATGAATTAAGTGATGAGATGAGGGGCGCCCGTTTGGTACCAACTTCCGGAGGCGGTTGGGATTGGGCATATTTAAGGGATATCAACTTTTTTCTTCAGGAGTATGAAAAATCCGAAGATGCAAATGCCAAGGCGCATTACGGGGGCGTCGCCCGTTTTTTCAGGGCGTACTTCTACTTCGATAAGTTGCAACGTTTCGGTGCCCTTCCTTGGTACGATGAGCCTATCGACCCCACAGATACCGAGGCTTTGACAAAGCCAAGGGATTCAAGGCAATTTGTCGTCGATAAAATTCTGGAAGATCTTGATTGGGCAATCGAAAACTTGAGAGCCGAACAGAATGTGTACGAGATAACGAAATATACGGCATTGGCCTTAAAGTCGAGGGTAGGGCTTTACGAAGGTACGTTTGAAAAATACAGGGGTATGGAAGGATATGAAAAATACTTGAACGCCTCTGTTGCGGCCTCCGAAGAATTGATCGAGAATTCGCCCTACGTTATTTATAGCAGCGGTAGCCCCAACGATGATTACAGAAACCTGTTCAATTCACATGATGCTCTAGCTGATGAAATAATTCTCGCCCGGGCTTATTCGGAAACGCTTAACATTGGGCACAACGTAAACTATTACACCACCACCAGTTCGTATGGTAGGCCAGGAATGCCAAAAGATCTTGTGGACAGTTATTTGAACGCGGATGGATCGCGGTTTACCGATCAAGCTAATTTTGATCAAATTTCCTTTACTGAGGAAGTGGCGGACCGTGATCCGCGACTTTCCCAAACGATCAGAACCCCCGGTTATACCCGTAAAGGGGAAGCGATCGAACGTGCACCTAATTTAGGGGCAACGGTTACCGGGTACCAAATCATTAAATATGTTACAGAGCCTGTTTATGATACCAATGGGCAGTCTATTACCGATCTGCCGTTGTTCAGGTTCGGGGAAACTCTGTTGAACTATGCCGAGGCAAAGGCGGAACTTGGCACTTTGACCCAAGAAGATCTCGATAAATCAATAAACCTGTTGAGAGCACGCGTAAATATGCCCGGTTTAATGCTGGATGAGGCCAATAGTAATCCTGATTCCTTCATTGCGGATCAATACGTTGGGGTAGCGGGTGCCAATGAGGGAATAATCCTTGAAATTCGGAGGGAGAGGCGTATCGAGTTATATATGGAAAATTTCCGGTGGGACGATATTGTCCGTTGGAAGTCTGGCGAAACATTGACCCAGCCTATTCGCGGCCTATATTTTTCTGGACCCGGGGAATACGATCTTACGGGTGACGGTGAAATTAACGTGGTTTTATATGAAGGCGAACGACCGGACAATGTAATTACCGGGATCCAGTATTATAAATTGGGATCCGATACATATTTAGACGACCAAGGCTTGATAATGCCCCATCCCGATTATGAAAACCGGACCTTTAATGAAAACAAAGATTATCTTTATCCCATTCCAAGGGTTGAACTACAGCTAAATCCGAATTTGGAACAAAATCCAGGATGGCAATGAAAAGTCTAATTTGTATAGCTATTTTCCTGAGCGGTATGGTGGGATTCGCCCAAAACAGCGGAGAAGAGCTGATTGTTATGTCCTTTAATATCAGATATAACAATCCGGATGACGGAGTCAATATTTGGGAAAATAGAAAAGAGTGGGCGGCGAAAAGTATCCGGTTCTTTGAAGCCGATTTGGTAGGGGCTCAGGAAGTCACCTATCCCCAATTGCAGGATATGGAAGCTTTATTGCCTACCTATGCCCATATTGGTGTAGGTAGGGAAGGGGGCAACAAGGGCGAATTCACCCCTATCTTTTATAAAAAAGACCGTTTTGAGCTTTTGGAGCACAGTACATTTTGGCTCTCGGAAACTCCCCAAGATGTCGGTTCAAAAGGATGGGATGCCGCCTTACCGCGAATCCTAACCTGGGCCAAATTCAAGGACAAAAACGGTGACAGGGTGTTCTATTTTTTTAACACCCACTTTGATCATAAGGGTACGATAGCACGGGACAAAAGCGCAGTACTAATTGCCAAAGAAATTAACCGCATTGCTGGTGAACATGCGACAATTCTGACCGGTGATTTTAATACTCCGCCCGGTTCCACGCCATACACGGCATTAATCGAATACGCTCTGATTGATACCGCATCGGACTTGGATGAAGAAAAGAAGTTCGGTACGGAATATACTACCAATGGCTGGGATATTGAAGCAGGGGATGAGCGAAAAAGAATCGACTACGTTTTTTACAAGGGAAACCAGATTTCCCCCCTTAGCTACCACGTGCTTGACGGGCAGCGTGGTGCACGGTTTATCTCGGACCATTTTCCCTTATTGGTCGATTTTGTGTTTGATACCAAGGACTAATTTTCGCCTACTAGTGTCGCTGTTGACAAGAAGTTGGAACACTTAAATTCAGGAAATGAAATACATATACCTAATCCTAGTTCTCGGTTTCCTGGGGCCTGCTACTTTAACCGGACTTTCAACGTGTTCGGGCCCTAATGAAGACGCCGACGTATCCGATAGTATACCCGCTCAAATCTTACCGCTACGGGTGATGGCCTACAACATCCATCATGCGAATCCCCCCTCCCGGCCCGATTCCATCGATATCGCCGCCATCGTGCGTACTATTAGGGCACAGGATCCCGATTTGATCGCCTTGCAGGAAATCGATGCGGATACGGAAAGGTCCGGCCCGGGGAACCAGGCAAGAATTATAGCGGACAGCCTCGGCATGCAGGTATTCTTTGGGAAATCCATCGATTTCGGGGGCGGGGAGTACGGGGTCGCGGTACTTTCCAAGTTTCCCATCTCTGAAGAAACGGTGCATAGGCTTCCCACCATACCTGAAACCAAGGGAGAAAAACGGGTTTTGGCAACCGTAAAAGTGACCTTGGCCCAAGACCGGCATATACGGTTCGCAAGCACCCATCTCGATTCCCAAAAAGAGGATACCAATCGCTTGTTGCAGATTAAGGAAATAGGTCGGATCGCCTCGAAAGAATCCTTGCCCCTAATAATCGCGGGCGACTTCAACGCCTCCCCCGGTTCCGAGGTCATCGACATCCTAGATCAAAATTTTAAGAGAACCTGCGATGACTGCGAGCCCACCATCCCAGTAGACCATCCTGAAAAGGCTATCGATTTTATTGTCTTTCATCCAAAAAAAGCTTTTAAAGTGCTAAAGCATAAGGTCGTTGATGAAACTTATGCTTCCGACCATCTTCCGATCGTTGCCGACCTGGAGGTTCAAAGGTAAAAGCTGAATATGGGTGATATTTTGGTGATGGGGAACCCTCGTTCATCCCGAAATGGAAAAAACTCTGAAAACGCTGTGAGTAGGTTTTTATAAGCACAACGATTTAAGCTTTGTTCTTTCGCTACCACTTCCAATCCAATTCCCTTGAGAACGGAACCTTTTGCTGTACGGCGAGTTTTTCAAGTTCAGTTGCGACAGCGGTGTTATTCACTTCGTTCTTAGGAATGATCAGCTGCATTCCAGTTTTGAATACTAGAAAATAGTGGCTGCCTATTTCCACTATTTTTTCGAGCGCGGTATAATTGATTTTTGATTCGCCGGTACTACCGGTAATCTCCAATTGATTTTCGTTGAACGAAAGATGGATTTCCTTTCCGAAATTATTTTTGTAGATATCCCTGACCGACTTGCGATATGTCTGTTTCAATCGGTGTTTATGGAAAAAGGGAAAGGCAACGATGCAAAGAAGGGCGACCGCAGTAAAGAAATAAACCGTGAAGGTGTCGGCGTACATGTATAGCAGTATGTCGATAACTATGAACGCTATGATGGCGGCCAACCAAGCTTTTTTCCGCATTTTTTTGGCATCGGGATTGGTGCTGAAGTAATAGAGCTGTTGTTGTAAATAATCTTCTTCGATTAAGGTGTAGCTTAAGTCCATTGGGTTGGTTATTAGGATGTCTGAAGGTGGTGTTTCTCTATTTGGTTTATTTTTATGTACTTTAAATGTTTTAAGCGAAAGCTACGAAATTAAATGGATGTCATACCTTATCCGGACATCAGTGCTTAAAATTGGATACCGGACCGGTAGAATCTAGCAACCTAAACAGATGAAGCGAAGAAATTTTATAGAAAGCCTGACCCTGGCCAGCGGAATTTTTGCTGCGCCCCCGATGTTTGCCAACCGCCTTAGCCAAGATGCTCACGAAAAAACGATTCGTTCGCAGGCATCCGACACGATATCGGTGGACCTTATCATCGCCGGAGGCGGATTGGGCGGTTGCGCCGCTGCCCTTGCCGCACTTAGAAACGGACTGACCGTAGTGATGACGGAGGAGACCGATTGGATCGGGGGACAGCTGACCCAACAAGGGGTGCCGCCGGACGAGCATCCTTGGATCGAGAGCCATGGGGCGACCGAACTATATCGAACGCTACGAAAGGGTATTCGCGAATACTATCGACAGCACTATCCCTTGCGTGACCAGGTGGCCGCCGACCCGCATTTCAATCCCGGTGGGGCCTCGGTATCCCGCTTGGCCCACGAACCTCGGGTGGCCCTGGCGGTATTGGAAGCACTTTTTGCACCCTATGTCAGTTCAGGGAAGTTGCTGTTATTAAAAGAATACAGGGCCATTTCCGCCGACACTAGAGGGAACAAGATTCTGGCCCTGCAGGTAAGGTCCCCTAAAACGGGTACGACAAAGACCTTAAAAGGCCACTATTTTGTTGATGCCACGGAACTGGGCGACCTGCTCCCTATGACCGAGACAGCTTACGTGACCGGGGCGGAATCCAGACCCCAGACCGGTGAACTGCATGCTGCGGATGCCCATGAGCCCGAAAATAACCAATCCTTTACCCATTGTTTTGCGATCGATTACGCTAAGGGGGAGGATTGGACCATCCCCCGGCCGGACCAGTATTCGTTTTGGCGGGGCTACAAACCCGATCTGGATCCGCCCTGGCCCGGAAAATTATTGGAACTGAACTACTCCAATCCCAGAACCCTGCAGCCCAAAGCATTGGGTTTTCATCCCGAGGGAAATGCCATGGGAGATATCCTGAACCTTTGGAACTATAGGCGGATTATCGATAAGAACAATTTCGCACCGGAAACCTACCAAAGCGACATCACAATAGTCAACTACCCCCAGAACGATTATTTTTTTGGGAATATCGTCGATGTAAGTCCGAAAGCCCTGGAAACGCATTTTGAAAATGGCAGGCAACTGAGCCTTTCGCTATTGTACTGGCTTCAGACCGAGGCCCCGCGGCCGGACGGCGGAAGGGGATGGCCGGGCCTCCGATTGCGGGGGGACATCATGGGTACGGAAGGCGGAGACGGACTGGCCAAATATCCGTACATCCGGGAATCACGGCGGATCAAGGCACTGTTTACGGTCAAGGAACAGCATGTGGGCAAGGAACAGCGGGCAAAGATTACCGGCCTGCAAGGCGACGAACTCGTGGCCGAAACCTTCGACGACAGCGTGGGGATCGGGTACTATCATATCGATCTGCATCCCAGTTCGGGAGGTGACAATTACATCGATTTCGGATCGCTGCCCTTCCAGATTCCCCTGGGAGCATTAATCCCAAGGAAAATGGAAAATCTTTTTCCAGCCAATAAGAACATCGGTACTACCCACCTGACCAACGGCTGTTACCGGCTGCATCCCGTGGAATGGAGTATCGGCGAGGCGGTGGGTATGCTCGTTCCTTTCTTGATGGAAAAGGGAATCGCCCCGCAGCAGGCGTATAAAGATCGGGCGCTAATACAGGAATTCCAAAAGCTGGTCCGTCAGCAAGGCATCGAGACAGAGTGGCCGGCGCAAAACTAAATTGCCCGGTAGATGCTTTAGCCCAATTGTACGGATGGTACGATTATCTGTATAACCGGTATCCCCGCCTCCAAAAAAATATCCGACATTTGCCATATCATGAAGTTATAGGAATTATGTACGTCATAGATGTCCTCTCGTTTTGGCGCAAGAGGTGACCCACCACGGTTTAAATGCGGGAGGGTCCATCCCATGGCATCCGCTTCACTTTTTAAACATAATTCCCGACATCATGCCTCATCTAAGCAGAATCACGTTTCGGCGTTTTTTCCATTATTTTTTTCTCGCCCTTTCCGGAAAGGAAACCGAGTTCACGGGCGGCAGCATTCGCAAGGCCATCTTTTTACTCTCCGTGCCCATGATCTTAGAAATGATGATGGAGTCCATTTTCGCCATTGTCGACATTGCCTACGTATCGCAGGTCAGCGTCAATGCGGTGGCCACTATCGGCCTGACCGAATCCGTTGTTACCTTGGTGTATGCTGTGGCTATCGGCCTAAGTATGGCCGCTACGGCCGTCGTCGCCCGCAGAGTCGGGGAAAGAGACGTTCAGGGCGCGCGGGAGGCAGCCGTACAGGCCATCGCCTTGGGCATAATGGTCGCCATGCCGGTAGGCGTTTTCGGATTTCTATATGCCAAGGATATCTTGGCCTTAATGGGTGCGGAACCCGATTTGATAGCCGAAGGCTACGGATATACCCAATGGCTCATCGGGGGGAATATCACTATACTTTTGCTTTTTTTGATCAATGCCATTTTCCGCGGGGCAGGGGATGCCGCAATCGCTATGTGGACCTTGGTGCTTTCAAACGGACTCAATATTATCCTGGACCCGATCTTTATCTTCGGATGGGGCCCCATCCCCGAGTACGGGGTCACGGGTGCCGCCATGGCCACCAATATCGGCAGGGGTACTGCTGTAATTTTTCAGTTGACCGTACTCTTTTTCGGATGGAGCCGGATCAAGATCGGTATCCGCGATCTGACATTCCGGTTCCAGGTGATGCTTAACCTGATCAGGGTTTCCCTTGGGGGCATCGCACAATTCTTGATCGGTACGTCGAGCTGGTTGTTTCTGATGAGGATCATGTCCGAGTTCGGAAGCGAGGTGCTGGCAGGATATACCATCGCCATCCGGGTTATGCTGTTTACCTTGATGCCCTCTTGGGGCATGAGCAACGCCGCCGCAACCTTGGTCGGGCAAAACCTGGGGGCCCAAAAACCACGACGGGCGGAAACTTCGGTCTGGAAAACAGGAAAGTACAATGCCCTTTTTATGGGGGCGGTTTCCATAGGTTACCTGTTGTTTGCCCATGAAATCGTCGGATGGTTCACTTCGAATCCCGTGGTAACGGCGAACGGGGGCCTGTGCCTGCAGATAATTGCCTTGGGTTATGTATTCTATGCCTACGGTATGGTGGTCACCCAAGCCTTCAACGGGGCAGGGGATACCGGTACCCCGACCAAGATCAATTTTGTGGCTTTTTGGCTATTTCAGTTGCCTTTTGCCTATTTGGCGGCTATTACTTTTGACCTTGGGGCGATGGGGGTCTTCATCGCGATCACCTCCGCCGAAACCTTATTGGCCATCATAGCGATCATCTGGTTCAAAAAAGGAAATTGGAAAAGGGTGAGGATATAGGTTTTGCATCCGCAATTTTGACCGGTACGACCCTACCAAGGCGGAAGATATTCCATACCTTTGATTTTTACCAAAATAGATAAGCATGACCCGGAACAAAAAAGGCCTCAATACCATCTGTGCCCACACGGGCGAAGTGAAGGACGAACAATTCAAAGGCGCTGTGTCTCCCTTGTACATGAGCACCTCCTACGCCTTCGAGGATGTCGATATCAAACGGTATCCCCGCTATTTCAATACCCCAAATCAAGAATCCCTCAGTAAAAAAATTGCCGCCCTCGAGCATACGGAGGCGGGATTGATTTTCGGAAGTGGCATGGCAGCGATAAGTACTTCCCTGTTGGCATTTTTAGAGGCGGGGGACCATATCGTACTGCAGCAGACCCTTTACGGGGGCACATATAACCTGATTACAGAGGAATTTCATAAGTACGGTATCGAATATTCGTTTACTGAAGGATGGGCTGCCGATGATTTTGAGGCTAAGGTTCAAGAGAACACCAAGGTGATATATATCGAGACCCCTTCCAATCCCTTGTTGACCATCACGGATTTGGACGCGGTCGCAAAGCTGTCAAAAAAACACGGTCTAGTATCCATGATCGATAACACCTTTGCCAGTCCCGTTAACCAGAATCCCGTTGATTTTGGCATCGACGTGGTTATTCATAGTGCCACCAAATACATGGGTGGACATTCCGATATATGTGCGGGGGCGGTGGCCTCCACGAAGGAAAACATCAAAAGGATTCATTCCCTCGCAAAGAATTTTGGAGGCAGTCTTAGCGATTATACCGTTTGGCTCTTGGAACGGAGTATGAAGACCATGGGCATCCGGGTCAGGGCCCAGAACGAAAATGCCCAACGGATGGCGGAATTTCTAGACGGACATGACGATATCGCGGCGGTGTACTATCCTGGGCTACCAGACCACCCGGGACACGAAACGGCCAAGACACAGATGGCAGGTTTCGGAGGGATGCTCTCCTTCGAACTGCTGGAAGGCCTGGATGCTTCCCGATTTCAAAAATCCCTACAGCTTATTAAACCCTCGATGAGTTTGGCGGGTGTGGAAAGTACCGTGCTTTCGCCGTCCCAAACCTCGCATGCCCTGTTAGGGGCCGAGGAACGGGAGCGGCAGGGTATTAAGGACGGTTTGATTCGATTTTCTGTAGGAATCGAGGAGCCGGAGGACCTGATTGCCGATATCGAGCAAGCGCTTGAAAAAGTAAAAAGCGTGGTCGGCACGGTCTAATTGGGTACCGGTCAAAAATACGCTACCCCGATGCAAGCGTACGAGTGATCAAACCGTCCGACGGCGGACAGGTTTCCGTTTCGCACATGGAATAGACGAACACCTATCGGATTGGCATTGAAACAAAAGCAAAATTAGAAATGAAATTAGATATACTAGTATTCGGCTCCCACCCCGATGACGCCGAGTTGGGCGCAGGCGCAACGATTGCCAAAGAAATCGCCAACGGAAAGAAAGTGGGAATCGTCGATTTGACCCTAGGGGAATTGGGCACCCGGGGGTCGGCCGAAATTCGGGCGAAGGAGGCGACGGATTCCGCAAACATTTTGGGGCTTTCGGTACGCGAAAATTTGGAGTTTGCCGATGGTTTTTTTGTCAATGACAAGGAGCATCAATTGGGCGTCATCCGGATGCTGAGAAAGTATCGCCCCGAAACCGTGCTCTGCAATGCCATCGACGATCGTCATGTCGATCATGGCAGGGGCAGTAAATTGGTCAGTGATGCCTGTTACCTAAGCGGACTGGTGAAAATCGATACCAAATTCGACGGGGACGATAAGTGGCAAGAGCCTTGGAGGCCCAAAAACGTGTACCACTATATCCAATGGAAAAATCTCCAACCGGATTTCGTAGTAGATGTTACTGGCTATATCGAGAAGAAAACCGAAGCGATTTTGGCCTATTCTTCCCAATTCCACGACCCGAGAAGTAAGGAACCTGAAACACCGATTACCAGCAGAAATTTTTTAGACAGCGTCAAGTACCGGGCGCGCGACCTCGGAAGACTGGTTGGGGTGGAGTACGCTGAAGGTTTTACCGTCGAACGTCTTGTTGCCGTCGATCGTTTGGGGGCTTTGAAGTGATATGTGTATCGCAGCCGCAACAAGCCATCCCAGCCCCAACCGGTAACTGCTACAGCAACTGCCCACCATAGCTGCAGCTGCCCACCGCCACCCTTGCCAAAAGGCTTCCAATGGTAATATTGTAACGAATAGAAAAGGTGCTTCTGCGTACTATCGTTTTTCCGCTATGCATATAGTTTAGAATATAATTTAGGGTAACAATTTGAATACAGGTCTCAATCTTCCGTTCGTCCGATAAACTTGGCTTCGGTATCGATATTGCCGTCCCTTGAATTGTGTTGGCTGATAAAACTGTCGGCACCGCTTTTGTGCGTACCGTATTCATCCTGTTCTAGGCTCCTCGGTCTGATGACGTACATGCCGCCGAATTCTTTTTCAGGATTCAGCTTACCGGGTTTCTGGACTAAGAATACCACGTCGTTGCGGCCGCCATGGGTCACCGGTATTTTGTAGACCTCCAAGTTGGCCCCCATACTGCCATGACGTTTTATCTTGATGGTATCGCCCATGGGCATGTAGAGCTCGATAAAATAGTAACCGGCCGAGTAGGAAATGGGGTTGAACCAGCCCCCGTCTTCGCTGTCCGTCTCCTCATAATCGACCACGTTCATAAAACTGGTGTCGCGATTGTATTCGTTCACGGTGAAATCGGGGCAGATGTCGCGGAGTTTTCCTATACGGACGTCTTGGTTTTCTTTTGCTGGGTATCGTTTGTTGAAATCTTTTGGGGTCTCTTCAAAGGGTTCTCTAAGCGAATACCATTTATCATTTATCTTGAAAAGATAAAATGAAATATCGATATGTACGTAACTCGCCTTATCATATAGTATCTGGAACATTTCAAACCATTTTTCGTAATCATTTTCCGGCCATTCATAATCGTAGAGATCTTTAATAGGTTTATCCGTGAACGGGTCGATGTAAAAGTGTTTCGTTTTATCGCCGTTTATAATCCAATTGGAGTAGTAATCAAAACCCTTCATCGTACCATCTTTTAAGGGTGTATGCGACTCATAAGTATCAAGGATGTTACCTAGGTAATCAATTTTGAGACTTTCGTAAGTTGTATTTTCTTTAACTGCACTTTTATACAATGATTTAGTAACGATTACATTTTGCACAGTATCAAATTGCACGTATGTTGCCTTATTTTGCTTAGGAATTATCGCTGCTACCTCATAATTTACCGTCCCATCGTGGATATGCAGTTCTTGGTACGCTTTATTTTTCATATTACAACTTGTAGTTAATGTGGTGAGAAAAATAAATGAAACAATTTTTTTCATCTTTTGGTCTTATCCGGTTCGTAGTACAATCGTTCTATTTCGATTTTAGTATTTTTCTCAATGTAAGCCTCAATTACGTCATGTATATATGATGTATTTACTATTGATGTTGTCACTAATTTATCTGAATTTTGTTTTACGTATTCCATGTCTTTCTTTCTTTTTACTTCAGGTGACAACTTTTCCGCTTCTTCGGGATCGGAATCATACTCTACCCGATAAAATTTGCCTTCCCCCGCCTTGGCAATGCGTTTAGCGATGCTCCCAGTGCCCAGCCCATCGTGGGGCATATCGGAGATTAGTTTGCCGTGGTTGATTAGCGACACCGGCGCGAAGTGGGCGTACAGGCAGGCCTGTTGCAACGAGGCGTATTTTAGCAGCATGTCTTCATAGGCATCCGTGACGATATTGTAAGCCTTTTTGTATTGCTTCTCCCATTCCGTCCGGTCGTCGGCAAACGGATTTTTTTCGTCAATCCATTGGCTTATTCTTCGATATCTATCGGCTACGACATTCGTATATCGATAGGTTTCCCCAAATGTTGCCTTAAATTTAGCCTTTTGAATTTTATATTCCTCAAAGGCATCCGCCCAATACAATGCAACGCTCTCG
Organism: Pricia mediterranea; assembly: GCF_032248455.1. Classification (NCBI taxonomy): domain Bacteria; kingdom Pseudomonadati; phylum Bacteroidota; class Flavobacteriia; order Flavobacteriales; family Flavobacteriaceae; genus Pricia; species Pricia mediterranea. The sequence continues at coordinate 3,803,800 of NZ_JAVTTP010000001.1, forward strand.
AAATCTCCCCATTCCTCGCCCTCTTTTTTTAATTTTTCATCGGCATCCTTTTTTAGATGGTCGAATTCGAAACGCCGGTTCGCGAGATGGGTTGACAGTACCAGATAGCCGCCCTGTAGCGTGGAAACTATCTTTTTTCCGGAGCGTTCAAAATCGTCGGGGGCCGTGTATTCCGCACAGAAGAGCGATTCGTCTATAGCGGGGTTGCAGGCGCTCTGAACATCAGGAATGTCGCCGTCCCTTGTTACCAGATCACCGCGGTCATTCGCAAAGGTGAACTGTACACATCTTTCGGTGTAGGCCTCCCATCCGTTCAGAATCTCCTTGAGATGTTCATAGATTCCCCTTTCGTGCCGTACCTTATTGTGTTCGGGATTGAAGACGTCGGCAAGGCCGTTCAGGAACTTCAGACTGTGGGCTTCTTTTTCACCCCCGATATTGGGGAATGTTCTGTCCACTTCATAGTAATCGACTTTTCTGTCCAAAAAATCCCTGTATTGACGCCCGGTCAAATTTTGTGGCTGGTGTGTGCCCAGAAAAATGATGTTCAGGGCTATGCTGTCCCACTTCATCTCCAGCGCATAGTACATGATACCGATGGAGACCCCGGCACCGACGGCCGCCCCATGGCTATGTGCCACGATGGTGACCGGTCTATAGGCGGGCGTGAAGCTCTTGAAAGCCTCGGCGCCACTGTCGAAAATATCTGAATCGGACGCCCAAATGCCCCAGTTGCCCTTTGCCCAAAGATAGCCTAGGGCGATGCCATGATCGATTCTGTGCGCGGCATTTGACCCAAGGCCATGCGAACCGTTGATATAATGGTCGTTGCGATAGGCGTTGAAATATCGGGCGTACATATCGGCTCCCTCATATTGATTGGCTTTTTGGTTTCAGTAACCCCAAAATTTTTCGACGCCATTGTTGAAACTGAACGGTGTTGACAATTTTTTCCGGTTGAGTGCTTTTTCAATATCCTCTTCCGTTCTTTCATTGTCAGGAAGTTCGTTTTCAAGTTGCTTATTGGTAAAAATATCATTTTCGTCCGCCCGATTTCTTTCGTTCACGCTCTCACCTTGCTTGTAGTGTTCATGATCGGCGTTATCGGGATCGATATCGAGTATTGAATTTTGCAAGGTCTGTTCCGTGTTTTCGGGAACGTCGCTGTGAAAACCGTTGACGAAGATAACCTCGCCTTCCAGTTTTGGCAGTGCGCCCTCGATTTCGATTTCTTCCTCGCCTGTCGAGACCAAATTTTGGTTGGGGTCCAGCACCGTAATCGTTCCGCCTTGGGCACATTGGATCCGGGAATCGTCCGTGATAAGATCGTCAGCGTCCATACCGGTTTTCTTGCCAGGCATTTGCCAATCCTGCAAGGCGGGAGAACAGGGCGGGTTGGGCGATTTGCAGGTACAGCTCCCGAAAAACGGTGGTTTTAGAAGCTTATCTTTTGCAGTGGCCTGTAGTTTGCCCTGTACCTCTAATTTTTGCTGGGAAATTACCGTAAGCTTTCCGGGGGATGTACCCAAGGTGCATTGAAGCTTGGCGCCCTCCACCAGATAGAATCTTTCCATAGTCTTTATTTTCCGTATGAAACTTTGGTGGCACTCTGTAAGGATACCTTTCCTTGTCCTTCCAACAACATTTTACCTTTACTGGTTTGCATGACCAAATCTCCCGAGACCTGTTCCAGGGTCTGCCCGACACTAATTTTTTTTGACTCCGATATATTTTCCTCAGTTATTTTGGCGGTGGTTTCGGATTTGCCCTTTATCGCTTCCCGCATGTCATTGCCGACCTCGACCTCCATATTCTCCTGAACATTAAAGCGCAGGTTCTTCGCGTTGAACTCCATATCGCCCTGTGAGGTAAAGACCATTTTGCCTTCCGCGGAGTTGATATGGATGCTGTTGCCAGCTTTGTCGTTTATGGTAATCATTTCCCCACCGTCGGTATCGTTGAGTTCGATGGTATTGCCGCTGCGGGTGCGGATGGCCTTGATATTGTTACGGTCGTCCGCGAAACCGCTCTTGGCCTTGGCGTTAAATCCGCTTCCGATGACGTAGGGCTTTTCGGGGTTGCCGCCCTCGAAGCCTACCAGCACCTCTTCGCCTTTTTCAGGAACGAAGTAGAAACCGCGGCCATTACCGGCGTAGGGGATCGAGGTCTTGATCCATGGCGTGGAGGTCGATATCCCCCGTTGCCATTCGAACTGTACCTTGACCCGACCAAGGCCCTCGGGGTCGGTATTGTCGAGTACCCGGCCACGCTGGTCGGGGCAGAAAGAGGACTCAAAACCGTTGGAATACGGGGGGTGGGGGCTGTCCGCGGGGATGGCCTCGAAGTGGTTTTGATATTGACCGCTATGGTCGAAGCTGTGTATGATTTTTACAATATCGTAGTTGCCAAAGCTGTGCTTTTTCGTGGGATCCGTAAAATCGAGGCCCTCAAGGCTTAGGATATCGGCAACCCTGAGGTTCGAGATTTCGGAAACACCCGTGGCGGCAACCATCCCGGTGCTTCCGCCCAGTACTGTCACCTCGTTGGCAGTATCCATGTCCCTCTGATGGCTGTATCCATCCTGGCCGGTGCTGTAGTCGTAAATCCCGTTTTTAGTGAAGACGAAATCGGATTCCCTTTTTACCTGATTGAAATAGGGGTGATAGGATTTCGGTCGGAACGAAGACGAGGGGGTCTCGAAAAGGTCGTCAAGCACCCAGTCACGACCGCTTACATGCGGCCCCTTCGAGCGAAGGTTCGTGGAGAGATTAAAGGCGGTTACATCGGTTCCATAGATAGCCGGTATCTTCTTATTGCCTTTGCGGCCTATACAGAATTCCCTCCCGTTGTGATAGAGCCACAGGCCGTAACGCCGGCAGAGCCGTTGTAAGAAATTAAGGTCGCTCTCGTTATATTGTACGGTATAGGGCAGTACGATGTCGTTACCCGCGCCCATGAGTGGCTTTAGAATCTCGGAGGAATGACCTTCAAGGATAGATTTCGCCACATACGAGAGTGGCGTGCCCTCTCCGTAACTAAGGCATTGCACCGAATTGGCCAAAAGCACGGAGGGCCCGTGGCCGGATATGATCAAGGTACCCGCCGCACCGGTCCCCTTCTGCAGATCGATCGAGGTGACAAGCCCGGTGTACTCCATGGCGTCGGCATCAAGACGGATTGACATGCGCTTGCCAATGAATTCGATCGCGTTCTCCATCAGCGCGCCGGCATAGGTCTCGGTGGCACTGGCCGAAAAGGAGATGCTGAATGCGCTGTGTCCGCCTGCGGACATCTCGACCCTAGCGCTATAGCCGTGCTTCGATAGAAAGTCGTCGCCGTTCAAATTGAGCTGTGGGAACACTAGTTTTGGCATGTATAAATCGATTAAACGAGGTTATTGGTAAAAGGGCAATAGTATTTATCGCGGGTCAAGCCTTATATCCAATCCCTAGAACCTACAAAAGTGAACGACATGATTCCAGGTTTCTTGTGTCTTGGCCATTGAAATCAACCTGTTTTCCGATACAGCTTCTTTGCCTTCGGAACCGTAAAATGAAAGGTACTTCCCTTGCGCAGCAGGCTCTCTACCCAAATTTTTCCCCTGTTGTTTTCGACCATCTCCTTGCACAATGAAAGTCCGAGTCCGGTCCCTTTTTCATTGTTTGTACCATAGGTAGTATGGTTCGCGTTCATGGCGAAGATTTTTGCAATGGTCTGTTCGTCCATGCCTATCCCGGTATCGCGTATGGATACTTGCCAGTATTCCTTGTTCTCCTGAGCTGAGATAGTCACCAGTCCGTTTTCCGGGGTAAATTTCAAGGCGTTGCTGATAAGGTTTCTGATGACAATTTCAATTTGATCGCTGTCGGACCAGACCATTGTATTGGAAGGTATTTGGCTTACCAGTTTGATGGATTTATTTTCGGCGATTTCCGACAACAAGTTTATATTATCCTTGACCATGGAGCCCAAGCCGACGACCGAGGGATTGGTCGTCGCCCCGTTCATTTGGGTATGGCCCCAAGTGAGCAGATTGTTTAAGGTAAAAGAGATATGGTCGATATCGTTCCGCAGCTTGGGCATGAATTCCATAAATTCGTCTTGCCCGATATCTCCATCCTTGAAAAGTTTTAGAAGACCTTGAAAGGCTCCGATCGGCCCCCTAAGGTCGTGGCCTATGATAGAGAAGAGTTTATCTTTTGTTCTGTTCATCTCGCGCAGCTCGTCCTGTGTTTTTTCCAAGGTCACGGTTTTATCTTTAAGCTTAGCAAAAAGACGCCTCTGAATGCGTTCGCTTCGGCGCAGCAAAAATGTACCCATTGCGAATATGATGAGAATGGCGAGGGAAGCGTACACATAGTTTCTCTGTTCTGCCAACTGCTTATTATTCTGGGCTATAAGTCTTTCTTTTTGTTTTTCGTGCTGAACCTTGGTCTTAAGCAGGGTAAGGCTTTTTTTATTTTCGTTGCGGGACAGGGTATCAGACAATTTTTGATATAGCTCAAGATACTTTAGCGAGGTGGCGTAGTTTCTTTTATTTTTTTGAATCTTGTATAAGGTTTTGGCACATTTCTGTTTGCCTTCCATAAATTGAATCTTGTTCGAGATTTCGAAAGCTTCTAGCGCATACCGCTCCGAGTTGTCATCCTGCTTTAGGCCGAAATAGGCCTCGGCCATACCGTTGAGCATATCGATTCGCCCTCTTTCATCGTCAAGATTCAGGTGTAGCTCCTCGCATTTCTTATACCAGTGGATGGCCCATTTGAACTTTTTCTTCTTGAGGTAGGTCTTGCCTTTGACCTCATAGGCAAAGGCAAGCCAGTCCATTATTTTATGTTTTTCGAATATCGTAATACTGCTGTTGGCGTTGAACATGGCATAGTCTAGCTGACCGATATCGGCATATAGCGAAGCCATATTGCTCATTGTCTCGGCGGAGTATATTTCGTTGCCGATGTCTTCGTTTATCTTTTTTACCTGGTTGTAGAATTCTAAGGCCTGATTGTAATCTTTTTGGGAGACATATAGATTGGCGATATTTTCGTTCATGATCGATAGCATCAGACAATCGCCGTAAGCTTTGGCCAGGTCGATGCCCTCTAGGTAACCTATTAGGGCCTTGGCATAGTCGCCCTCATAGGCAAATTCCCCTGCGAGACTGTTCTGTGCATCTAAAATCAACTTTTGGTGTTCGATTTTTCGACTTAGTTGTAGGGCCTTTTCATAATAGAATACGCCTTCGGTATGATGGCCCCTATCGGAGTGATAGTCACCGAGGCCTAGCAGCGCACGACCTTCCCCAACTGCGTAATTTGCTTTTTTACTGAGCTGTAGTGCCTGTTGTGATAGCTGTAATAGACTGTCGCTTTGGTAAAATCGCAATTTCCGTCCCAGTGCGTTGATGAGATCGATATACACCGTATCCTTCATTTGGATTGCCGATGGCTGATCAAAGGCTTGAAGCCGCTCCGTCAAACTGTCCTTAATACTAACCTGTGCCTGGATTTGATTTACGAACAGAACGACCATTCCAAAAAGAAAGAAGCACTTCTTTAGAACGAAAAACATTGTCAAAAAAGAAGCTTTGACAGTAAGCATGAATTAGGATGATTTAAGGCTTGACCAAATTACCGTATCGGACCGAGTATCCGTAATTTATGTTGTGAAACCCCAAATTTTGTGTGTTATCTCAAGAAGGATGTATTTGGTAGGATGTTTTTAAGGAAAGCAACTGACGGGTCAAAGAATAATATTACTTACTTGGGATGGGCCACGCCCCGTTAGGATGAAGCATCGGGACAAAGCAGTCTTACCTCGATCGATCGGGAAAGTGCTGCTTTTGCCCGGTAGGATGAATCTCATGGTAAACCAGTGAAACAGATTTCCAGTTGCCGTCCGCAGGGTGCATTTTTCAGGCGGGCGGGAATACATCTTTCGGGCAAACGCTCGGTAAAGGCTTGTCCACCTATTCATGGATCAAAATTGGGGCAAAAAAAAAGCCCTGTCGGTGATGACAAGGCTTAATCCAAGGGTGGAAGACCGGTTTCGAACCGGCGACCTCTTGAACCACAATCAAGCGCTCTAACCAGCTGAGCTACAACCACCATTTTACAAATATACTACGTATCCCCGTACTAAAGCTGTTTCCTCCTACAGTAGCAACGACACTGCTTCATAACGGATCGCAAAGTTAATTTTTTTTGCGAGATCTTTCAAACTAAAACCAAGGTTATTTTTTAAAATGCTTTATCGACAACCAACGTTTGGGTACGGTTGGCTATTTCCCAAGCGGTGTAAAAAATAAGCCTGGTCCGATTTTCCAGCAGGTCGTAATTAATTTTTTCGACCGTATCACTGGGTTTATGGTAATCGGCGTGCGTTCCGTTAAAATAAAATATGATGGGGATGTCGTTCTTGGCGAAATTATAGTGATCGCTCCGGTAGTAAAATCGGTTCGGATCGTTTTCGTCGTTGTACGTATAATCCAATTCGATATGGGTATACTTGTCGTTCACCGCTTCGGATAGATCGTGCAGGTCGGTGCTCAATTTGTCCGATCCTATCAAATAAAGGTAATTGCGGTCGCCTTCGTATTTAGGGTCGATGCGACCGATCATATCTATGTTGAGGTTTGCGACCGTATTTTCCAACGGAAATATCGGATCGATATCCGTATAGTAGCGCGAACCCAAAAGCCCTTTTTCTTCCCCGGTTACATGAAGAAAGACAATGGCCCTATTGGGCCCCTGCCCGGCATCGGCGGCTTTTTTAAAGGCTTCAGCGATTTCCAACATGGCGACCGTGCCCGAACCGTCGTCGTCTGCCCCGTTATTGATCTGCCCGTCGGCAGTGATGCCGATATGATCTAGATGGGAGGAAATCACCAGATATTCATCCGGTTTTTCCGTGCCTTTGATAATGGCAACGACGTTTTCAGAATCCACTTCTTCATTTTCGCTTTGAATGTCGAGACTTAGCTTTACCGGTAGCGTTTCGGGGGTATCGTTTGCCTCAATTTCGGGCAGCATGGCCTTGGCCAGGGTGGCATCGACAAAGAAATTGGCAAATTCTGTATCGTTGTCGTCCGCCAATTGCATTCTACCGCTTCCATTGTTCTTCATATAATCGAAACGATTTTTAAAGCGGCCAAAGTTCTGCTCATCGTAGTAAAAAACTGCCGATGCGCCCTTATCGGATGCCAGTTCCATACGTTTTGCGATGGATTCTGACATATTGCTCCAAATCGATTTTTCATCGGAGCCGGATATGATGTATGATCCATCCTCGTTTTTAGGCTCACCCCCTTTGATCAAGATGGCTTTCCCCTTGACATCCAGTCCCTTGTAATCCGAATAATCGTCCTCTTCAATTCCATAGCCTGCATATACGACATTGTTATAGGTGCCTTGGGCCTTCGCAAAAGTAAGCAAGTGGGCACCCAGGTAAAACTCCTCTCCATTGACGGTCACAGAACCAGTGGGCAATTGCGCGAGTTCTAAAGGTACCTTCTGAAAGTAGTTTCCGTTTCCCTTTGCTGCGGGGATGTCCATTTGCTCGTATTCGGCCTTGAGGTACTCCACCGCCTTTTTTTGGCCTGGTTCCCCGGTTTCCCTACCCTCGAATTCATCGGAGGCGTAGATGTATAGATGATCCTTTAGTTCCGATTCGGTTATCGTTTCGGCATAGGGTGTAGGATCGGGCGTCTGATCCAAGCTGGTGGTTCCAGTGGACTCCGAAGCCGTTTGTGTAGAATTGCAGGCCATGGCCAGTCCCAGCACCAAGAATGCGATGTTTTTCATGTCAGTACAATTTGTATTGCGTAAACGGCAAAAATAGGAAAAACAAGGAGATAAATCCCCGTGGGATTATTCGTATAATTAACAAGGTTGGCATTGGTGCACGTCCGGCCCCTCGAAAACCGATTGCATGTACTTCATGGCACCTGAACTGTAAAGGCCGTGGAGGCATTAAAATACGATGGTCGAAAGAACCTCCACGTGTTGCGGGGCTTTGGATCGGGCCCCGCTGGTTCGCTACCCTTAGGTGGGTTCAGGGCTTGTTCTAGGCGTTTAAAAACCAGTTATATGAGAATTTTTCAAATCAGCCGTTAAATTTGGAAGGGGTGCTTCCCTTTAACTTTTTGAACTGGCGGTTGAAATTCGATATGGATGAAAAACCGGATTGCTCCGAAATTTCCAGTACGGAACGATTTCCATTTTTCAATAACAACTGGCAGGCGTGTTCGATGCGCAGCTCGATCAAAAATTGGAAATAGGTTTTGTTGGTACGCTGTTTAAAAAAACGGCAGAAGGCGTTCGGGGTCATATGCACCAGGCCGGCGGTCTCTTTCAGGCTAATATCCTTTTGAAAATTGTTGATCGTGTATTCTAAGATCAGCTTCATTCGCTCCCCTTCACGAATGCCGATTTCCTTGGGGTATGAAAATTGGGTCAAGGCTTTTTTCTCGCAGGTACAGAGTTTTTTTAGCAATAGCAAAAAATGTGTCAAGCGTTCCAATCGATCGGATTCCAAGATCCGAAGCATTAATTTTTCCACCTCCTCGTTTTCCGTCGGGCGGAACCCTTCTTTGACCATATTAAAAAAGGGCAGTACCTCTTCGAGATCCTTAAGTTCAAAAAAACCTTTCCCAAAAGTTCTTTCCGTAAAGAACAATGAAATCATATGCACCCCGCCGGGCGCCGGCTCGTGGTTAAAAAAATGTGGACAGTTAGGGGCGATGGCAAAAAAATCCCCGGGTACAAACGGGTGTATGCTATCGCCGACAATCAATTTGCCCTTACCCCGAACGATCAGGCTCAATTGCACTTCTTCATGTTGGTGCAGTTGGTCGTAGAATTGGGGCACCCGGTCTTCCTGTACGATCAGGGTCTCCCGCGGGGACTTGGGAATCTTAAAAGGAAGAACTTTCATTTGAGCAAATATACATCCCATATAATTGAAATCGTCCTAAAATTGGATAATATAGTCTCGACTATTGATAACATCCGATTAAAAATAATGTGGATTTCTGGTTATTTTTGAACCAGCATCCGAACTCTAAATGTGCTAGGACCAGAATTTCGAGGATTCAGGAGATCATAATCGACCTCCGAATCCGAAACCCGTTGTACCCCTTGTCTATCCCATAATCCGTAACCGTTAACCCATAACGAGCAACACCGAGCGATTCCGATAACACGCAACTCATAACGCATAACTCCCTAATCATAACTTCTAACCTTAAATCCGTAACGCTAAATCCTTCAATCCCAATACCGTAATCCATGACCACTGCCGTTATCCTTAATCCGTACCCCATAGCCTCATGGCCACAACCCATAAATACCTAATGCTAACTACTATAAAACAATAAGACATGAAATTCGAATGGAAAGGGGTAATGCCCGCTATTACCACAAAATTTACGGATGACGATACGTTAGATATGAAGATGTTCGCGAAGAATATCAACGCGCAGCTCGATGCGGGGGTGCACGGAATCGTTTTAGGGGGATCTCTTGGGGAGGCCAGCACCTTGACCTCGGACGAAAAAGTCGAACTCATAAAGGAGACGGCTCGGCTTGTCGATAAAAAAATTCCCGTAATCATGACGGTCGCCGAACAGGCCACCACCGTTGCTGTCTCTGAGGCGCAAAAAGCCCAGGAAAGCGGGGCGGACGGCTTGATGGTCTTGCCCCCGATGCGGTACCGGTCCACCGACCATGAAACCGTAGAATTTTTTAAGGAAATTGCGAAGAGTGTTGATTTGCCCGTCATGATCTACAATAATCCGGTGGACTATAAGATCGAGGTGACCGGGGATATGTTCGAAGAGCTTTTGAAATTGGACAATGTTCAGGCGGTTAAGGAATCGACACGGGACGTGATTAACATCGGAAGGTTGCAAAATCGTTTCGGTCACCGGCTCAAGGTGCTGACCGGGGTAGATCCCCTCGCGCTCGAAAGCCTGCTATTGGGAGCCGACGGATGGGTAGCGGGACTGGTCTGCGCTTTTCCCGCAGAAACCGTGGCAATCTATGAACTGGCCAAGGCCGGATACGTGAAGGAGGCCACGGCCATCTACCGCTGGTTTCTGCCCTTGTTGGAGCTGGATATCGTTCCGCAATTGGTACAGAATATCAAACTGGCGGAAGTGGCTACTGGAATCGGTACGGAAAATGTTAGAAAACCTCGGATGGATTTACAGGGGGATGAGCGGGAAAGGGTGTTAAAGGTAATCGATGATTCCCTCAAGACCCGTCCCACATTACCGGATTACAAGAATTTGGACCCGATTAGAGGCACGGCCTCTGCTTAGGGAATGAGCCCTTGAAAGGCTATGAGAATAAGTTAATGTCTGTTCGAGCGCAGTCGAGAACTTCGGCCCGCCCGCTTGTTCAGGTCTCGACTGCGCTCGACCTGACAAACCTCGACTGCGCCTCTCTCCGTCCACATCGAGAGGCTCGAACGGAGAAACCTAGTTGATTTCATGATTCAAGCCATAGATTTCCTTCTCAAATCTTAAACCATTCTTAACAGCATTTTTACCCCGCTTCCTTTATCTTAGCGAGGAACCCAAAAACAAAAACAGCATATGATCACCGGCAAAAACTATATCGGAAAAGAATTGTCCGCCAAAGGCAGTGACACCTACAGCACTTTTGACCCCAAACTGAACCTAAAGACGGATTGGACGTTCCACGAGGCGACCAAGGAAGAAATCGATGCCGCGGCCGATAAGGCGCAAGAGGCCTTTCAACGCTACAAGAGCTTTTCCGGCGAGAAAAAAGCGGAATTTTTGGTCGCTATCGCCGAAGAGATCGAGGCTCTGGGCGACCCGCTTATCGACACGTATATCAGGGAATCGGGATTGCCAGAGGGTCGCGCCAAAGGCGAACGCGGACGGACTATGGGCCAGTTAAGGGCCTTTGCCGATTTACTCCGGGAAGGGTCTTGGGTGGAGGCGACCATCGATACGGCACAACCGGAACGGGAGCCGATGCCGAAGGTAGATCTCCGTAAAATGCTAGTGCCGATCGGTCCCATAGCGGTGTTTGGCGCCAGTAATTTTCCCTTTGCTTTTTCTACCGCAGGCGGCGATACTGCCAGTGCCCTTGCAGCCGGCTGTCCCGTTATCGTAAAAAGCCATCCACTACATTCGGGTACTGGCGAACTGATTTCCTCTGCCATTATCAAGGCCGCGGAGCGCACGGGAATGCCCGATGGGGTGTTTTCAAACTTGAACAGCAGCGGTATCGAGGTCGGTCAAAGATTGGTCATGCATCCTAAAGTAAAGGGGGTAGGGTTTACCGGTAGCATCAAGGGCGGCACCGCACTTTATCAACTGGCCAACGAACGGGACGAACCCATTCCCGTTTTTGCCGAGATGGGCAGTATCAATCCCGTGGTCGCATTGCCATCCGCCCTGATGGACAAGGGCGACGATTGGGCTAAGCAATACGCGGGGTCCATCATGCTGGGAGGGGGACAGTTTTGTACCAATCCAGGATTGATATTGGGGATGGAAAGTCACTCTTTAGACCGTTTTGTAGATACTTTGGGAAAGGAAATCGAACAATTGGAACCGACCTGTATGTTGCATCCCGACATCCACCGTAATTATGAAAAGGGAAAGCAGGAACTTTCGGGGGAGCAGGGCACCCATGTGGTGGCCGATTATGAGTCTGAAGTGGCTCCCAATGTGGCCCAACAAAAAGTGCTTGCGGTCAAGGGTTCCGATTTTCTGCAAAATACGAAATTGCACCAAGAAGTGTTCGGACCATTTTCTATCGTGGTCCGATGTAAAGATGCGGGGGAGTTGGAGAAAGTCCTGAACAAATTGGAGGGGCAATTGACCGGTACCATTCTCGGCAGTGCCGACGAAGTTGTGAAACACGATACTGTTGTCGATGCGCTTCGGTCCAAGGTCGGCCGTATCATTTTTAATGGGGTCCCGACGGGGGTCGAAGTCTGTCCCGCGATGCAGCATGGTGGACCTTTTCCCGCTTCCACCGACAGCCGGTTCACCTCGGTGGGCACTTCCGCGGCCAGACGTTGGGTGCGTCCCGTGGCCTTTCAGAACTGGCCCGCAGCTTCGTTGCCCGACGCACTCAAGGACGCGAATCCCTTAGGCATTTCCAGGATCGTTGATGGACAACATACCGATGCGAAAATCTAAAGACATGGTAAAACAGTTCCACCCAATAGTAATTGTACTGTGCGCCACGGTTTTCGCAGTAGGATCCCTATCCGCGCAGGAATGGGGGAACACCGAGCAAAGCAATGACGCATCCAGACATCTTGACTCGATCATCAAAACAGTACAGGAATTTAAACCCTATGACGAAAAAGAGTATCCCTTGGGAAGATACGAGGCGGATTTGGAACGCAGGAAGTCCGAATTTGCACAAAAACAGTTACAGCGGCTTGATTCTATTTCCATGGCAAAGCTCTCCGAAACCGAGGCAATTTCTTTGGAACTGTTGCGATTTGTGCTTCAGGATAGAATACATCGGTATAAATTTCAGATGTACTTGAACCCGATTTTGGCCGATTCGGGCTTTCACCTGAACCTAAATTATCGAATTCAGCCGATTCTCTCGTATGAGGATGCCCGGAACTATTTGGACGTGCTGAACGCGATCCCCCGTTATACCGAGCAGCAACTCGTCCTTATCCGGGAGGGATTGCAAAATGGCATGTCCCAGCCCAAGGTAATTTTCAAGGGATACGAATCCACTTACGACCAGCACATTGTATCCGACTTTAAGCAAAGTGAGTTCTACGTCCCCTTCGAAAACCTTCCAAATACGATGACCGGAAAGCAAAAAGATTCGGTGCTCACCGCTGCCCGTACGGCCGTTGAGGAAAGCGTGGTTCCATCCTTTAAAAAAATAAAATCCTTTTTTGAAGAGGAATACGTCCCCAATACCCGGGAGACCTTGGGCGTCTCAGAAACCCCCGAGGGAAAGGAATATTATCAGAACCGAATCAATTTTTACACCACCACGACGGAGTATACTGCCGATGACATTCACAACATTGGCTTACGGGAAGTGGCCCGCATAAAAGCCGAAATGGAGGCGATTATCGAGGAGGTAGGTTTTGAAGGGGATTTCGCGGAATTCCTCAAATTTCTTCGTACAGATAAGCGATTTTACCCTAAAACGGGTAAAGCATTGTTGCAAGAGGCACGGGATATCGCCAAGCGTATCGACGCCGAACTGCCCAAATATTTCAAGACGTTGCCCCGAAGACCGTACGGTGTCAAGAAGGTCGCCGATGCCATCGCCCCCAAATATACCGCAGGTCGTTATTCTGGTCCAAGTAGCGAGACAGAGCCCGGATGGTATCTGGTCAACACCTATAAACTGGACAGCCGGACCCTTTATACTCTGCCCGCGCTTACCGCCCATGAAGCCGTGCCGGGTCATCATCTGCAGGGATCGCTGAACCGGGAACTGGGCGATAGCATTCCCAAATTCCGTAAAAACATGTACCTGTCCGCCTATGGCGAGGGTTGGGCGCTGTACACCGAATTCTTGGCCGATGAAATGGGGATTTACACTACCCCCTACGAGCAATTCGGTAAACTCACCTACGAAATGTGGCGCGCTTGCCGGTTGGTGGTCGATACCGGCATCCACGCCAAAGGCTGGACGCGGGAGCAGGTGGTGGACTATATGTTGTCGAATACGGCACTTTCCGAACATGAGGTAAATACCGAGACCGATCGTTATATCTCTTGGCCAGGGCAGGCGATAACGTATAAAATGGGGGAGCTAAAGATTCGGGAACTTCGAAAAAAGGCCCAAGATGCTCTCGGCCCCAAGTTCGATATCCGGCAGTTCCATGAGATCATCCTGGAACAGGGTACGGTAACCTTGCCTATTTTAGAACGTCGGGTCAATGCGTACATTGAATCGGAACGCGATGCCTAAACACACCTTTGTCTGTATCGACGCCCATACCGCGGGCAATCCCGTGCGGGTCGTCGCTCGGGGCGGTCCGAAGCTGCAGGGCGCGGATATGAGCGAAAAAAGGCAGCATTTCTTAAGGGAATACGATTGGATCAGAACCGGCTTGATGTGCGAGCCAAGGGGACACGATATGATGAGCGGTAGTATATTTTACCCGCCTACCGACCCTGATAACGATTTTGGCATCCTTTTTATCGAGACCAGCGGCTGCCTGCCTATGTGCGGTCACGGTACGATAGGTTCGATCACTATTGGCATCGAAGAAGGATTGCTGCATCCAAAATCCTCCGGAAGGATCCGAATGGAAGCTCCTGCGGGCCTAGTGCTGATCGACTACGAAATGAAGGGAGAGCAGGTGGACCGTGTAACCCTGACCAACGTAAAATCGTATTTGGCGGCCACGGAACTTAGCGTGCAGAGCTCCGATTTGGGCGAGCTGGTCTTCGACGTGGCCTACGGCGGTAATTATTACGCCATTTTCGATGTGCAAAAAAACTTTTCGGGCATCAACAATTTTTCCGCTGGAAAACTGATCCATTTTAGTCAGGAAATCCGTGAGAAGATCAACCGGAAATATCGGAATAGGTTTATCCATCCCGAAGACGCTACCATTAGGGACGTGACCCACCTCATGTGGACCGGGCAACCGATCTCTCCCTTGGCCACGGCACGGAATGCGGTTTTTTACGGGGATAAGGCAATCGATCGATCACCATGTGGTACCGGTACCTCCGCACGGATGGCGCAATGGCATGCCAAGGGAAAACTGAAAATGGGAGACGAGTTTATCCATGAAAGCTATATAGGTTCACAGTTTACCGGAAGAGTAGAGGAGGAGTGCGATTTGGTCGGGATACCCGCCATTGTACCCAGTATTCGGGGATGGGCCAAGATTTATGGTCATAACACCATTACCATTGACGACGACGATCCGTATGCGCACGGGTTTCAGGTGATTTGAACTGATTTACGAGAAAATGTACTAATGAAACAAAACTAATGTAGTAATGAGACAATAGGTTAATGCGCCAATCGAATAATGTGGATGGACGATTAAGACAGGTTGACATTTTATTCTTTAAACCGGCCCATCTTCAAATTGCCAAGTCGATCAACATTAAAACCCATAGTTATATTCTCACATTGCAAAATCGCTACATTAAAAACATTGTTACATTTACAAATTAGAACATTGATACATTGAAAATCATTATCATCGGCGGTGGGATAGTAGGGCTAAGCTCCGCTTATTTTTTACAAAAGGAAGGGCATCAGGTCACGGTCATCGATAAATCCGACATTTCCTCCGGGGCATCTTTCGTCAATGCGGGCTTTCTGACCCCCAGCCACATCATTCCGATGGCATCGCCCGGCAAAATCGCGCAGGGTATCAAATGGATGTTCGATTCTTCTAGTCCCTTTTACATCAGGCCCCGATGGGATATCGACTTCTTCAAATGGTCGTGGTACTTCCACCGATCCTCCAATCGGGCGAAGGTTGAAAAAGCCATTCCCGTAATCAGGGATATTAATCTCTTAAGCCGTGATCTCTTTGAGGATATCAAGGCATCCGGCGATTTGGGGGATTTCCAATTGGAGCGCAAAGGTCTTTTGATGCTCTACAAAACCGAGGCCGCCTACGAAAAGGAAAAAAAGGTGGCGGACCGGCTCAGTTCACTGGGACTGGAGGTCGCCGATCTGGATGCATCCGAACTAAAAAAAATCGAACCCGATACTGAGATCGATGCCAAGGGCGCCATCCATTATATCTGCGACGGCCATACCACCCCGACGGAACTGATGCCAAAACTTGTGGCGTATCTGAGAAGGGCCGGTGTCGACATCAAAACGAACGAAGAGGTGCTTGACCTCGCTGTATGCAACGGCCAAATTGCCCAAGTTGAAACCTCAAAAGGCAGCTATACGGCCGATGAAATCGTACTTGCCGCGGGGTCTTGGAGTGGCATCCTATCCAAAAAACTTGATATTTCGCTGCCTCTACAGCCCGGAAAGGGCTATCGGATCAACGTTTCGCGACCTACGGGAATTAGCATGCCCGCCATTTTGATGGAAGCCAATATGGCCGTAACTCCGATGCGGGGCTTTACCCGTTTTGCCGGTACGATGGAGTTCTCGGGCATCAACGCTACCATCCGTAAAGAAAGGGTGCTGGCAATAGCCCACGGTGCTAAAAATTACTACCCCGATCTCGAAATTACTTCGGAAGAAATCGCCGATGCCCGAACCGGAATGCGCCCCGTTTCCCCCGATGGGCTCCCTTATATCGGAAAAAGCAAGAACATCGAAAACCTGACATTCGCCACCGGTCACGCCATGATGGGATGGAGCCTTGGCCCCGCTACGGGAAAATTGGTCTCTGAAATTATCCATAGAGAGAAAACTTCAATGGACATTTCGGCCTTTGCGCCAGGGAGGAGGTTTTGACGTTTTGTCTTGCGTTAGCTGCTAAGCCGGTCTTCGATACCCTATGGTTTTGTTGCCAGCTTTCCATCTTCACCTTATTTTTATACTCCATCAGCCCTGTAGTCCTAAGTTTCCATCAAATAGCGTTTATTCTTAGCGTTAAGACCTGATTTCCCATTCCTCCCGCAGGATTCCATAACAACAGGTATTTCTTTTGAAACCGTCGAGCATATAGACGTTCTTTCGCAAAATGCCCTCCAATTTCGCTCCCAATTTTTCAACGGCTTTTCGGGAGCGGAGGTTTCGCTCGTCGATACGGAACTCCACCTTTTCAAATCCCATTGCGCTAAATGCATGGTCGAGCATCAAATGTTTCATATGTGTATTGAGAGTGCTTCCCTGAAACTCCCTCCCGATCCAAGTGGAGCCGATATGCAGCACCTTGTTCTTCCGGTCAATGTGCATATACCGGGTCGAACCGGCATAAGTTTCCCGTTTCTTGTCGTAAATGATAAATGGAATGGCAGTTTCTTGACGCTGTGCTTCCAGAGCCATTTGTACGTAACCCTGCAAGGCCTCGGGCGTCTCAATATCCGAAGGAGAATACTGGACGAGCTTTTCCTGGGAAGCAACGGGAATAAGGTGCCGGTAATTCTCCAAAGTCAAGGGGGAGAGTCTGACGGCCATGTCCTCCAAAATGATCGGACCATCGCTCATAGCAAGCCGTGTATCAGTTCCCGTTTCACTTCGTGTCCCCCTTCAAAGATAATCTGCTCCGCTTTCCCGCCAAAGAGTCTTTCGATTTTTTCGGATTCCGCTTTTCGGCGCTCTTCGTTTACGTATTTGTCGTTATCGCCGACGATCGCAGTCACTTTGGTGCCATTTTTTAGCAAAAATTCGAAGTCCGAAGCTTCAAGTTCATTCGGGACCCCCCCTGCATACAGCACCAATTGGGCGCAATTGATCTGCCTTCTTGCCACCCAACGGGTGGCAATGGAGACCCCCTGTGAAAAGCCCAAAACGATGAGGTTGCACGTGTTCGGTATTTTTTCGGCGGCCATTACAGCATCCAAATAGGAGAGAGCGTTTTCCATTTCCTGCTGGGTCTTTTCCTTGGTCAACCAACTCGCGCCGACGTGAGTGTAGGCCGAACTGAGGTAATATTTCGAAGGCGCTTGTGGGGCGATGATATAATTTTTATCGGAGGGGAGTTCCCCAAAATAGTTGATAAAGTAACGGCTCAGATATCCGAGGCCGTGCATCACGACCCACACGTGCTCGGTGTTTTCCGATAGGGTGTTCAAGGTGGAATAGGAATTGGTGCTAGAATAGGTTACTGTATTTTCCGGAGGAGTCATAGTTTTGCGTTTTATTCCGAATTCACCTTGACCCGCTGTGGGTTGCCGAATCACACGACTTTTGCGTGGGACAAACAAAACTCCAAAGAGGTTCAAGGTGAATTTCGTTTTAGTATGGTTAATTTTGGACGGATGCGTCGCTACCGCGTTAAATTGTACATTCGTTAAAGTGGATGTGTGCAAAATTCAAAAATAGAGTTTATGGACGACTACAAAGAAAAAATACTCAAGGTCTGCAACGATTCTTCAAAAAACACCCTGATGGAAACCCTTCACATCGAATATACCGATGTGGGAACTGACTTTCTGATCGGAAAGATGCCCGTGTCCCCCAAGGTCCATCAGCCGGACGGGGTGCTCCATGGGGGTGCCATGGTGGCCTTGGCCGAAAGCGTGGGGAGTATGGCTTCGTACATCTTTCTCGATGCCCAGAAATTTGCCATCCGGGGCATCGAGATCGCGGCCAACCACATTAAAAGTGTCCGCGATGGTGAGGTCTTCGCCAAAGCCACGATACTTCATAAAGGCCGTACCACCCAGTTGTGGGATATCAGGATCACCGACGCCCAAGATAAGCTGATATCCGTTTGTAAATTGACTACCATCGCCCTTCCCAAAAAATAAGATGCCGTTGGATTTTCTTGAACGTATCGACATCCATTACCGCAAGCAGCTTCCCTTTGTGGCCTACAGCAAGCCTGGTGAAGATAGGGTCCAGGCCATTTTGCAGAAGGATGATACCCTGCATCGGCTCAAATCGTATAGGGACACTGGATTTATTCTTGCCCCTTTCGCGGCCGGTCATTCGACCATTCTTACCGTTCCGGATGATCTATTGGAGGCTTCGACACGTAAACTTCCGCCTCTTGCCCCGAAACCGGATGGCAGCGTGCCGCCCACCACCCTAAGGGATAAGTCATTGCATGTAAAACTCGTAAAAAAAGGGGTAGAGGAAATAAAGAAGGGAATCGTAAAAAAAGTAGTTCTTTCTAGACGGATGGAAGTCGAGTCGGATGCGCAGCCGTTGGATTTATTCCAAAAGCTGTTGACCAATTACCCGACGGCTTTTTGCTACCTCTGGTACCATCCTAAAGTGGGACTTTGGCTGGGCGCCACCCCTGAAATCCTGCTCCGCCTCCAAAACGGACGCTTGACGACGATGTCCCTCGCAGGAACCCAAAAATTTACCGGTAACGCTACGCCCGAATGGGGAGAAAAGGAACTGGAGGAACAACAAATGGTAACCGACTACATTCTCGACGCACTGGAAGGTTCCGTGGAGAGACTCACCCTGTCGAACACCGAAACCGCCCGTGCAGGGGGACTGCTGCATTTGCGCACCAAGATTACCGGACGGGTTGCGGAGGGCGAGCTGGGCAACATCGTACATGCATTGCATCCCACCCCGGCGGTCTGTGGTCTGCCCAAACAAAATGCCTTTGATTTTATAGTCCGGAACGAGGCCTATGACCGGGAGTACTACACCGGTTATCTGGGCGAACTGAACCTCAAGACGGTAAAACAACGAAGCTCCCGCCGAAAAAATCAGGAAAATCAGGCCTATCGTGCCATTGCAAAAACAACAACGCTGTACGTCAACTTGCGCTGTATGCAAATTAAAGACGATACAGCCTTTATCTACGTAGGCGGAGGCATTACCAAAGATTCCGACGCAGAAAGGGAATGGGAAGAAATTGTGGCCAAGAGTACCACCATGACGCAGGTTTTGTGATTTTTATTCGATAGTCATAATTCTTTGGACGTTAGCCGGGAGGCTGGCCGCATGGCGGGTGGGAGGAGACGATTGACGGGTGACCGAAGACAGCCAGATGGTGGGGAGCGACGAAATGAGAAACGCATGACGCACCACGGACAGCCGGCAATTAGAAACCGCCAATCACAAACCAAAACCGCCCACCGACAACGAACAACCGACAACGAGCGACACGAAAAACTTGGCCAGAAATATCGGAAAAACCTGCATTGGAACTTGTACTTTTGCAGCCATGAGACACTCCAGTATTCCCTCGGCACAGTTGATCGTGCAGCACTGTAAGGCCAAACAGATCAAGAACGTCATTATCTCCCCCGGATCTCGAAACGCCCCGTTGACCATCGATTTTACCGAAGACCCCTATTTCTCTTGCTTCAGTGTCATCGATGAGCGCAGTGCCGCCTTCTTTGCCTTGGGTATTGCGCAACACTTGTGCCAACCCGTGGCTGTGGTCTGTACTTCGGGCAGTGCGCTGCTGAACTACTATCCGGCAGTAGCCGAAGCCTTTTACAGTGGACTCCCCCTCGTGGTAATTTCTGCAGATCGACCCGTCTATAAAATAGATGTCGGAGACGGACAGACCATCCGTCAAGACGACGTTTTCCATCGGCATATCGGATATTCGACCAACTTAAAGCAAGATGTCGTCCACGCCACGGAGCGCATCGAGCTATACGCCCCGGAATGGCTGCAAGGTAATTCGGAAGAGGCGTCGCAAACCCGAATTCAACAACATAACGATAGGGAGTTGAATACGGCCCTGAACGTGGCTCTCAAAATAAAACTTCCGGTACATATCAACGTTCCTTTCGAAGAACCGCTATACGATACCGCCCGAAAACCCGCCGCTGTACCGTTGGTGGTTCCGGCGAAAAAGGAGGAAGTCGACGAAATTTCCGATATCGGAAATTTCGTCGACTTGTGGAATGCCGCTGAACGGAAAATGGTATTGGTCGGGGTCAATCCACCTCATGCCGTGGAACAGCAATTTTTAGACCAGCTGGCGGAAGACCCCTCGGTCATCGTTTTCACCGAGACCACATCCAATCTTCATCATCCCCGTTTTTTTACGAGTATCGACAGCGTTTTGGCACCCATCGAAAAGCGGGATAATCGCGATACGGTGTTTCAAAGATTACGTCCAGAAATTTTATTGACCTTTGGCGGACTAGTAGTTTCGAAAAAGATAAAGGCTTTTTTACGCAAGTATAAACCCCGGCATCATTGGCATATCGACCCCTTAAAGGCCTACGATACGTTTTTTTCGCTCAACCATCATTTTAAGATGGCAGCTAATCTGTTTTTCCTACAATTCCTACGGAAAACAAAACCTGTGCAAAGCGAATATTATTCGTATTCGAACAGCATAAGAAATGCCTATGTTGCAAAGCGTAAAGCCTACCTAGAGCGCATCCCGTTTTCGGATATGTCGGTCTTTAAGCATATTTTGCCGGGTATCCCTGAAGGATATCAGTTGCATCTGGCAAACAGTTCAACGGTACGCTACGGGCAGTTGTTCGATCTGCATCCTTCGTTACATGTATTTTGCAACCGGGGGACCAGCGGGATAGACGGTAGCGTCTCGACCGCGGTAGGGAGCTCGATCTATGCCGAAAATCCCACGGTGTTGATAACTGGGGACCTGAGTTTCTTTTATGACAGCAACGGACTATGGAACAATTATCTTCGGCCCGATTTCCGGATTATCCTCATCAACAACAACGGTGGCGGCATATTTAGGATACTGCCCGGGAAAGAGGAAACCGAAAACTTTGAGCGTTTTTTCGAGACGGCCCATCAGCGTGATGTCGAATTATTGAGCCGGCAATTCGGATTCGAATATCTGTCCGCTTCCGATGAGAATGGCTTGACGGGAATGCTGTCCGGATTTTATGAGCCATCACCACATCCGAAACTACTTGAGGTACATACGCCCAGAACAATGAACGACAAAATTTTGCTCGGTTATTTTGATTTTATATCTTCGATTAAATACTGAACTCGTCTTAAGCTCTTTTTTTTCATCTACGATTCGCATATTTTGTGTCCTAATTTAATCTTTTGAGTACCATAGCTACTGCTATACTACTCAAAAGAGCCTTCACTAGAATACGAAAGCCGCAAATCTCGGTATCGAACATGGGCTCGAGACGAGTTTATTAACAATCAACCGAATATTATGAGTAAACAAGACGAATTGATCGAAAAGTACGCTGCCGACATTAAGGAGAAATTTGGTGAAGAACCCGACATGGACCTGCTGACAAAGGTGACCAAGGGACTGGGACCGGCAATCTATAACGTCGATGCCTCGAAGGTCTCCGCCGGCGACGATCAAGAATTGGAAACCGTCAAGAGAAACTACCTGATAAAAAAGTTGGGAATGGACGATGACCCCAAATTAATGGATGCGGTTAAATCCGTGCTGGATACCTATGGTTCCGCCAACAGAAACAAACACAGGGCTGTGGTCTATTATATGCTTTGTAAGCACTTTAACAAGGCCTCCATCTATTAAGGCCGGCCATAGTATTGTAAACGCTTGTCCGCCTATTCACTTAATTGTTTTATATAACCTAAGACTGCACGACACAATAGGTAAAACTATCGGTTTTTCCCATGAATGGGCCGATTTTTCAATAATCTTTAGTTCTTCGTCCTAAGTCCTACAGAATTACGTTGGGTTTATGACGCTAATTGGATAAGCATATTGAAGTCGTTTAGACATTCTCTTTTACCTACATATTCCATATTTTGCGGCCTAATTTTGTCTTTTTATCGCCCCGCAGCTATGGCTATGCTGCTCAAAAAAGCCTTCATTAGGGCACAAAAGCCTCCCGAAAGCTTTCGGGACCGGTTACGAACAAAAAGTCCAAACGAGTTCATTACAATAAAAGACCGCTTGCAATCGTAAGCGGTTTTTTTATCCCTTATCTTTGCAAACATGATAGAACTCGGAAATTACAATAAGTTGGAGGTGTTACGTGACACAAGCGTAGGGCTATTTTTGGGAAGTGACACGGGCGTAGAGATTTTATTGCCGATCAAGTATATTCCCAAAGATACCGAGATAGGCGATATGCTGAAGGTGTTTTGTTATCTCGATTATGAGGAAAGGCCGATAGCTACGACCTTGACCCCTACCGTCATTCGTCATAAATTCGGATTCCTACAGGTTGCGGAAGTGAATAATTTCGGGGCATTTATGGACTGGGGACTCGAAAAGCATCTTTTAGTACCCTTTAGCGAGCAGCGCGAAAAAATGAAGGAAGGGCAGTGGTACGTGGTACGTTGCTATCTAGACGAGGTCTCGTTCCGGTTGGTCGCTTCAAATAAACTCGATAAGTTTCTAAGTAACGACGACCTTACAGTAAGGGAACGGGAGGAGGTTCAGATACTCTTTACGAGAATGACCGATCTGGGCTGGGAGGTCATCATTAACCACGTACACAAAGGTTTGGTGTACCACAATGAAATTTTCAAAAAAGTAGCGGTGGGCGACTTTTCCAAAGGGTACGTCAAGAATATCCGTCCCGATAACAAAATCGATGTATCGCTGCAGCCTCTGGGAGAAAAGATTTTGGAACCGGCCGCGAACAAAATCTTCGAGCGGTTGACAGCCCATGGCGGATTTTTGCCGTTGCACGACAAGTCAGATCCCAAACAGATCAAAAAGGAACTGCAAATGAGCAAAAAGACCTTCAAGAAAGGTATTGGTACCCTCTACCGGGAACGCAAAATCGAGATTGAAAAAAATGGTATACGAAAAGTCTGAAAACCAATATTGTACATGCCTTTAACTTCATGTTAAGTTCCATACACTACACAAATAGCTATTTTCGCAACATTTTCAGTATGTATTTCATCGATCTTGTGGTATTTTGATTAACTTTAAACCAAAAGCAAAGAATAATTTTTTAACAGCCCAAAAACCAAAGAATGCCCTTTATAGAAGAAAGCGATCTTTTAGAATTGCACAAGGATATCGATAAGGCGCAGATCATCAACGAACGCCTTCTCCATCAAATAAAGTTCAAGAACAAGGAGATAAGGAGAAATAAATTTCAACGCAATGCCCTCGGGGGCATTACAGTACTTTTTCTCCTGGGTACGCTCACCATATTTTCTTTCACTGCCGGTAGAAGTGTTTCCAATAATTATGAGAGTCCGAGTAATCTGTTGGTCTCCATCGATAGTTTGGATGCCATTAAATCGCGCATAGATAATTTGAAGCAGCAAAACGAAGAACTTAGCTTGGTCAAGGAATTTTATTTGGCCAAGGAATTCCTGCAAAAAGAAAAGATATATTCGGTTCAGGTGAAGTCCTTTGTCGAAAATAATATGACCTTGGCCTCGGAGGCCTTGACCAATACCATGTTCGTCAAGAATAATCCCTTTTACACCTATTCCCTAGGTAATTTTGAAACGCTAAAGGAAGCTCAAACCTTTCGAGAGCAATTGGTCGATCTTGGATTCGAGGACGCATTTGTGGCATCCTACAAAGATGGAAAACGGGTTCAAATAGAAGACGCGCAATAATTGGAGCTGCCACGCAAAATCAAACCTTGGCTCCATGCGGCAAGGTTAAGAACCCTACCGCTATCCATATCCGGCGTTTTGGTAGGTACCGGACTCGCCAATTATTATGGGGAGGCCGATACGCTGATTTTTATTCTTTCCATTTGTACCACCATAGGTTTACAGGTGACCTCTAATTTCGCCAACGACTACGGCGACGGGGTACGGGGTACCGACAACGAAGACCGCATAGGCCCAAAAAGAGCCTTACAAAGCGGTTTGCTTACCCCTAAGAAGCTGAAAAAGGGAATTCTGGTCTCAGTTGTAATCGATGTCCTGTTGGTCGTCTCCCTGATTTACGTCGCGTTCGGTCCTCAAAACCTACTCTTTTCGGCCGTTTTTTTGATTCTTGGCGCGGCGGGCATCTGGGCGTCCTTAAAATATACCATCGGTAGATCGGCCTACGGGTACAGGGGGTTGGGTGACCTATTCGTACTGCTGTTTTTCGGATGGGTAGCTGTACTTGGGTCTATGTTTTTATATACCGAAGCGCTAACACCTCTGGCAACATTACCCGCCACGGCTATCGGTTTGCTAAGTGTCGGAGTGTTGAACCTGAATAATTTGAGGGATGTCTTTTCCGACAAAAAGGCTGGAAAGAATACCTTGGCGGTTTATATGGGATTTGAAAATGCCAAAATATACCATTATCTCCTCCTGATTTCTGCTTTTACCTGCACGATTTTATTTCTAAATATCCAATTTGGTAAATGGCCCTTAAGCTATCTACCCCTTTTGGCTTTTATACCAATATTCTTTCATCTGATTCGGATTTATCGCACAACTTTACCCCAATCAATTGATTCGGAATTGAAGAAACTGGCCTTGAGCACATTCTTTTTGGCAGTGCTCATGTACATCATTTGTAATATTTTTTCGTAATTTTAGTAATTATTATCAACTAAACCCCACCAATTTTGGAACAGCCCATCAAAATACTTATCGTTGAAGACAATGTAATTATCGCCGATGATATGCAGTCGATGCTTGAGGAAATCGGCTATGAAATCGTCGATAACGTTATCGTTTACGAACAGGCGGAAGAAGTTTTGAAGAACCAACATGTCGATTTGGTTCTTATTGATATCATTCTGGCCTCTGACAAAACCGGTATCGACCTAGGAAAACATATCCGAAAAAATTACGACATACCGTTTATTTTCGTGACTTCGAATTCCGATAGGGCGACCGTTGAAAACGCAAAATCCGTAAAGCCAAACGGTTATTTGGTAAAGCCTTTCGAACAGCAAGACCTGTATACATCCATTGAAATTGCACTGTCCAATTTTACACGTTCCGATAAATCCGGAAGTGCCTCCAGTCCGGACGCGGATGAAGGAGTAGCTATGTCGAACACAGTATTGAAAGACTCCATTTTTGTAAAAAAGCAACACCTTTATTACCGTATTCAATTTAGCGATATCCGTTTTATCAAGGCGGATAACGTGTATTTAGAGGTAAACACGATAGATAAGAAATTTCTGGTGCGTTCCCCGTTAAAGGATTACCTGGAAAAACTACCTAAAAATAAGTTTTACAGGGCCCATAAGTCCTACATTGTCAATGTGGATCACATCGATGCCATTAATTCAAGGGATATCATGATTAAGGATACGCTAATCCCTATATCCAAGGATTTCAAGGAATTTATTATCTCCGCCATGAACTCCTAGCTAGGTATTCGATCCAATAACATCCAGGATTTCAAATCTTCTCTTTTGATCAACCACGGGGGCGGTGTTTACAATGTTTCCTTTCTTGCAATTTTTTTTGTTTGAAAAGCGCACTCAAGATTCAAGGAGATGGTTACCAACTTCTCCTTAAGGTTTCCAGGCCGCTTTCTTCCGGGTCCCCCGTTCAATTAAATCGGATGTGAATTTGCGCCAATTTCGTCGTTAAAACAATTTTAACAGCGTTTACAACAAGTATCTGCCGGTTCACAACAAAATATTCCGGTCGTTCCACCTTTGTTCTATTTTAGATCTGTGATATAAGATAATGTGTTTTATAAAGTATAGCAATGACTTTTAATTTTTTATAACCTGTTCTCGAAAGAGGACCTTGTCAAATATGACAGGGTCCTTTTTAATTTTTATCGACTATAAAATTAAAGCGTGCCAGGGCAAGATTTTTGCAAGAATCGGATACAGCCCAATTGTCAACAATTTTAATAAGAAACCGTTAAAGTGCCCTTCAAGTTTATACTTTTGTGATTTGCACTCCGAACCAAGGTGGTTGCGTTGAACAAGGTTGAACCGGTTCACCCTTACCGCAAACTTTTGCTTTGCCGGTCGTATGATATGAAAAAACTGTTAAACCAAAAATCTATTCTATTACTGCTCCTTTTGTTGGGGGCCGTTTTAGGTAGGGCGCAGCAAGAACCTGATTCCGGGCAAAGTGTTTTTCAGGAATTCCAAGACCTCGATTCCGCTGAAGAGCGCTTCCTCTTCTTTTTGGAGACCTCCGACCGGTATAGCGAAAATTCCATCTACGATTGGCTCGATGAGGTAAATCTATATCTGCGTGCAGCGGTCCAGGATGACGATGCTGAAACCATCCGAAAGTATCAGCTGATTCGGGCCTGCATTTATTCCGATTTGGGCGATTACGACAAGAGCCAGGCACTGGCAAAAGACCTTCATCTCGACATTGATAAGTTCGACATGTTCTTTAAGTCCAAGTTGTTGGAATTGATGGACAGTAATTACGGGCAGTTAGCCCTGTATCCCAAACAGGTAGAGGTACGGAACGAGATTCGTGAATTGGGTATTACCAAGGAAGTCATTTTTTATGACATTTACGCAAATTTGGGTATGTATCGCAGGGCCTTGGACGATTATATCGAAAAGGTCAAAAGAACCATTGAGGAAAATGACTTCTATGCCCAAGCGGAATATTTTAATATGTTAGGGAATTTTCTAAGGTTGGACGAGTCCACGCCCACTGCCTTGACCAACTACAAAAAAGCAAAGGGTTTTATAACGGTATTTTTAAACGATGCTACCCGTACGGAAGATGGGGCAAAGCAGGCCGAGGCCATCTTGCTGAACGGTCTGATCGACGGCAACATGGGCAAATGTTACGTGCAGCTAAAGCAGTATGAAGATGCTATCCCGCATTTAGAAGGGGCGATCTCCACGATCAAGGAATATGGAAACGGTGCCCTTACCGACGAACTAACCGAAAACAGCCTGGCCATTTCCGAATGTTACCTGCAGCTGGAAGATTATAACAAGGCTACGAACTATCTGAGTGACGACTTGACGACCAAGACCACAGAGAATAAGATTCGCAAGAACAGGCTATTATCGATTTACTACGATAAGACCGCAGATTACGAAAATGCGGCACGCTACTTGAGAAAAGAGCTTCGTATACGGGACTCCGTCAGCGGAAACGAATCCGAACTCCGACTGCAACAAGTCGCCACGGTCATGCGGCAAGACCTTGACATTTCAAAGGAGATCGTGGAAAAACAAAAACTTGATCTTGCAAAGTCGCGGGCCGAGATGCTCGCCCAAGAACGAACGAGCAACTTAGTGCTTATTTCCTTCTTTTTTACGCTATTGGGTTTCGCCGGCCTTGTTTACGCCTACCTCAAGAGTATCAAGAATCAACGCTTGATCGCCGAACAGAAATACATCATCGAGACGTCCCTGGTCGAGAAAGATTCCTTGTTAAAAGAAATTCACCATCGGGTCAAGAACAATCTCCAGATGGTATCGAGCCTCTTGAGCCTGCAGACCAGAAATACTCGCAGTAAGGCTGCAATCGTAGCGTTGGAAGAGGGCAAGAGCCGGGTCAAGGCCATGGCGCTAATACATCAAAAATTATATCAGAACGAGGATCTATCCGTGATCGAGATGCAGGGGTACATAGAGAGCTTGATCAATAGCGTGCAGTCCGTTTACCGAAAAGGTGGCCATAATATAGAGATTAACATCGATGCAGAAGACGTAGAACTCGATATCGATAGGGCCATCCCATTCGGACTGATTTTGAACGAGTTGGTTTCGAATACCTTTAAGTACGCCTTTCCTGAAGATGATGGGCATGGTAAGATTACCATAAAAATACAAAAGGTGGAAGGACGGGAAGGTTATTTTGAATATTCCGATAATGGCATCGGCCTTCCCGATGACACCGAAAACTTGGGCGATTCATCTATGGGGCTGCGTCTGATGAACCGACTGGCAAATCAACTTCAGACCAGCCTGAATATTGATAGACAGGTAGAGGGCGTCCGCTATTGGTTCAACTTCAGGTAAACTCTCCCAATAAGGCCTCACCGATTCCGGATGAGTTTGCGGGGAGCCATACTATTTTTTCTTTCCATAATCCCATAGCTACGATTTGTGCCAAAAATATGGCTAAATTTGACGCTGCATGATAGAAGCCCGTTTTAGAAAATACGTCCTTGATTTTAAACGTCCCAGCGGAACTTCGCGCGGAGTGATGCGCCATAAGGAAACTTGGTTTCTCATTTTAGAAGAAAATGGAAGATTGGGTATCGGGGAATGCGGTCTGTTAAGGGGGTTGAGCTGTGACGATATCGATGGCTATGAGGAAAAATTAGCATGGACCTGCGCTAACATCCACTTGGGACGCGAGGCGCTCTGGGAAGCCTTAACCGATTATCCCAGTATCCAATTCGGGATGGAGCAGGCTTTTTTATCCTTAACATCCAAAACTCCCTTTGAGCTTTTTCCATCACAATTTACGCGGAAGGAACGTCCCATCCCCATTAACGGACTCGTTTGGATGGGCGACGAAGGCTTTATGCACGAACAGATCGAGCAAAAATTGGCGCAGGGTTTCCGATGTATCAAAATGAAGATCGGGGCCATCGATTTCAACAAGGAGGTGGCGTTGTTGGCTTCCATCCGAAAAAGATACACCGAAGGGCATATCGAACTCCGGGTCGATGCCAATGGGGCTTTCGAAGTTTCGCAAGCCTTGAAAAAACTACAGGTATTGGCGGCCTATGATTTGCATTCGATCGAGCAGCCCATTCCACAGGGCAATCCGCAGGCCATGAAAAAGCTCTGCGAGGTATCGCCAATTCCCATTGCGCTGGACGAGGAGTTGATCGGCGTAAAATCAATAACGGACAAGCAAGAATTGCTAGAGACCATTAGACCGCAGTATATCATTTTAAAACCCAGTTTGATAGGCGGCTATCAAGGGAGCGGGGCGTGGATCGATCTGGCCGAAAAATTCAATATTGCGTGGTGGGTCACCAGTGCCCTTGAAAGTAATATCGGTCTGAACGCCATCGCGCAATGGACGTATACCTTAGACAATACCATGCCACAAGGCTTGGGTACGGGAAGTCTCTATACCAACAACTTTGAGAGTCCCCTTGAGGTACAAAACGGCAAAATTTACTATAGATCCGGGGCGAGTTGGCAGTCGGACTTAATTCAAAAACTATGTACATAGCACAGGCGTATAAGGGCTTAAGCGAAACTTGGAGGTATATTTTGGGCATTTTTGCCGTTTTTCTTTGCTGGCAGATTATCGGGGGTATTCCCTTGTTGGCCGCCCTGTTGTTAAAAGCGGATTCCCTAGCGGTCGTAGCGAGCGGGGATTTGGGCGTTATGGCGAACATCCTGGGTTCGAACACCTTTTTGTTCTTAATGCTATTGGCATTTGCCATTGGCTTACTTTCCCTATTCCTGTATGTAAGATTTGTACATAAGCAAAGCATAAAACAGCTGACCACCTCTAGAAAAAAGGTGGATTGGAACAGAATACTCATTGCTTTTCTGCTCTGGGCGGTCATTTCTACGGTTTTCATTTTCATCGACGTCCAACTTTCCCCGGAAGACTATGTATTTAACTTTGAGCCGATGCCGTTTTTGATTCTCGCGGTAATCGCCATTGTGATGATCCCGATCCAGACCAGTATGGAAGAATACTATATCCGGGGTTATCTGATGCAGGGTCTGGGGGTCATGTCCAAGAACAGGTGGTTGCCGCTGCTGGTCACCTCGTTGCTTTTCGGGATCATGCATCTTTTCAATCCCGAAGTGGAAAAATTGGGTTATGGAATCTTGATTTTTTATATCGGAACGGGTTTTTTCTTGGGAATTCTTACTTTGATGGATGAGGGATTGGAGCTCGCCTTAGGTTTCCATGCCGCGAACAACCTTACCGCCGCGCTTTTGGTGACCGCTGATTGGACGGCCTTTCAAACGAATTCCATCTATCGCGATGTGTCAGATCCCGTTTTGGGATGGGATGTATTGGTGCCAGTTTTTGTGGTGTATCCTATTTTACTTTTAATCTTCTCCCGTAAATATAAATGGACGGATTGGAAAACCCGCCTTACTGGCAAAGTGCCCCCGGAGGACATTTTTTTAGCACAACATGCCGATGACACTATCCCACCAAAACATACATAACCGTTTTAAGCTCAACGGCGTAGCCTACACCCGGGAAGAAATCCGAGAGGTTGGCCATAACCTCGTCAAGGAAGGTGAGGCTTTCGAAAAGGACATAGGCGATTTTCTGTTGGATTGGTGCGACGATAAGGACTCCATCATGGTTCAAACCTCAGGTTCGACCGGAACCCCGAAGTCGATCTGGCTGAAGAAACAGCATATGGTCAACTCCGCCCGGGCCACGGGGCAATTCTTCGGACTGCAGCCCGGCGATTCCGCCCTGCTTTGCCTGCCCGCAACCTATATTGCGGGTAAGATGATGTTGGTTCGCGCCATGGTATTGGGACTGGAAATCGATTGCAGTCCCCCGGCCTCCAACCCGTTGCAAGACAACCCCCAACGCTACGATTTTTGTGCCATGGTGCCCTTGCAATTGGAGAACGCCTTGGACGAAATCGAACGAATCTCGACCCTGATCGTAGGGGGAGCCCCGTTATCCCAAGGCTTGTATCGTAGCGTACAAGAAAAATCGAAATTCCAAAAGCGTAAGACCGAGATTTTTGAGACCTACGGGATGACCGAGACCATCACCCACATCGCACTGAAACGAATTACCGCTGGTCCGGTCAATTCTTTTGGTGAGATGGCCGGAAAGACCGAAGCCCAAATCAGCAAGCCGGAAAGAGTTGCAAGCGTAGTACCGTTTTCTGAAATGAGAAAGGCGGGTTTTAAGACCCTGCCAAAGGTCACCGTTTCTACCGATGACCGCGGATGTCTCGTCATTGAGGCCCCGCTTATAAACGATGCCCCCGTAATCACGAACGATATTGTCGAACTGATTTCCGATACCGAGTTCCGATGGTTAGGGCGGTACGACAACGTCGTCAACTCTGGAGGCGTAAAGCTCTATCCTGAACAGATCGAGTCAAAGTTGACCGGGATAATTGCCTCCCGATTTTTCGTTGTCGGAGTGCCGGATCAAAAATTGGGACAAAAATTGGTGCTGGTCGTAGAATGGAAGGAAAAGCGAGTTCGGGAAGACGAAATGGTTCGGGAATCGAATGAAACAGGAAAAGCGGGAACGGAAGGAAAGGCCGAAACCCAAGCTAAGGCCAAATCTCATGCGAAAGCCGGAACCGAAGGGATTGCCGGGGGATTAGAAACCGTAACGGCAAAGGAGAACCTGCTTCAGGAAATAAAAAGCCTGAAAATCTTGGACAGGTTCGAGGTGCCCAAAGAAATTTTCTACGTCCCGCAATTCCAACATACCCGGAGTGGAAAAATACGTCGAAAGGCAACCTTGGCCTTGGCTTTGTAGGAGCTTTCGACACAGGTGAGAGGAACAGGATTTAGATGACGTCGCCCTTATTCCCGTCGCCTCTTATCCCTGACATCGCGTTTACTGCTTTCCTCCTCCGGTCCGTTATGAGAATCTTTTTCCGTATTTTCATGGCCAAAATCCAACCAAGAACTTAAATGCATGAAAAAGATCATCCTACTCTGCTATTTTTTCGCTTTTATCCCTGCAAGCGCCCAACAGATATTACCAGAAGTCGAAAGAGCGAGGGTAGTGGACGAAATTTTAGCCGATCGGTTCGATAATCTGCTTCCGAAACTGATGGACCGGACGGGAATCGATATGTGGATCGTCATCTCGCGGGAGTACAACGAGGATCCGGTGTTGCGGACCATGTTGCCGTCTACATGGCTCAACGCCCGGCGCAGAACAATCCTTCTTTTTTACAGGAATACCAAGAACAATACGCTAGAAAAATTGGCGGTGGCACGCTACGATGTGGGCAAAAACATTAAATCCGCTTGGGACAAGGAAAAAGAACCGGATCAATGGAAGCGCCTGATGCAGCTGATCGAAGCCCGCGACCCGGATAAAATAGGGTTAAACTTTTCGGAGGATTTCAATATTGCCGATGGACTCGATAAAACCGATTACGAAGGATTTATGCGGCACCTTCCGAAAAAATTCCAAGATCGAGTGGTGTCCGCCGAGCCCTTGGCCGTGCGCTGGATCGAGACCCGTACCGAACGGGAGATGGTCATCTATGACCAGTTGGTATCCATTACCCACGATATCATTGCCGAGGCCTTTTCGGAAAAGGTCATTACCCCGGGCATCACCACGACTACCGAGGTCGAATGGTGGATGCGCCAAAAAGTGACGGATCTGGGACTGGAAACCTGGTTTCACCCTACGGTCGATGTGCAACGGGCGAAGAACGAACTGGTGGGGCATCTCTACTCTTTTTCCGGGCGCCCCGACGATACCGTTATCCTCCCCGGAGATCTGGTCCACTGTGATTTCGGGATTACCTATTTACGGCTGAACACCGATTGCCAGGAATTGGCCTATGTGCTAAAACCAGGCGAAAAGGAAGCCCCCACGTTCTTAAGGGAAGGATTAAAGGCCGGAAACCAGGTACAGGATTACCTTACCCAAAATATGGTAAAGGGCCGCACCGGAAACGAAATCCTACAGAAAGCCCTTGAAGCGGCAAAAGCTTCTGGATTGCGTCCATCCATCTACACTCATCCATTAGGATTGTACGGCCACTCCGCCGGCACCACCATCGGTATGTGGGATGCGCAAGATGGGGTACTATCAGCTGATGGCGAAAGCTACCCCCTTAATCCCAATACGGTTTACGCCATCGAGCTGAACACCACTATTACGGTCCCCGAATGGAAAAGGGACATCCGTATCATGCTAGAGGAAGCGGGTTTCTTCGGGGAGGACGGCTTTCGGTATGTCAACGGTCGCCAAACCGAATTGCTGCTGATTCCCCGGGTACGGTCCCATCAGGAAAAATAAACGGAAATTCTTCCCTTCAACCTATTCCTGAATAACCGATCACCAACCCACTTCCGTGATTGATCCACTATAGGTCGGCCCATCTTCATCAGTAAAAATGATAACATAACTGACGATTCCATTTCAGTTGCGGATCTCTTGTCCTACTTTTGCCGGATGCGGTATACAAACTTTAGACCAGACCTCGAAAACGTCAAACGGCATCATGAAAACGTAAACCCAAACTTTGAGTTTATCGCCATGATGGCCTCTTTGATGTCCATCGTTGCCCTGGCCATAGACGCGCTGTTACCTGCCATCTCTGAAATCGGAATCGACATCAACAGCTTGGATCCTACGGACAATCAGTTACTGATTACCATGATATTTTTAGGCCTCGGGGTCGGGCAACTGTTCTTCGGGCCCCTGTCCGACAGTTTTGGCCGGAAACCCATTGTCTATATCGGATTCGGCCTTTTCACGGTTGCTAGCGTCATTTGTGTGCTCGCCCCCTCGCTTGAAACCATGATTCTAGGACGCGTGTTGCAGGGCATCGGGCTATCGGCGCCGCGTACTATTGCGATATCGATTATTCGCGATACCTACAAGGGCGATTATATGGCCAGGATCATGTCTTTCGTCACGGCATTTTTTATTCTAGTGCCGGTCGTTGCCCCCGCTATCGGCAAAGCGATTATGGATCTCTTTGGATGGGAGGCTATTTTCTACGTGCAATTGTTTTTTGCCCTGATCGTGGCCATTTGGTTCTGGAGGCGACAGGCCGAGACCCTCAGGCCGCGATATAGGATACCTTTCTCGGGAAGTGTCTTTATAAACGGACTCACGGAATTTTCAAAATATAGGGAATCCATCGCCTTTACTATTACCTCGGGCTTTATCACCGGTTCGTTCCTCGTTTATCTCAGCGCCGCGCAGCACGTTTTCGAGAACCAGTACGGACTTGTAGAATCTTTCCCGTACATCTTTGCGGGCTTGGCCTGCTCGGTAGGGCTTTCTACCTTTTTAAATGGTACGTTGGTGATGCGCTTCGGTATGAGAAACCTGGCATTAATGGCCGTGACCGCATTTTGTGCGATAGCCCTGCTTTACGTATTCGTTTTTTACGATAGTCCGAATCCGAACGTGGCGGTGCTGGTGCTATTTCTGTTCACCCAGTTTTTCTGCCTGGGCTTTTTATGGGGCAATTTTCGTTCCATTGCCATGGAGCCGATTGGCCATATCGCAGGTATCGGCGCAGCGATCAACGGATTCGTTTCCACCGTTATGGCCGTTCCAATCGCCAACTTTATCGGCAGTTTTGTAGAGGATACGGTGTGGCCGATGTTCTTAGGGCTCGCCATCTGTGGAATGATATCGCTCGGAATTATGCTAACTGTCCGAAGGCGGAATAAGATTTTAGCTGCCGCTTAAGAGATAGGGCCAATGAGGTCGGGTTTGTTCGTATCGTCTTCGAAATAGCTACGGAATTCGGTCGTAGATGCCGCACAGAAACAGAAGTCCCAATGGTTCCATCGGCTTTCGACACGACTTGAGTTACGTATCGGCATCCATCTTTCGGTGGATGCTATTCGATGATACTATTGGGGCCTCAGTTTTTTTACAATGCGTTTTCCTTGATTTCGTCGATGACTTCAGGGTTGACCAAGGTGCTGGTGTCCCCAAGGTCGGCAGCATCGTTCGAAGCGATTTTTCTCAGAATGCGCCGCATGATCTTTGCACTGCGGGTTTTGGGGAGTCCGGATACAAACTGAATCTTGTCCAATTTGGCAATCGGTCCGATGTGTTCGGTGATCTGTTGGTTGATCTCTTTCCTGAGGTTGTCCCGGTCCCTGCTTTCCCCAGTTTCCTTTAAAATGACATACCCGTACAAAGCATTGCCCTTGACGTCGTGGGGAAAGCCGACAATGGCGCTTTCCGCGACCGCCGGATGTTCGTTGATGGCATCCTCGATGGGCGCGGTACCCAAATTGTGTCCCGAAACGATGACCACATCGTCAACCCGTCCAGTGATACGGTAGTATCCAACGGCATCCCTCAAGGCACCGTCCCCTGAAAAATACATGCCTTCGTACGCTTTAAAATAGGTGTCCCGATACCGGTCGTGATTGGCCCAGATTGTGCGGGCCATCCCGGGCCAGGGGAATTTGATGCATAGACGGCCATCGACTTGGTTGCCTTTGATTTCCTTGCCTTCTTCGTCCATCAATGCGGGCTGAATTCCAATAAAGGGCAGGGTCGCGTAGGTAGGCGCAGTCGGAGTTACGTAGGGAATCGGGGTAATCATGATTCCCCCGGTTTCCGTTTGCCACCAGGTATCGACGACGGGACTGTTGTGTTTGCCCACGTTCGTGTCGTACCAGTGCCACGCCTCTTCGTTGATCGGTTCCCCGACCGAACCTAGAACTTTCAGGCTTGAGAGGTCATGTTCTTCGACAAAATCCAGACTCTGTTTGGCTAGGGCCCGGATGGCTGTGGGCGCGGTGTAGAACTGATTGACCTTGTGTTTTTCCACGACCTCCCAAAACCGGCCGTAATCGGGATAGTTGGGTACCCCCTCGAACATAACGGTAGTCGCCCCGTTGGCCAGGGGCCCGTAAACGATATAGGAGTGTCCGGTAATCCAACCGATATCGGCGGTACACCAGAAGACATCGTCCTCGCGATATTGAAATACGTTTTTAAAGGTGTAGGCGGTATATACCATATAGCCGCCGGTGGTGTGTACCATACCCTTGGGAGTTCCGGTCGATCCGGAGGTATAGAGAATGAACAGCGGGTCTTCGGCATCCATGATTTCAGCCACGCAATCCGAATAGGCTTCGTCCAGCAGGGGCTGCAGCCATTTGTCCCTGCCTTCCTTCATTTCGATATCGCTGTCGATGCGTTTGACCACCAACACGTTCTCGACACTGGGGCAGTCGTCTAGGGCCCTATCTACGATTCCTTTAAGATCAATAGTCTTTGGCCCACGGTACGAGCCGTCGGAGGTCAGCACCATTTTACAGTCCGAATCATTGATGCGACTGGACAATGCGTTGGATGAGAAGCCGGCGAACACCACGGAATGGATGGCCCCGATACGGGCACAGGCTAATAGGGCAACGGCCAGTTCAGGAATCATCGGCAGATAAATACAGACCCGATCTCCCTTTTTGATACCATGGTTTTTGAGTACGTTCGCCATTTTGGAGACCCGTTCGTGCAATTGACGATAGGTGATATGCTGTGCTTCTTCGGTGGGGTCGTTGGGCTCAAAAAGAATGGCCGTCTTGTCGCCACGGGTCGGCAAGTGTCGGTCGATACAGTTCTCCGTGATGTTCAGTTTGGCGCCCTCGAACCATTTTATCTCCGGTTTTGAGAAATCCCATTCCAACACCTTGTCCCATTTTTTACGCCATACGAAATGTTCTTCCGCGATCTCTTCCCAAAAGCTTTCGGGATTACGAACGGACTTTCGATAGACTTGAAAATATTCTTCTAGGTGTTTGATGTGATAGTTGCTCATGATGGGAGATCGTTAGTAATTATAAAAATATGACTTAGAATTTAACAAAAGGAAAGTTACTAAAAAATCTTGTCTTTATCCAAAGGGAATCAATGCCCCGACGCTTCACCGGCTCCACTGGGAATCCGAATGTCCTCTACAATATCCTGGACCTCTTGCGGGGGATCGGGCGTGAATTGCGTTACGATGATAGAGACCGCGAAATTCAAGACCATGGCCATCGATCCGAAGCCTTCCGGGGAGATGCCGAACCACCAATCATCGGACGTGCCACCCCCGAACATATCGAATTTGAATTTCATCATATAGAACAACATGGATACCAGGCCTACAACCATGCCGGAAATGGCTCCCTCTTTATTCATCCTCTTATAGAAAATGCCCAAGACGATGGCGGGAAAGAACGATGCCGCTGCGAGTCCGAATGCCAGGGCTACCACGGCCGCCACGAAGCCAGGGGGGTTGATTCCGAAGTATCCCGCGATGACTACCGCTACGGTGGCGGAAATCCGCGCCGCCCACAGTTCGCCTTTTTCCGAAATATCGGGACGTAGGGTTCTTTTGATCAGGTCGTGGGATACCGAGGAAGAAATGACCAAGAGGAGTCCCGCTGCAGTAGAAAGCGCTGCGGCCAGGCCGCCTGCCGCCACCAGACCGATGACCCAGGCCGGTAACATGGCGATCTCGGGATTGGCCAATACCATAATGTCGTTGTCGATCGTCAGTTCATTGCGTTTGGCATCGGCCACGTACTGTATTCTTCCATCCCCGTTTTTGTCATCGAACTCCAGCAGGCCGGTGGTTTCCCAGTTCTTGAACCAGACCGGCATTTCCGCATAGGGATTGTCGCTCACGGTATCGATGAGGTTGGTCTTGGCAAATACCGATACGGCTGGAGCCGTGGTGTACAGAATGGCGATGAGCAGCAGCGCATATCCTGCGGATTTGCGGGCATCCCTTACCCGTTTTACGGTAAAAAAACGCACGATAACGTGGGGCAGGCCAGCGGTGCCGACCATTAGCGCCAAAGTGATGGCAAAGACATCCATGATCGACTTTTTGCCTTCGGTGTAGGCGGCAAAACCCAGTTCGGTGGACAGCCCATCCAACTTGTCCAAAAGATAGGTGCCGGAGCCATTGTTCAAGGTATCGCCCATACCCAGTTGGGGTATCGGATTTCCGGTCATTTGAATGGAAATAAAGATGGCCGGTACCATAAATGCGAAGATCAACACGCAATATTGGGCGACTTGGGTATAAGTAATGCCCTTCATTCCGCCCAAAACGGCATAAAATAGCACGATGACCATGCCGATGATGACCCCGGTATTGATATCCACTTCCAAAAAACGGGAAAAGACGACCCCGACGCCTCGCATCTGTCCCGCTACGTAGGTGAACGATACGATCAGGGCGCAGATGACGGCAACGATCCGGGCGGTCTTGGAATAGTAACGGTCCCCGATAAAATCCGGCACCGTAAACTTTCCGAATTTTCGGAGGTAAGGGGCAAGAAGCAGGGCGAGAAGTACGTATCCGCCCGTCCAACCCATCAAATAGACCGAGCCGTCATAACCGGCAAAGGCGATAATCCCTGCCATGGAGATAAACGAGGCGGCGGACATCCAATCCGCGGCGGTGGCCATGCCATTGGCCAAGGGCGATACCCCGCCACCGGCAACATAAAATTCACTGGTCGAACCGGCCCGAGACCAAATGGCAATACCGATATAAAGGGTGAAGGTGATGCCGACGAGCAGGTAGCTCCATGTTTGTACATCCATGTTGGTTTTTTTACTTCCGCTTTATGGTGGCCACAGGATGAGCTGTGTAGCGGGAATTTTGGTTGGTTAACGGTATTGTTGCTCGAAGCACAGGGCACAGGGTTAGGGAATCGACACCTAAGTTTGGAATCCGTCCTTTATTCATTATATCCGTACTTCTTGTCAAGCTTGTTCATCAATCGGATATATACGAATATGAGAATGACAAAGACATAAATGGAGCCTTGTTGTGCGAACCAAAACCCCAATTTGAAGCCACCTAGCCTTATACTGTCCAAAGCATCTTTAAATAGGATGCCGGCCCCATAGGAAACCACGAACCAAATGGTCAAAAGAATAAAGAGGTAGCGGACGTTTTCTCTCCAATAGGCGGTAGCGTGTTTTTGTTTTTCCGACATTGAGAATGTGTTTGGAATGGGAAAATAAGTATTTGGATTGGAAAGATAGGGATTTATGTTTTATCGGCAAGCTGTTTACCGATTACGATTGGTTACCACAGTTTTTTAAAAGGGCGAAATGACAAAAGGACTAAAATACGAAAGTAAAAAGTAATAAGTAGGAAGTACCAAGGACAGCTAGGGGCGCAATCCAGATTTGAGACATCGGCCTATCTTTTAGGATGCTGTGGAAAGTGTATTCGTCGTTCTTCCTTGGGCTGTCCGTCTCTCTTCTATCGACATAACTTTCCAATAGCTGGTTAAGGTTACTCCTGAAACTTAAGGTAGAACCCTATTTCTATTAGCGGTACAAAGGTCAATTTTTGAAATAAGGTCGATAGCTTTCAGTTTGGCAGGTAGAGTACGCCGCTGGAGGAATCCCGTTTCGCGCCGGTCACCGAATGTAGCACGTTGGTTTCCCCTTGTAGCCGCAACATCCCCATTAAAGCGAAGACGAGCGCCTCTTTAAACTCGATCAGTTTTTGATCGGGAGCCACGACCCGTGTACCCGTCCCTAGTTTTTTTTGCAAGGTCTGTATTAAAAAATGGTTTAAGGCCCCGCCCCCAGTGACCAAAAGGGAGTTTTCGCGCTTGCGGGAATTGACCTTCACCTGCACCGAGATCTGCTCGCAAATATGATGGATGCAGGTATGCAAAAGATTTTCCATGCGGTCATCGGCGGCATCGATCAAGGGAACGACCTTTTCCACAAACCATTCGTAGCCGGTCGATTTAGGGTAGGGCAGCCGATAATATTCCAGATCGTTCAATTCTTTTAAAATATTCGGAATGAGGTTACCGCTGCGGGCCAATTTTCCACCTTCATCGTAATCCAGTCCGTTTTTCCGGGTGATGTGGTTCAGTACCATGTTGGCCAGGCCAATATCGTAGGCGATACGTTGGCCGTCCTTATCGAAAGACACGTTCGCAATGCCCCCTAAGTTCAGGCAAAAATCATATTCGCTAAAAAAAAGTGCGTCCCCGATAGGCACCAAGGGCGCCCCTTGTCCGCCCAAAGCGATGTCATTCGTGCGAAAATCGCAGACGACCTTATGGCCACTGGCGTTGGCCAGATGTTGTCCCGATCCGATTTGAAAGGTAAGTCCCATTTCGGGACGGTGGTGGGTGGTATGCCCGTGACTGGCGATGCATTCCACATTCAGACCGTGTTCGTCGATAAAAATCCTGCACTGCTCGCCCAGCCAGACACCGTATGAATTATGGAAACCTAGGAGTTCTTCCGCAGGAAGAAAAATGGAATCCCGTAG
Source organism: Pricia mediterranea (assembly GCF_032248455.1). Lineage (NCBI taxonomy): Bacteria > Pseudomonadati > Bacteroidota > Flavobacteriia > Flavobacteriales > Flavobacteriaceae > Pricia > Pricia mediterranea. The sequence goes on from NZ_JAVTTP010000001.1 coordinate 3,844,120, forward strand.
TTTGGTGGACATCTCCGGGTCATAGGAAACGCTCTTGGTTTCCTTGATCTTGAAGTTATAGTCCGTACCGGTTTGCCAAATGTGACAGAAGGCGAGATCGAGCCCGTCTAACGAGGTGCCGGACATCAAGCCTAGAATTTCGTGTGTCATGATTTACATTTTTTTGAAAATCGTGCCCGGTCGATAGGCGAATTCGAGAATTTTACTCAGGTTGTGCGCTGATCTGCCGATAGTTAGGTCAAAAGTGTCTCCGTGATTACAAGTGTTGGGCAAGTGACCGGAACAGGTTTAAACGGAAGAGCTTAGAGCCGACATTGCCACGCTTTGTTTGGGAAGCGCAGCAAAATTTTATGGGGCCAATCGAACGGGTAATTTTCCTTGCGCCTCTAAAGTACCTAAAAAATGGGCCGCAGCAACCTTTTGAAAGGGGATAAAATTTTGATAGGCGATAATTACGGCCTTCGCTTTATTGAACTCGATAAGGTTTAGCACATAAGGATTTCCAAAAAGATACAGCACAACGTTTTCGGCAGCTATCAATTCGTTGATAAAAATCAGCTCCTCTTTCGAGAAGCCGAACCTGTTCGACGGTTTGACCTGGGGCGGAAAAAGCGCCAAAAGTATATTTTCTGTTTCGTTTGGACTGGAGTCGGTCGAAGAAAAATCCGGAAAGTCTTTCTCTTTTTGTATTGTTTTAAAAAAGTGATTGTCGGTAGGTTGTTTCATGGCTATCCCCGCAAAATCCGATTTCTTGAATTCAGAAATCCCATGTGGCGTACCTTTGAGCAGGGTCAAGCTCTCTGTCGCCAGTTTGCGATTGAGGTCGAGCGACCGGAAAAAGTGCGAGGATAGTTCCGAGACCTCGCCATGACCACTGGTGCTAACTGCCGTAGGGTCGTCATTCTCGTTTGAGGAATCTGTTTCGGGCATCGGATGCGTTTCGATGGACGGTTCATTGCCGGTCGAAGAATTATTTTCGGACGCCCAAGAAGCGTTGATTTTTTCTTTCAGGCCCCAGACCCGTTTAAAGCTTGTTTCGATCTGGGCCACGGAGGCCTTCTGCAAAATGGTCTCGATACCTTCCGCAACGTGTTCCGCAAAACAGAGTATGTCGTTTCCGGCATCAAATGCCAGCCATTCCAATTCCCCTTTGATAGGATGGTTTTTCGCTACGGCATGCATGTTGAGTGCATCGGAAATGACCACGCCGTTGTATCCCATTTCATCCCGTAGAACTCCCTTGATAATTTCTGGGGATAGGCTCGAGGAGATGCTTTTTCCGCCTGCCAGTGCAGGTATTGACAAATGTCCCACCATTACCGAATCCGCCCCTTCAGCAATTAGTTTTTCGAAGGGACGCAGTTCGTTTTCGAGCAGGACGTTCTTTGGTTTGTCGATGAGCGGAAGCTCCAAATGGGAATCCGTTCCCGTATCGCCATGCCCTGGAAAATGTTTTATGCTGGTCAGGATGCCTTCGCTTTGCGTGCCCTTGACAAAGGCGATGGCTTTTTTGATGACCTTGGATTTTTGTTCCCCGAACGAGCGGTAACCGATAACGGGGTTCAAGGGATTGCTATTGATATCGACGCAGGGCGCCAAGTTCCAGTGAATGCCAGCTGCCCGACAATCCCGGGCAATGCTTTTTCCGACCTCATAAATCAGGTCCGATCGTTCTTCGGCAATCGCCCCCAAGGTGATGGCATAGGGATACTGCGGGGTGTTCTCGACGCGCATGGCAAGTCCCCATTCGGCATCGATAGCGATAAGCAACGGGTATTTGGCCACCTGCTGAAAGCGTTGAACGAGGCGGGTCAGGGTCTCAAAACTGTTCTCGTTGTGAACAATTTTTTTGGTTCCCTCGAAATTGGTCGCTGCACTGGCACGGCTGTGGAAAAAGCAGAGGCTGCCGATATGGTGTTCCCTGATCAATTTCTCCAGTTTTCGGATTTCTGCTTCGGTATCATTGATAAAGGCGGCGGGCATAAACAGCTGCCCTATTTTTTCTCGAAGTGTCATGGTTTTATGTTTTATTCGTATCGGTTTCGAAATCTAAACCCGTTATAGGACTACACGAGGTAGGACAAAGGACCAGTTCTTATGAATAACCGTCCGTTTCATAGACAGACCGTCGTTCTTACGTCCTAGGAACTGCCGTCTTAAGCTTATCAGTTGATTAGGCGAACCGGCAGCCTATCCTTTTGATCATCAAGATCGTCCTACGACCAGCCTATTCAGATTATCCCAAGTGGTTAAGGACACCTTAGATTCCTTATTATCTCAGGCACAACCTCCTTATTATTTGGTATCATGGCGCAAGAGCATACCCCGAGTGGCCTTTAAACATCGGTCTTATCGGATTTCCTCCCGAAATCGGCGGGATATTCGATGAACTTTAACAGGAAGAGCGCGGGCAGTGCGGCGATGACCACCCAGACGAAAAATCCGCCATAGCCCAACCATTGTTGCATATAGCCCGAAATCATTCCCGGCAACATCATGCCCAAGGCCATGAATCCCGTGGCGATGGCATAGTGCGAGGTCTTCGACTTTCCCTCGGCAATATAGATCAGATACATCAAAAAGGCCGCAAAACCAAAACCGTAGCCGAATTTTTCGAAGATGACGGCGGTGGTTACTGCGTAAATATTGGTGGTGTCCGTTATGGCCAAAATAGCATAGAGAATATTGGGTACGTTCAGGGAAAGCACCATGGGCAACATCCATTTTTTCAGACCGTCACGGGAAATCAAGATGCCTCCCAAAACCCCTCCGAGGGACAGAAAGATGACCCCTGCCGTTCCGAAAATAGTACCCAATTGTTCCGTGGAATAGCCGAGGCCGCCGTTTTCGGGGCTGTCCAATAAAAAAGGTGCGGCCATTTTTACCAATTGGGACTCGCCCAGCCGAAAGGTCAATATAAACGCGAGAGCGATTCCAATATTCTTTTTTCGAAAGAAAGATGCGAACACGGCCAGAAAACCTTCGGGTTTATCCTTTGCGATAGCGGAAGAGGATTCAAATTTCGGCGTCACAAAAAAATTGGATACGGTCAGGGCCAGCATCAATAATGCGGCGGCCGACATGGTGATACTCCAAGCCTTGGTGTTATCGCCGTACCTGTTTTCCAAAAACCCGGCCATAACAACGATGATACCTTCCCCTGTGACCATGGCCAAGCGGTAGAAAACACTTCTCATACCTACAAAAAAGGACTGCTTCTCTTCTGTGAGCCCGATCATATAGTACCCGTCCGATGCGATATCGTTGGTGGCCGAAGCGAAGGCGGCCATCCAAAAGCAAGCCAAGGTGATGGTAAAGAACATATTTGTCGGCAGGCTCAGGCCCACGCCCAAAAAAGCCAATGAGATCAACAATTGCATCCATAAAAACCACTTGCGCTTGGTGCTTTTCAGGTCCACGAAGGGGCTCCACAACGGTTTCAGCACCCAGGGCAAATACAAAAGGCTGGTGTACAGTCCGATATCTTCGTTACTGACGCCCAGCTTTTTGTACATGACTACCGAAACGGTAACCACCAGCACGTAGGGCAGGCCCTGCGTAAAATAGAGCACGGGCACCCAGGCCCATGCCCATTTGTCTTTTTGGATCAAAGTGTCGGTTGTTCGTTGTACTAAAAATTATACCTCACAAACGCTTCCATCGCGGCATAGTCGGCCAGTCCCAATGCATTGTAACGGTCTGCGGTCTCTTTATTGCGTTCTTCGGCCCGCATCCAGAATTCCCTGGAATCGTCGCCTTGGAACATGACGCCGTCCTTTTGCGATTGGTGGGCGAAAATGGCGTTCCGCTTGCGCAGTACCTGCCCGGGACTCATGGGTACGGCCATTTCGATTTCGTTGGTATCCCATTCGTGCCATGCCCCACGGTAGAGCCAGACCCAGCAATCATCCATAAACGGCTTTGACTTAAGACGGTCGATCGCTGCAAAAGCGGCGTCAAGACAGACTTTATGTGTGCCGTGCGGATCGGCAAGGTCGCCAGCGGCATAGATTTGATGAGGTTGGATCTTCTCGATGATATCGACCATAATCTTGATATCCGCTTCCGACAGATTGTTTTTCTTGATACGTCCTGTTTCGTAAAAAGGCAAGTCCAGAAAATGCACGTTTTCGTCCGGGAGCCCAAGATAACGGACAGCGGCGTAAGATTCCCCCCTTCGGATATCCCCTTTAAGACGCAGTACCTGTTTCGAATCGTAACTGCTCTCTTTTTTAGCCTTGATGTAGTCGACGATTTCCTGTGCTTCGTCCGAGGGATAGATGCGTTTGGAAATTTCGGCAAATTTTAGGGCTTCCTTGTCGGAAACCGCAATATTGCCAGAGGTCTGATAGGCAACATGAACTTCGTGGCCCTGTTCGATCAGGCGATCCAGGGTTCCCCCCATGGAAATGACATCATCGTCAGGGTGGGGGCTGAAAATAATGACCCGTTTCTGTGCAGGTTCGGCACGCTCGGGCCGCTTGGTATCATCTGCATTTGGTTTCCCACCGGGCCATCCGGTAATGGTATGCTGCAAGCGGTTGAACATTCTAATGTTCAGGTCATAGGAATCCTGTAAGGCAAGGAGACCGGACATCCCATTGTCGTTATAGTCTTTGTCAGTCAGGCTTAAAATGGACTTGCCCGTCAGGGTGCACAGCCATACGACGGCCTTGGCGGTAAGCTCTTCGGTCCAGTCCAGCGATTCATCGACCAGCCACGGGGTCTTGTTCCGGGTCAGTTCACTGCCGGCTCCCGTGTCGAGAACGAAGGTGCAATTTTCATGCTCTTGCAGGTAGGTGGCGGGTACCGTGGACGAAATATCTCCTTCAACGGTTTTTTTGATAATGTTGGCCTTGTTTTGTCCCCAAGCGAGCAGCACGATACGTTTGGCGCTGCGTACGGTAGCGATACCCATGGTGATGGCTTTTCGCGGTACGTTATCGATGCCGAAAAAAGTAGGTCCGGCATCGACCCTGGTTATATGATCTAAGGTAATTACCCGGGTACCGGAATTGTAATGGGATCCCGGCTCGTTAAAACCGATGTGTCCGGTACGACCGATGCCGAGTAACTGAAAATCGAGACCGCCGTGTTTTTTGATTTTTTTTTCGTAGGATAGGCAGTACTCGATCACCTCGTCACCTTCCACCGTGCCATCGGGTATGTTTATATTTTCTTTGGGAATATCGATATGGTTGAACAAGTTTTCGTGCATAAAAAACCAATAGCTCTGGCGGTTTTCTCTCTCCATGGGCAAGTACTCATCGAGGTTGAACGTCACGACGTTGGAAAAGGTGAGTCCCTCTTCCTTGTGCAAACGTACCAATTCCTCGTAAACTCGAAGGGGAGAAGAACCCGTTGACAGTCCCAGAACGCACTGCTCATCTGCCTCTTGTTTTGACCGGATAAGGTCCGCGATCTCATGTGCCACTTGAATGGAGGCCACGTTCGAATCGGAAAAAATTACATTGTGGATTTTTTCAAAACGGGTCTCCTCGAATTGTCCGACGGGTTTGTAACTGATGTCCTTTGCTTTTTGTTCTAAGGTAGTTTTCATGCGTTTAAATCTTTTTAATTACTTTGAAAATTAATTAATCAAAAAATTGAGAACGCATCTAACCGCTGCGCTCTCACATGAAAAATTTTAAACATCGCCTTTTGCGAATAAATTTTTAAAATTTGTTCATGCCCGTTTCATAAAATGGTTCTTGATCGTGAAATGTGAAAAGGATTAATCACAAATGTAACGAATAATACGATATTTTGCCCGTATCGATTTACTATCTTTGAATGGTCGTTAAAACGTAAATAATAGACTTTCAGACAGATGTGTGCCGCTACCGCAACAGCGTTATTGCAATGCAAGTTTAACCAAAATGATATCCCGGTATTTCTCGACGATCGACGCGTTTATGGTAACGAAGTATCCTGACAATATATTGATTTAGTAATCCTTTAATTGACCAGCTCGCTAAACCCCTAATTTCTAACCCGCTATCCAATAAGCTATGCCTTACAAAAAAATCACGGAAACCCCCTCGAACCATGATAATCTAGAACAGCTGGACACCCTATCCATCCTGGCCAAAATGAACGAAGAAGATCAGAAAATAGCCGATGCGGTGGCCCTGGTCGTTCCCGAGGTCACAAAACTGGTCGATGCCCTCACCGAGCGTTTCTTACGTGGCGGGCGTTTGTTCTATATCGGCGCCGGCACCAGTGGCCGATTGGGCATTTTGGATGCCTCCGAAATTCCCCCGACGTTCGGAATGCCGCACGACCGGGTAATCGGACTTATTGCAGGGGGGGACATTGCTATTCGGAAAGCAGTGGAATATGCCGAGGACGATACCGAACAGGCCTGGAAAGATCTGTTGGCCTACGATATCGATGCCAACGACACGGTCATCGGGATAGCCGCCTCGGGTACTACGCCCTACGTGCTGGGGGGAATCAATGATGCAAAGGACAACGGCCTTCTGACCGCAGGCATCACCAACAACCCCGGTTCGCCGCTTGCTGAAGCCGCGGACATCGGCATTGCCGTGGATGTGGGACCGGAATTCGTGACCGGAAGCACCCGGATGAAAAGCGGTACTTCGCAGAAGCTCGTGCTGAACATGATCTCTACCGCCTTGATGATAAAGATAGGAAGGGTCAAGGGCAACAAAATGGTCAATATGCAGCTCAGCAATAATAAACTCGTCGACCGTGGCACGCGCTACGTCATGGAGGGCTTAGGAATAGATTACTCCCGCGCGGAGGAGCTGTTGAAGAAGCACGGTTCGGTAAAGGCGGCTCTGGAGGCAGGGAGGTAATCGGAGGCAGTAACCGCGAGGAGCTTGTCTTGAGCGAAGTCGAAAGGCCTGAACCGACATACGGCTGCGCTCGAACTGACAAACACGACTGCGCTCGAACTGACAAACGACTGCACTCGAACTGACAGACGACTGCTCAAAGCGGCTCTCATTTCCGGTCGAGCGCAGTCGAGACCTCAAGGTCTGGAGCGAAGGAGTTCTCACCACCGGAGCCTGTCTTGAGTACTTCGACTGCGCTTAGTATAAACTAAAGTCGAAAGGCTCGAACTGACAACGGTCGAGCTCACTTTTTCGGAACGAGCTTGTAAATTCCCTTTCCTTCGACGGCAACATAAATTAGCCCGTCGGGGCCTTCTTTGACATCGCGCACCCTGCCCATGCCATCCATTAGCTTCTCGCGTTTCACCACTTTTTCCCCTTCCAATACCAAGCGTTCGAGGTATTGGAACTTTAAAGCTCCGACCAGGATATTTCCTTTCCAACCCGCACCGTAAGCATCCGTTGTGATAAAGGTCATCCCGCTAGGGGCGATGCTGGGGAGCCAATAGTAAATCGGCTGGGTCATGCCCTCCATTTCGGTCTTGTCGGTGATTTCGGTGCCGCTATAGTTAATGCCATAGGTGACCACCGGCCATCCGTAGTTGGCGCCTTTTTCGACAATATTGATTTCGTCTCCGCCCCGGGGACCGTGTTCGTGTACCCAGATTTCACCGGTCTCAGGGTGAAGGTCCATGCCCTGCGGATTGCGGTGTCCATAGCTGTAAATCGCTTTTTTGGCATCCTCTTTCTCGACAAACGGGTTGTCGTCGGGAATACTGCCATCATCGTTGAACCGATAGACCTTGCCGCCGTCACGGGTAATATCCTGTGGATTAGTGTCCCGGTCGCCGCGTTCACCGATGGTCAAATAGAGGTATCCGTCGTTATCGAATTCAATTCGGGAACCGAAATGCTGGCCTTTGGTGGTATTGGGGGTAGCCTTGTACAGTTCTTCCTTTTCTACCAGCGCACCATCTTTTAGTTTCGCCCGCATCAAGGCCGTATTGCCCCCTTTGTCATCCCCTTTACTGGAAGCATACGATATATAGATCCATCCGTTGCTTTCGTAATCGGGATGCAGGGCGACGTCCAACAATCCTCCTTGGCCCCTTCTATATATTTCCGGAACGTTTTGGACTTTATTTTTTTGTCCATTCTTAAAATGAATCAAATCCCCCGAGATTTCGGTCACCAGCATACTTCCATCGGGCAGAAAGGCCATCCCCCACGGAACCTGTATTTCATCGATTAACAATTCTGCGGTAAAAGGCACCTTTTCTGGGGTATCTACTTTATTTTCAGGATCTTGGGCGCAAGACAGGTTCAGCGTCACAAACAATAGACCGGCTAACAGTACACTTTTTTTCATGTTTTTACGTTAATTGATATTAATAAAAGTAATGAACGAGAGGGGCGATACAAGCTCTATCCGCTAAAGATAAACAGATTTTTGTAAGTTCATAAGATTACACGAAGAATCCGTCGCCTCCCAAATCGCGGCTATTCTTGTCCAAATACGACTTAACCTATGCTACCCAAAAAACAACGGCAGTTTTTGTATGTGCTTGTATTGTTTGTCTTTTCCGCAATCGGTACGACCGCCATAGCCAATAACAAAGTCCACGTTATTTTTACCGAGGTGGCCGCCGCGGTCAAGGAAGCGACTACGTCGAAGAAAGAACCGGCCAACTTAATTCGCGAAACCACCCCGAAAGGCATTAAAGGAAGTTCCAAGAACAACCTGGGGTCCAGCGCTGCCGCACCGATGTTCGCTACGATCATACAAGGAGCTGACGTCGAGGTCACCTGTAGTAACGATGGCGCTACGGTGGCGCGGTTCAACCTCTGTGGTGATTCCGATGATCGAACCATAACGCTATCCGGATCGAACGGTTCCGCTTCTTGGCAGCGTTTGGGGGGGTCGTGTGGTCCCGATATCAACCAGAACTGTCCGAATACGACCAATTCCTGCTACAGTCCGGTGGCTACCGGTCCCGTTTTTAATCTTGATGCGAGTACGATTTCCGCTACTACCGGTGCGGAATTTCGGGTAGTTACAAATGGCCAGACCTATTATTTCAAGGTCAAAAAAAGTACGATTACCCAGACTTTTGTCAAGAACGATTATATCTGCGGTGTACCGGGCAGGATCCAGATAACCGGTCTTTCGAGCGCCTATGAGTTCAGTATTGATAACGGAAGTGGTTTCGGACCGTGGCAAGGCCCGATTTTCAATGACTTAGATCCCGGCACGTATATCGCCAAGGCGCGTTTGCGGAATACGGCCAACACCTGTGAATATCCATACGCGCCCATAGTTATCGAAGAACGGAATATCGATATAGATGTTAGTTTTACCGATGCCCAATGCTCTGGCGATACGGGTACGGTTACCGTGACCGCCGGAAACGTTCCCGGACCCTATAAATATACCTTATTGGACGATACGGGAACAGCGCAGGAATTTACCGCTTTTATCCCCGACAACCCCTACACCTTTTCGGCCGTAGGTTTTGGTACATATACCGTGCAGGTAGAAACCGTTCAGTGTACGGGCGACCCTTTAAACGGGATCGATCCGCCGCGCCAAGACCGAGATACCTCGAACAATCCTATTATTATAGGCGCGGGGGTCACCGCCTTGGATGCCCGGGCCGAGGCCAATAATAGCTTTAGCGCGGCCTGCGGTATCAACAGTGTCGATATTACCGTATTCACCTCGGGAGGAACGGCGCCGTACACCTATATCGTAAACGGATCGGGACCTTCGAGTCCGTCGTACACCAATTCAAGGATCGAGACGGTGACCAGCGCCGGCACCTATGATTTTTTGATTACCGATGCCAACGGCTGTACGATTACAGCCTCAGCGAACGTGGCGGAACTTACCCCGCCAGATATCACGGTATCAGGGGTGGATGGCACCTGTACCAATGGGGGAGCCCGATTGGAATTCTCCATCGTCGATGCCAAAGGATACGATTTGCGGTTTAGGGCGGATCCGGGAGATTCCTGGAGCAGTAATCCCATGTTGTCAGTAACCGCAGGCACCTATAACACTATTGAGGTACAATACGAATCAGGGGCCTTTAGCTGTATTTTGACCTTGCCGACTAGTGTGACCGTTACCGAGGTCGGTACAATCACTGGAAATGCCATCAAAAATTTCGATGTTTCCTGTAATTTGGGCGGAGGCACTACTGGCGGCGAAATCGAGTTTACAGGTCCCTTTACCGGGGGCTCCGGCTCAGGATATCAATTCAGTTTGGATGGCAGCAACTTTTCGGGAACTACCTTGTATTCAGGACTCACCGCAGGCACCTATACCCCCGTAATTATCGATGGCGGGGGATGCCGTAGGGAGTTGACCGCCATCACGATCAATGGGGTAACCCCGCCGACAAACCTTGCTTTCGCCCAGAGCAATATCAATTGTGGACTAGGAACCTCCGATGTGCAGCTGACGCCGACCAGCGTCAACCCCATCGCAACCTACGAAATAACGTCCCCGATTACGGCGAGCAATGCCACGGGGCTTTTTTCGGGACTCAACACGGGAACGACCTACTCCTTCAGAATTATCGATGACCAAAACTGTAGCTATACCGAAACCTTTACACCTGTGACCATTAGTTCGATCAGGGCCAGGGTCAAATCCGGGGGCGATCTTCGGGTATGTACGGGAGACACCGATGGATCTGGCACTTATCTTATCGACGGATTTGGTAATAACTATACCTATCATATCAACGGAGGCCCAGAAAGCGCGCCCCAAAATGCTGGGGAAGTGGACTTGCCACTGTCCGGTGCCGGCACCTATACCATCACCGTGACCGATGTGGATACCGGATGTACCGATACGGCGAGTTTTGATATCGAAGAGCCTACGAATCCTATTTCCCTGGGCGGCGACGTGCGTGCTATGAGCTGCGCCAACAGCAACCGGGGCAGGGTGCGGGCCAACGCTTCAGGGGGTTGGGGAGGATATGAATATACGCTGACCTATCCCGATGCGACCACGAATACGAAGACAAATCGTACCTTCAACAACCTGACCCAAGCGGGCAATTATACGCTTTCCGTCGAGGATGCGGAGGGCTGCGTCGATAGCTTTGCGTTTACACTGACCCAAATTGATGCCCCGAGTATCGTCTTGGACCCGGGGGCTTCGGACTATTGTTTTGAGCCCGGTACGGGAGCCACGATTGGTGTTACTCCCACCGCGGGAACCGCCGCTTTAGGAACGCACGGGTACCGCATCAACGGCGGTCCCTTGCAGCCGAGCCCTGTTTTCACGGGTCTTGCGCCCGGCGACTACACTATTGAAGTAGTGGACGGCAACAATTGTAGGGATGCGGTCAGCACCACCGTAGCGCCCCAGTTGCGCGTAACGGGTAACGTGGTTGCCGAAATCCCCTGCGGAGGTTCTGATGGAAGAATCAGGGTCAACGTTTCCGGTGGATATGGAATGACACAGTTCGAGGTGAGCGACGATGGGGGAACGACTTTTGAATCGGCCGTTACGTCGTCCATAGAACCTTTTAACTACGACACCAATACGCCCGGGGATTATGTCTTTCGCATAACGGATGCCGAAGGATGTACCGCCGAATCCTCACCGATAAGGCTCGATCCACCTATCAATATTGCCGCAGCGGCTTGGACCTCCGTGCCCGTAAGCTGTGGCGGTACCGCTAATGGCCGGGTGACGATAATACCAGATGGAACCAGCGGAATTCCCCCCTACGAGGTCAACTTTGATGGCCGTGGGTGGACTACCCAAACCGTTTATTCCAATTTGGCCAGCGGTTCTTACCCTTATCTAGTCCGGGATGCCCGGGGGTGCGAGACCGTTATCGACAATGCCGTGGTCACGACGGACAACACCCTATCGCCCGATGCCACGGTAAGCCAAATAACGGCCACCTGTGCCACCGGTGCGGTCAGCGGTGGTATCCAAATCAACAATGTGGTCGATGGTTCCGAAAACTTCTCCTTCCGCATTGAGGATGAAAATGGAAACATCGTTACCCAACAGGATAACGTAACTCGGGCCAGCTTGCCAATCTCGATTAACGATTCCGGTTTGATTCCGGGGGATTATACGGTAATTACCCTGGATGCGAACGGCTGTACCGATATCGATACTGTTGAGATCACCCAGGCCCAGGTTACCGTGACCCCATTGCCGGTACCGGCACCGACCTGTAGTGCAACCGGTTTCAGTGAAACAGTGAATATTGTTGGAGGAACCGGTCCGTTTTTGATCCGGTTGGAAAATGATCCGGCGCCCGCGGTAGCTCCAAATAATTCTTCCACGCAGCATACGTTCGTGGGACTCCAATTCGGGGTCACCTACACCGTAGAGGTCACCGACACCTTCACCGGATGTGTGTACTTGGACGAAATTCCTCCTATCTCTGGGCCATCCCCCTTAAACGTTACCGCGTCTTCCACCGCCGGGGTATGCGATACTAATCGGAACGGGGAGATTTCCTATACGATCAACGGCTTTGCCCCAGGGGATAATCTCCAGATCAATATAATGGACAATCAGGACGGCACCGTATCGTCAATTCAGACCGTCGCGCCTGGCACCGTTCCTTTTTCAGATAGTCATGCAGCCATAGCCGGGGACTACCAGATCATTGTAACCAATCTGACCGACAACTGTTCCGATGCTATCGGCGTTATCATAGAAGAAAACCTTCCAGCCATCGATATCTTGACGGAAGAGGCAGCCAACTGTAATGCTGAAGGCCAGATTACCGTACAGGGTCGCGGAGGTGATGGAGGACCCTATGAGTATTTCTTTCAGCCGCAGGGCAATCCCGAACCCACATCCGGTGATCCGGGATGGACCACCGAAACCACATTTGTTGCCTTGGCGGGTACTTATGACATTTACGTTAGGGACGCCAGTGGCTGTACCTCTTTCGATATTGCAACCATCATTAATTTAGATCCCGATCTTGTCGCACCCATCATCGACGTGACCAACCAATGTATAGTCACGGCCATCTCGTTTGACGTTCGGGTAACCATGCCCCTGACCACCGATACCCCACGCTTTACCTTGGGAGGCGATACCCAGTTCGGTACTAATATGGGCAACGGCGTGTTCGAATACACCTATCAGGTCAGCAGTCCCGGTACGTATACCGTTGACGTCGTCGATGCCAACGGCTGTACCAGCCAAGGCACCGCGGAAGTGTACGAATTCCTTTCCGCCTCCGGTGATTTTAGTACGGATCCTACATGTAACGCAGCCGATGGAATCATTACCATGAACGTTAGCGGGGGCAGCAATAATTTTGATTACCAGTTACAGGATAGTGGGGGAACGGATATTGGAACCCCGGTTACCGGAGACAGGGATGACGGCATCATTACCGGCGTGGGCCCTGGCAGCTATCAGGTCGAGGTGACCGATAACGAGACCGGATGTACCTTTGACATCGGCGTACAGCTCGATGCGGCCGTATCCCCGGTCATCAACAACGAATCAAAACAGGATATCACCTGTTTCGGCTCCAATGATGGTACCATCGATATCGTACTAAATCCTCTTAGTGCGGTAGATACGCCTATTGAGTTCATTTTGAACAATTTTGACACCACCGCCGAAATTACAAGGAACACCACCGGTTCTTTTATTGGTCTTCCCCCGGCCCGCTATCAGGTCGAGGTGGTTACCGCGCGAAACTGCTCCGTGCTGTCCAGCATCATCGAGATCATCGAACCCGATGACTTTGCGATTACGGCCAGCGCCCCGGACTTTACCTGTGAACCTGCCGCGAACCGGTTTAGCTCCACGATTATTACGGTAGATGATCCGGCGGCTTCGGCCACCCCGGGAACCGTGGGCAGTGGTTATCAGTACAGCATCGAAGGTTTTTTCAATTACCAATCCGCCAATACCTTTGAAATCGTTGACAATGGCTCTCCCCGTAACATCACGGTGTACGCCATTGACGGTAACGGTTGCCAAACCACCTTTGATCTACCGACCATTAACCTCCCCGCGGATGTGGTCCCGACCCTTTCCGTTCTAGCCCCGTTGAACTGTGCCAATCCCGAACAGGTCGAGATATCGGTAACCGGTACGACGGACTTTACTGTGCTTACGACCGGTCCCGGTAGTACTATCGTAGCCGACGTTTCGGTAACCGGCGGAGGGCCAGCGACCGTGTTGTTGCCCGATGCAGGGGATTACTTTTTCGTAGTTCGCGACGATTCCCCGGGCGGCTGTAGCTATCCCCTCCCGGTGCATACCGTCAATCTGCCCATCAACCCTACGGTGACGATTACCGAGGCCAATCCGGTGCGTTGCAATACGCCTGGTAACACGGGGACCCTGTTCATAGAGGTCTCCGATTATACCGGCACCTACGATTATCACGTGTACGAAGCTTCCGATACCGGCAAAACGACCCCGATAATTTCAGGAAATTTTGACACTGCAAACTTTCCGGACATCAATGGGGATGCGGCTCGGACAGGGGGACTTCCCGGTGGAAATTATTTTGTGGAAGTGATTGCTACGGATGTGCCGTTCTGTTCCGCGGATAGCGGGGTGGCCACCATAAGTGTTCCGAACGGTACGCTCGGGGTCGTAGCCATGGAAGTAGGTAACGTGACCTGTGACGATAACCAGGGAAGAATCTTGGCGGCCGGAAGCGGCGGATGGGACAATAATCCCTACGAATACCGACTCTTATATGATAGCGGAGCCGGTTTTGTGGAAGTCGTTCCTTTTGGAACGAGCAATGAATTCGATAACCTGTCCAGTGGGGACTATCAGGTAGAGATTCGCGATGTCGAGGGATGTACCGAAATAGATACTATCAATCTGCCTCCCGTTCCCGCTATAAACGCAGGCATTCGCGAACCGCAGGACCTGGTCTGCCCCGGGGGTAACAATGCCGTGCTGGAGGCGTACAATCTGTCCACCAACACTCCTGGTGCCGAAGGCGGAGTAGTAGGGGCAGGCTACAAATATCAGTTGATCTATTTGGACAGCAATACTACCGGCCTACCGACGCCAAGTGGACTCGATGAACGCGACCGCAGTGGATTGCAGGATGACCCGACCTTTACCGGTACTTCCGGAGGGGTGATCAGTGCGGGATGGTACGCCATTGAGGTTACCTCGAGCTACAACTGTAGTTTTGTAACGCCTCCTTATGAAGTAGTTCCGCCACCACCGGTCAATCCTAGGTTGGTCCAGACCCAAGTTCCCGGATGCGGTGGCCGTGGCGAAATGGAACTGGCCATCGAGAATCCCGATCCCGATCCCACCGTAGTCTATGAATACATCATGGTGGAAGATGGGGTCCAGATCGGTACCTATGCCGATATGACGGGTACGAGTTTCCGCTTCCCGGGGGATGCCGGTATTACCTATCAGGTCGATGTGCGCAAGAAAAATGTGAGCAATGTCTGCGCGGCAGTACGTTCAAATGGAATCACCATGACCGACGCTTCGGGAATTACCTTATTGCCCAATGCCCCCGATGATATCTCCTGTGCCTCCGAGAACGACGGACGTATCGAATCCTTCACCAACGGGGGGGTAGGAAACGAGGTGTTCAGCTTGTATATCGGAGATCCCGTTGATGCTTTTACTCCCGATTCCGGGGCGCGGTTGATCCGTACGCAGGATTTCGGCACCTTCGAAGGCCTTGATGAGGAGTCCACCGATTACTACATCGCCGTCACCAGTGGAATTACCTGTAGTGATATCGCCGGACCGTTCAGTATTGTAAGGCCCGACCCGATTTTGTTCACTTCTAGCGAAACCCCCGTAAGTTGCACGGGAGAGGCCGATGGCTCGATTACCTTGGAGGTGAACAGTGGAGGCGTCGGGTTGATTCAATTCGCCATCGCCCCGAACTTTAACGAGTTCTTCAGCGATGCTGCCAATCCCGGTATCTATACGTTTGAGAATCTGGCCGCTGGTGATTATGAAATCTTGATTCAGGATGAAAACGGATGTTTCGAAAAGGATGTCATCACGGTCACCGAACCTGATGAGCTTATGACCACCGATATCACGACTACGCCCGAAACCTGTATCATGGCCGCAGACGGTACCGGACAGTTGACGGTTGTCGGGGGAACACCTTTCGTCGATAATACGGACCCCCTAAACCCAATCGAATATTACGAGACCAAATTGATCGGTCCCGGTTCGGACGGGAGCGAGATGTACGAGAGAAACGACAACCTGTATTTCGAAAACCTGGCCGGCGGCATGAGTTATATCGTATTCGTTCAGGATGCCAACCTGTGTGAAACTTTTGTCGAGATGCCGATTGAAATCGGGGTAGAGCTGGCTGCGGAACCCATCGTGCAATATGGTTGCGAGGGAATTTTCCCAAATAGCACGACCCATATCGCCTTGGAAGACGAAAGCCGTCTTTCGGAAATTCTCTTCGCCCTTGACCCCATCGATCCGACGGATGCGATTACCGCGATGGCCACGGACGTGCGTACTTGGGGCGATTTGCCGGCCGGCAATCATACGGTGTATATCTATCACGAAAACGGATGTACCAATTCCGTTGAATTTACCATCGATGCCTATGACCCCTTGACTCTCGATGCCCAAAAAACCGCTCCGAACGAGCTTACCGCCATCGCTGCGGGCGGATTCGGCGGCTACGAGTATTTCTTTAACGGGCAATCGTACGGAAACGAGGGTATCTATACGACTACCGAAAGCGGTACCGTCGAAGTACGCGTAGTCGATGAGAGAGGGTGTGTAGCCGTAGCTTCCATTCCCTTCGAGTTTACCGGAATGTTAGAAATCCCTAATTTCTTTACACCCAACGGCGACAACGAGAACGATTTCTGGTCGCCCAACAACCGGGAGTATTTCCCCGATATCGAAGTGATCATCTACGATCGCTACGGTAGGGTAGTGGCGGAGCTGAACCAAGTGAGTGAATGGGACGGGCTTTACGAAGGCAAGGAACTGCCCACGGGCGATTACTGGTACGTCGTCAACCAGAACGACAAACGGGAGACCCGATACGTCGGTCACTTTACGCTGTATCGCTAGCAACCGATACCTACTTTTTAGCAAGGCGGATGTCCCTTTATTGGGACATCCGTTTTATTTTGACGATCGCCATAATCGGCCTTAAAGATAAAATACGCTCCCCGCTGCTTTCTTTTTTGTTATTTACGAAAAGACCATTTGTCTCGTGTTCATAATAAACAAGGGACGGGAGCAACAGGATGTACAGGAGAAAGGTATCTTTGGCATATTTATGAAAATTTGGTTCTTACTTATCAATTTGACCGTGTTTTTGGTTTTTGGGACTTCATGCTCAAACAAAACCAAAAGAGCAAAGACTTTATACAAAACCCACTGCGCCAGCTGCCATTTGGCTCCCGATATCCAGGATTTGCCCAAGCATTTATGGGCGAACGAAGTACTGCCGAATATGGGGGCGCGGATGGGAATTCGAGATTCTACCTATGACCCCTACGAGGGCTTTAGCTTTGAGGAGCAGTATGCCATGATTCAATCCGGGGTTTATGGGGCGAAACCCATCATTTCCAGGGAAGATTGGCAGCTACTAACCGATTATATTGTCGCGCGTGCACCCGACAGTTTGTCCACGGAACATATTTTGGACAGCCCAACGAAGGAGAACTCTCGCGGTATGGACCGTACCCTTACCCAATTTACGCCCCAACCGGTAGCTATCGATAGCAGCCCTGGCAGCTTTCTTAGCTTTGTAAATTACGATCCAAAAAAGGCAAGAGTGATAACTGCCGATCTGCGGGGAAAGGTCTTCGAGTACGATGCCAACAAAAACGCCTTACTGCAAAGATTCAACCTGGGCAATGCCATAACGGCATTCAACCAGACGGACAGTATCGCTTACATTACCACCGTCGGCATTCTTGATCCTTCCGAGATTGTGGCTGGCGGTATCCACGTGCTGCAAGACGGTTCCGCAAAGCGGCTACCCTTTGATTTTCACCGGCCCGTACATACCACGGTATATGATCTCAACGGTAACGGCCATAAGGAAATCCTGGTTTGTGAGTTCGGAAATCTTACGGGGCAGTTATCCCTTTTGACCAAGCAAAACGACTCCATATATGGCAAACGGGTATTGCTGGCCCGGCCAGGAGCCCTAAGAACGGTAGTTCACGATATGGATTCGGATGGAAAGGATGATATTATCGCTATGACCGCCCAAGGCGATGAGGGCGTTAGCATTTTGTATCAGACCGGGAATTTGGACTTTCGGGAAGAACAGGTGGTTCGTTTCAGTCCCCTTTACGGAAGCAGTTGGTTCGAGTTATTGGATTACGATGGCGATGGAGACCAAGACCTGATTACCGTACACGGAGATAACGGGGATAAGACCCCAATTTTAAAACCCTATCACGGATTACGGATTTACTTAAACGATGGGTCGAACCAATTTTCGGAAACCTTCTTTTATCCTTTCTACGGAGCTTCACGCAGCGTTAGTAGGGATTTTGATCAAGATGGGGATATAGACATCGCGTTAATCTCTACGTTTCCCGATTATGGGAAAAGGCCCGTGCAATCATTCGTATATCTCGAAAACAAGAACGAGGATAGCTTTCAATTCGAGCCGCAAGGTCTACCCACGACAATTTCCGGAAGATGGTTTTTGATGGGTGCCGGCGATGTCGACAACGACGGGGATGAGGATATTGTAATCAGCTGTTTTACCTATTCCTTCAGCCCCGTACCGGTGGATTTAAAGCAAAGGTGGGGGGAGTCAGACTTTGATATGCTGATCTTGGAAAATGTGCTGTTGGAATAGTCCTTTGGGTTTTTCATCGGATTCGCAACATTGTCCAACTTGCCACGTGCCAATAAACTCAATGTTTATTTGTATTCGAAAGTGTAATCCGGATTTTAGGTCTCAACGTGTTGCAGATCCAACTTCCGCGTTTCTTTCCCAAAAATATTGTAGAAACGGATTTCCAATGCTTTGGTCGGTACCCTAATAATGCGGCTTGATTGTGACTGAAATGAACTGCCCCAGTAAAATTCCCGTATCTGTTTTTGTCCATTCTGAAACCGGATTTCCGATCTTACCTCGTCGGGTTGCAATAGTATGCGTACGCCATCTGACTTTGCTTTTGGTTCGAATACCCGTAGGGAATCATTGTTTTGGGATGCGACAATCAAGCGCTTTGTATCCGAAAGTGAAATCGCGACCAGGCTCTTCCCATCACCGGGTACAAAGAAATGGCTTTGGTTCAACGGAATGGATTCGAAACTGCCGTCCCCCTTGTTTCTTAGGGCCACTCCGACCAGCGCATCCGCAGGCCCTTGCTGGACTTCCATCCCGAAGTCGTTTCCTACCATGAGGAGGTCCAGATAGCCGTCACCATCCAAATCTTGAGGCAGGATTCCGTAAACCGGTGCGAGCTGGGCGGCGATGGGCAAAGCGTGCATTTTAAACGTACCATCACCGAGATTCTCCACCCACGAGGTCTTCATATAGTTCAAGGAATCTACAGTAGCATCGTCCAACAGGCCGTCGGGAAACATTTCCGGTAAAGTTGCTTCCCCGAATTCCCCAAAAGAATTGAATCTTTTTCGGATGCCTACGTATTGTTTCGTCACATCTTGCCAAGGGTGGTAGAGGTATTCTTTTTTGATACCGACACTGTCACGCAGATAGTAGGAAATCAAGGGGTCGATGCTCCCGTTGTTGTCCAGGTCTTTGGCGTAGATACGCACCGGTTCATCCATCGAACCCTTAAAGTTCAGGTTTTCCCCCACATTACCCGCGATGTAGTCAATATCGCCATCGTTGTCCAGATCGGCCGCTGCCAGACTGTTCCACCATCCCGAATAGCTATCTACCCCAGTGGTTTCGGTAACTTCAACCAGTTTTCCCGAATCGTTTTTAAAGAAGCGCAAGGGCATCCATTCTCCGGCCAAGATCAAATCGGGCCACGAGTCCCCGTTAAAATCCGTCCAAAGTGCATCGCTGATCAAACCGGGAAATTCCAGTTCGGGGTTTATCTCTTGGGTCACATCGGTAAATTTCGGGCTGCCGGCGCTACTTTCATTTCTAAGGATGTATGAGCGATCGGACTTAGGATAGGAAAACGGCAACACCCTACTCCCGATAAAGAGATCAAGGTCACCATCGCGATCGAAATCCGCAGCTTTTACGGCCGAGGAATTTGTGCGCATGTCGGGAAGGCTGTTTTTTGAATACGTAAAATTGCCCTGACCATTGTTAATCATGAGCATGTCTCGATAATACTCATGCCCAGACGGATACTGGGCGGAGCCTCGGGCGATATAGAGGTCGAGGTCGCCGTCGTTGTCGGCATCGAACAGTAAGGTACCCGCATCTTCTTCGTGGAGTTCTTGGGAGTTCTTATAGGCGACCTCTTTTTGCACAAAGCTGTTATCTGCTTGTTGTATAAACCACTTTTCCTTAAAACTACGACTTGCTCCTACGAACAGGTCATCGAGGCCATCGCTGTTGATGTCCCCGACGGATAGGGCAGGCCCGTATTGTGAGAATTTGTGGGGTAAGGTACTTTGGAAGTTGAAATCGATAAAATCATGGTCTCCGGCAAAATGGTCCAGACCATACCTGTCCGAAACCTCCTCGAACAGAGGCGATTGTCTAGGAGCGTTGGTTTTGTCGGAATGTATGGGATGTGGGGAGTAGGGGATGGTAACCACGGTATCCGCGGAAACCTTGCCGAGCATTTGCTCGTTCCCGTTCGGCCAGTTGATTTTCAGGCTATCTATATTGGAACGGTTCCCTAGACCGAAATGCAGGATGGTTTCGGGTTGGGAAAGATATCCCCGCCCGCTCAGGAGCGACTTTTTCTGTCGGAGGCTATCCCCATATATTTCTACAGTGGCCCCAATGGCGTTCAAATTATTTTTTGGCCCCTTCAGTTTTATCCGAAGGTAACGGTTGCCCTGATCGAGCTCGTTTGTTTTATTCTCAAGAAGAAGCGCCTTGTCGTTGATATTGTTGACTACCAAATCGAGATCTCCATCACCATCGAGATCACCATAGGCGGCGCCGTTGGAGTAGGTGGGGAAGTCAAGCCCCCAATCTTTGGTGACGTCCACAAATTCATAATCGCCCCTGTTGCGGAACATAAAATTGGGAACCTTGATCTGGGGTATGGCGGCAATCAATTTTTCTTTACTTATAAACTGTTTTGAAGTCGAACGAAAATCACCGAAATCCCGATCCGTCACGTCTTTTGGAAAACCGTTGGTAATAAAAAGGTCTTGCCATCCGTCGTTGTCATAGTCGGCAAAAAGCGGGGCCCAGCTCCAATCCGTTTCCTTGATATCGGCGAGCATCGCAATTTCCCCGAAAACGGGTAGTTGGGTCTCCGGATTGGTACCGTGGCTAATTTGTAAGGTGTTGCGAGTATATTGCTTTTCGTAATCGAATTTTTTGGTAAAAATTTCCTTTTGATAACTGCTGGGCCCTTGAAACAATTTCTTGCGCTTATTATAATAGGGCTGCATCTCGGTGGTGTAGAGTTCCAGCTGCCCGTTATTATCGATATCGGCCATATCGCTGCCCATGGAAGACAGGCTAAAATGTTTGAACATGTCCCGGGCCCGGTTGGTGAAAGTACCGTCTTGATTATTGATATAGAGGAGGTCGTTGCTAAAAAAATCGTTGGCAACGTAGATATCGGGCCAGCCATCTTCATTAAAGTCGTTGATGACGGTACTATGGCTATAGCCATGGTAGCGGATACCGGCCTTTTCAGAAATTTCAACGAAATGTGGGTGGCCTTGTCCAGTATTCCCGCGATTTTCGTAGAGCCGGTCTTTGCTCATTGATGTTCCGTCATCCTCGAGGGGACGGAATAGGGTCGGGTCTACGCCTTCGATACGGTTGACCCCGATAAACAGGTCGAGATCCCCGTCACGGTCATAGTCAAAAAATTGGGCGTGGGAGGAATAACTGACATCAGCCAGCCCGTAGGCTTCCGCCATTTCCTGAAACAGGGGTACGTTCTGGTCGTTGTTCCCCTGATTGATGTACAAGAGATTTTTTCTATGTACGGAATCCCGGTAAAACGTATTGCAGATGTAGATATCATTTTTTCCATCCGCATTGATATCCACGATGGACACTCCCGACGACCAAAGAAGGGAGTCCGGTTTTCCAATTTGGGCCGTCTTGGAAATGTCATCGAACTCCAGTTCCCCCAGGTTCAAATAAAGCCGGTTGTCCACTTGGTTGCCTGCAAAGAAGATATCATCGAGACCATCATTGTTCAGGTCCCCGATGGCCACGCCAGCCCCGTTGTACACAAACTCATTATCAATGATGTTGATGGAGTCGTTTTCCGAGAGTTGGTTGTTGAAGTCCAATCCCGATATCGATGGGCCAATAGCATGAAATCGCTTGGGCCGTTCCTCTTCCGTACAACCCGAATTAAGAAACAAGATGAGGACCAGGAGCCCAACACTATATTTGACTTCTTCAAATTTCATATGAACAACAATGCCAAAATAGGTGATTGATAGATGTTACGAAATTACAAAAAAGGCATCCCGATTTCGAGATGCCTTTACAAGATTGTTGCCTATCGTATCTTTAATATTACTGCTTTAGTAACCAGGGTTTTGTGTTAGCACTCCAGGCTGCAAATCAAGCTGGGTCTGGGGTATAGGCAAATATTCGTTGGTTCCTTCGGTAAAATTGCCTCCTTCATATGCTGAGGACAAATATTGCTTCTCATAGTCAATAAAAGAATTGATCTCCTCGGCCGCAATTCCCCATCGGACCAAGTCAAAGAACCGGTGTCCTTCCCCGGATAGCTCCAATTTGCGTTCGAAACGGAGTGCTTGGGTTGCCGATGCCTTGCTGGCGAATTGGGCTGGGGAATATTCAGCGATTACATAATTGGCCGCATTGGTTCCGTCGTCATTTTTAACCCAAAATTCCGATTTGGCCGCCCTCGCTCGAACCATATTGACGTAGGTACGCGCCTGTTCCAAAGAACCGGCCTCGATTTCTGCTTCCGCCGCCATTAAGAGGACATCGGCAAATCGAATAATCGTATAGTTCATAGTAGCATAACCACGCGTCCATGAACTCGCATCGGTGTACACCCCATCTTGGTTCACATAGTACACATATTTTTTAGGGGCATAGGGGCCGCCGTAGTTTTGAACCCTGATCCATGCCGATCCGGGAAACGGTTGCCATCCTAAATAGGGAATGCTTCTTCTTCCGATGGAATGATCAAGTCGGGGATCTACGGGGCCGGCATCGGGGGTGAAGGGTTCGCTGGTCAATATACCCATATCGGTTTCCAGTTCATTAGCGGAATTTCGATACGACTTGTCAAGAAGGGGCAGACCATCGCCGGTCACCCGATACGAATTGGCCAGTTCAAAACTGGGCTGAAAAAAGCCACAGCAGTCCCCCGGTCCGTCGGTACCGGTCTGATAGGGATAGTTGAGGTCGTCCCACCAGTTGGAGTTGTTAACGGACCCCGTTTCGTTGGAGGATTCAACGTCCATAATGGCTTCGGCGTGGTTGTCGTTGGCCGCATTAAAGATTTCGGCAAAGTCATCCAGTAATTTATATTTAAGTCCGTTGGAAGTCACACCGTTGGCAATAACATCGTCGAACCACGTTATGGCCTCCGCATATTTTTCCTGATAGAGCTTGGCTTTACCCATGTAAGCTCCGGCGGCCCATTTGTTGACCCGGCCCGCATCGGTTACTTCGGGCAGGTTGTCGAATGCATATTGAAAATCGGATTCAATCTGTGCCCAGGCATCGCCGTTGTTGGGTATTTCAGGTATTTCAACGGTAGGGACGGTCTCATCGAAGACTACAATATTGTTATAGTGCTTCTTTAGATCAAAATAAAAATGCCCCCGGAGCATTCGGGCCTGTGCCGCCATAGTTGTAGCCTTTTCTGCAGGAATCGCATCGCCCGATTCGGCGATGGCGGTCAGTACGGCATTGCATCGGCTTACCCCTTCGTAACGAGCCGCCCATAAAGCGTTAAATTCCGCAAAGGTCGGATCGGCCTGAAAGCGTTGTATCGTGGCCATTGCGGCATAATCACCGGGATCCGTGCCCTTATTGGCATCGCCGCCAAGAATCGATCCCGTAATCCAATGGTTGGGTCCGGCTGCACGGTTACCGTTCAAAGCCCCGTTCAACATGGAGTAAGCCCCAATCAACAAACCTTCAATCCCTTCGACGGTAGTTACCTGTGCTTCCGCCAAGGTGTTAGTGGGCGGCACTTCTAGAAACTCATCGCTACACGATATGCCCGACATCAACAGGGCAATCGATAGGGCGACCAACTTTTTTGATTTATATATTGTTTCCATAATAGTTTTTATAAAAATAGTTTTTTTAAACAAGTTAAGCAGCCGGTTTTTAGATGCCGATTTCAAAATTAATCAGATACTGGGGGGCGACGGGATAGTTGCCGACGTCGATACCGAAGTTGGTATCCGCGGCGTTACCGATGCCCGGATCGATGCCACTATAATCGGTAATGGTCCAAATATTATTGGCCGACAGTCCGATCTTAAATTTGGTCAGGCCCAATTTGTCCGCCAGTTCTTCCTTAAAGTCGTAGGATAGGGACAAACGCTGTAAGCGAACGTAGCTACCGTTTTCAACGTACCAGGAATTGCCTACGGTATTGGTACTGAAGTTGGAAGCGCTTTCCCAAATTGGAGCGGCGGCATCGTTGCCGAGCTCCGGGGTCCAGGAATCGAAGGCGGCAACTCCTTTCGCGGCACCTTCAAAGGTGCCGTAGAAGTCGGTGTACCATTTAGACTGGTTCCAGATCTCGTTACCAAAAGTACCGTACCAATAGGTTTCGAACTCAAGTGCCTTATATTTTAAGTTCAGGGTTATTCCTCCCGTATAGTCCGGTACGGGACTTCCCAGGAACTTTCGATCGTCTGGGGTAATTTCCCCATCCCGGTTAACATCCTCATATCGGAAACGGCCTAAGCCCTTGCCGTCTTGTTCGGGGGAGTTCTGCACTTCTTCCTCGGTATTGAAATATCCAATGACATTGTAGCCGTAGAAGGCCGATAGGGACTGACCAACCGCATTTCTAGTGGCGACGATGCTTCTCACACTGGGTCCGTCAAAGAAATCAAGGCCGGGGGCCAACGACGCAATCTCATTCTTCAAAAACGAGTTCGTCATGCTCACTTCAAAACTAAAATCCTCCGTGAAGTTTCCCCGTCCGATGATTTCGAAGTCCAACCCCTTATTCGACATTTTAGCAATGTTAACAGAGGGTGCGGCGGCATAATTTCCAGTTACGGCCGGTAACGGCAATTGGTACAGGAGGTCTTCGGTATCTTTCTTCCAGAGATCTAGGATGAAATCCAATCTATTGTTGAAAAAACTGGCGTCGAAACCGATGTTGAGAGTGGTACTGGTCTCCCATTTGGCATCGGGGTTTCCTATACGGCTTAACGCGAAGCCTTCGTCCGCTCCAGAGGCCTGACCGGTGGTTTGATAAAAGGTATTGGCCCTGTCGGCGGCATACAGGAAATACTGGTTGTTCGGGTTAACGTTGTTGGAGTTGCCCATTTGGCCCCAGCCTCCCCTTACCTTAAGATCACTCAAAACTTCCTGGTTTTGCATAAAGGATTCGGCAATGACTCGCCACGCACCGGATATGGCCGGAAAGGTTCCGTATCGGTTGTTCCCCCCAAAGCGGGAGGCTCCGTCCCTACGTAATACCCCTGTTATATAGTATTTCTCATCGAAATTGTAATCCAATTTTCCGAAAAGCGAATAAAAGTTTACACCCTTATATTGACTACTATTGACTACCGGACTTTGTACCACGGTGAGACTTTGGAAATCGGGATCGGTGGAGAACGGGTTGAGTCCCGATCCGCTGATGTTGCGGCCTCTTCCTGTATTCAGGGCTTCGATGCCCGCAAGCGCTTTGATGCGATGCACCCCGAACGACTTGTCGTAACTGGCCGTGTTGGTAAACGTCCAATTGAAATTAAATCCGCTGCCTTCTCCATAGCTATTGTTCGCCTGGGGTTCGGCGTCTCCCAGGTACTTGTAGGTGTAGTCTGTATAATAATAGTTGCTGTAACCGCCACCAAGACTCGATCGTAGTGTAAGTCCGTCGAAGGGTTTCAGGAGAACGTATACATTGCCCGTTCCGCCGATCGAGTAGCTTCGATCGTCGCCATCATTGTTCTTTAATTCCCTAACAGGGTTTCTTGGATTACCAAAACCGGCCGCCTTCGTACTGGCAAAGCTTCCGAACTCGTCATATACCGGTATAATGGTCGACATCCGAAATGAAGATAGTATCGCGGATTCATCGTCGGCACCGCCTATTCCTCCGGATCCACCGAACCCTCCTGTCAAGGACCGGTAGGTTACCTGAAAGTTCTCCCCGATACTCAGCCATGGGGCTAGATCCCATTCGGAGTTGAACCGTGCCGTATATCTTTTAAAATCGTTTTCCAGTAGAATACCTGCTTGGTCCTGTCCGGAGATGCTGGAATAGAACCTACCGTTTTCGGTACCGCCTTTGAAGCCGACGGTAAACCTGCTAAGGGGGGCTACCCGGGTAATTTCCTTATACCAGTTCGTGCCTTTCAGGTTGGGACGGATCAAAAATGTATTCTGGGGGTCGTTTTCATAGGCCTGCCGAATTGCCGCCAAATCGACCTCGCTGGCCGATACACCGCTAGGGCCGTTGGCATAAAGATAATCGGGCAGCGTAGGAATGGGGTTGCTGCCATACTGTGGGTGGTTATAGTCAACTGGAACACCCAGTGCGGCCGCGTTGTTCTCGTAAGCGATGTGAGTATATCTTGCTTGGTCATAAGGACTCAGCATTTTCTTTGCCCTTCCTGCATTCGGATCGGAGATACCGCTGGAGATGTTGATGGAAACCTCGGTTTTTTGAGTGCCCCTGGAACCGGGCTTGGTGGTGTAGACCACAACCCCGTTGGCCGCCCTTGCCCCGTAAATCGAAGCCGCTGCGGCATCCTTCAACACGGTCGTGGTCTCTATATCATCGGGATTCAAAAATTCGGTATTGTTTACAGGAAGCCCGTCGACAACATACAGCGGTTCGTTACCTCCGAAGGCTCCGAAACCACGGATACGAATCTGGCTTGTCGTACCCGGTTGGCCATTGGTAATAACGGTAACACCCGAAACCCGGCCCTGTAATTGCTGTTCTACGTTCCCTGAGGGGACCGCAGCGAGCTTTTCGGCCTGTACTACAGAGACCGCAGCAGTGGTCTCACGCTTTGTCTGGGTCTGATATCCTGTAACCACGACCTCATCGAGAAGGGCAGAATCTTCCGCCATAGTAATATTGATTTCGGATTGGCCATCCACCGGAACTTGTTGGGTCTGAAACCCGATGTAGCTGATGACCAAAGTGGCACCATCCGCAACATCGAGCGTAAAATTACCGTCAAAATCGGTCTGGGTACCATTAGTGGTCCCTTTTTCAAGAACGTTCGCACCCGGTAAGGGGATGCCCTCGCTATCGACGACCGTACCGGTAACGGTAGACTGCAAGATAACATTCGTTTCATTGCTACCGATTGTCGCCGTACTGGCCAGGACGAATTGTGATCCTAGACATAATAGCATTGAGAAGAGCCCGATACAGAAAGAATGACCTTTCCCCTGGGGTGGTAACGCATAGTTTCTACGTTGTTGATTCATAATCGTTGTTTGTTAGTTTAGAGTTCGAGTAAAATTTCATTTTTGCTAAGTAATATTCACATATTAGATGTTAACAAAAACAAAATTCGGCTGTAATGATACTAAAATTTTATGACATCAAAAATTATAAAAATTCGAAGTTTTCAAATAATTCCCACTATAAATCAGCTATTTCAGCTGTAAGTGGCTGGTTTTCTTGATAGTGAAACGCGCTAACCATGTGTGCTCAACTTCTGTTAATTTTTTTAAGAATGTTATATTTAACCGGGTTATTAAGATTTTTCTCGCGCACTTCCCGTTCGAACCGGGCGATATGCAGCGATCTGAACACCACGTCATCTTGGCTCTTATCCCATCCTGTTTATGTAATAGACCGAACCAATGGTATGAATTATTCTTTTGAGCATAGTAGCACCGTCCTAACCTCGTTGGTAAGGGTTGCAAAAAAAAGATAGGTATCCCCCCCGTCCCCGATCCCAAATTTTTTCCGAATTTCCGCCACGCTTTCCGGAAAATTGCGTGTGCTTATATTCGCTTTCTTAAGGCCAAGCCGTTTGATTTGCTTTTTATTGTAAGGAAGGACGACCTTCACCTTAAATCGCCGCCCGGGAAAATCGATCAGCTCGTCAGCAGTATATAAATGGGTATGCTCGTGCAGTTTTTTAAGGTGGAAGCGCTTCGACACCGTCTTAAATGCGCCTGATTTCAAGATGGCCGCATTGGGTTCATAGATGTAGGATAGGGGCAGGGCGTACTCGACCCTGGTACTTTTCTCTTCGGATAGCGGATATTCGAAAGTTTCTGTTCCACGGTTCGAAAAATTCACGGTTTTCACCATCATGTCCCCAGCGTATCCCTTTTTCAGTATCCAGAGCAGTTCCTTGACCTCATTTTTTACGGCCACCACGTGAATTTCCTTTACTGCGCCCAATTCGGAGATGCCGATCGAAAAATCCAGTAGGGGAGAGGTTTTTAAAAGGATGTTATCCGACTTGGCGAAAAGCAACCCCAAGTCTTCCAAAATGTTCGGGCGGTAATCCGATAGCCTGAATACTCTTCCCTCGGTGACCGATCTTCGTGAGGGGTCGAGGTATATCCAATTGAAATAGGATGTGGAATCCCTTAAAAACTGTATCCCGTCCGTCGGGATGGTCCGGATATTTTCCGCTTTTAAAACCTTAAGATTGTGGGCCGCGATTTTGGAAAGCCTCGGGTCGATTTCGCAATGGTAGATCTGGGCCATTTGGGAACTGAAATAATAACTGTCCACCCCAAATCCCCCCGTGGCATCGATCAGCGATTCGCCGGAAACGAGTTGGGACTTGTACTTCGCGGCAATCTCGGAAGAAGACTGCTCGATACTGAGCTTGTTCGGGTAATAGATTCCTTTCGTTCCGAACCATTTCGGCAGTTTGGTTTCGCATTTTTTGCGGGCCTCCAACTGTTGGGCCAGCGCCCGGTTTGAAATGTCTTGGAAAACAGGCTTTTGTAGCAGCAGCGATACGATGTCGGTCCGCTGATTTTTCCATATAAAATCCTGCACCTCGGTACGCAATATCCTTTTGTCGAAACCTATGGGATGGTGCAAGACTATAAGCTTTTGGTCAGGGATTTTACGATTTTGTTTTCCGCCAAAAATTCCTTTAGAACGACCTTCAGCGCGGTATAGCCAGGTACTGCGACAATCATCCCTACCACCCCGAACAGCAAGCCGGCGATAATGATGATCAGAAAGATTTCCAAGGGGTGGGATTTCACGCTGTTCGAAAAAATAAAAGGTTGCGAAAAGAAATTGTCCACCAGCTGCCCCACCGCCAATCCGATCAGCACATAACCGGCCTTGGGCAGTATCACACTGCTAAAATCCATTCCAAGATTACTGGTCATGGTAAGCACGATCATTACGACGCCCCCGATAATAGGACCGATATAGGGAATGATATTGAAAAGAGCGCATAAAAAGGCAATAACGATGGCATTTTCGATGCCGACGATCAGCAGGGTAATGGTGTAGATGACGAACAGCACAAAGATTTGCAACAGCAATCCGACAAAATAGCGGGATAGCAGATTGTTGATTTTTTCGATGGAATGTATGGTGGCCTTCTCCTTTCTTTTGGGAACAAAAGCTAGAATACCCTTTTGCAGCAAGAGGCGGTCCTTTAGGAAGAAGAAGGAAATGAAAAGTACCGAAAACAGCCCGATGCTCGCAGTGCTGATGACCCCCAGGAGGGTATTCAGAAAATTTGGAATAAACCCTACGTCAAAGCGCTCCAACATCGACTGCTCGAGGTCGGTGTCCCACAATTTGTTGAACATATCGGGAGATGCCCCTAAGTACTTCGTAATCTCGGCGTAAAGTGAATTGAGATTTTGTTGCAGGGCATTGATATTGAGCAACGAAAGGTTCTTTCCCTGCTCGGTCAATAGCGGAACAAAAAGGGCGATGACCCCGGCTAAAATACCCATTAAGAACAGCATAGTCAGTACTACTGCCAGTAGCTTCGGTAGTTTCAACTTGCTTAGAAAAAAATAGACCACGGGCCTACCGAGCAGCGCGATTACCGCGGCGATCACCAGATAGGCGATAACGGCCTGGATTTGCCAAAGGAAATACAGCAGCAGGGCAATACCCAGGACTATGGCCAAGGCGCGCAATATTCCGTCGGAAATGGTTTTAGCGGTCATTTGTTGAGTTTATGGGTTTAGTTGAGTTTAGTTGAGTATGTGGGTTTATGGGTTTATGGGTTTATGTTTAATTAAGTTCCAAAGTTTATGGATTCAGGGGCTGATTTTAAGTGGCTCAAATATAGGTTATAATCCGAAATGGGATGGAATTTTAATGTCCGAAAGCGTAGGCGATGATGTTCGCTCCCATTCTCAGGGCCTTCTGTCGTACTTCCTCCGGATCGTTATGCACCGAGGGGTCTTCCCAGCCGTTACCGAGGTCACTTTCATAGGTGAACAGCAGCACCAGTCTGTTTTGATACCTTATCCCGAATGCCTGGGGTCGTTTCCCGTCGTGTTCGTGTATTTTTGGTAAGCCTTCGGGAAAATCATAAACTGCGTCAAAAATAGGATGGTCCGTCCCCAATTCCTCCAATTCCGCATCCGGAAAGACCTTCACCAATTCCTTTCTCAGATAGGGCTCCATTCCGTAGTTATCGTCGATATGCAAAAAACCGCCCGACAGCAGGTAGGTGCGCAAATTCTCGGCCTCTTCCTCCGAAAAAATAACATTTCCGTGACCGGTCATATGCAGGAACGGATACTGAAAGATCGTGGGGCTCCCGACCTCTACCGTTTCCGGTTTTTCCGTGATTTTGGTACCGATATTGGCGTTGCAGAATCCGATCAAGTTCGGCAGGGAGGTCGGGTTGCTGTACCAGTCCCCGCCGCCACTATATTTGAGTACGGCGATTTCCTGGGCGTCTGCCGTGCTAATACCTAGACTAAAGAGCAAAGTGCCAAGAATGAGATGTTGGAGATTACTTCGAATTCCTTCAAGAGGGTTCATAAATACTGAATGTGGACGCAAATGTAAGAATAATCATAATGTTTTGGTATCGGTATGACGTTCAATAAACCAACATGAGACCGCCAAGCATTTTAAACGGCTTCCCTTTATTTTTACTACATTTAAGAAATAAATTTGAAAGAAATGGGAGACCGTATTTTATTATTACTTTTTTTCACGCTCGCTGTATCCGCGTCGGCGCAGAACCAGGGCATCGTCTCGACCCTGGAAATTTACGATATCGAAACCGATGAGCGCAGGGTGGTTTTAAAGGAGGATGCCCATTTTGAGGCCCCGAACTGGAGTGCTGACGGAAAATATTTCATCATCAATCAGAACGGGGGCCTCTTTAAGGTCTATTGGGATGGAAAAAAGGAAAAGCTCGATACCGGTTTCGCCGACCGTTGCAACAATGACCACGGAATCTCCCCGGATGGTAAGACCTTGGCGATCAGCCATAATGTGGAGAGCGGCGAAGGGGGATGGCTTACCTCCTGTATTTTCACGCTTCCCATCGAGGGCGGTACCCCGGTCCGGGTAACGGAAAACACCCCTTCTTTTTGGCACGGCTGGTCCCCCGACGGTAGCACTTTGGTCTATACGGCAAAACGCGGTGAACACTTTAACATTTACTCCATTCCCGTAACCGGCGGGGAGGAAACGGCATTGACCGATACCGAGGGGCTTGACGACGGCCCCGAGTATTCCCCCGACGGAAAGTACATTTACTACAACTCCATCCGCTCCGGAAAAATGGAAATTTGGCGGATGCATCCCGATGGCAGCAAGCCGGAGCAGTTGACGGAGGATGAACTTTCGAACTGGTTTCCCCATCCTTCCCCCGACGGTAAACATCTCGTTATTATATCCTATTTAAAGGACCAGGGCAGCGCCCATCCGCCGATGAAAGAAGTTGCACTTCGGCTTTACAATCTGAAAACAGGGTCGATCCGAACCCTTTGCGAATTCACCGGGGGGCAAGGCACGATTAACGTGCCCTCATGGTCGTCCGATGGCAAACGCTTTGCTTTTGTCAGTTACGCCTATAAATGAGAGCGAAAGCGTACCTACAGCATTCGGACTACCTATTGTTGATGGTGTTGACTATGGTGCAGGCAACCAGGGCGGCGGTCTCCGTCCGCAATCGGGCATCCCCAAGTGATACGGACAGGAAACCTCGGTTTTCGGCGGCCTTTATTTCATCATGCGAAAAATCCCCCTCAGGTCCGATGAGCACCGTCACCTCTTGATCGGGGGCGACCCTACGTGCCAAATCCGTTTTCTCGCTGTCCTCGCAGTGGGCGATAAAGCGTAGGCCCTTTTGGTCTTTCTCCAAAAAATCATTTAGGGAAACAGCTTCGTTGAGTTGGGGAAGATAAGACCGCAAACTTTGTTTCATGGCGGCTTGAACGACCCTCTGCAGTCTTTTGTATTTGATCATTTTCCGCTCCGAACGTTCGCAGATGATCGGGGTGATTTCGGTGACTCCTATCTCGGTGGCCTTTTCCAGAAACCACTCAAAACGATCGTTTGACTTTGGCGGTGCCACTACGAGATGGAAGCGGTGCATCCGCCGGTGCTTTTTAGAACTGGAGATGATCTTTACCTTACATTTTTTTGGATGGGCGTCCGTAATTTTCGCTTCGAACGTATGCCCCTTTCCATCAGTGATATGAAGGATATCGTCCTCTTTCTTGCGCAGGACCTTTACGATATGCCTGCTTTCATCTTCGGGAAAAGTGAATTGCGAGACACTCTGGTCGAGGTCGGGGTTGTAGAAGAGTTGCATGGGAGCGAAATTACGAAAAACTACCCATCAATGCCATATCTCGCTTTCGCCGAGACCGCTTGATCGGCAAAACTGCCTTCTAGGTACTTGAAATACCCCACGATTCCGATCATTGCGGCGTTATCGGTGCAGTATTCGAACTTTGGAATGTAGGTCGTCCAACCCTCATCTTTTTCGGCCTGCTGAAGGGCTTTTCGAATACCGGAATTGGCCGAAACCCCGCCGCCGATGGCAATACGGTCGATTCCAGTTTGTTTCGAGGCCTTTTTGAGCTTGTCCACCAAAATCCCCGTAATGGTCTTTTGGATGGAGGCACAGATATCCTTCAAATTCTTCTTTATAAAATCAGGGTCCTTCGCGGTCTCGCGCTGCACAAAATAGAGAATACTGGTCTTTAGGCCACTAAAACTAAAATCGAGTCCCTTTACCTTGGGTTTAGGAAAGGAGAACACATCGGGGTTTCCCTGTCTGGCGTACTTATCCACCAAAGGTCCCCCGGGGTAGGGGAGTCCCAATAACTTCGCGCTCTTGTCAAAGGCTTCTCCCACGGCATCGTCCAAGGTCTCGCCGAGGATTTCCATGTCGAAATAGTCCCTGACCAGGACAATCTGGGTATGCCCCCCGCTGATCGTCAGTGCCAAAAAGGGGAATTGGGGGCCGTCCCCGTCCCCGTCTTCCGCGATAAAATGGGCCAAGATATGGGCCTGCATATGGTTCACTTCGATCAAGGGAACACTCAGGCCCATCGCCAAAGATTTTGCAAACGAAGTACCTACCAACAGCGAGCCCATCAGCCCTGGACCCCGGGTAAAGGCGATGGCCGATAGCTCACGTTTATCCATATTTGCCTTGGCCAAGGCTTGGTGTACCACGGGAACGATATGCTGCTGATGTGCCCGCGAGGCCAGTTCGGGCACTACGCCCCCGTATTCCTCATGGATCTTTTGGGTGGCCACCACATTGCTGAGCACCTCTTTGCCCCGCAGAACCGCAGCAGAGGTGTCGTCACAGGACGATTCGATGGCAAGAATGTTAATCTTTTCTCGTTTCAAGGATTTTGGAATAAAATTTGGACGCAAAGTTATTTAATATTAAGTTCTACCGTAACTTTGGGAGGTAAAAATCCGGTATCTTAAATCACACGTTTCACTTCTAACTGCAGGGGCTATCAAAAAATTGGGAAAAATACTGATCCGGACCTTATTGGTGTTTTTATTGATCGGTATTTTGGGCACGCTCGTACTCTCGTTGCCTATTGTCCAAACCAGTTTTGCCCGGCAGGTCGCAAAAACCATCAACGCCGATTTTGGAACGAATATCAGTATCGACCGGCTGCGAATTTCGTTGATTTCCTGGAATACCAACCTAAAGGGAGTCTATGTTGCCGATTACCGAAAAGATACGCTTTTCTACATAAACGAGCTCACCACCTCCGTCTTGAGTGTTCGCAATTTGATCAAAGGCCAGCTGGAATTTGGGGACATCGATATCGACGAGCTAAACTTTAAGCTGAAAACGTACCGCGATTCCACCAGCACCAACTTGAATGTGTTTATCGATAAGTTGGACGACGGCCGTCCTAAAGATCCAAATAAACCGGCCTTTTTCTTTTCTTCCTCCGATGTTGAAATTGCCAACAGTAATTTTACCCTACTGGACGAAAATCGCGAAACCGAACAAATGCTGCATTTTACGGACCTCAACATCAGCGCAAAAGATTTTCAGATTTCGGGACCCGAGGTGTCCGCCGACATCGAGTCGATGTCCTTTAAAAGCGATCAAGGTATCGAGGTGGAGAAAATGGCCACGGAATTCAAGTACACCAGCGAGCAAATGCGCTTCGACTCCCTCCTGATCTCTACCCCGGGTTCACATTTGAAGGGCCATCTCGTGTTCGATTACCAACGTGAAGATTTTCTCGATTTTGTGAACAAGGTCAACCTGACCGCCGAATTTGACGACTCGGCCGTGGCCTTCGACGAGATCAATATGCTCTACGACCAGTTCGGGAAGGGCAAGGAGGTGAACTTTTCTTCAAAGATTCGCGGAACCTTGAACGACCTGACTACCGAAGAGCTCTTTGTACAGTCCGACTACACGGGCATCCGCGGCGATTTTAATTTCAAGAACCTGTTCACCAAGGCCGACCCCTTCATTATGCAGGCCGATATGAAGAACGTAACAACCAGCTATTACGAACTGCGGGCGTTGATGCCCAACATCCTCGGGAAATCCATTCCATCTACCTTTGAAAAGCTGGGTCAGTTTACGATAAGAGGAAATGCCACGGTCACCGAAAGCTCTATCCGCACCAAGGTCAATCTCAATACGGCCATAGGGAGCAGTTATGTCGATCTCGACCTTACCGATGTCAACAATATCGACAATGCGACCTACAAAGGTTTTATATCCCTCATCGATTTCGACCTGGGCGAGTTCACCGATAACAAAAAATTGGGAGAGACAAACCTGGATGTCAACGTAGCCGGCAAGGGTTTCGTGCAAGAAACTTTAGATACCGAAGTGGTCGGTGAGGTGTATTGCCTACACTATAACAACTACGACTACCGGAACATCGAGGTGTCGGGAGTCGTAAAGGACCAGCTTTTCGACGGAAGCCTGATTGTCGACGATGAGAACCTTAAATTCGATTTTTCGGGATTGGCGGATTTCGGATCTGCGCGTAATAATTTTAATTTTAATGCCGAAGTGGACTACGCCGATTTGAAGCGCCTAAATTTCATCAGAGATAGCGTGTCTATATTCAAGGGCAATATCTATATGGAAGTTACGGGCAGTACTTTGGATGATCTTGAAGGCGATATCAAATTCAACGAAACGGTTTTTAAGAACAAGAACGACGCGTACTATTTTGAGGATTTTAAAGTGTCTTCAAATTTCGAGAACGACTCCATTCGAATCATCGATATCAATTCGCCGGATATTATCACCGGATACCTCAAGGGCAATTTCAAGGTCCGGGAACTGGGCCGGTTGGTCCAAAATTCCCTGGGAAGCATCTACACCAATTACCGGCCTTTCGAGATTTCCGGGGGGCAGACCCTGACCTTTAATTTTAAGATATACAATAAGATCGTAGAGGTCTTTTTTCCCGAAGTCAAGTTCGATCCGAATACCTTTATCAAGGGGGATATCGCGGCCGATCAGGGCGATTTCAAGCTGAACTTCGAATCCCCGAGCATAACCGCCTTTGGCAACGAAGCCGATGATATCGATATTCGAATCGACAATAAAAATCCGCTGTTCAATACCTTTGTTTCCGTTGGCGACCTTTCGAACAGCTATTACGACGTTAAAGATTTCAACCTGATCAATACGACCTTAAAGGATACCCTTTTCTTTCGGACGGAATTCAAGGGCGGCAGCGAATTCGACGATAGTTATAACCTGAACTTTTACCACACCTTCAACGGCGATAACCGATCTGTTATCGGGCTAAAGACTTCCGATCTTAGTTTTAAGGGCAATACTTGGGTATTGAACAAGAACAATGATAATAAGAACAAGGTCATTTTTAACCGAACGTTGGACAGTATCAGTATCCAGGAAATTGTGATGAACAATAGCGAGGAAGAACAGATTCGGCTTCGTGGCGAACTAGCTGACTCGACCTATAAAGACCTCGAACTGCAGTTTAAGATCGTATCCCTGAACAAGATTACCCCTAGTATCGATAGCCTGAAATTAGAGGGCGAGGTAAACGGTACGCTCAACATTCTACAGAAGGATAATATTTACCTGCCCTCGTCCAATCTCGGGATCGAAGATTTTTCCATCAACGCCATCCGAGTGGGCGATTTGGCCGTGGGTATCGTAGGGAACAAAGACCTGACCGAGTTCTCGGTCAATTCACAGATAACGGACAACGGGCGTGAAAAGCTGGGGATCGAGGGCCATATTTACAACCGGGGCGACATGCCCGAAGCCGATATTTCAATCCACCTGGACGGATTCGAACTTACCCCCTTCGCTCCCTTGGCGGAGTCCATTTTGAGCAATATGCGGGGCGATGTCAGTGGCAAGGCGAGCATAAACGGACCTGTAAACAATCCTGATTTCGGGGGTACGCTAACATTGAACAATGCGGGGCTGGGAGTACCCTACCTGAACGTCGACTACAGTTTTGCGAACGGTTCGCGGGTGGACCTGTACGATCAGACCTTTGATTTCGAGGATATTGCGATTACCGACACCGCCAAAAAAACAGGTGCGACCTTAAACGGCACGATAAGCCATTCGTTTTTCGATGATTGGGTGCTGGATCTCAATGTGGATACAAAAGATAACCGGTTACTTGTTTTAAATACTGAATTTGAAGAAGAAGTACTGTATTACGGTACGGGATACCTGAACGGAAAGGGTCGGATTTTCGGTCCCACCAAGGCCTTGAATATCAAGGTGGAAGGTGAAACGGCCCGAGGCACCTCCTTAAAGATTCCCCTGAGCGACGTGGCATCGGTGGGAGACTATTCCTTTATTAATTTTGTGGGAAAAAACGGGTTGGACTCCGTTGACGAAAAGCTCACCTTGGACGAATTTCAAGGACTGGAACTCACGTTCGACCTCGATGTAACCCCGGATGCCGAAGTGGAAATTGTTACGGATATCGAAACCGGTAGCTCCCTAAAGGGAAGCGGGGTGGGCATTCTGCTGATCCGTATCAATACGCGCGGGGCCTTTGAAATGTATGGGGATTTTGTTGTGGTCGATGGGGAATACAACTATAAGTTCGGGGGCGTAATCAACAAGACCTTCAAGGTAAAACCCGGCGGCACCATTGTTTGGGACCGTGAACCCCTTGAGGCTACCTTAGACCTGGAGGCGGTCTATGCCTTGAACGCCAATCCGGCGCCCCTGCTCGATAATCCCGGGTACACCCGGCGGATTCCCACCGAAGTGGTCATCAAGCTGACCAACGAATTGGAGAGTCCCGATATCGAATTCCAAATCGATTTTCCAGGTACGAACTCCATTGTGCAGTCCGAATTGGAATACCGGCTTCAAGACCCCACCGTGGAAGAGCGCAACGCCCTTTTTCTTTTGGCACAAGGCTCGTTCGTCAACGACCAGACCGGCATCAACGAACAGGCGGTGACCGGCAACCTCTTGCAATCCGCATCGGGACTTCTGAACCAGGTGCTGGGGGAAAACGATAATTTCAACTTGGGCCTGTCGTACGAACAAGGTTTTTATGATCGGAGTACGGCCTTTGAGACAGAAAGCCGGGTAGGGGTCACCGTATCGACCAAGATCAGCGATCGATTGCTGTTCAACGGTAAGGTAGGCGTACCGGTAGGTGGCACCCGCGAAACCGTAATCGCAGGCGACTTTGAAGTGCAGCTGCTGCTCAATGAAGAAGGTACGCTGAGTGCCAAATTTTTCAACCGCGAAAACGATATCCAAGAGTATCTGGCCGACAGATTAGGCTATACCCAAGGGATCGGGATTTCGTATGAGGTGGACTTCGATAGTTTTCGGGAACTTTTTAGGAACATCCTAAGTAAAAATGTAGGCGCTAAAAGAAGCCTACCGGATCCCGCCAAAGTGCCTACCGCCGTGATGGGCAAGGACAGCCTGTTGCGGTTTTATCCCAAGTCGAAGGGGAGGAGGTAAAAGGTAATAGGTTGGATGCGCGATGTTCGATGCACGAGGTAAAATATAGAATCATGCAACTTCAAAACAAGTTTAAATTTGAAAAGCTAATTACTTGGCAAAATTCTATGGATTTAGGAGAGCATATGGACGTGTTGGCAGATAATTTTCCTAAGAAAGAAATTTATAATCTATCCTCCCAATTGAGAAGAGCTGCAGACTCCATTGCACTAAATATATCGGAAGGATCGATTGTTCAGTCAAAACCAGAATTTCGAAAATTCATGGGTTACGCAATCCGTTCACTTGCCGAGGTTGTGACATGTATTTATAAGGCCAAAAATAGAAATTATATCGATGTCAATGTATTTCAAAAGCATTACGATGATTCTTATAAGTTGATGAATATGATGATTGCATTCAGGAACAAAATTTGATTTTATTACACCGAGCACCGAGCACCGAGCACCGAGCACCGAGCACCGAGCACCGAGCACCGAGCACCGAGCACCGAGCACCGAGCACCGAGCACGAAAACATTCGATACCCTGCGAATAGTCTAAATTAGAACGTCAAACTTCCCTCCGGTTCCACCAATTTTTGTACTTTTGCAGCTTAGTTTTTTTTAATGGTTCCAGATATAAAGAAAATAGGGGTGCTGACATCCGGGGGCGATTCTCCAGGAATGAATGCGGCCATTCGCGCAGTGGTACGGACATGTGCATATATGAAGGTGGACTGTGTGGGGATCTACCGGGGATACCAAGGCATGATGGAAGGCGACTTTAAGCCGATGGACGCCCGAAGCGTAAACAATATTATCAACAAGGGCGGCACGATATTAAAATCCGCCCGTTGCACTGAATTCAGAACGGTCGAGGGCCGAAAGAAGGCCTATGAACAACTACGTGCCGAGGGAATAGATGCCTTCGTGGTCATCGGCGGCGACGGCAGTTTTAATGGGGCCCTGAAATTCAACGAGGAATTCCACTTTCCGATTATCGGCATTCCCGGTACCATCGATAACGATATTTTCGGCACCTCGAATACCTTGGGCTTCGATACCGCAACCAACACCGTAGTCGACGTAATCGACAAGATCAGGGATACCGCCAGCTCTCACAATAGACTGTTCTTTGTTGAGGTTATGGGCCGTGATGTAGGTCATATCGCCCTGAATGCCGGGGTCGGGGCAGGAGCCGAGGAAATTTTGATTCCCGAGGAGAATAGGGGACTTGAGCGTTTGCTCGAATCTTTGAAACGCAGTAAGAAATCAGGCAAATCGTCGAGCATCGTGGTCGTTGCGGAAGGCGATAAGATTGGAAAAAGCGTTTTTGAACTCAAGGAATACGTTGAGGAACACCTTCCAATATATGACGTTCGTGTTTCCGTATTAGGGCACATGCAGCGGGGCGGGGCACCTTCGTGTTATGATCGGGTACTGGCCAGCCGAATGGGCGTAAAGGCCGTAGAAAGTATTTTAGATGGCCAGACCAATTTCATGGTGGGCATACAGAACAACCAAATTATCCTGACCCCCATCAGTAAGGCTATAAAAGGGCATACGAAAATTGATAAGGAATTGATACGGGTCTCCGAAATTATGACCACGTAATTCCTTCCGATACCATTGTTTGTTCCGATGGGTATCAAAGAGTGTTTTTCTTGCAACTGTGCTTCGTAACCTGTATTTTAGGGTCGTGGTTGGAAGGCTCGAAATATCCGACACTCAATACTATGAACTCGAGACAAGTTCTATATGTGCTGCAGATGGCACTTTGGAATCAAATACTAATTTTAAACCTAAAACACAGAGAATATGTCAGACTTAAAAATAGGAATTAACGGATTCGGACGCATCGGAAGATTGGTCTTCCGGGAATCCGTCACGCGTGACGGTGTCGATGTAGTCGCTATCAACGACCTTTTGGAGGTAGATCATTTGGCCTATCTTTTAAAATACGATTCCGTTCACGGGAGGTTCGACGGAACCGTCGAGACGAAAGACGGCCATCTCGTGGTCAACGGCAAGACCGTTAGGGTCACTGCCGAGAGGGATCCCAAAAACATAAAATGGGACGATGCGGGCGTTGAGATCGTGGCCGAATGTACCGGCATCTTTAAATCCACGGAAAAGGCGCAGCTCCACATTGACGGGGGTGCCAAAAAGGTCGTAATTTCAGCACCTTCCGGAGATGCCCCGATGTACGTCATGGGCGTGAACAACCAGCAGATAAAGGCATCGGACACCATCGTCTCCAATGCCTCCTGTACGACCAATTGCTTGGCGCCAATGGCGAAAGTGCTACATGATAATTTCGGGATCGAGGAGGCGCTGATGACTACGGTCCACGCTACTACGGCGACCCAAATGACGGTAGATGGTCCCTCCCAAAAGGATTTTAGGGGCGGTAGAAGTGCCCTTTTGAATATTATTCCCGCTTCGACCGGGGCCGCAAAGGCAGTAACAAAGGTGATTCCCGAATTGGAGGGCAAGCTTACCGGAATGGCCTTTAGGGTACCTACCGCCGATGTCTCCGTGGTGGACTTGACCGTGCGTTTAGAAAAGGATACCTCTTATGAAGAGATCAAAAAAGCCTTTAAATCTGCCTCGGAAGGGGAGTTAAAAGGTATTGTTGGTTACACCGAGGATGCCGTGGTATCACAGGATTTCGTGGGGGACACCCATATCTCCATATTTGATGCCAGCGCCGGAATGGAATTGAACCCTCGATTTTTCAAGGTCGTATCTTGGTACGATAACGAGGCCGGATTCTCAAGTAAGTTGCTCGATTTGGCGCAGTATGTAGGAAGTTTATAATTTTAAGCTGTTTTTTAAAGGAAATCCTGAAAGTAGGTGATTTTTTGCCTATTTTCAGGATTCTTTTATGCCACCAACCTTATAACTTAAGCATATGATTTTAATAGTAGATAGCGGAGCCACAAAGTCCGATTGGATTGCCTTGGACGAAGAGGGAAACCAACTGTTCATCACCCAGACCTTGGGATTGAGTCCCGAAGTCTTGACCCGCAACGTCATCGAAGACCGGTTGGCCAACAATTTTGAACTCTCGAAAAATAAGGACGAGGTAACCCAACTGCATTTTTATGGGGCGGGATGTGGTACCGATCGCATGAAGAATTTTTTGACCGGAATCTTCAAGGATTTCTTCCCCAACGCGCAGGCCGATGTCAAGGAGGATACCTATGCCGCTATTTTTTCCACCGTTAAAGTGGGGCATCAGGGCATTGTCTGTATTTTGGGTACCGGTTCGAACTGCAGCTATTACGACGGGGAAAATCTCCATCAAAAAGTCACCTCTCTCGGCTATATCCCCATGGACGATGGCAGTGGTAATTTCTTCGGAAGAAAACTGATACGCGATTATTACTTCAACAAGATCCCGAAGGACCTGGCCGAAAAGTTCGCCGAGCAGTACGACCTCGAGGCGGATGTCATTAAAGAGAACCTCTACAAACAGCCGAATCCCAATACCTATTTGGCTACCTTCGCCCGCTTTCTGATCGAGAACAAAAACCATCCGTACTCCAAGGGGGTCATCGATAAGGGCTTTCAGCAATTTATCAATAATTACGTCATGCAATTCGACCTCGCGACCAAGGTGCCAGTCAACTTTGTGGGAAGCATCGCCCATTATCTACGCGATGAACTCACCGCTGTGTTGGAGCGCAACGACCTCATCGTAGGGGTCATCCGGCAAAGACCCATTGAGGGGCTTATGGAGTTTCATCGGGAAACGCTCTAACGATTAAAGTCGACCGACTACTAACCCTCTACCGCAACTGCCAGTTTTTTAACGTCTACTCCGGTTTCGCGAAGGCTGACTTCTGTTCTCCCATTTAAGATCGCTGAGCAAAGAACTCTTTATCCCGATAAAAAAGTACCAGCGGGAATAGGTGCCAAAGGGCGTCCAGTTGAAGTTCATCCGGAAACTTTTCAGGTCGCGCTCGAAGCGAAGTTGGGTAAGGGTGAAGCCCTTGTTCTTAAAGTCGTAGCCCGATGATCCCCCGACCTTCCAGCGGGGCGAAAGCTCGATATCCCCCGAAAACATGAGGGAATGGCTGCTGAACTCGTTCTGCCGTGCGGAATTGAAATAGCTGGCGGAGTAGGCCAGTCGAAAATTCCAGGGAATCTTGGTGGCATAGGGCGGATTTTCGATATCCTCGCCGTCCTTGCCGTAGTCGTCATCGATCATCCGGTTATTGTAATTATCGGCCCGCCCGAAGAGATCATCGTCACGGCCTTGGCTCTGGGCTACATAGTCATATCCCCCGATGGGCTCATCTTCGAGGGGCTCTTCGTCTTTCTTGCCAAAAGTTTTGCTATCGATGGAGTACCCGATATTGATGTTGGCGGCCGTAAGGCGAAAAAGACTGCCCCCGTTATCCACATTGAAGGTATTGATCCTCCTTCCGTTGTTGTCTATGGCATAGGGGTCCAGGCCGGCGGAAAAGTTGATGGACATTTTATTGTTCAGGATATTGGTGCCACCGTTGATGCGCAAGGGGCTCAATTTCAGGGAATCGGACTCAAAGTTATATCCTGTCGATATGTTAAAATTACTCAGCAACGGTACTTTTTTAGGTTCGGTGGCTGTCGAATCCTTGTCCGTTACCTTCGCCTCCAGGGTATTGGCCAGCGAAAAACTGAGACTGTTCGATTTACCCAGCCCGGGAGCGCCGTTCAACGTTCCTTCGAACCGGCTGTATTCCACCAGTTCGTCGAGATCGGAGTTGAAGTATTCATCGTAAAACTGGTCGAACGAAGGCGCATATCCATAGCTTAGGGACGGCCGCATCACATGTCGGATGGCCTGGATCTTCTTGTCCTCCCCAAAACTAAAGGTCCCGTAAACCGTGGTACCGACACTGGCGCTGAGGTTATAGGTGTTGTACCGATCGAAACCGGAGATGGTATCCCTGACCACCTGCCCCCGGGTCTCATCGGTGGCAGGTACATAGCGTTGGCGAAAGGTCTCCAGCGACCAGACATCCTCATAACTGCCGCCCATACTGACACTGAAAAACTTGGCGACCTTGAAATTCGTACTGATGGGAATGCGGTGCCGCGCCCCGACCTTGGCCTCGTCGAACATGGCCGCCTTGAGAAAATCCGCGTCGTTGGTGGTCAACTGGTTCCGTGCATTGACGTCATACTGAAAGTTGATGTTCTGGATGATCCCCTTTTTGATCCCGTCGCGTTTGGCGAAGGGAAATATCCGCTCCATACTCGCCTGAAAGGTCGGTAAGGTCATCTGGATGTTTTTCTGGTCCGGGTTTTCCCGGGCAGAGGGACTCGTATTCTGGGAATGGGTGGCGGTGAGGCTCATATTTACCGAAGGATAGGCCGGAAAAGTCTTGGAATACGAAATCGAGGACGACAGGTTGTTGTTCTGGGTCAGGGGCAGGTTCACTTGGTTGAGCGAGTTTTGATAGTAACTACTGCTCCCCAAGTTTACGGAAGCGGAGAATCGGGAATTCGGACTCGCTTTTTGGTCCTGCGAGTGCGAAACCTGGATGTTCCAGACCTTGCTGTTGCTATAATCGTCAAACCCCTTTTGGCTGTTCACCAGATTCTCGTACCTGAAATTGACGTTGCCCCGATAGCGGTACCGCTTGGTGTAGACGCTTTGGGTGCGAAATCCGTAACTGCCGTTGGTATAGAAATCCCCGGTGAGGGTCAAATCGGCATATTCCGAAAAAGGCACATAGTAGCCTCCGTTCTGTAAAAAATAGCCCCGGTCGGGGTCGTTACCAAAAGTAGGCATGATCAGGCCCGCCGTACGTCCGACGGTCAAGGGAAAATAGGCAAAGGGGAGGCCGATAGGGGTGGGAACATCGGCGATGTAGAGGTTGCTGAAACCGGCGATCACCTTTTTCTTGGGCACGAACTTCGCCTTCCGCAGGCGGATGTAGTAATCGGGATTTATCGTGTCTTGCGAGGTCGTTATCTTCGCCTCGCTCATAAAATAGACCGAGTCGTTTTCTTTCTTGGTGACCTGGGCGTACACTTTCATCGCATCGCTGCCCAGTTGGCCCAAGCCCGCCTGCTGTTCGGTACGGGAATTGAAGATCAACGCCTTTTCGGTATCGAAGTTAAAGCGGATACTGTCAGGCCGCACCTCGTTGTCACCTTGCTTGAAAAACGGCAGTTGGGTATAATTTCCGAGGGAATCTTTGATCCGTCCCGCATA
The DNA here is from genome assembly GCF_032248455.1 of Pricia mediterranea. Taxonomy (NCBI): domain Bacteria; kingdom Pseudomonadati; phylum Bacteroidota; class Flavobacteriia; order Flavobacteriales; family Flavobacteriaceae; genus Pricia; species Pricia mediterranea. The sequence continues at coordinate 3,888,849 of NZ_JAVTTP010000001.1, forward strand.
GACCTCGTTTTTTACGTAGTCCATTATAATAATGCCCGCCTTGAGCTCGGTATCCTGATAATAGATTTCCGCTTCGTTGTAGAGGTATATTTTTTGTTCTTTTTGACTAAGCTTCACGTAATCTTTGGCGTTGTATCGAATTTTGTCCAATAACAAAGGTTCTTTCCCGTTAGTGGTATCGACAGCAACGGTGTCCTGGACCAAAAGGCTATCTTTTTCAACAGGTCGGGGGAGGAGCGGGGCGACAATGGAATCCGGTTCGGCCTTGATGGGCAGGGGTATCAAACCGTCTTCCTGGGCAGCTGCGGACCAGATGCCGGCAACAAGCCAAAGGAGTAATACTAAACGGCGATTATTTGATTGCAAGGCTTTATATCCTATTTTTGTATTCGTTTGGCATGAAGTTTTCGTTGCAATAGCTAGCGGAAACCGTGATTAAGAGGGTCCAAACTTACATATATTTTTTGTTCCCGTTATAGGGAGTTACCACAAATTTAACCAAATGAAAGCATTGAAATATGGGTCGAACGCAGGTTGCCAAAGGATGATTTCGCCTGGGTTCTGTATTGTGCTCGTCTTATTGCTGAGCGTATTTCATACCAAGGCTTACGCCGCCCCGAACGATGATCCGTTCACCGTGGTTTTAGATGCAGGCCATGGAGGTCACGATCCCGGAAATTTGGGCAACGGATACTACGAAAAAAATATCGCGCTCAATATCGTTTTAAAAGCCGGGGCGATTTTGGAGGAACATGCAGAAATCAAGGTCATCTACACCCGAAAAGACGATAGCTTTGTCGATCTGTACGTCAGGGGAGAGATTGCCAACAAGGCCGATGCCGATCTGTTCATCTCCGTACATTGTGATTCGCATACCTCCAACGCCCATGGAGCCGGTACTTTTGTATTGGGACTGCATGCCAATAAGCAGAATTTCGAGATCGCCAAAAAGGAAAACTCGGTGATATATTTGGAGGATGACTATAAGAGCCGCTATGCGGATTACGATATCAACTCCCCCGAATCCGTCATCGGCCTGACCATTATGCAAGAGGAATTCTTAGATCAGAGCATTGCATTGGCCAAAGCGATACAGGATAATTTTTCCAACAAATTGAACCGGGTCGATAGAAAGGTGAAGCAAGCCGGTTTTATCGTGCTGCATCAGACTTTTATGCCCAGCGTGCTGGTAGAGACGGGATTTTTGACCAATAAGAAGGAAGGAGCCTACCTGAATTCCAAAAAGGGCCAATCCCAAATGGGAACGGCCATCGCAGAAGCCGTTATGGTCTATAAAAAGAATGCCATGGCGAATATAGCCGACTTTGGCACTCCCGCGATCACCCAGGCCCCGGATCCCGAAGCAAGGACGGAAAGGGGGACAGCAGAAAGAGGGGCTTCAGAAAACAAGCCGACCTCCAAAGTTTCCTCCGCCCCCGAACAGGTGGCTTCCAACAACAGTGCGGCGGAGAAGGTCTCGGGAGAGAAGGGTTCGGCGAAGCCGAAGGAAAGTCCCATCCATGCGAGCAAGAAGGAGTCCGCGAGGGACGAAGCGGAAATCGTGTATAAGGTACAGCTTATGGCGAGTGCAAAGGATTTTCCGTTGCGTCCAGCCTCCTTCAATGGCCTGAACCGTGTAAGCAAGGAACCTATTAAGAACCTAAATCGGTATCTTTACGGAAACACCAGCTCCCTGAGGGAGGCCAAAATGTTAAAATCCAACGCCGATATCAAGGGGTATACCACTTCCTTTATCGTGGTATATCGTAATGGAGAGCGCTTGTCGTTCAGGGAGAGCAAGAAGTATATTTCGGGACAGTAGGTATTTTTTCACGGGCCGTTTCCGATTTTTATCTCTAATTTTGTAATCAATCAAAATTCATCCGTTTGAAACTATCCAGGGAAATCAAGACAGGGATTATCGTCGTAGGGGGCATCTTATTGTTCGTATTAGGCTTCAGCTATTTGAAATCCTCTCCATTGTTCGAGGACGGGAAAACCTTTTACGCGGTTTATGATGATGTCGGGGGGCTGCAGACCGGCACGCCAGTAACCATTAACGGACTCACGGTGGGGAACGTAAACGGCATCAAGTTCAAGGACGCCAGTGGCAATCTTGTAGTCACATTTTCGGTAAAGAACAAGTTTCAATTTTCCCGTAACAGCCAGGCCGAACTCTATGATACGGGGATTATCGGGGGCAAGGGCATTCAAATAAAACCGGTTTTCGACGGGGCCGCTACCGCCCAATCCGGCGACACCCTACCGACCAATACACAGCCGGGACTTACCGAGTTGCTACAGAACCAACTGACCCCCTTGCAACGCAAGGTAGAAGATGCCTTTACCAATGCCGATACGTTGTTGCAGAACGTAAACGAAGTGTTGGACAACAACGCCAAAAAGGATTTGCGGCAAACGCTGTCGGGTCTGAACCAAACGGTAGCCAGCTTTAAAAGGAGTGCCGATGCCCTCAATCGGATTCTCAACGACAATGAAGAGAAACTGGGCAATTCGCTGACCAACTTTGAAGAACTGACGGCGAATTTTGCGACGCTGTCCGATTCCCTCAACAATGCGGGGCTTAACCGTACCCTGGCCAGTCTGGAATCGTCGGTGGCGAACCTTGACGGGTTAATGGCCCGAATGAACAGTGGCGACGGTACCTTGGGCAAGCTGCTCAGCGATGAAAAGCTTTATACCAATCTCAATAACGCCTCTAGGGAACTTGATCTTTTGCTACAAGATCTGCGCCTCAACCCCAAACGGTACGTAAACGTATCGGTATTCGGAAAAAAGCAAAGGGAATACGAGCTTCCGGAAGACGATCCTGCAAATGTTCCCGATGCAGCGATCGATGAGGAGCAGTAGGCACCTTACTTTTTCGGCATAAAAAATACTACATGGAATATCTTCCCAACATTCTATTCGTCATATTATTGCTGGCCGGCATCGGGTACTTTATCCGAAACGTGGGCCGGTTACGGCGGAATATCAAATTGGGGAAAGACGTGGATGTATCCGACAATCCGACCCAGCGTTGGAAGAACATGGCGAAAATCGCGTTGGGGCAGACCAAAATGGTGGTCCGACCTATCGCCGGGGTACTTCATGTTATTGTGTATTTAGGCTTTATCATTATCAATATCGAGGTGCTGGAAATCATTATCGACGGTATTTTCGATACCCATCGTATTTTTGCTCCCTTAGGGGCGGGCTACGATGTACTGATCGCATCGTTCGAAGTATTGGCTCTTTTGGTCATCGTTGCGGTAAGCCTCTTTTGGGTACGTAGAAATATCATGCGAATACGCCGGTTTGTCAATCCCGAACTAAAAGGCTGGCCCAAGAACGATGCGGACCTGATCTTATACATCGAGTTCGTATTAATGGTATTGTTCCTGACCATGAACGCAGCCGATTACCAATTACAGCAACTCGATGTGGCGCACTATACCCAGGCGGGATCTTTTCCCGTTAGCCAGTTTATCGCCCCGCTCTTTGAAGGGATGTCGGTATCGAACTTGATTCTAGTCGAACGTACGGCCTGGTGGTTACATATCGCGGGTATTCTGTTCTTTTTGAATTACTTGTACTATTCGAAACATCTTCATATACTTTTGGCTTTCCCGAACACGTACTTCGGAAGGCTAAGACCGCAAGGACAATTCAAGAACCTCGACGCGGTCACGCAGGAAGTCCAGTTAATGCTCGATCCCTCGGCAGATCCCTTTGCGGCCCCCGCCGAAGGGGAAGCGGAGACGGAGCCGGAAAAATTCGGGGCTTCCGATGTAACGGACCTGAACTGGGTACAGTTATTGAGTGCCTATACCTGTACGGAGTGCGGCCGCTGTACCGATGAATGTCCCGCCAACCGGACCGGGAAAAAATTGTCCCCCCGAAAGATCATGATGGATACGCGGGACCGGCTAGAAGAAGTGGGAAAGAATATAGAAGCGAACAAGGGGGAATTCGTCGATGATGGCAAACAGTTGTTGAACGATTATATTACCCCCGAGGAACTTTGGGCGTGCACTACGTGTAGCGCCTGTGTGCAGGCCTGTCCCGTGAGCATCGATCCTTTGTCCATCATCATGGACCTACGCCAATACCTGGTCATGGAAGAATCCGCCGCGCCCGGGGACCTGAACAATATGATGGGCAATGTCGAGAACAACGGCGCTCCCTGGCCTTTCAATCAAATGGACCGGTTGAACTGGGCGGAAGAGAAGTAGGGCTGTCGTCAGTGGCAGTATGCAGTAATAGGTGATGAGATTCAAAGTTCAATCGCTGCTTCGCAGCTGTTCAACCCTTCGACTGCCCTCAGGGCAGGGGTTTAAGGTTGGATGTTGAAGACGGAGGGAAGAAGAAGGAAAAAAGGAAGAATGAAAAATGGGGTCGAAAATCTGGAGTAGCTTTTTCGTCAATATATGACAACTGTCCGGTCGAGCGCAGTCGAGACCTCATTATCACCAAACCTATAAACCCCTAAACCCATAAACTATTTTGAATAAAGAGAAACTAAAAGTCCCGACAATGGCCGAAATGTCCTCCGCGGGCAAGGCGCCTGAAATCCTTTTTTGGGTGGGCTGTGCGGGGAGTTTTGACGATCGGGCCAAAAAAATTACCAAGGCCTTCGTGCAGCTTTTGAACAAGGCAGGGATTTCCTTCGCTGTATTGGGCACAGAGGAGAGCTGTACGGGAGATCCTGCAAAACGGGCGGGAAACGAATTCCTGTTCCAGATGCAGGCCATGACGAATATCGAGGTATTGAACGGGTACGGGGTCGAAAAAATAGTGACCGCTTGTCCCCACTGCTTCAATACCATTAAGAACGAATACCCGGGATTGGGCGGCAACTACAAAGTGGTACACCATACCCAGTTCTTGAAGCAATTGCTGGAAGAAGGTAAAATCACCTTGGAAGGCGGTAAGTTCAAGGGAAAGCGCATTACCTATCACGACCCCTGCTACCTCGGTCGTGGCAACCAGGTTTACGAAGCCCCGCGGGACCTGATCCGAAAGTTGGATGCCGAGCTGGTGGAAATGAAAAGCTGCAAGCAAAGGGGGCTGTGCTGTGGCGCCGGGGGTGCCCAAATGTTCAAGGAGGCCGAAGAAGGGGATAAGGAAGTCAACATCGCCAGGACCGAAGAAGCCATTGAGGTGCAGCCCGAAATCATCGCCGCCGCCTGTCCCTTTTGCAACACCATGATGACCGACGGGGTGAAAGGTAAAGATAAGGAGGCCTCGATTGCGGTCATGGATATCGCGGAGCTGCTCGCCACGGCGGAGGATCTTTGACCAGTAGGCAGCGGCAGTTCTTGAACTATAATCTAAAATGTCTCCCCGAGCCTCTCGACTTCGCTGGATACAGGCGCAGTCGAGGGGTCGTTCGAATCTAAAAATGCAAACCCGAGGGCCGGCCGAATGAATTTTCGGGCTGCCCCATAAACTTATAAACTCATTCATGTTAACAGATTTCAGCAACTTACCCGATGACGCCCGTGTTTGGATCTACCAGGCCAACCGCAGTTTTACCCCCCATGAACTGGAGGAGATCCGCAATGAACTGGATGCCTTTCTAAAAGATTGGACCGCCCACGGCAGCAACTTGAAAGCGGGATATGAAATCCGCTATAAGCGTTTTATCGTCATCGCGTTAGACCAATCACAAACCTCCGCATCCGGATGCTCCATCGATGCCTCGGTCCGTTTTGTCCAACATTTGGAAAAGAAGTACGATGTGCAGCTCCTCGACAAGATGAACGTATCCTATAAACAGGGGGAATACATCGCCTACAAACCGCTCGCCGATTTCAAAAAAATGGCAAAACAGAAGGCGGTATCCCCAAAAACCATTGTGTTCAACCACTTGGTCACGAACAAGGAGGAATATCAAGAGCACTGGGAGGTGCCGGCATCCGAAAGTTGGCACGCAAGATTTATGTAAGGAGGATCCGACGAAATGCAATAATTTTAGTCGATTTCTGTTATCTTCATAGACCAGTCCACACTATGCGATTTTATCACCTGTTCCCCTTTCTCTTTTTAACGTTTAGCTTTGTCCATTCTCAGGATAACCCCCTGATCACTCGAGATAGCATCGACCAGCAAAAGTGGGTCGATGCCCGCTACGCGGCGATGTCCCTCGATGAAAAATTGGGACAATTGTTCATGGTCATGGTGGGTTCCGACCAGAATAAGGCCGCCATTGATGGGGTCGAAGCCCTGATCGAACAGGAGCATATCGGGGGGGTCATCTTTTCCACCGGGGGTCCTGTACGACAGGCGAAACTCACCAATCGCTTTCAGGCCGCATCAAAGCTGCCCCTAATGATCGGGATGGATGCCGAATGGGGACTCTCCATGCGCCTCGATTCCACCTACGCCTTCCCCTGGAACATGACCTTGGGGGCGATTACGGATAACACCATCGTACAGGATGTCGGCCGCCGCGTCGGGGAACATGCCAAACGACTGGGCGTCCACATCAACTTCGCCCCCGATATCGATATCAATGTCAATCCGAAAAATCCCATCATCGGAAACCGGTCTTTCGGCGAGGATCGTGAAAACGTATCCAACAAGGGCATCGCTTTTATGAAGGGGATGGAAAGTGCCGGGGTCTTGTCCAGCGGCAAACATTTTCCCGGACATGGCGATACCGAAACCGATTCCCATCACGCCTTGCCCATGATCAATTCCAGCCGGGCGCGGTTGGACAGTATAGAGCTGTATCCATTTCGAAAATTAATCCAAGAAGGGCTCAGCAGTGTGATGGTGGGACATTTGGAAGTCCCCGCCCTGGAACTGAAAGAAGAGCTTCCCTCGTCCCTCTCGGAACAGATCATATCCGGCGTGCTGAAAGAGGAAATGGGGTTCAAGGGCCTTGTCTTTACCGACGCCCTCAATATGAAGGGCGTGACCGATCACGGAAAAAATGGGGATGCCGAGCTGGCCGCCTTCATCGCAGGAAACGACATCCTATTAATGCCGATGGACGTAAAAAAGGCCAAGCAGAAATTGGCCCAGGCCTACGACAAGGGTAGAATTACCGAAGAACGCCTATCCACCTCCGTAAAAAAGATCCTCCTGGCGAAATATAAAGTGGGGCTGCACCGCTATAGCCCGGTAGTGCTCGAGAACCTCTATGAAGACCTGAACAGCCGTACCGACGACCTGGTCTACGAAGAGGCGATCGAGAACGCCATCACGGTGGTCAAGAACGATTACTACCTGATGGGTATCAAAAATCTGGAGAACAAAAAGATTGCCTACGTAAAGTTCGGCGATGCGAACAGCGAGCCATTTATCGAATCTCTCAACAAATATGCTAAGGTTACCCAGGTCAATGCCAAAGATATCGCTACCCTCAAGGATAAATTGAAAGCCTACAATCTCGTTATAATCGGATTTCATAAAAGCAACGAGAGCCCTTGGAAAGCCTATAAATTTTCACAGCGGGAATTGGAATGGTTGAACGAAATTGCCGCCATGCGCAGCTCGAACCTTATACTTTCGGTATTTGCCAAACCCTACGCCCTGATGGATGTGGAAGCGCATACCCTAAGCAGGGTGGATGCGGTCGCCGTCGGATACCAAAATAGCCGGATGGCGCAAGAGAAAATGGCGCAGATCATTTTTGGGGCGTTACCGGCCAAGGGAAGGCTCCCGGTCACCGTACATCCCCAGTTTCCGGTAAACCGACAGCTGAAATTGAAGTCCCTCTTACGATTGGGCTACAGCTTGCCCGAGCGGGCCGGCTTCGATGCGCAAAAACTGTCCCAGGTAGATACCTTGGTACAGCAAGGTCTCGATTCATTGATGTTTCCGGGGGCACAAGTGTTGATAGCACGAAAGGGCAAAGTAGTCTATGATAAGGCCTTCGGGCGACCGACCTTCGATTCCGAAGATAGTATAACCACCGAAAGCATCTATGACCTGGCCTCCCTCACCAAAATTTTGGCCACCCTGCCCCTGGTCATGAAAATGGACGAGGAGGGCGATATTGCCCTGAACGATACCTTTCAGGACCTGCTGCCGGAATATGCCGATACCGAACTTAAGAACGTGACCGTGCTAAAGGCGTTGTCGCACTACGGAAGACTTCCCGCATGGATCGCTTTCTACGTCGATACCTTGGACGAGGACCGGAAACCGTCCGAAGAATTTTATCGGGATGCACCAATGGACGGTTTTCATACCAAAGTCACCGATAAGCTATATCTGACCGATGCCTATAGAGATTCCATTTACGATCGGATAGGACGGCAAGATTTGAAATCGAACCGGTACCGGTACAGCGATGTGGCCTACTACGTGATGAAGGAATACATCGAGGCCACAAAAAAACGACCCTTGGACCGGTTGAGCCAGGATTTTCTTTATGAGCGGATCGGGGCGTACAACACCAGTTACAATCCCTTGGAAAAGTTTCCCCTGAACCGGATCGTGCCTTCGGAAGAGGATAACTACTACCGGTACCAGCGGGTGCAGGGCTATGTTCATGACATGGGCGCTGCCATGCAGGGCGGGGTAGGGGGGCACGCCGGACTTTTCAGCAATGCCGGTGATGTCGCCAAGATCATGCAGATGTACCTGCAGGAAGGTTTTTACGGGGGCACCCGTTTTCTGGAATCCCGGACCGTTAAAAAGTTCAACACCTGCTACTTCTGCAAAAATGACGTTCGTCGTGGCGTCGGATTCGACAAGCCCCAACTAGAGGGCAGCGGCCCCACGTGCGGCTGTGTTTCCCGCAAAAGTTTCGGACACAGCGGGTTTACGGGCACCTATACCTGGGCCGATCCCGAAGAGGAGATCGTATACGTCTTCTTATCCAACCGCACCTATCCCACCGCCTCCAACACCCTGTTGATCAAATCGGGACTCCGCACCCGGATCCAGGAGAAAATTTATGAGGCACTTGTTAATTGAAAATTCCAAATTCCAAAACTCAAATTCCAAAACCCAAATTCCGCGCATCAATTTTCAAACTTCAACTGATGTAAGGTTCAAGAGCTACCCCGAAGCTGTTCACGCCCGTCAGCCGTCCTTTCGTCTTTCCTCCTTTCGTCTTTCCCTCTTTTTCTCCCCGCTTTTCGCTAACTTTGACGAATGAAGATAGCAATAGTATGTTACCCTACCTTCGGGGGTAGTGGCGTAGTCGCGACGGAATTGGGTATCGCATTGGCCGGCAGGGGCCATGAAATTCATTTTGTGACTTACAGCCAACCGGTACGGCTCGAACTGTTGAGCAATAAGATTCACTTCCACGAGGTCAACGTGCCCGAATACCCCCTCTTTCACTATCAACCTTACGAACTGGCCCTATCGAGCAAGCTGGTCGATACCATCAAACTGCACGAGATCGACTTGTTGCACGTACACTATGCCATCCCCCATGCCTATGCCGGCTATATGACCAAAAAAATGTTGGAGGAAGAGAACATCTACGTACCCATGATTACAACCCTTCACGGCACCGATATTACCCTAGTGGGAAATCACCCCTTTTATAAGCCTGCAGTGACTTTCAGTATCAATCAATCCGACGTGGTCACCTCGGTATCCGAAAATCTAAAGCAGCGGACCATGGAATTTTTCGATATCCAAAAAGAAATCGAAGTAGTTCCCAATTTTATCGACGGAAAAAAATACAGTGCTTCCTTCACCGATTGCCAGCGTTCCCTGATGGCCGAAGATGACGAAAAAATTGTCACCCATATCAGTAATTTCCGAAAGGTAAAACGTATTCCCGATGTGATAGAAGTGTTTTACAGGATCCAGCAAGAGATTCCCGCTAAACTGGTCATGGTAGGCGAGGGGCCCGAACGAACCCATGCGGAAAACCGCTGCAAAGAATTGGGGATTTCCGAAAAAGTCATTTTTTTGGGCAATAGCAACGAGATTGACCGGATACTCTGTTTTTCCGACCTGTTTTTGCTGCCTTCCGAGACGGAAAGTTTCGGACTGGCCGCGTTGGAGGCGATGATCAACAAGGTACCGGTAATCTCGAGCAATACCGGGGGTATCCCCGAGGTGAACGAAGACGGCGTAACCGGCTTTTTAAGCGATGTGGGCGACGTGGACGATATGGCCCGCAATGCCCTTAAAATTCTATCGGACGAGCAAACGCTGGAGAAATTCAAGAACAACGCCATGATTTCGGCGCAACGTTTTGATATTGATAGAATAGTACCGCTGTACGAAGCTATATACGAAAAGGCCCATAAAAGTCGTTTTGATAAAGCATACGACCGCTAAAAATTGCGGCCCTGCCAAAAAATAGTTCGGCACCTCAAGGCGAAGAGTCCTTATCCGTGTCCCATTACTGTAATCCACCGAAAATTCCTACCATTTGGACTATATTTTTGGTAAAAAGAAGCGATAGCCCTTACTTTGTAGCGAGAACACCCAAATTTTACACCTATGAAATGAGCCATAAGATATCTTGATACTGATCGAGATGTTTGTTGGCGAATTACATCTGACCGTTTAAAAAACCATAAAAATAAACAGATGAAACCTATTACGCTCATTGCGATCGCTTTCACGTGCCTCCCCCTCACCTCAGTTTTTTCCCAAGAAGTGGTACAAGACGGGGAAGAAGAACTTCGGCTAACGGCTAAAGACAGTATTGTAGAAAAGGCTTGGACGGTCGGGCTAGGGTACAATTTCGTCGACGATTCCGGTGATATGGCCGATGAACTGTTCGCCTTCAAGACCCAATGGAATGCGGTTCCCTATCCCACAAGGTTTAACTTCGGAAGATACTTTAAAAGTGGGATAGGTATCGAAGGGATTGCCACCTACAATCGATATAAGGAGGGCAAAATTGTCGATAATATGCCCAACCCGGAAGAAAAAAGTTATTTCGGTCTGGATGCGCGATTTACGTACGATCTGAACAAAATCATTGGTGAAACGGCCTGGTTCGATCCCTATCTCGGGGTGGGATTGGGATACACCGAGGCCAACAACCGCCCGCGTGGAACGTATAACGGGGTCATCGGATTTCGCACCTGGTTCTCCGACCATTGGGGACTCGATCTGAACTCCTCCGGGAAGTGGTCCATGAATACGGGGGACGCTAGCAATCACCTGCAACATGCCGCCGCGGTGGTCTATCGTTTTGGAATCGAAAAAGGACTGTCAAATAAAGGCGAAGAAAAGCTGGCCCTGATCGAAGCCCTAAAGGCCGAAAAACAGCGAAAGCAAGATTCCATCGCCGAGGTGGATCGTCAGCGTGAGGCTGCGGCATTGGCGGAGCGTTTGGCAAAAGAGAAGGAAGCCGCCCAGCTGGCCGCTGCCGAAAAGGCCAGAAAGGATGCGGAGAACCGAAGAAAGCGCCAACTCGAATCCCAGATTGCGGACTTGGGCATGATCTACTTTAAATTCGACTCCTCATACCTGACCGATAATTCCAAAACCATTCTTGATAAAATTGCGGCTATTCTAAATCAAAACGAAGATGTGACCCTACAGGTGGGATCCCATACCGATTCAAGGGGAGCGTCGAAATACAATGAATGGCTTTCGAGCCGGCGGGTGGAGCGTACGGTCGGATACCTTATTGAACAGGGTATCTCTCCCGGCCGATTGAACGGACAGGGATATGGTGAAACACAACTGCAAAACGAATGCGATGACCATACGTATTGTTCGGAAGCGAAGCACAGGCTCAACCGACGGTCTGAGTTTACGGTCCAGTTTAGTAATGCGTATTAAGTATTGAGTATTGAGTATTGAGTAGTGAGTATTGAGTATTGAGTATTGGGTATTGAGTATGGATTGGGTGTTCGTGGCTTTTGCGTTACGGGTGCCTTAGTTTTGGATAGGTGGTCGTGCTTGTCGGGTGGCCTCAATGAACCGAGCGCTTTTCTCTTTTATCGCTTTCCCAGATCGTTGAGATATTCCGAAATTTCTTCGGCGATCAATTCCCGACCGTGGGCGTTCCAATGGTGATCGTAAATAAGGTTTGTTGACTTTTTGGATGCTGCGAACCGATCGGCAAAATCGATATAGCGAAATCCATTTTCCTTTAGAAACTCCAAAAATAGGTCACTGGTCTTTCGACTGTCCAGAAGCAGGGCGCTCTTGCCCTTATCGAATCCGTAGAGCGCGACGAGGCTTTTAAAATTATCGATCCGCTTTAGATCCTTTGCTTTTTTTTGCGCTTTGGTCTCCGATTGCATCGCATTGTCTTTGTAGGCATCGTCGGTGTCTCCGAAAGCAATCCCGTCCTGTGCCAATTTCTTTAAGGGTTCCACAATTCCGATTTTGGAACCATAGGCCAGCAGTTTTATATTGTCGCGGATTCTAAATAGGGGAGAGGAGAGCATTTTAATCCTACCGTGATTGGGTTCGTAAATGCCGCGGTCCAGATCGTTTTCGTAGTTCAGGTAAAATATAATCTGGTCGATCAGCTCAAAATCATCCGAATACGCATCCACCAGATGAATTTGGTTGGCAAAGTCGTATCCGGCGTAGCCATATTCGTAAACTTCTATCCCTTTTATCCGCTCTTCGATCCGTTTTCCGGTAGAGCTGTAATAATCTTGGTGGAAGCCCTCGATAAAAGAATCGCCGATCAAGGCCAGTTCATAGTTGTCCCTACTCGGCTCGAATTCCCGATGTGAATTGAATCCTGCTTTATTGATATGGAATTCCGAGAAATTTTGGTTCCTGTTTCCGGTAACGGCATATCCCGAATTGTCCGGCACCCTTTTTTCCACCCCATATTCATCGATGAACCTTGGGGGATCTTCCGTGTACAGGTGTAGCGCCCTGACGATACCTTCAAGCAAAAGAAGTATCAAGAAAATATAAAGCGCCGATTTTAAAATAAATTTTTTCACGTCTATGAAAGTTGTTTTATACGTTTACTCGGTACTCGAGATTTAAATGCTTCGAGGCCTCGAATTTCTAATGTTTTTCCTTTCGAATGACCCGCGGTCCTTGTTTTTAGTTTTAAATTCCGTTCGAAAGCCTCTGCATACCGAAAACATTTTCCTGCCAAGGCATTCCGGTGGATTCCCTTAGAACTGGAAATAGATAAACGATCGGTTTACCCCATCATCATAGAACAATAAGATACTCAAAACGACCAGAACGTACAAGAGCAAGCGTACCGGTCGATATTTGAATTTAAAGGGACTACGTTCATCTTTTCGGATGAGGTATTCGTAAAAGGTAAACACGGCGATCAGGATAAAAAAATCGAGCATACGATAGCCCATGGGATGCACGTAGGGCTCATAGCGGAAATCGGTGACGATGCGGTCGATATAGTCGAACGCGGCGCCAATGGAGGGCGACCGGAAAAAAATCCTAGAAAACGTGACCAGGGAAAAGGTCAGCAGTACCTGCAGTATCTCGGTAGGGGTGGGCAACCAGGTACGCTCGCCGATAACATTATCCGCGTATAGGCGGTTTCTTCCCATCAAGAATACGGGAATATACAATAAGGCGTGAAGGCCTCCCCAGAATACAAAGGTCCAATTGGCACCATGCCAAAGTCCACTGACCAAAAAAATAATACAGATATTCCGGACGGACTTCAGTTTGCCCACCCGCGAACCCCCAAGGGGAATATAGATATAATGCCGAAACCAGGTCGATAGGGAAATATGCCAGCGTTGCCAATATTCCGCCATGTTCCTTGAAAAATTGGGAAACTTAAAGTTCGACATCAACTCAATGCCGAACAGTTTGGCGGTTCCGATGGCAATATCGGTGTAACCGCTAAAATCGCCGTACACCTGAAAGCTAAAAAGGCACACCCCAAGAATCAGGGTAGAGGCCGGATAGTCGGCATAGTTCGCGAAAATATCATCTACGATGGGCGCCAGGGAATCGGCGATGACCAATTTTTTGAAAAAGCCCCATAAAATAAGTTTAAGTCCGCTTGAGGCTTGGGGGTAGGTAAAAACCCTTCGGGAATTTATCTGTCCCAACAGGTTCGAGGCCCTTTCGATGGGACCGGCGACCAGTTGCGGAAAAAATGCGACAAAAGCGGCGAAGGAAACAAAGTTCTTGGTAGGTTCAAGCTTCTTGTAATAAATGTCGAAAGCGTACGACATGGTCTGAAAGGTGTAGAACGAAATACCCACCGGCAAGATAATACGCAGCGTCCATACACTTTTCATTTCATAGCCTACTGCGGAGAATGCATCGACGAACGAGTCGATAAAAAAGTTGTAGTATTTGAAGAAACCGAGCAGTCCCACATTGCAGACCACACTGACCCACAGCCAGTATTTGGCCTTTTTCTTATCGTTGAGGTTATTATAGATACGTTGCCCCACGTAAAAATCCACCAGTGTACTGAAAGCGATCAAAAACAGAAACCGCCAGTCCCACCAACCATAGAACACATAGCTGGCCACGATGATCAGTAGGTTCTGAATACGCAGGCTTTTGTTGAATACGAACCAATACAGCACGAATACCAACGGAAGAAAAAGCAGAAATTCGAGGGAATTGAAGAGCAATCTAGGGGGATTTAATGGTTCGGGGTAGCATTATAATAAAGGGTAGGCAGTTGTAGTTTGAAGTTTTTCGCTTTCTGCAACTGCTACTGCCGACCTCTAAGTACTGTTCAATGCGTTACATTTTCATTTATCGGTCAAAATCCTAAGGTTCTTACTTCACAGTCGTTCTATTCTAACGTAACTACAACCTGTTTCGTGTTACAGGTCAGTAAATAACGATTCTTTTTTCGGGTAGCATATAGCCGAACATCTTTAAAATGACCCTTGTTAAGGTAAAGGAATTCGAAGACCGCTGGTCGTAGGTGATGGTTTTCAAGGGCATCCAATGGCAGTTCGCGGGTGGTGTCGATCGGCCCTTCAGGATCAATTTCGTGGAACCTGTAGTTTACGTGCTGTACCGATTCCGAAGATCTGCCTTTCAACCGATAGGTCATCCGGTGCATACGTTCGTTCACCTTCTTATCACGCAGATACTGCTTGAAATCAAAAAAACGCTTTGTACAGTAGGCGATGGTCCTGGCCCGTATGGACTTGCAATCGTAATAAATATGGTATTCAAAATCATAGGTCTTCGTGGCCCAACGGGTTTTATAATCGAAATATCCTTTAGAAAAGTCAAAGATTTTTACCCCGTTAGCAAGACACCACTCCAACAGGCCCAATATGGTGTTGGACCCTAGGTGGAATTTGGCATAATCGATATCAAAAACGGTTATCGCGTCAAAAAGGATGTCTTCCGAAAAAAAGTTCAAGGTAACCCCGATGGGTTCATCGCCGTTATAGATAACAAACAACGAAGCTTTTTCTTCCAAAAGCATGGGGTAGCTCAGCTCGTAATAGAATTGCCATTCTTTGGGATCGAGATTATTGTTGGTGATCTGCTTATCGTCAAAACGCTTTTCGAGCAGTTTTCGGAAACTGTCGAAGATATGATCATAGGTTTCCCTGGCCATTTCACCGCGGTACATGACATAGCGCACGTCAAAAGAGGCATCGAAGCGCTTTTTGTACTTCTTCAGTTTGTACCTACTGCTCTTGCTGAAGGCCGTGGCCAGAAATTCGTTGACCGAGCCGTGATTTTCAAGATTGATAAGAAAACCTGG
The DNA here is from genome assembly GCF_032248455.1 of Pricia mediterranea. Taxonomy (NCBI): domain Bacteria; kingdom Pseudomonadati; phylum Bacteroidota; class Flavobacteriia; order Flavobacteriales; family Flavobacteriaceae; genus Pricia; species Pricia mediterranea. Next base: position 3,904,444 of record NZ_JAVTTP010000001.1, read on the forward strand.
ATATTGCGTACTGCGGTATAGTCCCAGACCGGTGCCATGAGTGTCGGTATCGATTTCAAAATAGCTGGGAACATCGTAAATAAGGAAGGCTTTTTTTCTGAAATCCCGGGCACTTTCGAGTTCGAGCCGATAGCTAATCCCCTTGGTCAAGGTCTTGCCGACATTGGTATAGAGCGGTAAAAAGCGGTGTTTTATAAAAGCCAGGGAAGGCATGAAATCAAATCGATGTTCCGATTTATTTGCTGCGAAACGTTCGGACCAAATGCCCGTAAAGGTTGGGGATTGAAAGGGATTGTTCACTTGAAAGGAATTCGAGATCAAAGATGTTAGACCTGAGCGGTCTTGATTTGTTGGCGGTACGCCGGGAAGTAATCCGTTTCCCCGTGGGCCGAACGTTCGAGGCCATCGTTCATTTGGACCACCAATTCATCGTAGGCATTTTCGTTCACGATATACTTCCAAAATTCGGCCGGTTTAAGGTCTTTTGAGAAAGAGGCCTTGAAGTGGAAGAGGGAATCCTCCCTGACCCCGAGACCGCCACCGAGATTGAAATAGGTGAAACCTTCGGCCGTGGCCCGCAACCGCATCTCGTCGATCAATAATTTAATGGGATTCAGGTGCAGGTATTCTTCCTTGCATCCCGATAAGTGGTATTGCACGATATTCCCCGTTTTGATGAACATGGCGCCTCCGACCAGTTCGCCGGTATCCTTAACGGAACACATTAACAGTTCCACCTTAAAATACGAACTTATCATCAGTTGATAGAAGTACCGCTTATCGAAAAAATAATAATCATCGGCATCGACCCTTCGCATGTTCGCGAAATACATATCGATGAATTCCTCAATTTGCTCCTCATTCTTCCCTTCCACGATATCATACTTCCTTCTGGCCTTATTAACATAGGTCTTCAGGCGATTGTTGTATTGACGTCGTTGAATGTCGATAGGAAGGGTCAAATCGATGTTTACCACGTCTCCGGGGCTGTTTACGCAACCTAGACCGTCGATAAGGTTCTTCTGGTAGTCGAGATAGGGGTGCAAGCGGGTGAATACGGAAACAATCTTGTTTTCATAGAGAAAGCCCTGCAGCACCTCTTTAAATCTTGTATTGTCAAAATGCAAGGGGTTGCCGTCCTTGGTTTTGCACAACGGACCGGCATATCCATATACAGAAGTGGCGTCCCGATACTCAGTACCCTCGATGTCGCGCACCAATAGAGGGAGGGCAACAAGCGAATTATTTCCCCGATAGGCGATGAGTACGGGCTTCTCCTCTTCCTTTTTGGATAAAAGATGATAATAATATGTATAGTAAAAATCGAAATGGCCGACCAGCTTCATAAACTGGTTCCATTTCTTTCTTTCCGTGATGATTTCAATCATGCTGATACATGTAATGGTACAAAAGTACGGTCTTACTTAGGAAATAGTAAACGTTTTGAGAGTAACTTTTAGCGTTTTCGGGGTTTGTCGGAAATGGATTACGTTACGAGAAGCGGACCAATACAAAAGGATTGCAATCCATAACTCCGCTCCGTCTCAAGTATGGATAACGGTATATTAGGAGATTTATTTGGTCGCAAGTTTAGGATCAGATAGAATACACCAAAAAGAAAGGTTCTGCATATTCGGTACCCACCAAATTCCCAAAGTATTTCGCCGAGTTCCTTAGCGCCTCGATACTCCTTGGATGGGGATAATCCCTTACTTCGGTCGTATATTCCGACATGGCATTTAATTTATCTTCGATTGTTTCGGAGATGTCGATAAAAACATTGGGATTAAAAGCTTCTTTTTTTAGCAGGTTGCCCCATTCCGTCGAAGAGTTGACGTAATAGGAGAGTAAGTGCCGCACATTTTGACCAGGGTAAGGTCTGCAAGCGACTAAGGTACTTTCAAAAATTTCGTTGTGGTCTTTGTTGATATCGGTACGGTCTTGTACGAATACCGTGTCGTATTCCCCTTTTGATATTATTTTTCCCAAAGCGATATTCTTATCTACATGCGCTACGGTATCTAGGCGCATATCCGGAAAATCCTCGCGCGGCAGTACTTTGGACCCTAAAACGTCGTTGGCCGACTTGGCCTCATGAAACTTGTCTTCGAGTATAGCGTCGTTGTTGAAATACTGGGTACTGCTACCATCCGTAAAAATAAGAACATCGACTTGCTTGCCCATTTTGACCAATTGGGGAATCGTTCCGCCAACGCCCAGTATTTCGTCATCTGGGTGTGCGGCTATGACAAGGATTTTATTAAAGAGTTGGAGCATATTGTAAGTTTTTAGACGTTGTACGTTAGAAGTTGCGTGTTGGCTATTTAATCTCTAAGGGTTTAAATCCCATATTTTTTCTTTACCGGGATATTTTTGTTATGTGTGAAGCTTGTTTTTCAACATAAAAATTTCATCCTGAAGGCTGTAGCCCAGTTTATCGCCGATCCTAAAGATTTTCATATCGATGGGGTCGCCATTTGCATCGCCCGGCCGGTTGAGCCAAAGTTTGCCATCTGAAAACTGGACCAAAATACCGGTTCTATTTTTTTTCAGGATTTGGCCTATAGTTCCGAAGTAATTGTCCTCTTTGTCAAATTCGACCTCCCAAAAAGTGATTTTTCGGTCCTTATAGTAACAGTAGGCCCCGGGAAAGGGCTCTGACACGGCGCGGATGAGCTTCTCGACCTCCGTGATTTTATGGTGGAACTCCAAGAGACCGTCCGAAGGCGTTCTCTTCCCCCGGTGGGTAGCCCCTTGTTCGTCTTGTGGGGTGAAGGTAATGGGTTCGTTATTGGTGATGGACTTATATATTTCGTGAAATCCGAGTCCCAATTGTGTGGCGACTTCACTATATAGATCTTTGACGTAAGTTCTCGGGGGGATATCGAACTCCTTTTGAAAAATCAAGCTTCCCGTATCGACGCCGGTATCGATTTTGAAAAAGCTGACAGCAGACGACCTTAAGTCTTCGAGGATAGTCCAGGGTAGGGGCGCGCGACCCCGGCCATACGGTAACTTAGATGGATGGGTACCCACTACAAATTCGGAAAAGCAATTTATAAATTCCGCCTTGAAAATTTGGCTCCATCCTAGGGTAAAAAGATAATCGGGACCGAGACTTTGTAAGGCTTGAACGGTCTCATCGGAATTTACGTTAATAGTATCCACCACATTAATTCCGTGGGTATCGCAAAAATCGTGAAGATCATAATAATCGGATACGTTCTTACTGCGGCCACTGGGAAGCGTAATCAAGGTATGGATGTCACACCCTTGTTCGACCAAATAATTTAAACACTCGAACGATTCAAGGTTAGATCCGATACAACAGATTTTATATTCGGTCTTGCTCATGATTTTCTAGTTAAGTAATCTATCTTCCACTTTCTACAATGTTAACTTCTTGAAAGGAAGTCACAAAATTTTGGGGCATGTGCGTTTCGTCGAAATATCGATGTCCGTCAAAATGCATATTGAGTCCGTTATCGACCAAGCCCAAGGTCTTCCATCCGAGTTTGTTGGGGGCGATAAAATCCTTTCGCAGGTTATCGGCCATATAAAGATAGGTATGATCGGGAAACTCTTCCATAATAATCCTATAATTTCTTTCATCCGGTTTTTCCGAACCCACCTCTTCCGATATAACAATCTTATCGATACGATCGGTGATGCCCAATGCCTTTAACTTGGCCCGTTGGGTGGTTTTTCTGCCATCGGTAATAATTCCGATTTTTCCTTTTTTATCTTTAATGCTAGCCATGGTTTTGCACACGCCATCAAAAAGATGCAGGTTGGGCGTGTGGTTGCGATAGGTGTGCAGCAAATCCGATTTATTTGCGGGATATGTTGTGGAAACATACTCAAAAACGTCCTGCTTACTTCGAAAAAGGGAATACATACGGGCAAAAAGGGATGGCCACTGCTTGGGATCGACACTTTTGGCAATTTCAGCATAAGCGGACCGTAAATATTCCATTTCGTTGTAGAGGGTATCGTCAAGATCAAAGACGATAACGGTTCGCGCATCAACCTGTATATCCATGTACCAAAATTTCGTCGTCGTAACGTATCATGAGCAAATTACGTTCCCAGCAATCAAATTGTTCCTCGATGGTTTCCTCCAGAAAATGCTCTTGGATGACCCATTTCACATAATTGGCGCCGGACAGGTAGGAGAGGGGAAACCCGCCCCCGAATCTGGGATTGATTTCGATGCCGTAGATTTTATCCTCGGCCTTGTGTTTAAAAAACTGTGAGGTCAAACAGCCGACCGCACCTTCGATATGGCTCAAGCGCTCCTTTATATAGGGTATCAAAACATTATCTACGGTCAAGGCCTTGTACACTTCGCCGTCACGGACTTCCAGGCGTTTTCGGGGTACGATACATTTCAGGTTATGGTCCTTGCCATAATAGAGGTCACAGGTATATTCGTCGTAGTGCTTATGATCGAGATATTCGAGAAACATCAGCTTATCGTTATCGAAATGATAGTCCGTCAGGTCTTCTTCTTCTTCTATCAGATAGGTATCGATACTACGGCTTCCGTCTATCGGTTTTATAAACAACGGCAACTGATAGTTATCTCGGGAGTATTCATGGGCCACGGCAACCTTGTTCGCTTCGAAGAATCGGTGAATTTCCCTTTTATTCCTACATTTTTCGACGAAGGCTTCCGAGGCAATAACCGCTTTTATTCCGTTTTCCGCAAAAAGATCCCCGTTGATGGCCATGGGGAGCAATTCGGCATCGATGGTGGGCACTACCAGTTGAATATCATGTTCCCTGCATTGCCGTATCATCGACTCGGGATAATCGGGATCCGAGACCATCGGCACCTTAAAATGACCATCGGCCACTTGACAGGCCCCTGAAAGTTGGGGATTGGCGTCTGAAGCGTAAACCTTAGCCTTAGGATAGACCTTTTTAAGTTCTTTTTGAAAGGCCCGGACCAACGACACACGTCTTCCCGCAGAAGAGATTAGAATATTCATCGTACGAAGGTATAAAATGTACGGAACATCTTGATGAATGGATCGATTAAGGGTTTTCGATTGAAGATGAAGACCAAGAACGAATACGCCGCACCGTGGTAATCCTCACCTAAAAATTTCTTTAAGGGATAGGCGTCTATTTTTTCAAATCCGTCCAACATTTCCGGGATTTCCTTTACGGAGATATCCGATTTCATCAAGCGAACCATCAAGAAAAACACAAAAGATTGTTGTCTGGTCTTCAATCGTTTGATGCACCTCTCGGCATCGGGATGGTTTTTGGGGACACTTTTGATCAGCCCGTCATAGGCATGGGCCGCATTGGCGTTGTCATAAATGACTTTTTTATAGTGTTCGGGACTTTTGTTCCGCATAGCGGATGTGGGCAAGATCCGATAGCGGTGTACATCGAGTTCGACATGCGCCATTCTTTGGGCTACGCAAAATAGCTCCGAAGTTAGAATGGCATCTTCCATCCAGCGACCTTCGATAAAGCGAATGCCCGTGTTCCGCATAAACTCCGTTCGGATAATAAACCACCAGATTTCGTTCTTGTGTTTTCGGTCGGCAATGTACGAAATACCATCTTTGACCTCCAGCGCTTTGATGGGCTCGTCGAGGTTCTCCGAGAACGGGTAATGCGTATCTACTACCGGTTTACTTTGAAAAGTAAGGATGTCGAGACGGGTATCCTCCATCAACGCCAACAAAATGGGCAAGGTATTTTCGGCCAAGTAGTCGTCGGGATCTAAGAAATAAAGATATTTTCCTTTAGCGATGTCGTAGCCGGAATTCCGGGCCGCCCCGACCCCGGCATTTTTCTTATCGATAACAATAACGTTCTCGTGCTGTCGCGCATAACCATTGGCAATGTTCAGGGTATCGTCTTTAGATTCGTCATTAACTACAATGATCTCAAAATCGGAAGCCTCCAGATTTTGGCGCAACAGGCTGTCAAGGCACTCCTCGAGATAGAGTTCCATATTATAGCAAGGAATGACAATACTGAGTTGCATAGCTTTAATTTCCTGTAAAGGCTTCCATAGTTGCGCTAGTTTCCGAAGAGATCCCGTCGCGCTTGATCACCTTCAAAAAGGTAAGCCATAGGATCTTCAGGTCTAAAAGAAACGAGATATTCTCGACATACCAGACATCGAGTTCGAACCTGCGCGGCCAGGGTACGGTATTTCTTCCGTTTACCTGGGCCCATCCCGTAATGCCCGGCCGCACATTGTGCCGTTTGCGCTGTTCTTCATTATACAGCGGCAAATATTGGATTAAAAGCGGTCTGGGACCTATTAAGCTCATATCACCTTTGAGCACGTTGAACAATTGGGGAATTTCATCCAAGGAAGTCTTTCTAACAAACCGACCGACTTTGGTAATCCGTTCGCTATCGGGCAACAGCTTCCCGTCCGGCCCTTTTTTATCGTTCATCGACTTGAACTTGTATATCTTAAAGATCTTGGCGTTTTTACCGGGCCGTCTTTGAATAAAAAAAGCATCGCCTTTGTTCGCTATGGTCAGAAGAATGAAAGTGATGATCAAAATCGGACTGCAGATGACCAAGATGACGAACGAAAGCAGTATGTCCAGTACTCTTTTAAAGAAGTGTCGATACATTATTATTAAGTGTTCAAATAGAGGCCGAAAGTAAGTATAATAATTTTTGTGGGTAGCTTAGTATAGACCAATTACAGCAATAATGGATATAATTTCAATAGTGGGGGAGAGAAACGTACAAAAGAAGCCATACTGTTGCGTTTAGAAATGACTTATCTGTATTTTTATTGGACATTCAATGTCGATACGTTTCAACTTTCGATTTCCAAAGCCTTGTATTCTTCAAGTTTGGCCTGCCAAACCAGTTTTTGGTCGTATTTTTCAGCAATCAATTGGCGAGAGGCTACATCAAAACCTTCGTATTTGGTTGGATTTTTTAAGGTAAGGGCCATGGCCTTGATGAGCGCATCGCAGTCCTTGACCGGAATGATGGTGCCATTGTAGCCCTCTTGAACGATTTCGTTCGAACCGTTGATGTCGGTCACTATGCTGAACTTGCCCATAGCTCCGGCCTGGAGTACTACGTTCGGAAAACCTTCCCTGTAGCTGGGAAAGACGAAGATGTTCGCAATCGCTAAATACGGTCGCACGTCCAACTGCCAGCCCACGGAGATTATTCGAGGGTTATGCTCTATATCGTTCTCTATGTGTTCCGGTAGCGGGTCGAGTTCTTTTTCGTATCCCCCGACCAACAGTAATTTTATATCGTCATGGTTTTTGCTGATTTCATTGAAAGCGGTCACCAGTTCTACGATACCCTTGTCGAAAACTAGCCGACCGACAAAGCAAAAGACAAAATCGGAATTTTCGATATTAAGCTCCTTTCGGATATTTGCACGATGTTCCTTGTCGAAAAGTTGCGGATCGAAATAGGAAAGGTCGACGCCGTTGACATTTCCGTTGGCGATTACCTTGAGCGGTTTCTTGGTAATTCCGTAGCGGATGAGGTCTTTTCTGACCCCTTCCCCTTCCGGATAAACCTTCGTGGCGCAGAAGCAAATGACCTTATCAAAGAAAATGAGCAATTTTTTCATTGCTCCCTTATGGGTTGGAAAGATAAGTCCGGTAAACGTATGGATCCTATGGGGCACTCCGGCGGCGTAGGCGGCCATCATGCTGAGCAGGCCCGCCTTTGGTGTCAGCGAGTGTACGATGAAGGGTTTTTCCCTCTTAAAAAGTTGATAGAGACGGTAGAGCGAAACGATATCTTCGCGAAGGTTTATCTTACGATTTATTCGGAGGGGAATCACCCGCACGCCCTCGGTTTTACGGATACGCTCGTGCTGATGGCCATCGGAAGATATCCCGGTAACATCGTAATATTGACTCATAAACCGCAACTGGCCCTTTAGCAGTATGGCTAGCGACCCCGCCACGGCGGAGACTCTGAACAGTTTTTTTTTCATAACCTTATTTAACACCTTTGGAAAACCGGGTATACAGGTAATACCATAGGGTAGGATGAGACCATATCATGCTTTTAGAGGTCATACTCTCTATTTCACGAAGTTTATTTTTACGGAAATCATCTACTGCTAGCTTCATCAATTGTATCCCTTCCCCGATCTGTAGATAGGTATAAGTGGTAAAATTATCATTTTGATTTGGACTTATGGTTTTTTGAAACAGCACGCCCCCTGTATCGATACCTGCGTCAACGAGGTGTACCGTAACCCCACAGTTTTTTTTATCATTGTTTGCAAGAGCCCAATATCCACCGTGGACTCCCCTGTATTTCGGGGTAATACCAACGTGGGTATTCACAAATGTAGTATCGATACAGTTTAGCACCTTTTTAGAGATGATACGTGTGCCATTGACAATAATCAAATCAGGATTTTCTTTTTGTAGGAAAGCAATACATTCCTTGGAGTTGACAGAAGGTACGTTTATTATTTTGTCTGATGGAATTGCGCTGGAATCAAGATTGTATTGTGATTTAATTTCTTCAGTTCGATTTTTTGAGAATCTGTTCAAAATTTTGGGCACACTCAATTGAAACAATATTTGTCCGAAAACCTTTACATACCCCAAGCGTTTAACTCTCCTTTTCAGAAATTTCTTTTTATTGCCTTTTCCTTCGACAACTACCTTCGATATAGGAGTGGTATCTTTCAGTCCGTTGAACATAAAAGCAGAAGATTCTCCGCCGCCTGTAAGCATAATAATTTTTATACTCATTGTTTTTCTTTTAAGGCATGGGATATTTCACCCATGGTAGCACTTTCAAAGCCGTACTTGGAATTAAGTTTATCATAATGGCCAAGTATTTTATTTAATATTTTGAAATTTTCTTCTTGATGTCCCCCAAAATTATGAGGATGCCACCAGAGATGATACACTTTTTTATTTTTGGCGGCATAGGTCATTCCATTCAGAATTCTGTTCACACGCATTTTCTCGATCAGTCCCAATTTTTGGGAATAGGGCCTTAAAAATCGACTTGATGGTATATTGTACGGCACCGATTTCGCTATATCTTTCATGTTATAGCAATTATGGCCGGATAAATTTATATAAGAGTCCAAGAGCCGGAAAGCACGCTTTAGCGGATTAGGAGTTTTGGCCATTAATCCGCTAGGGGACCATATTTTTTCATTGCCTCGATATGAGGTTATACCTAAGTCCCTTAAAATCTCCAAATATTCTTCATTAAACTGATTTCTTGGAAAAACCAAGCTTTTTATGGCAACGCCCTTGGTTTCCGCAATAGTTATGGCGGCAATCAAATCGTTCCTGAAGTTATCCTTGGTCTGTCCATCCTCAAGACAGTAATAGTGTGAAAAGGTATGGGTGGCAATTTCCTGCGAAGGATATTTTTGCAACAATTTTATTAGGGATGGCGCAAAGTGGTACGGATCTGTTTCTTCGTTGTCACCAATAGTATCAAAATGTCTTATATACGGAGAAAGGCTTTGATTGGAATATTTCGGTATATCATTAGGACATGAAGTCTTAAGCTCTTTTTTATCGTCGGCAAATAAGAATCCAACTGTGGCAAAAGTGGCTTTCACCTGATAATTTTCAAAGGACTGTATCATTCTAGGCAATACCTCCCAAACCGCCTGGATGTGTTTCCCGTAATTTTCTAAAGTGAGGTGGTCCCTCATACCCCAGAAAAGCTCAAAATCAAGCGAAATGACAAATTTTCCCGAATCGTACATATTTTCTTTTTGTATCACAGTAAGCATGATTTTAATCGAGACAGGAGACCAATAGGTTCTCGTATTGATCAAGCACTGTTTGCGATCCGAATTTTGACAGAACGGAACGGCTTACTTCATTTCGTTTCCAGTGGTGGTCCGCCTGTAATAGGGTGAGATATTCCTGTTCGTCGGCCACCAAGAACCCGTTGGTACCGTGTTCGATGATTTCCTTGGTTCCGCCCGGCACGTCGAAGGCCAATGCTGGAGTACCCACGGCGCAGCTTTCCAGCACGGCGTTCGGAAAGCCTTCCGAATATGATCCCTGTAAAAACAGGTCATTTTGGATGAGGTAGTCGTTGACCTTGTCGGTATGGGGGATATGGGTAATCTTGTCGTTCAACCGTAGATTGTCTATTTGATTCAATATATTTTCCTTTTCTGGCCCGTCGCCAATAATGGTATAATGAAAATCCCGGTCCAGTTGCGCCAAAATGTTCAAGATACGGGCATGGCCCTTGATGGGGTCGAGTCGGCCTACCGTAACCAGATTATGGGTTTGGTCGATAACATCCGGTGCATCGATCTCTCCGGTATCCCTCACGGGATTCCCGATAATCGTTATTTTTTCGTCGGGAATGCCATAGCGTTTTTGAAAATTATGGGCCATGTCTCTTGATTGACAGAGTACCGAATGGGCTTGGGCAAAGCATTTTTTAGCTTGCCAACTTCCCTCTTCCTCTGATCCGACACTGGCAGGCCGAATAATAAAACGGATAGAAGGTAGCAGAACGGCCATTACGCCAGCGACCATGTTCAGGTGTCCAATAGAACTTAACACGATATCGGGTCTTTTATTGCGCAAGAACCTATAAATACCGGGAACGGCATGCAAAACCCTGTTTTTGTCCAAATAAGTGACAGGAATTTTATCGACTTGGTAAGTAGTCTGCTCAGATTTGCCCATGACCAACAGCTCCGTAGCGAATTTATCGGGATTCAGATGTTGGGAAACAAAGGCAAACACCCGTTCGGCACCTCCGGTCCCAAGATTGGGAATCATAAAAACTACCTTGACTTTCTTTCTGTTGATTCGATAATGTATTATGCTCCTTTGCATTTTCAATTTTAGGGCTTTTAATATTTTCATTCCATTTAATCGAAATTAATTAACTGCTACTCTATACGGTTGCTACCTCTGTAGCTTTCTCCGGTTCGAGCTTTCTGATTTTTCTAAGCTCTAAATAGACATAAACGGAAAGCAAAATATTATTGTAAACGAAAAAATAATTATGGCTAACTAACATGGATAACGAAACCACAACCATGATATAGAATAGTTCCGGACGCGTCTTAAACTGTTTGTAACTGTTATATATTAAATAACCATATAATCCGATCAAAAGCAAAAGAGGAATTATGCCCGCCTCCCCGATAACCAATAAATAGGTGTTGTGGATACCCGGTAAATCACTAGTTTTTTTCTGCAGCTTCATGAATCCATGGCCGAAAATGGGTTTATCCATTATCATATCGTAGTATAGGGCCCAAGTGGCCGTTCTTGAATCTCGTTGCAATGTCTTGGTCTCAACAGGCCCTTCGTCAAAAAAACTTTCTAGCGCATCGAACCTATCGGTCTCGAACATTTTGCTATCTGTGAAGGTAAATACGCCGATGAGAACTACTGCTCCAATAGCAGGGACTAATAAGTTTTTTTTGCTTTTTGCTATGGCCAAAATATTGATAAGCAACCAAACAATTACGAAAGTTCTTGAAAGAGTGAGTATACCCGCAAGGGTAAAAGCGAATTGGCCAATAAGCCTCCAAGTTTTCGAATTAATTGTATAAGAGAGTGCGAAACCTAATAAACAGGCACTTCCCGCAAAATTCGGATTCAGGAAGAAACCACTGAACCGACCTCGGATTAAGCCGTATAATGCATTCGCCTCTGGAAAGATAACAGCATTTACTATCACGCTGAACGCTCCGATTAGAAATATGTAAAAAAAATCTTTCGGCTTAGATCGAGCCATGAGTTCCGTACCGCAAACAATCGCAATCATGAAGCGCAGGGATTCTTTCACGAAGAAGTTTGTAGTATCGTTTTCGGTATAATTAAAACTGGAAATCGTGAAAAATAGTATGCCGAAGAGTACAAAAGGTATCGCCGGCTTGTGCCAGGGTTTTGCAAAGAAAAAATAAACAAGCAGTAACAGAGAAGTTGAATAGCTGACGATTGAACCAAGTATTGGTCCTAAATATACCAATACGAATGCTGTGATATTACAGAATACTAGCAATAGTAAAATATATTTTAATATGTTAATAACTTTCATATCAAATCTGTAATGCGGTTACTAAATGGAAGCAATTATTCTGGGATATCGACCTAATTATCTAATTAATGGTAAATACAATAATTAACAGATTGTTCTCCGTGTTAATTCAAAACCTACGAAAGGGTATTTGTGATTTATACGTAAAATCAAGTATTAGGGACGAAAAGTTCATGAGCACTAAGCCTAGGATTTTTTAAAACCTCTTAGTTGACGGCAAAAATATAATATTAATAAGTATCAGGAAATATAAATAGATGAGTAGGCTTAAAAAGGGACTACCTTCAAAACTTTTACAAACCAGTTTGATTTACTATTTGTTTCCTCGGTTGACGGGTCTATCCAAAATTCGAATAAGACTACTAATTTTACACTAAAAATGTCAAATTACACCTATTTATAATTTATAGATTATGGCTCATTATATACTTACCCCCATCCTTAGGACAATAATTCTTTAAAAATAAGTTTGATGATGGTGTTGAAAGAGGGGGGTCCGGGGGGAGACTCATAACTCGCCCTTTTTGTTGATAACCCTGTTTTGCCCTTTCGTGCCATCATGCCGCTTTGCTCTTTCTTTGTTCATAAACTGTTGACGGGGCCTCGTCCCCCAGGCTTTGGTGCCTCCGCTCGTTGTTGTAATATTCGAAATATTCCTCGAGCCCCCTGTAACATTCCAGCCCGTCGTCGGCCGGGAACAGGTAGACGTGCTCGTATTTGACGCTGCGCCAGAGCCGTTCGACGAATATGTTGTCCAGGCACCTGCCCTTCCCGTCCATACTCAGGCGGATCTCTTTTTCCTTTGTCACGTAGTCCGTGAACCCGATCGAGGTGAACTGGCTCCCCTGGTCGGTGTTGAGTATCTCCGGCGCGCCGTGTTCCCCGATGGCCGTGTCCAGTGTCTTGCGGCACCATTCCGATGTCATCGTGTTCGAGAGCGACCAGCCGACCACGTAGCGGCTGTACAGGTCGATTATCGCGCACAGGTAAAGGTAGCCGCCCCGTACGGGGATATAGGTGATGTCCGTCGCCCACACCTGCCCGCAACGCTCGATATCGAGGTTCTTCAAAAGATATTTGTATATCCTGTGCAGCTCCCCCTTGCCGCGCTTCGAGGTGTTCGGGTTCGGCCCCGTGGCCGATAGGCCCATCAGGCGGAACAGCCTCTCGATGCGCTTTTTGTTGACCTTGTATCCCATGTCCTTTCGCAGCCATGTGGTTATCCTGGGTACGCCCAGCCAAGGGTGCAATAGGTTCTTTTCGTCGATGATCCGCATCAGTTCAAGGTTCAGGGCGGTCTCGCCCTTCGGCTCGTAATAGACCCCGCTGCGGTGGATATCCAATAGTTCGCACTGGCGCACCACGCTCAGCCTGGAATCCCTTTTGACCAATGCCTTCCGTTCTTTTTTGGACTTACTCATGACGAGGCCGTCTTTAAAAAATCGTTCTCGACCTTGAGCTGCCCGATGGTCTTGAGCAACCGTTCCTCCTTCTCCTCGGCCTCGGTCTTGGCGCTCTTGGCCTTCTTGGAGAAGACCTCCTCGCCGTTCTTGAGGAACTGCGTCTTCCAGTTGGTGATCTGGGCGGGGTGGAGCTTGTGCTTCCTGCCCAGTTCCTGGATCGTTTGACGTTCCGATAGTGCCTCCAGAACGACCTTGAACTTGAACTTCGATGTGTGTTTCCTTCTACTCATGGTACAGTAAATTTAAGGTTAAAAATTAAACTTAACTTACTGTCCTAAAAGCGGGGGGAAGTATATTATTGCGATAATAGCTATGTTGAATTGATAATTTTAATTAAAAAAAATCTCGATAATTTTGGAAGCTAACTCAGCAGGAAAAATATCTTATAAACCCTAAGTTTTCGAATAATCAAGCGACACTTTTTTCATGGATATTATCATTCCTTAGTCGATATAAGGAGTTTCATTTTAGACGGTATAGAAATGGTAGCTGCCTATCTTAATTTGTTTGATTTAACAAGCGCTCAATTAGATTTTTCCACTTTGCTACAATCTCTTCGGTTTCATATTTCTCTACCGATTTGCGGGCCACAAGGCCCAAGTTGCGGCGCAAATCGTCATTCTTGGCTAAGTTTTGCAGTTGAATTGCCAATGCAGGGATGTCATCTACATCTACTAAATAGCCATTAACATTATTTTCAATCATCTCGGCAGGTCCGGTAGGACAGTTAGTAGAAACACAGCCTAGACCGAAATACATGGCTTCGAGCAAAGCATTAGGGAAACCTTCGTAGCGTGAGGAAAACGCAAATATTTTACTGGAGGAATAATATTCGGCGATGTTGGATTTTTTGCCCAATAGAAAGACGCTTTCCTGTAGATTCAGTTTCTTAATCAGTTCGGTAAGTTTATCTCTTTGGCTACCTTCACCCACAATATGCAATTGCCAGTTTTGTAGTTGAGCTTCGTAAAATGCGCGAATCAAAATATCTTGGCCTTTTTGATTTTCGAGACTGCCAACATTTAGTATAACGTTCTTTTTTTTAACGCTTATCGTTCTGTCGAATTCGGGATTGATAGGATTTGGAATGGTCACTAATTTTTGTTCTTTAACAAACGAGGTATAAAATGCCTTTACACGAGAGGTTTGTACGGTTAATACATCGGCCCTAGGATAGAGCAACCGTCTTAGGGTCTTCCAAAAAAAACCAATAGTAGCAGTTTGAGCTAATGGATTATTACGCTCGCTTATGATGACCGGTTTTTCCAACCGTTTCGCCGCCAGAGTGGTCAAAATGTTATTGGTGGTTAAAAAGCCTATAGCTAAATCGATTTTTTCATCCCTTAAATACTTTAGTATCGCTTTATAGGTGTTGAAATTGGACTTCAAGGCCTCGAAAATTCCTTTCGACGGTTTTGGTCCTTCTTTACAGTGTAAGAGAGTAACTTCAGGCCTTAATTCATAGAAGCTGGGAGAATCTATCATTATAATGATAAATACCTCAAAGTATTTGCTAAGAGAATTGCTTAGAATACTTATAACGCGTTCAGAGCCGCCGGACTGCATCCCGTGAGTTATGAACGCTATCTTTTTTTTATTCATTGGACAGAAACTATTTTCTAGATGAAAGGTGCCATATCGTTTGGTCCCAGCTGTACCGATTTCGGTGGAAAGTAAGGGTCATAGTGCGTCTTTAAAAACCTCATTATAAACTTCTTGATAGCCAAAACTGGCATATTTTGATTTCACATTAAAAAATTGGATGCACAGATAACCAACACTGTAACAAAGATTGATTAAAGACAGGTGGAATCGTGTAGATGATGCTGCTAATGACATATCTATCATATTATTTGATAATTTGGTAAATTTTGTTTAACTCATCCTGTTCGAAATAATCGGTATCCTTTTTATTTCGGTTATGTATTTTGACCGATCTAAGTTGATTGGCTATTTCAAAAGGTGGTAGGTCGGTAAAGTTTATAATGCGGTTCAATTCTTTTTCGGGGTCCGCAACAAAATCCTCATAATAAACTTCTAGATATTTTGGTTGATACCTATTCACCTCCACTTCGGTTATTTGGATAATTTTCTTTATTTGAAAAGCCGTTAATAGCGTTGGATTATCTGAGTTTTTTATAGCCCACTTTTTCTCATCTTCACTGTAGGCACCAGTCCACCATAATTGATTGGCTCCTCGTGTTTGCCAAAAGTCCACTTTAAGAAATGAATTGATAGTGGGTATCAAATTTCTTTTTAGGTTAATAAAAATCGCATCTGGAAAAATTTTTGTCAGGTAGGATATTCTTGACGGTCCGGTAATTTTAAAGGTCAGCCTCTTTTTATTTTGGTAGAGCACCATTTTGTTGAAATATGACCGGATAAAATCGATTCTATCCTCACTTGGATATTTTTCAAAAAGAAAATCCCGAGAAAAGTCCAAATCATCTCCAGTCAAATAGTTCCACATATTGTATGCTTCTACCGGTTTTAAAATGTATCTATTGCCGGAGGATAGCTTGTTTAATTGCGGTTTCTGACCAAATGTTCTCCACAACGGATTATCAAATAAAGATCGTATCAAGTTCACTTTTGAATGCTTAGGGTATCTGTCCTGATAATTGCTTGGAAAAGCCAAATCCGGATGTCTATCGAAAATTTCTGAGATTATAGTTGTGCCGGATCTTCCCGTTCCGATGAAGATGATTGGTCGTTCTAGTTTTGCGTATTTCTTCATGCGATAAAAATTAACTTTATCTTTAGCTCTGGTTTATTGATTTAAGATACTTATTTGATATAAACTATTCTGGGACTTGCAATCCTAAACGTTAAAAGCGTCGGTAACAGAAATCCGGTTCAAACGAACGGCACAGCGAAATTACGGAAAAGAATGTTCCGTGTATTTTCCAATTATGAATAAGAAGTCAGATTTCGCTGATATCGTAACTCGACCTTTCAGAGAATATCAAAAAAGGTCAAATAAAGTGGGTCAGACCTCACGAAGGGCCCGACCCACTATGGTTTTTAATTCTTTTTTTTCTTTTAGATGAAATTATCGCGTATCCTTAGATATGTTTATAATTGATTGAGACGTTGATATTTTTATCAGGTTGATAACCTCCAGAGTATTTTAGAGGCCCGTTGTTCGGCTCCTTTATGGTGAAGCTGCCGCTTACATCTTTTACATTGAAGGTTCCGCCCCTACTAGGGGCATTGATGTGCATGAAGGGCACATTTTGATTATACTCAATGTAAAAGTTACTGAAACTAATCCCTCCTACAGTGTTTCGATCACCATTGGCTTCTAAGCTAATTGGAGCTGCTGTTGTGGACGAAACTACATTCCTTGCCAGACAATCCTTAAATATCACCTTGAAACCGTTTGCCGCTTTGCGGGTAAATAAGATTCTCCCTGGACTACCGTTAAAATGGTTGCGTTCAAATCGAATTTCACCACCTACCGCATTGGGACCTTTACCGCCCCCAATATAAATTTCGGTAGCTGGGACAGCGCGGAACGGCGATACGGCATTGTTGCTGAACTCACAGTCCACTATGTTTATTGACACGGGCCGTGTTCCACTATCCATTCTGGCAGTTGAAAAATGAATGCCGGCACTGTTATTACCAGAAAATTTGCAGTTGGTGAAATTGATGTTGACTAATCTTTCTCCCGGGCTGTCAGCTTCCAAAACGACTCCAGCTTCAGGTTTTGTACCGCTAGACCCCGAAAATTCGGAATTTCGGACCCATACATTCTGTGCACTTACAATCGTGATTCCATCCCGACGATTGTTGAAAGATTTGACATTTTCAACTGTGATATTTTGCGAGTAAGCGGTATTACGGTCCCCTGTAATTACAATGCCTGCCCCTCCACTGCCTCTTATAGTTAGCCCGCGTACAGTTATATCACTGCATTTGTCGATTTCGAGTGCATGCCGCTGCTCCCCACTTGTGTATTCCTCTTTGTTCATTTTGAAGGTAGCTCCGGTACCCTCGATGGTAACGTTTTTAGCACGGGTTAATTTAAAGAGTCTGTTACCCTCTAAAAACGCGCCGGACTTGGCTCGCAGGGTTACGCCCGGCTCGAAGACGATGGTCATATTTTCCAGGTCAAAAAACCGCGTGGTCCTGATTACCCAATCACTGCTCTGTTTATCAATCACTACATAGCGACTGCCCGAGTTAATGGCCGCCTTAAACGCTTCGGTTGCATCGCCGGCCTGGAACCCGAAGGAGGAAGCATATACGGCATCGGGAGGATAGTCGTAAGCAGGTACGTTTTGGACTTTATCCTTCCCACCTTCGTTCGTGCTTTCCTGGGTGATTGTCACCGTGGCTTTTTGCTCTGTCTTTTTGTTTTCATCGTCAGTTATTTCGACAGTATAGGTAAAATCTTCACTTACTGGTTTCTTCTGGTCGTCTTTTTTCGATTTGAGTTCGTTTTCCTCTTTTGTTTCTTGGAATGTGTCCTGAGAAGTTTCCTCTACTGCGGCGGTCGGGGTTGGTTCCTTAAATTCCTCCTTTTCTAGAGAAGTTTGTTGGGTTACTTCCATTTCGGAGACTTCCGAAGCTGCTTCTGGAGAAGCTTCTTCAGCGCTATTGGTTGGTGACTCCGGTTTTGTTTCTTCCTCTTTCAGGTTTGCCGGTTCCGTTTCTTCTGCTTCTGGAGTTTCGGTTGAGTGCTCGGGTACCGTTTCCTGACTATCTGACTGGAAATTAGGATCTGTAGCTTCCTCATTTTTCTTTTCTTCCGCAGTTGATTGTTGGTTTTCCCCACCGGTTGCGTTATCCCGATCTTCTGAATCTTCTGGATTAGGATAATAAATCAGAGTTTTATCATTATGAATTACAACATTCCCATTACTGGGTTGGGAAATTTTGGTGATTTTGACTTTATCGGGATCGTTAAATTTATCATTGGCCAAAACGTTAAGTACAATACTTTTTTGATTTCCGATGAGAAAATTGTCGTCAATAGCCAAGTCTGCTCTAAGCCGAGCTTCCTCAACATTCGATAACATATAATCAGCCAATAGGTCGGAATCCTTACTACAAGATAATAGTAAAACTAAGACATAGAGAGATACCATCGACTGAACGATTTTTGAATTAGAAATTTTCATAAGTAGGTTGAGCTTTAAGGTTATGAGGTCGAGGCACCGATTTGGGATGGATACCTCTCTCTTACTTCAAAATAGTTACTTCATAAATCACTTCGATTTAATTTTAACATGGACATGACACCTAAACTCAAAAATCTAGATTAAGAGGTAGCACGTAGTTTGATTATCTTTTATTTAAAACTTAGTGGGGTATCAAATATTGTTGAACGGGCGATTTAATCGTTGAAATGCAGACCTGCAAGAATGAAATAGCAAGAACTTTTCAAGCTTCGTATAATTCAATATATTTGTTAACCATCAAATCTATGCTATATTTTTTGGAGCGGTTGATACAATCCCGTACAGTCTTATCATAGTAGTTTTTGTCGGCTAACAGGTTGGCAATAATCTCTGCTAATTTTACCGAATCATTTTTAGGGAAGAGTAAACCCGCTCCTTCGACCACTTCGGTTAAACCGGGCACATCAGAGGCAATAAACGGTCTCCCCGAAGCCAATCCTTCAACGCTGGCCAGTGAAAGTCCTTCGTAATGCGAGGATAACACAACAATGTCGGCGGTTTTCAAAAGTCGCGGTACATCTGTTCGCAATCCCAGAAAATGAACCCGGTGCTCAACACCGAGTTCCTTGGCCAGACTGACACAATATGATTTTAAAGTTCCTGTTCCTGCAAGTAAAAGGTGAACATTGGTGTTTAAGAGATTAAGAGCTTTTATTAAAGTTGGCTGATCTTTCGGTTTTTTGAAGGAGGATACCTGGATAAGTATTTTGTCACTCTCTTTAAGACCAAACTGTTTTTTGTCCAGTGGTTTCGCCGAATCGATAGCTTCAAGATTTACTCCATTGTAGATGTTGACTACTTTAATTTTCTTGGAACCTAAATGGTCATTTAAGCTTTTTCGCACAGCATCGGAAATGGCGATATGGCAGTCGTACTTTTTATAAATGGAGTTATCTATTAATTTATAAATCCAATTGCCCATTCTTCGATTGTTTGTACTGTGCTCGGTGTGGACCAATTTGCCCCGAAAGTTCTTGTCCACAGCCAAGGCAGACCAATAAAAAGCAGGGAACAAATGGACATGAATTACGTCATACCAATATTTTGAGAGGTGCCTTTTAATTTTAAATATATGGGCCGGATGGTAAATGTTCGTATTCTCGCTTAAGAAATGGACGTTTACTGTATCCATCTTAAGAATCTCCCGTTCTAACACCGAATCAATAGATTTAAATAATAGTATATCAACTTTATGATTTTTTTCGATGAACTTCTTGGTGGTTTCTACTACTAATTTTTCTGCTCCTCCATTGGTGAGGGCACTTATAATTTGAAGTATGCGCATACGGGGTATTTTACAAATTAAAAGCAGATAATGATAATGAAGCCATAATTGCTTTTCGAGATAATCTAAATTGTTTGTTGAGCTGAAATTGATGTGCCAAAACAAAGGTACAAAATTACCGTATTTTTAATTAGGCTGAACCCTTCCAGAGCCTTATCTTCATCTGTGCTCAAATAAGCTTATCCCCCCACAACAGTTCTTACGAAAGTATATCTAAACTTGCATTCTAAGCGTATTGCCCTGACATCATGACAATCCTTTGCTATGTATCATATTTCTATACTGAGACCTTAAAGATATACGAAATGGTTTTCTGGACTCCTTCAAGTTGAGCGGGCTGCCGATAGTTTCATTCCGCACCTTCTGAACATGATACCTTTTAAGGAAGGCCAAGGGATCTGGGCGGGATGCAAGAGTGGAAATCCACTTTCGGATGATTTTGCAATTCTTGTGTTTTGTAAAACAAGTTTAAATATTTGTAAAATCTATTGGGAAGGAATTCATAAATCAAAATTCCGTAATGGTAGTTGCCTGAAATCGAACATTATATGCCTTACGTCGAATATAATGCAGAAAGAAGTGGTTAGTGTTATAATATTGTTACCATCACATTCAATTCGAGCTGTGGCAACATAATAGGAATATCCATTGCAAAGCACATAATGAAGAGGTTTTCTTATTTAGATTACGTAGATGAAAAAATATTTTATTTGGGGATTTTTATTAGTTCTAACTTATTTTCTAGGCCTTATTACCTATCGGGATAATCTGGAACCACTAAAAACTTTAAGGAAATTTAAAAATCAAACCTTCAAGGAAAAAATTAACAACGTACCTTTCTATGAATCTATCTTCGAAGATGAAGTCCTTCATCTAACTAAAAGACTTGATGGATTTAATTCGGTAAAGGTCAGAAATAAAATTATTGATGAATTTATTATTCATGACGTTGAGATTGTAAAGAAATCAGAGGAGGACCTTGATTGTTTAGGAAGCGTTGAAATTATAGAGACAAAATTCTATGACATAACCAACAAAGGAATATATAACAACAGAAACAAAGATAAACTTTTCATTTATTTTCAGGGACACGGAGGTGATCCTTGTGATTTCAACTACTTTAAAAGCCTAAACAACAATCTTCCCGATATGGACATCCTGTCATTTTCAATGTTTGGTATTGGTTTAAACAAAATGAAAAAGATAGGGTTTCCAATAAAATTGCCTAATCACGAACGCCAATATGAATTTATTAATACTGATTTTTCAAAGTTCAGTAGAAACCATGATATCATTCAATTTTTTCATGATAAAAATAACCCTGAGCTTAAACCATTAGCCTTATTTATTTCATCACCCTATCACATTATAAACAATGTTATTAAGAGCAAGAATTATAAAGAAGTAATCATAAGTGGAGTTTCTGGAGGAGGATGGTACTCCACTGTGTTAGCTGGTTTAATTCCTGAGATTGATGAGCTATATTCCTTTAATGGAACCCTACCATTGGTTTATAGGATTGGTACTGATAGTAAGGGTGATTATGAACAACAATTTTCAAAATTTTATGATCAATTCGATTACTATACCTTGTACTTACTTTCCATATTCAATTCACAAAATGACCCAGCTAGATTGTCATACCATTTATATTCAAGTGAGGACGAATGTTGTTTTTCGTCTCCGGAAGCCAACTATTTTAAACAATCAATAGATAGTTTAGGGCTACCTAATCTAAGGGTCAAAATTTTTAAAAAGACGGAACATGAGATAGACAGTAATTGGTTGTTGAAACAGATTAAACAGCCGTAATCTTTTAAAAACAAACCATACTCCTAATTCTATTTAAAAATTACATGAGTTTTTTTAATAATTCTAAGTAAAACAAACGTACATACGCAATTAACGAGCTGAGGGAGAAGACTTAAATTTATTAAGCAGTGGAAATGTTAAAGAATAAATGAATGCTTTTTGAAAGAAATTTAAATTCTTTTTCCAAGCAAAATCCGGTTTTATAATGATGTCCTTGTTCATCCGTAATCGGTTTCCTGCTATTACATGACTTTCAGTTTGCATTGATTCACTCAGATTAATCTCGGTTTTGGGCTTTTCTCCTAGAACAAATTCAAGAATTCTATTGATTTCCTGATTGGGATTTGCGCAAAAATTCTCGTACTTAACAAAAAGAGATGGAAAGCTAGTAGATTTTAGGGCAGAAAATGCTCGCGAGTTTACGGCCAGCCACGAGTATAAGGCTTTCTGTAGTGAGGTACCTTTCATGTCCTTCTGTAATCCGGCTTTCTGATTTTTTTTGAAACTTTTTTTAAATGACCATACTACGCCCCTGGGATCCCTCATTAAATAGATGAACTTAACGTCAAATAAATCGCTTTTGCTTAAATTGAAGGCTCTTTGTGGTGATTTTGAAGAATCGAATAATATTTGCTTATTGCTTACCTCCGAAATAGCATTAAAAATTTCATTACTTTTTGAGATAAAGTCATTGAATCCAGATTTCTCTGTATAATCTTTTATCTTGAAAACAGAATCCCTCTTTGGCGCATTGAATTCGTATTGGTATTCTTTATATTTTTGAAAATCCTTTTCACTCCACCCAACTTTTCTTATTACTTCTGACCAAAACGGACAAGATTTAACGATGTCACCACAGGCACAGTATTCGTTGAAAACCTTATTGTTCCAATTGCTTATTTCGCCAACACCCATAATATTTGGATTCTCATTTACCAACATGTCCATAAGGGTTGAACCACTTCGACCGCTGCCGATTAAAAGAATCAGTTTTATTTTTTGTTTCATAACTAAACGCTTAGGTGCCTTTTCTAAGAAAGTCTTTATTGGATAAAAGATTAAGGTATGCCCTAATTCATTTAGGTTCAAAATTAAACCTTTCCAGTTGTACCTGCAATAAGAAAACTAATTACTGTAACAGAACCAGAAAATGACGGTTGGACTTATCCTTTCCAGAATCTGCAATATAATTGAAATACTTTGGTCGAAGGATATCTAAAAAATTCAAAGTCTTCTATGATAACTTTCAAGGATGTGCATTTGTAAGACCTACACTCTAGGCGGTAAGTGACGATGGTGGCCACTATTTGTGGGAATATTTGGGAAGGACAGCATAAATTAAGTTCTTGAAATATAATGATAATTTTTTTGGTAAGGCTCATCACTCGAAGTAGATTTCTTTGAGATACCTACCAAAAATTCGGTATAGATTTTTACCTACTTACATCTTTTTATTCGGTTCTTTGCCGAAATTGAACAGATTAAATTGAATAACTGCTCCTAATTCACGAGTTTTGCGTTCATTTCAAATTCTATGGTCACACCAACTGAAACCCTGAAGATTGCAATTAATGCCGCTATCAACGCAGGCAAGGCTATTCTTGAAGTCTATGAAAAGCCCGATTTTAAATCCGAATTCAAACAGGATAACTCTCCCCTTACAGAAGCTGATAAGGCCGCTAACGAGGTCATCAATACTTATTTAGCCAATACAGCTTATCCGATTATTAGCGAGGAGAACAAAAATGAAGATTATAAAATTCGTAAGAATTGGGATTACTGCTGGATCGTAGATCCTCTTGATGGCACCAAGGAATTTATAAAGCGCAATGGGGAATTCACGGTAAATATTGCCTTAGCCAAAAATGGCGTTCCCATCTTAGGTGTCATTTACGTGCCCGTATCACGGGAGCTGTATTACGCAAATGTCCGCAAAAAAGATGCGTTTAAAGCTATTTTGAACGAAGAACATGAGATGGTTAACGATCTATTTGATGTTTCTGATTCTATCTATCCTGCAAATACCAATAGAAGTATCGTACGGGTGGTGGGAAGTAGATCTCATATGAATCAGAAGACTTTGGACTTTATCTCGGAATTGGAAGACAAATACGAAAACGTAGAAATAGTTTCGAAGGGCAGTTCGTTAAAATTCTGCTTGGTTGCGGAAGGCAAAGCCGATATTTACCCGAGATTTGCGCCCACAATGGAATGGGACACGGCGGCTGGCCAGGCCATTTGCAATGCAGTCGGCGTTAAGGTCATCGAACAGGATGGAAAAAATGCATTGCATTATAACAAGGAAGACTTGCTTAATCCTTTTTTTATGGTAAGCCATTGATGGAAAAAGTTTCCTTCAAAAGGCATTTTGCCAAAACCGTTACATGGCGTATTGTTGGAACGTTGGACACCATTGTGTTATCTTGGGTGATAACTGGAAATCCCCTTACAGGACTTAAAATAGGAGGTTCTGAACTGATAACTAAAATGTTGTTATACTATGTCCATGAAAGAGTTTGGATTCGACTCGGTATAATAGACAGTCGTAGAAGACACCTTATTAAAACTGTGACTTGGCGAATAATCGGTACTTTTGATACCATCATTCTTTCCTGGTTCATCACGGGAAGTGCACAAACCGGGTTGCAAATTGGATTGATAGAAGTTTTGACGAAAATGATATTGTATTATTTTCATGAACGAGCTTGGTATCGTATTGATTTTGGATTAAATAAAAGAGCTGAAAAATGAATAAGAATATTACGGCCCAAGAATTTAAGATAGGAAAAGACCTTCGACAGAAAGCTAATGGCCATAGTTCATTTCTTGTGTTTTTCACAGGGCTATCGGGATCTGGAAAATCGACCATTGCAAACGCCCTCGAACAGAAACTATACGATGAGAACATAAAGACATACGTACTCGACGGTGACAATGTGAGAAAGGGCATCAACAAAAATCTAAGCTTTAGCGAAGAAGATCGGTCAGAAAACATCCGAAGAATTGGGGAAATCTCAAAATTGTTCGTTGATGCGGGCCTTGTGGTTTTAGCGGCCTTTATAGCCCCCTATGAAAAGGACAGAAAGTTTATTGAGAGGATTATCGGCAAGAAAAACTATGTGGAAGTTTACGTCGGCACGAGTTTGGAGGAGTGCGAACGGCGGGATGTCAAAGGGCTATACAAAAAAGCAAGAAAAGGGGAAATTAAGAATATGACAGGTATTTCCGCCCCATACGAAAAACCAAAAGCACCAACCGTTAAGATTGATCAAGATCAGTCGGTCCAAGAGGCCGTGAACCTTATATTTGCAGAAATTAAAAACAAACTAAGCCTAAAATAGAATGAGTCAGTATTTTTTGAATTATTTGGATGAGTTAGAGTCGGAGGCGATTTACGTTCTTCGTGAGGTGCAAGCCCAATTTCAAAATCCGGTTATACTTTTTTCCGGAGGTAAAGACTCCATCGTAGTTTCACATTTGGCAAAAAAGGCATTTTATCCCGGTAAAATCCCTTTTGCCTTTATGCATGTCGATACGGGCCACAATTTTCCGGAAACAATCAAGTTCAGGGATGACCTCATTGAATCCCTGGACGCGAGACTCATAGTTGGCTCGGTTCAGAAGGCAATCGATGATGGTCGTGTCGCGGAAGAAAAAGGTAAGAATGCCACGAGAAATGCGCTACAGATAACTACTTTGCTCGATGCCATTACCGATAATAAAATTGATTGCGCAATAGGTGGGGGAAGAAGGGATGAGGAGAAAGCAAGGGCAAAAGAACGCTTTTTTTCCCATCGTGATGATTTCGGACAATGGGATCCCAGAAATCAACGGCCAGAACTTTGGAATCTTTTTAACGGTAAATATTTCGAGGGTGAACACTTTAGGGTCTTTCCCATTAGCAATTGGACGGAAATGGACGTTTGGAATTATATAAAAAGGGAACAAATTGAAGTTCCGTCCCTTTACCTCGCACATAATCGGGAGGTAGTATGGAGAAACGATTCCTGGATTCCCAATTCCGAGTATTTAATACTTGATGAAAACGAAAAAATTGAAACAAAAAAGGTAAGATTTAGAACCTTGGGTGACATCACCATTACTGGCGGTATAGAATCGGACGCCGATACCTTGGAAAAGGTGGTTATGGAAGTTTCTGCCATGAAGCAGACTGAACGCGGAAACCGTACGGATGACAAGCGTTCGGAAACCGCTATGGAAGATCGAAAAAAACAAGGTTATTTTTAATTCACAATAGGCATAAAGCAATGAAAATAGATAACAATCAGCTATTGCGTTTTACAACGGCAGGAAGTGTCGATGATGGTAAAAGCACCTTGATAGGAAGACTTTTATTTGATTCCAAATCAATCTTTGAAGATCAAATTAAAGCCGTCGAAAACACCAGTAGCAAAAAAGGCTACGAAGGTATTGACCTAGCGTTGTTCACCGACGGACTTCGGGATGAGCGCGAACAGGGAATTACCATTGACGTGGCGTATCGATATTTTACCACCCCAAAGCGGAAGTTTATAATCGCCGATACGCCCGGTCATATCCAATATACTCGAAACATGGTAACGGGGGCCTCGACGGCCAATGCGGCCATTATTCTTATAGATGCCAGACACGGGGTAATAGAACAGACAAAACGACACGCCTTCATCGCTTCCTTGCTACATATTCCACATGTCATTGTTTGTGTCAATAAGATGGATCTAGTGGATTATGCCGAGGAGACCTACAACCAAATAACAAAAGCGTTCGAAGAGTTTTCCTCAAAGATGGTCATCAAGGATTTTCGCGTTATCCCAATAAGTGCCTTGCATGGGGATAATGTGGTCAACCGATCGGAAAATATGTCTTGGTACCTAGGCGCAACGCTTTTGCACACTTTAGAGACCTTGCACATTAGCAGCGATATTAACAAGGTAGATGCGCGGTTCCCTGTACAAACGGTAATCCGACCACAACGCGATGGCTTCCTTGATTATCGCGCCTACGCAGGTAGGTTGCCCAGTGGTATTTTACGTACTGGCGATGAGGTGACCGTTCTACCATCTGGGTTTACCTCTAGCATAAAGTCCATTCAAGGACCTTCGGGTAAGCTTGAAGAGGCCGTAGCCCCTATGTCTGTCGCTATTGAACTGAGTGACGATATTGATGTAGGCCGTGGAGACATGATTGCAAGATCCAACAATAAGCCCGAGGCCTCCCAGGACATAGAGGTCATGCTATGTTGGTTGGATGATGCCGCTGCCGGACCGAGGACAAAATACACGATAATGCATACCTCAAATGAGCAGACTGCAATGATTAAGGAAGTTATTTATAAAATTGATATTAATACTCTTGGCCGCATCAACGATGACAACGAGTTGCGGATGAACGATATCTGTAAAGTGAGGATTAGGACAACAAAACCATTGATGATTGATTCGTACCGAGAAAATCGTAATACAGGTAGTATCATTCTTATTGATAACACTACGAATGAAACAGTTGCTGCCGGGATGATTGTATCGTAATAATTAAATCCAATCCGACCGAGTCCTTCGAGTCATAGATTCGATGTAGTCAATCAGAAGTGTATACCTAATGTGGCATCAAGAAACGAGTAATCTAATTTTAGTTGCAATAATGATTTAAACCTTTTTTCATAACTTTAGAAGAGTCCTTTCTATTTTGATAGCAGTCTATGCATATGAATTATAATATACACTCTAAATAATAAAATATTTGAATCGACCGCTAATTTTCTATTGGACGAAATTCGATTTTTGATATATTGGGGTGCATATTTGATGAAAAGTAATTTCAATTTTAGTCTAAAGGATGTTTTAGTTGATTCTCCCTTTGAAACCACGGAATTTTCTAAAATCATATGCAGGAACTCAGGAGAAAAGATTCTCATAGCCTCCTCTGATTTTAATTCCTTTCTTAGATAAGAAACCATTTCCCCTGACTTTAAAATGTTCATGGGTGCAGAAGTTGCACTTTTGGTTGCATATTCAAGTTTAGGTTTAAAATCATGCATTATTTCTTTAAATAGGGATTTTTCCGTACGAAGTCGGTCCGGCAAGGTGCGAACCGTACGTATTATTTGGTCGGCCAGTAATGGAGTCGATTGCTCTATGTATCCGAGCTTCAAGTCGGATAACGCGCTTAGCACAGTTGGGATGCGATACCGATGATATACTCGGTCTCTCCAAGCATACAGGCTTTCCGATTCTTTCTGTTTCATATATTCGGGATTTACCTGTTCGGGAATGCCATATTTTCTGTAATCTGAAAGATTAGAATAGTCAGTGCATAAAGCGCAACCCAAATGATACCTTATCCGCAAGGGTGACGCGGCCGTGACCCAACCGAAGCCTTCATCCCCTCGGATGATGCCATCGACTCCATCTTCAAACAACGTCTTCCAGATGGCAAAACCATCCGCATACCCAGAAATATGATCTATTCTACCTTCACCATTTTCAATGAATCGCTTTAAAATGGTTTGGGCAGAATTATTCGACATATCTGTATGGTAATATTTATGCTGAACGCCAGTCGCTTCGGCGACTTTTTTTGCCACAAAAGCATCATTGCCTTTTTGATGGATAGATTGGGCTAGCCCCCATGTAATAGAACGAATTTTTCCGGGATTTTGGAGCGCATTGTTGATTAAATATAATATGGCCCTGCTATCGTGCCCCCCCGAAAGAGGTAAAACCCATTTTTCTAAATCAAAGGCAAAGTTTTTGAACGAAGTTTGTATAGCATTATATAATTTTTTTTTATGTTCTTTATAGCTTCTTTTACTTTCGGAAATAACAATTTCATTATTCTTTTCTTCTAATTTCCAATCCTCTTTATACACGATAATCCTTGAGTCTGGCTTTAATTTTGTTATACGTTTGTCCCATGAAAAGTCCGGCCCCAAAGTGCCTGTTGAAAGCATCCATGGAATAATTTTTTCGTTAAACTCAAAGCTTTCCAAAAACAAGATGATAGCACGTTGTGAAGTTGCAACAATAAAAATTTCTTTATTTTTAAAGTACCAGAGTGCCCTGGAACCCACACTGTCTGCCACAACTTCTGTCATTTCCTGGTCACTTCTGATTAGGGCATAACTGCCATCCTCAACAGGGTTTAGCGGAGAATACCAGTTGTTTTGACATACACAGTGACCCAACAGGATACTTTCGTCTTTTGTAGTAATAGTGCCAACGGGATTCACGATGGAATACAAAGTGCGATGTCCTTGATATATTTTAGGAGGATTGGGATCAATATTATCCGGCTCTAGGGTCTTACTAATTTGGGCAAGTTTGCTGTAAGATCTTTGATCAACCTCGTTGCTGAAATTTATATAAATTATTTTTGACACGGTATATTGTTGTTTATCAAATTTATGATTCAATCGACATCATAAATAATCTTTGGTTAGTTATAATTTGGTATAGTCTCCGGACATTATTAAACGCGGGCATGTTTTCAGGAAGTAAATATATAAAAAGGGCCAGACCCTTAACAAGGGCTGGCCCGATTTTAGATATTTAACCTTGTGTGTTTATTTTAACATGAATTGTAGATTTAGATATGTCGATAATTAACCGAGACATTAACATTTTTACTGGGTTTGTATCCACCCGAGTATTTTAAAGGATTATTGTTCGGTTCTTTAATTGTAAAGCTGCCACTTACATTCTTTATATCGAAACTACCATTCCTACTAGGGGCATTGATATGCATGAAAGGCACGTTTCTGTTGTACTGGATATGAAAATTATCAAACACCATTCCGCCCGCGGTGTTGCGATCACTACTGCCTTCAATTCTGATTGGTGAACCCGAAGTGGAACCAACAACGTTCGTTGCTTCACAATCCTTGAAAACTGCTTTGAAACCGTCTCCAGATTTTCGGGTAAACACGATTCGTCCGCGGCTGCCATTGAATGAGTTGCGCTCAAAACGGATTTCGCCACCTACCACATAGTTGCCTTTGCCACCACCAACATAGATTTCGGTCGCCATTACTGAACTGGACGGCGATACTCCATTGTTGCTGAACTCACTGTCAACGACCTTAACGGACACGGCTCGCGAGCTTCCATTCATCCTAGTGGTCGAAAAATGGACTCCGGCGTTGTTGTTCCCGGAGAACTTGCAGTTTTCGAAATTGATGTTAACCAATCTTTGGCTGGACCTATCCGACTCCAAGACCACCCCCGCTTCAGGCTTTGTACCGCTTGATCCTGAAAATACCGAGTTGCGGACCCATACATCCTGTGCGCTGGTGATGGTAATACCGTCCCTACGATGGTTTAGGGACCTGATGTTTTCCAAGGTTATATTCTGGGAGTAGCCAGAGCCGCCGTCCCCAACAATATATATACCAGAGCCGCCACTGTCCCTTAGGGTAAGCCCACGGACGGTAATGTTGGTGCTTCTGCTGATACCGAAGGTATGGCGCTGTTCGCCACTGGTGTACTCGCTCTTGTTCATTCTAAAGGTAGCCCCAGTGCCCTCGACAGTGATGTTATTTGAATTGACCAATTCGAACAATCTATTACCATCTCGGAACGCCCCCGACTTGGCCCGCAGGGTCACTCCGGGCTCGAAGACTATGGTCATGTTTCTCAAGTTGTAGAACCTGGTTGGCCGAATTACCCAGTCACTGCTCTGTTTGTCAATCACCACATAAGAACTGCCAGACTTGATGGCGGCCTCGAAAGCGGCCGTGGCATCACCTGACCGGAAACCGAACGAGGAGGCCTTTACTGCATGGGAAGGATAGTTGCCGCTGCTGCTGCTGCTGCCGTTACTGCTGCTGCCGCTACTGCTACTTCCACCATCGCTACTGCTACTTCCACCATCGCTACTGCTTCCACCACCGCTATTACCACTCGTGGAGGATGATCCGGTTATCGTGATGGTGCGTGTCACGGAGTGCGTTTGACCCTGTGCATTTTTTACCGAAAGCTCCACCTCAAATGTACCTGATTTCCTAAAGGTATGAGTGGGATTTTTCGTTGTTGTGGTAGAACCGTCTTTAAAGTCCCAAAAATAGCCCTTAATGTAATTTTGATTCGTTGAATTCCAAGCCTTGAAATTTACGGTTAAGGGGGCCCGACCGCTAGAAGGAATGGACCCCGAAATTTTCGCTGCAATATTTATGTTTGAGCTTTCCGACTTGCTTGTGGTTCCCGACCCGGTAATGGTTATATTTTCTGTCGTCGAGTGGGTAAAACCTCCTTTGGTTTTTACGGTAAGTTTTACTCTATAGTCACCTGGCTTGGTAAAGGTATGGGATGGATTTTTGGTTCTTGTGGTAGAACCGTCGTTAAAATCCCAAAAATAACTCTCAATATCGTCTTGGTTTTTTGAGTTCCAGGATTTAAAGGCTACTTTAAAGGGGGCTTTTCCGGTTGATGGAAGCGCTCCTCCTCGAAGTGTTCCTGAAATAACAGCTGTTATGGGTCTGCTTGCCGCTGTCGCATTGACTTTTTTTGCCACTTCGGTCTTATCGATGGCCTCGAAGACCTCATCATCCTCATCATCTTTACTGCAGCTAATTGTAAAGGCGAGGCCGAATATAATTAAACAAAAAAATCGTAATACTGTTTTTGTAGGTAAAAGGTTCATAAGTTGAAAAATTAATTGGGGTTAAAAAAAAATTAATTGGGGTTAAAAATTGGGGTTTGCTTGTTTTGGGGCGTTAATTAAGATTGTAAGTAATGGGTGATTATATTATGATTCCCGAATGGGCTTTATTTATCATAATGGTATTGTGGATTGTCGGTGGACTCCGCTCAAGTTAATGGCGTCGCTGTTGCCTGCTAGGTGCGTGGGTGATGTCCAAATCCCATAGCCCCCTAAGAGTTCTTTCTCAGCTGCGGTTAAATCGCCATCGTGAGTAATTCGGGATATAGGTATAAGGGTATCGAAATTGCCGCCGTGCTTAGTGCAGGATAGGGTGATTGGTGAGGCAATAATATTATAGCATAAAAACTTCGGGGTACTTGGGGTCGGGTGGGGTCTCATAAGTGGGTAAAAAGATTATTCAATAAAAAAATATCCAATAGTTCCAGGGAATTTTACAATCGGTCAAATACAATTTTAATCGACGAAATGCACTTTTTGGACTGCAAAAATAAATAGATGATTAGATCTACAAAACGATTTAACGGTTTTTTTTGTAAATTGGTATAACGACGAAATGCAAAAAAAATCGATGAATTACCTTAAGTGGTACGATAAGACATTAGTTAAAGGATTTCGGCCCGCTATAGTTTAACTTTTTTTTAACGAAAACATCGATGTAATGCACGATTTGTTGGGAAGAAAAGAAGAAAGCAGCTCAATTCGCGGTTAAGTGAGCAATCTCGATATAATGAGTGTTGCATACCCGGAAGTTTCATCCGACAAGAATTTTTTGGATATTCATAAGTAAGGTTTTTTTTAAAGGTATTAACACAGTGCTGTCCGACCCTTGGTTGTGAGGGTATTTTTTTGACGGTGCTTCTTCGGTTTTTATGGTCTTGCTGGACGGATTTCAGTGCGTTCCGGCGCCATCGACGGGGCGATCAACGGGGCGGGCAGGTGTCCATCAATAGCCCCTGTAGGATGGCGATTTCTGGCAGCGTCCTGGAATCATACTGTGGCTGCGCCTGCCTGTAATCACGGTGCTGGGGTTGTGGATCCCGAAGAATATCCAGAGGTCTAGCTCGTCTTGGTGCGTGTCTTGGTTTTCTTGGGCCCTTATTGTTCGTTATCGTTGCCACCGCTGTTCTCTAAAGGGCTCGGACTCTCCTTGGTAATCGCCACGACCACTTTCTTTCTTTGTTCTTTGCGCTATCCCGCCCTTCCCTACAACCTGAAAGCGGTACGAATGCCCGTGTATGGTAGCGAATTTCCAATTTTTTTAGGGGGCGTAGATAACCTGGGTCTCGACTATCTAGACCTAGGTCCTTGCCAGGTACGAAATATTAAGGATTGGCTTAAGAAATAAAAGCGAGATTTGCCATTTGGGTGGAAAACGAGAAAATGTGCTGGAAAACTCAGGTTTTTAGTCATTGGACATTACATCTTAGATATAAACCCCGATTTTTGAGCTGAGGACTCATTTTCAGGGTTTGTTTCCTCTATGCTGTGGATTGTTTCACTGGTCATCGATCGGTTCCTTAACTTTTGAACCGTCCGACAACAGAAGGGAGTTTGATTCTGTCAGTGGAACATTAGTAAATATGAACAAAGACTACAGATTTTACATTTTCCTATCATTTAATTGCAATACCTCGCCCATTAGTTGAGAGCCATTGGCTCAAAACCAAAAGTCGCCAGATTAGCATGTAGTGATCCCATTTTCCATCCATATGCTCTTGTATACATTTTGATATGATATTGGGTTGTATTCCGGGAATATTATTTAATTTTTCCTCGCTTAGCTGGTCAAGTACATATTCTTTCAACTCTTCTCTGAACCAAATCCTGAAGGGTATGCCAAAACCTGATTTCGGTCGATCAAATATCTGTTTTGGCACATGCTTATATAGAACTTCTTTCAAAATTCTTTTTTGGTTGTTTTTGGTGTATTTATATTCCGTAGGAAGAGCGCGCGCTAGTTCTACAACCCTATAATCAAGTAGGGGGGCCCTTGCTTCTAACGAGTAGGCCATAGTTGCCCTATCAACTTTGGTGTTGATAACTCCACTTAAATATGTTTTAATGTCAAAATCGGTAGCGCGCTCATAAATATTTTTTTTGGAATGCATTAAATATTTTAAATCCTCAAAATTGTCAGGCTTCATTGGTTCAATCAGCCAAGGTGCGTCCCAATTTGCTACGGTTCTAAGATAGGCTTCGTCGATATCGTTTTTTTCGATAAGGTTGGCTAAGACTCTAGCTCTGTTGTTGTTTGGTATTTTCTTTAATAAATTAGAAACTAAAACCCTGATTGACTTGGGGATGGCCATGTATTTCCTATTTCTAGCAATCCACTCATACCTGTGATATCCAAGGAAATTTTCATCTCCGCCATCTCCGGATAGTGCAACCGTTACGTGATTTTTAGTATACTTCGCCAGCAACATTGTTGGGATTGCCGATGGATCCGCAAAGGGTTCATCATAATAATAAGAGAAATTTTCTACCAAATCAATCCCTTCGCGATAATCGCATAATATTTCATGATGGTTCGTATTTAAGTGCTTCGCCACCATATTGGCGTATTTACTTTCGTCATAGGCTTTTTCATGGAACTTGACAGAAAATGTTGCAATATTGTTTTTGTGTTCGGCGGCGAGTGCCGCGATCAATGAAGAGTCAATCCCACCTGAAAGAAAGACCCCTACCGGCACGTCTGCGTGCAGCCGCATTTTTACTGCGTCCCCTAAAACCTGTTCCAATTCTATTTGAGCATCTGCAATCGAACCATTGAAAGGTTGTTGTCCTTGGTAATCGATATCCCAATATTGACGTGTTTTAAAAGAATGAGTTCGAAGATTATAGACAAAGCAGTACCCTTCCTTTAATGTTTTGACTTCGTTAAAGATGGAATTTGGACTAGGTAAATAGTTCCAAGAGAGATACTCCTGAATTCCTCGACTGGAGATTGTAAGGTCTTTATTAAAGAGTTGAATGCTTGAAAGTTGACTGGCAAATTCAAATTTATCACCATTCAGTTGATAATAAAACGGTTTTTGGCCCAAACGGTCCCTTGCCCCGTAAAATATTTGTTTCTCTTCGTCATAAATCACGAAGGCGAACATACCGTTAAATTGATTTACGCAATTCTCGCCGTATTCGAGATAAGCGGCGCAAATTACTTCGGTGTCGCTTGTGGTTCTAAAACTGTAGCCTTTTTGTTTTAGAATTTTTCTTAGGGAACGATAATTATAGATTTCGCCGTTAAAAACCAAATGTATTTTTTCCTGATAAGTAAAAGGTTGGTCGGACCTGGAGTCTAAATCTAAAATTGATAATCGATTATGACCAAATATAACCGTTGTTTTATCGGAGGAATATTTCTTCCAGCCCATTCGATCAGGCCCTCGAAAGGAGGTGCGCTCTAATTTTTTTTTGACTTGTTCTTCGGTATAAGTTTTTGTTGTACCGTAAATTCCACACATATAGCGCTGGGTTTAAGAATTAATGTATTTAATAATAATCTTCCTCTCGGTGTACGTTAGTATCCATGACCTTACGAATCTCCTGCATCACCCAGTTTCTTTTGTTTCATGGCGTAAAAGAATAAAACTAAACTCTTAGCTATGTGAACAACGGTGGAGCAAAGTGCAATACCAAACACACCATAATATTTCATTAGGATATAATCTAAAACAAAATTGGCGCACATACTTCCAAATGAAACTTTCGCCATGAAAGCATTTTTATTTATGCTTGTCAGGAAGTTAACGACAACCATGCCACAAATAGTAAAGGGTGCATAGATTAGGAACAATTTCTGAATAGCAGCGACCCTTTCCGTATCCTCTGCCGTAAATTCTTTGCGTTCGAAAAATAATTCTACTAAGAAATCGGATAAAAGAATTCCGATAATGGCCGCAATTGCGGATACAATAAATATTAATTTGAGCATTCTCACTAAGTTGTGGAAGGCTCTTTCTCTATTTTCAATAACACTTCCCGAAAAATAAGGTAACAGTACATTACTAATGGCTATCGTCAGCAAACCTATTAGGAAAGCAGGGATTTTAAGGCCGTAGTTCAAAGCGGCAATAGAGCCGATTACTAGTTGAGCCGCGAAGTACTGGTCGGTAACGCCGATAAGGCCGGTAAAAAAACCGGAAGACGCTTTAGCCGGAACCTGAACAAACATTTGTCGTACGTTCTGGTTATTAAAATCAGGTTTAGATAGATTAATAATCTCTCTGTTCAAACATGTTACCAGCAAATAAATAAAGCTTAAAATGGTCCCAATCAGTGTA
This sequence comes from Pricia mediterranea, assembly GCF_032248455.1. Classification (NCBI taxonomy): domain Bacteria; kingdom Pseudomonadati; phylum Bacteroidota; class Flavobacteriia; order Flavobacteriales; family Flavobacteriaceae; genus Pricia; species Pricia mediterranea. The sequence continues at coordinate 3,940,169 of NZ_JAVTTP010000001.1, forward strand.
CCTACTGCCAAGACCATATCACCCAGGGAAGCTCTAAAAAGAAATAATGTTGCTATAATGGCGACAGGCATAAAAATACCAGCCAAAGTGGAGTGGAGAAATTCCTTTTGGATGTTGAGAAGTCCCGATAACAGCGAAGAAAAACCCCAGAATATAATACATGGCATTACAAAATAAAAGTGTGATTTAACAAGGGCATAATACGAGGGGGTATGTCCGGGGAATATGTTCTCTAGATATACATCAGTAAATAAAAACGCTATTAAGGTGAAAAGCACTGACACAAATCCCGTAATCAAGAATCCTGCACTTTGAATACCCGAAATATCTTTTCCTGTCTTTAATTCCGCAACATAGTTTGGTATAAAAACGTTTTTGAAAGCGCTAATAAAGACGTTCAAAATAAAAGTCGGAATTAAGTAAGCTATATAAAAAGTGTCTAATACTTTTGATAATCCGAAGTTTGCGGCAACGACGGACTCTTTGTAAAAACCAAGGCCTTTAACCAATAATGTTATAATCCCAACGGTTAAGAAACTTTGAATAAGTTGGTTACCGAGAAGTTCTTTAAACTTGATCTGTGGTAAATACTGATTCAAGAATTTCATAAGCCAGCGATAATTATATATATTTAATTTTATAACGTCTCCTGATTTCTTCGAATCCAGTGATAGCGCTAGTCCTGTAATAATTTTTTTCCATTCAAAAATTGATAATAGCGAGGCTAATATCTCATTTTATATTTCATCTCTTTGGATTTTTCAAATACTAAGTTTCGTTTAAATTGTGCGGCTAAGGTGCGATTTTAGTAATAGTTGCTTAAAATGCTTGCCCTGCCCAAAAAAGATATTTCAAAGGCCGAATATAAAACTGATTCTAATTCAGATGCTTTTGGAGGATCAAGTACGGGATTACTACAGCGGAAATTTAGTTTTAATGTAGATTTTAAGGTGACTACGATTGATAAATGCCCAGTTAAAGTTTACCGTCCACTTCACACGTCAAGACATTTTTTACATCGTAGAGAATCCCGCCTTGATCTAACAAATTGCGCAAATCTATGTCCAAAAATTGCCTATGTGAAACTGCGAGCACGATAGCGGCGTATTTTTTATTGGGCAAGGCATTTACAATATCCAGACCGAGTTCCTTTTTTACTTCCTCTTTGGAAGCCCACGGATCGAATACCGTTACCTGCGAGCCGTAGGCCTTAAGGCTGTTGATGACATCGATAGCTTTGGTATTTCGTACATCGGGACAGTTCTCTTTAAAGGTAATGCCTAATATTAGAATATCGGCGCCTTTTATTTTCATGTCCCGCTGGACCATCAATTTTACGATTTCCGAAGCTACGTACTTACCCATGCCATCGTTCATACGGCGGCCAGCTAAAATGATTTCAGGATGATACCCAAAGGCTTGGGCCTTTTGCGCTAAATAATAAGGATCTACGCCGATACAGTGCCCTCCCACAAGTCCTGGACGGAACGGTAAAAAATTCCACTTGGTACCTGCAGCTTCCAGCACCGCACTGGTGTCGATGGACATCAGGTTGAAAATCTTGGCCAATTCGTTGACAAAGGCAATATTGATATCCCGTTGGGAGTTTTCTATAACTTTGGCTGCTTCCGCGACTTTGATGGTGGGAGCCAAGTGGGTTCCGGCGGTAATGACCGAGGCATACAACTGGTCGACCTTCTTGCCGATTTCAGGAGTGGAACCGGAGGTTACCTTTAGAATCTTATCCACAGTATGCTCCTTGTCGCCGGGATTGATACGCTCAGGGGAATAACCGACAAAAAAATCCTCGTTGAACTTGAGTCCACTGATTTTCTCCAGAACCGGTACGCATTCTTCTTCCGTAACCCCAGGGTACACCGTAGATTCATAAATAACAACGTCTCCTTTTTTTAAGACTTTGCCCACGGTTTCGCTTGACTTGTAAAGCGGCGTCAAAATGGGTCGGTTGGTACTGTCGACGGGTGTCGGAACGGTGACGACGTAATAATTGCAATCTGAAATATCTTCCAACTGATTCGAGCAAAAAAGGCCGGTTTCCATTTTGGGGCTCTCCGAAAGTACTTTCTTAAGCACATCATCAGCTACTTCTAGGGTGCTGTCAGTGCCAGAACGTAGTTCTTTGATACGTTCTTCATTAATATCAAATCCCACCACAGGATATTTGGTGGCAAACAAACGTGCCAAAGGAAGACCTACATATCCGAGGCCGATTACCGCGATTTTAATATCTTTCATAAAGTTGTATTTCGTTACAGGTTGTATGTTTCAAAATTTGGACTGTCGATGAAGTGGTGTTGTCTATCCCCTGTCCAAATTCTCCCAGTACCAAGATACAGCCTCCTTGAGACCTTTTTCTATATCGTATTCGGGATCATAACCCAAAAGGTTCTTGGCTTTTTCTATGGAGGCTAGCGAATGTGGTACGTCTCCGGCACGCTCGGGTCCATGTTTCGGATGTATATCCTTGATCTTGGGGTCGAATTCCGAAAGATAATCCTTCAGTAATCCAATCAGTTCAGTCAGGGTCGTACGTTCGCCATAGGCCACATTATACACCGTGTTGACAGCTTCGGGCGATGATGCCATAAGAGACCGTATATTGGCTTCGATTACATTATCGATATACGTAAAATCCCGGGAAAAAGACCCATCACCGTTGATAGTAGGTGCTTCATGGTTGACCAATTGGATAACGAACTTGGGAATAACAGCAGCGTACGCCCCATTGGGGTCTTGCTGTCTTCCGAATACGTTAAAATAGCGGAGGCCGATGGTTTCCAAACCATAGGTCTTGGCAAAGACGTTTGCATACAATTCGTTGACATATTTGGTAATCGCATACGGGGAAAGTGGCTTTCCAATAACTTCTTCGACCTTGGGCATTTCTTTCGAATCTCCATAGGTGGAGGAGCTCGCCGCGTAAACGAAACGTTTCACCTGAGCGTCACGGGCGGCGACCAACATGTTCAAAAACCCCGATACATTGACCTCGTTACTGGTTATCGGATCGTTGATAGAACGAGGTACCGAGCCCAAAGCCGCCTGATGCAGTATGTGGTCTACATTTTCTGTGGCCTTTTTACAGGTTTCGAGATCTCGAATATCGCCTTCAACGAATTCAAAATTTTCGCTATCGAGAAAAGCTTTTATATTTTCTCTCTTTCCGGTTGCCAAGTTGTCGAGACATCTGACCTTATTGCCATTTTGCAACAGCCATTCACAGAGGTTCGAACCGATGAAACCGGCTCCGCCGGTTACAAGTATGTTTAAGTCAGAGGAAAAATTTACAGAGTGGAGAGACATTTGAATTATTTTTTCGGTGGTTCACACTCAATCGTGACCAAACCGGATGGTGGTTATTTAAATCCTGCAAAGATGTAAAAAAAATCTGTCCGTAACATCGTATTTCGTGCAAATGCTTTGATATACGCTAAGCGGACCGAATGTTTTTAAAATAGGCCTTATACCATTTCACAAACTTGCCGACCCCCTCATATACCGGTGTATCGGGCCGATAATCATAATCATCAATAAGGTCATCGACATCCGCCCAGGTCCGCTCGACATCGCCGGGCTGCATGGGTAACATCTCCTTTTCCGCTTTTTTGCCCACGTGTTTTTCGATGGCTTCGATAAAGTCGGACAGCTGTACGGTGTTGTTGTTGCCTATGTTATAAATTTCGTACAACTTCCGGTCGGGGACGGGCTTTTCGATAATACGGGCGACGCCCTCGACGATATCATCGATATAGGTGAAGTCCCGCTGCATCTTGCCGTGGTTGAATACCTTGATGGGGCGGTCGTTCATAATGGCATCGGTAAATAGAAAGATGGCCATATCGGGACGGCCCCAGGGACCGTACACCGTGAAAAATCGGAGTCCCGTTGTGGGAATATCGAAAAGATGGCTGTAGGTATGGGCCATAAGCTCGTTGCTTTTCTTGCTGGCGGCATATAGGCTGATGGGGTGGTCCACATTGTCTTCGGTGGAAAAGGGAATCTTTTTGTTCAAGCCGTAAACGCTCGAGCTACTGGCATAGACCAGATGTTTTATTTTATAGTTTCGACAGCATTCCAACAGATTTAAAAACCCGACGATATTACTGTCAATATACGTCTCCGGATTTTCCAAGCTATATCGTACCCCGGCCTGTGCTGCGAGGTTGCAGACCACATCGATGTTTTCCTGTTCGAACAATCGGGGGAGGGCCTCCCGATCTTCCAAGTTCATCCGGACAAAAGTGAATTTATCCCCATGCAAAGTTCCCGAACAGATTTCGTTGAAGACCTCCGCATCCTTTCGGGAAATGCCCAACTGTTTTAGCCGATCGTATTTTAGGTCAACGCTGTAATAATCGTTTATGTTGTCCAAACCGATTACCGTAAAATCCCGCTTTAAAAGCGCTTCGCATAAATGGTATCCGATAAAGCCTGCAGCGCCTGTTACTAGTATGTTCATGATTGTCCGATCTTATAGTATTGGAAGCCTTTTTCTTCCATTTCTGCTTTCGACAACATACGCCGGCCATCGAAAACAAAGGCGGGTTTTAACATTTTTTCGTAAATGGTATTCCAATCGTATTCCTTAAACTCGTCCCATTCCGTCAGCAGGGCGATGGCATGGGCTTCCTCGGCAGCTTCCATGGGGTCCTTTACAACCTTCAAAAGGCGTCGATTCTCCTCTGGTGATCGGGTGCCCAACTCATCAAGGTCGGCATAGATACGGTCTTCCGAAACTTTTGGATCATAGACCGTGATTTCGGCGCGTTCCTCCAATAGGGCATCCGCTACATATATAGCTGCCGATTCCCGGGTATCGTTGGTGTCTTTTTTAAAGGCCCATCCAAAGAAAGCGATTTTTTTGCCGGACACCGTATTATAAAGGGTAGAGATGATATGGTCGGCAAAGCGTTTTTTCTGGTAGTCGTTCATAATGATGACCTGCTCCCAATAGTCCGCCACTTCCTGCAGGCCGAAACTCCGGGCGATATAGACCAGGTTAAGGATGTCTTTCTGAAAGCATGATCCGCCGAACCCAACGGAAGCGTTCAGGAATTTCGGTCCTATCCGGCTATCGGTACCTATGGCGCGGGAAACTTCCGCAACATTGGCATCGGTTCGTTCACAGAGCGCGGAAATCGCGTTGATGGAGGAAACCCGTTGGGCCAAAAAGGCATTGGCAACCAGTTTGGAAAGTTCCGAAGACCATACGTTTGTCTGTAATATACGTTCTTTCGGAAGCCAATGTTCGTAAATGGAGCTTAGAATATTCTTGGCTTCCTGTCCCGATGGGGTATCATCCCCACCAATAAGTACCCGGTCGGCGTTCAATAGATCGTCCACAGCGGTACCCTCGGCTAAAAATTCTGGATTGGACAGTATTTCAAAATTCACACCGTTGCCCGTATTTTCAAGGATGCTCTTGATGGCGCTTGCGGTTCGTACCGGCAGCGTAGATTTCTCGACTACGATTTTATCCGTCTTGGCGACCTTGGCGATATTCCGTGCGCAAAGCTCCACAAATTTTAGATCGGCCGCCTGGCCTTTGCCTTTTCCGTAGGTTTTGGTCGGCGTGTTGACCGATATAAAAACGATTTCCGCCTCATCGATGGCTTTATCGACCTCCGTAGAAAAAAACAGGTTTTTGCCACGGTTGGCCCCTACGATTTCCTTGAGTCCCGGCTCGTAAATAGGCAGCTTGTCCAGATCCTCATCGTTCCAATCGTCGATGCGCTCTTGGTTGATGTCCACCACGGTGACCTGTATTTCGGGACATTGGTTGGCAATCACTGACATGGTAGGTCCACCGACATAGCCGGCGCCGATACAACAAATTTTACTGACTTTTTTCACAATATAGATTTAGGTTACCCAATATAAGAGATGCAAAGATTACTAAATAACTTAATATAGTTAGGTATTTGTCGGTAAAAAGGGAGATTTATGGTTGATACGCGTTCGACAAGTACGAAATATTCCCTTACAGACCTTTCATCGGAGTTCTTACACCACATATAGTATTTTGGGGGTAGGGGAGGTAGAGTTCCGATGTTTGTCTTTATCTTCGTCACAGCAACCCTATAAACCCCTTGACCTTGAAACGAATACTGATTACAGGAGCGGCCGGATTTTTGGGCTCCCACCTCTGCGACCGGTTTATTAAAGAAGACTATCATGTCATCGCTATGGATAATCTGATTACCGGTGACCTGCGCAACTTGGAACATCTTTTTAAGCTATCGAACTTCGAGTTCTATCATCACGATGTGACCACGTTTGTACATGTGGCGGGGGAGTTGGATTATATCTTGCATTTTGCCTCTCCCGCGAGTCCCATCGACTATCTAAAGATTCCCATCCAGACCTTGAAAGTCGGGGCCTTGGGGACCCATAATCTTTTGGGGTTGGCCAAAGATAAAAAGGCCCGCATCCTCATCGCTTCTACCTCCGAAATTTATGGGGATCCCCTGGTGCATCCGCAGACGGAAGACTATTACGGAAATGTGAACACCATCGGGCCGCGCGGGGTTTACGACGAGGCCAAACGCTTTATGGAATCCATTACCATGGCCTACCATCGTTTTCACGGGGTGGAAACCCGGATTGTACGGATATTTAATACGTACGGACCCCGAATGCGCCTGAACGACGGGCGGGTCATCCCGGCATTTATTGGACAGGCCTTGAGGGGCGAAGACCTCACCGTTTTCGGGGATGGCAGCCAAACCCGCTCTTTTTGTTACGTGGATGATGAAATCGAAGGTATTTACCGCTTGCTCTTAAGTGATCACGCCCATCCCGTAAATATCGGAAATCCGCATGAGATTACCATTAGGGATTTTGCCGAGGAAATTGTTAGACTAACGGGCACCGATCAAAAAGTGGTCTACAAGCCGTTGCCGAAAGATGACCCCATGCAGCGACAGCCCGATATCTCAAAGGCCAAGGAGCTTTTGGGATGGGAGCCCAAGGTATCCCGCGAGGAGGGAATGAAAAAGACCTACGAGTACTTTAAATCCCTTCCGCAAGAAGAATTGTATAAAAAGGAACACAAAGATTTTAAAAAGTACAATAGAAAATAGGAGGCACGATGCAACACGTTGACGATGAGTAACAAACCCTGATTTTTTATGAGTTCTTTAAGATGAATTTCATACCTTTCCGTCATGGTTCGTCCGGAATAGAACATCTTTTATTTAGTATTAATCGTATCTAGCGTAATAATGCAAAGGTCTAAACCCTGTTGACCGATTTTTTTCAGGAGTTCGACTATTTAAATCGTCTCTATATCTTTTACGGGGTACTTTTACCGCCCCAAACAAAGGGCCGCCAATTGAGGTCCGCTATGAACAAAATGAACGCTAGTTCAAAACCTTAAGCTATTGAAAACGATCGTACACGATAAGATATGGCTATCATCGCCGCATATGGGCGGGTCTGAAGAGGCCTACGTCCAAGAGGCTTTCGATACCAACTGGGTCGCTCCCTTGGGCCCGAATGTAAACCAGTTTGAGCAGGCTATCGCCGATTACGTCAACGAAGGTGTGCATGTGGCCGCCCTCAGTTCGGGTACGGCCGCCATTCATCTGGCGCTTCAGTTGCTGGGCGTGTCTCGGGGCGACGAAGTGCTTTGCCAAAGTTTTACCTTCTCCGCATCGGCCAACCCCATTTTATATCTCGGGGCTACCCCTGTTTTCGTGGATAGTGAACAGGACACTTGGAACCTTTCCCCCGAAATCTTGGAAAAAGCGATTTTGGACCGGATGGCCAATGGGAAAAAGCCGAAGGCGATTGTCGCGGTACATTTATATGGAATGCCTTATAAAACTGATGAAATCTCTAGAATCGCCGAGAATTACGGAATTCCCATAGTCGAAGATAGCGCCGAGGCTTTAGGGAGCGCCGTAAGCGGACAAAAGTGCGGTAGTTTTGGCGATATCGGGATCTTCTCCTTCAATGGGAACAAAATTATAACGACCTCGGGTGGCGGTGCGCTTTTATCAAAAAGTGAAAATGTAAAAAAGAAAGCGGTCTTTTTGGCGACCCAGGCCAGGGACGATGCCCCACACTATCAACACTCTTCCATCGGTTATAACTATAGGATGAGCAACGTGCTGGCCGGTATCGGTCGCGGTCAAATGGAGGTGCTTGACGACCGGGTGACCGCCCGTAGAAAAAACCATAACTTTTACCAATCACATTTGGGCCAGTTACCCGAAATCGAATTTTTGAAAGAGCCCGACGGATTTTACTCCAATCGTTGGTTGACCTGCGTGCTTACGCCCTCATTTGAATACCGGGAAAAATTACGCCTGGCTCTTTTGGATCAAAATATAGAATCGCGACCGCTTTGGAAGCCGATGCATTTACAGCCAATCTTCAAAAAGTATCCCTCGTACAGTGACGGAACCTCTGAAAAATTATTCGATCGGGGACTTTGTCTTCCGAGCGGTTCGAACCTGTCGCAAAACGATTTGGAAAGAATCGTCGAAATTATCCTAAAAAACCAATAAAATGATCAAAGAGTATTTGGTTAGCAATGCCCATAGGTACGCGTCTAAGTGGCTCGTACTGGTGATCGACGTGTGTATGATTTCCGTTTCTTTTGTGCTATCATATCTCATCCGCTTCAATCTGACCCTGGATTTCGATATTGACAAGCTGTTCATTCAGTTGCCCATTATAGCCCTGATCTCTGCGGTGGCCTTTGTATTTACGGGTTCCCACAAAGGCGTCGTACGCCATACAGGGGTTCGGGACGTGTACAACATTTTTAATGCCATCTGCCTATCGAGCATCCTATTGATTACCATAGTGCTGTTGAATCGCGAGATGGGTATCCTCAACGATTTTACCGTACCCCTGGGCATCATCATCATCCATAGTCTCCTGTCCTTTATCGCGCTGACGGCATCCCGGTACGTTTTTAAATCACTGTACGACAATCTGATGGCGCAAGGCTTTAAATCCAACCGGAACGTTCTGATTTACGGGGCGGGCGAATCGGGAATTTTGACCCAAAACGCCTTGGCCAACCACACCAAGAGCAAGGTCAGGGTAGTGGGATATGTGGATGAGGATGAAAAAAAAGTCGGGAAGTCCATCAACGGGTTAAAGGTATTTTCAAGGGCAGTGCTGAACCGTAACTTTTTGGTTAAAAATCGAATATCCGAGGTTATTTTTTCCATGCAGAACATCGACCCAAAGCGATTGAAAGATCTTGTGGAGAGCTTGGTCGATTTTCCCGTGCAGGTGAAGATCGTGCCCCCGGTCGAACAATGGATCAATGGTAAATTACAGGTGTCTCAAATAAAACAGATTCAGATCGAGGACCTGTTGAACAGGGCGCCGATCAGCATACGGAACTCCAAAATATCGAAAGAGGTCAAGGATAAGGTGGTTCTGGTGACCGGGGGCGCAGGATCTATAGGCAGTGAAATAGTAAGGCAGGTCTGTACCTACGACTATAAGGCCCTGATCATCATCGATCAGTCCGAATCCGAGTTGTATAACTTGCAACAAGAACTGAAGCAGAATGGATACCATAATTATTTACCTATCGTAGGGGATGTTAGGGACAAAAATCGGCTCAATAACATTTTTCAAGAACATCGGCCCGACATCGTGTTCCACGCCGCCGCCTATAAGCATGTGCCCTTGATGGAATATAACTCATACGAGGCCATAAAAATCAATATTGCAGGTACCAAGGTGGTGGCCGATCTGGCCCTTAGCCATAATACCGACAAGTTTATATTTATCTCTACCGATAAGGCGGTCAACCCCACCAACGTGATGGGAGCCACAAAGCGCATCGCCGAGATGTACATCGCCTGTATGCAGCAGCAGGGGAAGACGAAATTTATCACCACCCGTTTCGGCAATGTCCTGGGCTCCAACGGCTCTGTGATTCCCTTGTTCAAAAAACAGATCGATAAAGGGGGGCCGTTGACAGTGACCCACGAAGAGGTGACCCGCTATTTTATGACCATTCCCGAAGCTTCGCAACTGGTATTGGAAGCCGGGGCCATGGGCGATGGGGGCGAAATCTTTATTTTTGATATGGGCGAATCGGTGAAGATATTCGACCTGGCCAAAAATATGATCAAGTTGTCGGGACTTCGCTATCCCGAAGACATCAATATTAAAATAACCGGATTACGTCCCGGGGAAAAATTGTACGAAGAGCTGCTGGCCAATGGGGAAAATACCTTGCCCACGTATCACAAGAAAATTATGATCAGTAAGAGCCGGACGTTTGACTATACCCTGATCCGGTCGAAAATTGATGAACTCTGCGTTTCCAACATGTTCTTCAACGGCAGTACAATTAGTCTAATGAAGGAAATTGTTCCCGAATACATCTCCAATAATTCCGAGCTTTGTTCGTTTGATAAAAAGAAACCGAAGGTCAAGAGCGAACGTTCCCTTAAGAAAGTATTATAATGCTATAAGGTCTTAGTACCTGAGCATGGCGAACGCCTTCAACCAAGGGAAGAGGCCAATTCATGGAATAATCTTTCGGTAATCTATTTTTTAGTAATATTGCACTAAATTTTTAAAAAATGAAAAACATTCTCAAAGCACGTGTATCGGTTGGTCTGAAAAGAAGTGCGGTTCCCGTATTGACACTTTGCGCGCTATTGATGACCTCTTGCGCCACAAAAGAAGATGTGGTCTATTTTCAGAATACCGGTGACTTTGAGACCCTGGTCGATAAAAATAGCATTACCCCTAAATTTAAGGTCGATGATGTGCTGAGCATCTATGTCTCTACCTTGGATAACGTGGCCAGTGCGCCTTTTAATCTGCTTAGAGGTACATCTGAGGGCGGCTTTCGGCCCGAACAGGTCGATTATCTGATCGATAAAGACGGGGAAATCGATTTTCCCGTAATCGGCAAAATAAAGGTAGCCGGACTTTCTTCGGAAGAACTAAGGGTCTTGCTTCGGGACCGACTCTCGGAATACCTTAAAGATCCCATTATCAATATCCGTCTCCGAAACTTTACGGTCACCGTATTGGGTGAAGTAAACCGTCCGGGAACTTACCCTGTGGACGGCGAACGTATCACGATCATGGAAGCCTTGGGTATGGCCAGCGACCTGACCATTAAAGGTAAGCGGGAAAATGTGATGGTCATACGTGATTTTGATGGTACCAAGGTCTATCACCGTATCAACCTAAAGCGTAAGGAAGCTATGAGTTCCCCGGTCTATTACCTGACCCAAAACGATATTGTCTATGTGGAGCCGAACAAATCCGCCATAACGGCATCGGCGCTGGATAATCGGGCGACCATCGCAATTTCTGTTGCCTCTTTGCTAATCACTTCGTCCGTGCTGTTGATTACCAGAACGAAGTAAAATTAATTTCAGATAGCAAATCAACACCAAAGAATGAGTACTACCTCTCAAACGAATACCGTAAGCAATTCAGATAATCTTAAGGAAATTATCACCAGATATACAACGCACTGGAAGTGGTTTGTACTCTGTGTGATTTTTGCCATAGGTCTGGCCTATATTTATATTCGATACTCCATCCCAAAATATGCGGTGCAGACCCAGATCCAAATTTTAGAAGATAAATCTTCGGGTTCCGAACTCGATGTGTTCCAAGATCTTAAATTTTTGGGAGGGGGAAAGAACAAGGTCGAAGATGAATTGCAAATAGTCAACTCCCGTTCCAATTTTATCGAAGTGGTCAAGAAGCTGAACTTGAACACGAAGGTAATGGTGCAAGGGAATATCATTGAAACGGAACTCTATACAAATCCACCGATAAACCTGAATTTTATTTCGGCGGATTCGATCGTGAACAAGGCAAAATTCGAGTTTTTCATAACCATTTCCTCCTCTACGACCTTTGGTTATACCGAAGAGGAAGATAAACCGGTAAAGGCCTACGCATTTGGGAATACCATTCCCACCCCTGTCGGCGATATTGTTATTACCCCCAATGTTGGAGTTTTCGAGAGTTATAAGGGTAAGAAATTAAGGGTCTCGGTCAACCCTATCGAAGATGTGGCACAGGCCTATCGTACTAGGGTAAAGGTTTCCAACCCCGGGGAGTTTTCGAACATCGTCAACCTCACCCTCGAAGATGCGATACCTGAGAAAGCAAGAAATATTCTTAACACCCTGATAAGTACTTACAACAAAAATGCCGTTGAAGATAAACAGGAGATCGCTGACCGTACCTCCAACTTTATCAATGAACGGATTGCCGATATTTCAACGGATCTTTCGAGCGTTGACCAATCCGCCCAGGACTTTAAAATGGAAGAAGGGGTTACCGATATTCAAGCAGAGGCGAACGTCAATTTGAACGTAGGCGTGGCCAATCAGCAAGAACTGGCCAACGCCAGAAATCAGCTCAACATGGCCTCATCGATGCAAGACCTTGTCGAAAACCAAGATAGTTACGAGGTTTTGCCGACGAACATTGGCTTATCCGACCCCACCATCGCCAGTACGACGGACAGGTATAACCAATTGGTACAGGAGCGACAGAAGCTCTTGAAGAGCTCAAATGAAAAGAACCCGGTTATCGTAAACCTCGATGAACAGATCGCAAGCCTAAAGCGGAGCATGCAACAGAGTTTGAGCAATAGTGTCAATACCTTGGGAATGACGGTGAATTCCTTGAGCAACCAACAGGCCCGGTTCCAATCAAAAATCTATTCCTCCCCGGCCAAAGAGCGCGCACTAAGGGATATCACCCGACAGCAACAGACCACTGAATCGTTATATCTTTATTTGCTGCAAAAACGGGAGGAAGCCCAAATTACGGCCGCTTCCAGTTCCGCAAAATCCAAGGTCATCGATCCGGCCTTTATGGTGAGCAAAAATCCCGTATCCCCGAAAACAAACTTGGTTTATCTGGCATCTTTTATCTTAGGACTGTTAGTTCCCTTCTCGATTATGTATGCCTACGACCTGCTCGACAATAAGATTCACAACATGCACTCCCTCGAAAAACTGGTGCAGAACGTACCGGTACTCGGGGAGCTTCCTAAATTAGGGAAGAAAGACAACAAGTTCATTATCAAGGAAGATCGTTCGGTATTGGCGGAATCCCTGCGTATCATCCGAACCAACCTGGATTACCTGATCAAGGCAAAACAAGATAAACCGGGCAAAAGCAATATTGTGTACGTTACTTCGAGCGTCCCCGGCGAAGGGAAGACCTTTTTGTCCACCAATCTATCGATGATCTTGGCGAGTACCAACAAAAAGGTGCTGTTGGTCGGAGCCGACATCCGGAATCCGAAGCTCTATACTTTCTTCACGGGAAGCAATGTCGATAAAATGGCCAAACCGAGTCGGAACAAAGATGCCGGCCTTACTGAATTTCTTTACGACAGTACCTTAGAAGTGAGGGATGTCATAAACCCTATGTTGATCCATCACAATACGGTCGATGTCATCTACTCTGGTAGAATCCCGCCCAACCCCGCCGAACTGTTGATGAGCGGACGTATCAAAGAGCTGTTCGAGCAGGTCTCGGAAATCTATGATTACGTAATCGTCGATACCGCGCCGTTAATGGTGGTTACCGATACCCTGCTAATCAGCGATTACGCCGATTCGTTGATCTACGTGACAAGGGCCGGAGTCACCGAAAACAAGGCGGTGAACTATCCCATAAAATTGCAGGAGGAGAATAAGATAAAAGGCCTGTCGTTTGTTGTCAACGACGTGGAGATCTCTAACTTGGGCTACGGCGGGAAATACGGCTATGGGTATGGTAAGACCCAGAAAAAATGGTGGAAGTTTTAGCCTCTTCGCATAATTCCTATAAAAGCCGTCCCAACCTATGTTGAGGCGGCTTTTTTTATTGGTTTATACGACCCCTGTACTTTATCGAGGTTCGGTCGGTTTTCAACGAATTTCGGTAGGGTATAATAAGCCTGAACTGTTATTAACCTATATTTGTGACTGTTAGTCTAGAGCGCTAACAGAGAAAACACTTATGACGATGAAAAAACTTTACCCGGGTCACCCAGTAGTGCTTGTTCTCATGTTTGTTTTTATTGGGATGGGTTCCCTAACCCAGCTTCGGGCTCAGCTTCCCACTTCTTTTCAGATGAACGAGTTGGAATCTGGCTTTACCAACGCCACCTCCATGAGCTTTGCCCCCGATGGTCGAATCTTTATCTTGGACCGCTTCGGAGAAATGCTAATTTATAAAGAGGATTTGGGGGCAACCGTTTCGGCGGGCGTGATTCCCGTATTCCATCAGTTCGAAGACGGATTACTGGCCATGGCCTTTGATCCCAACTTTACGGAAAATAGCTTTATCTATGTGTATTATTCCGCCCCTTCGCCTTCCGTAAACCGGATTTCGCGATTTACGATGAACGGAGACACCATTGATCTTTCATCCGAAGTCAATTTAATGGAATGGGAAGTGCAGCGGAACAATAGTTATCATGCCGGAGGCGACATGGGTTTTGATTCAAATGGCAACCTCTATATTGCCTTAGGGGATAATACCAACCATAGCAACTATGCTACTTTGGATGAGAACAATCCGGATAACAGTTCGGAAAATACCTCCTCCAATACGAATGACTTTCGGGGAAAAATTTTAAGGATTACCCCCCAGCCCAACGGGACGTACTCCATTCCTCCGGGAAACCTGTTTCCCCCGGGTACGCCGGACACCAAACCTGAAATTTATGTGATGGGCGCGCGTAATCCCTACCGGATGTTTATCGATACCCAAAACAATGATTGGGTGTTCTGGGCAGACGTCGGTCCCGATGCCAACTATAACGACCCGCAAAATCCCGATGGGCCCAATAATGTTCTTGGCCCCGAAGGGCTCGATGAAATCAACCTGACCAAACAGGCGGGCAATTACGGGTGGCCCTATTTTTCCGGGGCGGATAACGATCCCTATCAGATTACCTATGCCTCGCCCAAATACTATAACGATCCGGCGGCCCCTGAGAACATTTCGACCTGGAATACTGGGCTTACGGACCTCCCTCCGGCAGAGCCGGCATTGTTGGAGTTTTTCCACAAGAGTTATTTCGCCGGGCCGCGCTATTACTACGATGGAACGTTGACGGATTTCCCCCAGCGATTGCCCGCCGAATTTGACGGCGTATTTTTTTACTACGACTTTAATACCAGTCGGATATGGGCCGCAGAGCTTGATGCGCAGGGTGACGTTGTCAGTACCGAGCCATTGGCCCCTTCGGTCTTTCCCGATTCCAATTCGGATGGCTATATCGATATGGAAATAGGGCCCGATGGGCATTTGTATATCCTTCAGTACGGGGTGGGCTGCTGTAACAATGGAGATGGCAGCGGCAAACTGGTACGGGTCGATTATACCGGTATCGTTTCCAATTCGCCCCCGGTGATTACCCTTAACGCGGACGTTACCGACGGACCGCTTCCATTAACCGTGAATTTTTCAAGTGAAGGCACCATGGATCCCGATGGCGACACCCCGCTTTCCTATGCTTGGGATTTTGAAATTGACGGAATCATTGATTCCACAGAAGAGAATCCTCAGCACATCTATGAAACCGAAGGCACTTTTACCGCCCAGTTAACGGTTGAAGATGGTAATGGGGCCGATGCCAAAAAGAATATCATCATTTATGCCGGAAACTCGAAGGCGGAATTTGACTTTAATTCCCCGCCGGATGGGGGACTGGTAGGTTGGGGCGATGAAATTGCGATTGACCTACTGGTTACGGATGCCGAAGATGGAAGTACTACCGACGGGAGCATAGATTGTGGCGATGTCGATATTAGACCCGCCCTGGGTCATTTGGGGCATTTTCATGATGGTGCTACCGTTGACGGTTGCCCGAAAAACCTGACTTTGGAATACGATGGGCACGACATTCATGGCGAAATGGACCTTTTTTTTAGGTTAGGAACTAGTTATCAGGATGAAGGGGGATTGACTTCCTTCGGACAGATTCAATTGCATCCCAAGAGAAAGGAAGCGGAGTTCTTTGACGCCCAGACCGATGTGACCGTCATACCCAATTCCGACCCGCTGGAAGGGGGCAGTGCATCCGTTCAAGTCAACAATAATAGCAATATCGTCTTCGAAGGAAGAAATCTGCAGAATATTAATGCGGTCAAATACCGGGTGGCCTCTGCGGTTGCCGGGGGAAGTATTGAATTCCGGACCGGAAGTCCTACCGGCCCGCTGTTGGTGACCACCACAGTGCCGAATACCGGAGCGATCGATGCCTGGGAGAATGTGGAATCGACTTTCATCGATCCGGGAGGCAAAAACGACCTCTATTTTGTATTTAAGAATGCGGGTACCCCGCAGAACAGTTTTCTCGTCAATTACGTCGAGTTCATCGGCGGGGGAGTCTCCATCGATAAAACCCCGCCCTTGGTCGATGCCACAGAGGTGACCGAACCGGGCCAAGTTACGGTTGAGTTTTCGGAGTATGTGAACCAAACCACGGCCGAACAGGTAGCCAACTATAGTATCGATAAAGGCATTACCATCTCGGAAGCGGTATTACAAGCCGATAATCGAAGCGTAATCTTGACCATTACTCCCTTAACGCCTGGAACGACGTACAACCTGACGATAAACAATGTTGAGAATACCTCGGGACTCGCTATCGTAAGCGAAACTCGTGAGATTTCGACATTGAATTCGGTTAGGATCAATACCGGTGGGCTCCAGACCATTGCAGGGGGGCAAACATTCTCTGGCGACGATTATTCGAACGGGGGCTCGACTGACGAGGTTTCCGTCCCCATTTCCGGTACCAACGACGATGCGCTCTACCAGTCCGAACGTTTCGGGGAATTCTCCTATGACGTTCCCGTACCTGCATCGGGCGAGTACGATATCCGTTTGCATTTTGCCGAGACCTATTTCGGGGTCGGTAGCCAGCCCGGTGGCCCTGGCTCGCGCGTTTTTAACGTCAGCATTGAAGAAACTCCTGTCTTGACCAACTTTGATATTATGAACGAGGTCGATGCCGCCACGGCCTTACAGAAAGAGTTCGACAACATCACGATTACCGATGGTTTCGCCAGTATTTCATTTACTTCGGTGACCCAGAATCCAAAAATTTCGGGCATCGAGATCCTACCTCCCGATACCTTTGGGGGGAGCAACAATCCTAATATCACCATTACCTCGCCATCTAATGGCTGGGATGTCAACCAACCCTTTGAAGTGGCCTTCCGGGTCGAGAATTGGACGATCAGTGATCCCGGTACCCATCTCCATTATTATATTGACGATGTAATGCAGGATCGCTACTACAACTATGACCCCATTCCCATCGATGAGCTCGGTCAAGGCGAGCATACCATCAAGGTCGAACTTTTCAATGCCGACCACACCGGCACGGGCATTTACGACGAGGTTACGGTCAACGTTACCGGGCTAATTACTTGCAACGAGACCCCGTTTCCCGATTCATGGCAAGTGCACGAGTTGGAAGCGAATCCTTATGAAGTTATCTACACCATCCCTGATTACGACCTTGACGGCGATGGTCTTAAAGATATCGTTACCGGGGGCTGGTGGTACAAAAACCCGGGGTCTGCCTCGGGCGACTGGGTCAAAAGCGAAATCGGCGGTAACTTCGGCAACGTGGCCCACGTATATGATTTTGACGGGGACGGCCATATGGATCTCTTGGGAACTACCGGAACCTATCAGAACGAGGTGCTGGTGTGGGCCAAAAACAACGGTTCGGGTAATTTTACGGTCTATGATAATGTGCCCAACGGAAATACGGGATTTTCGGAACCTTTTCTGGCCGGGATTGCCGGGGGGGTATTCGACCTTGGCGGGCCCTATCAAATGGCCATCAACTGGAACGGGGCCGAGTCCACGGGTGTGGCGGTACAAATACTAACGCCGTCCGATGATCCGACCCAAGGAACTTGGACCTTGGAAGATATCACGGGCACGGTTTCCTCAGGCGAGGATATTAAAGCGGGCGATATCGACCGTGATGGCGATCTTGATCTTTTTCAAGGTATTAATTGGCTGCGGAACAATGGAAACGGAAATTTTGAAACTTTCGCTACGGGAATCGGGGAAGCTTATGTGACCACTCCCGACCGGGTGGCCCTGGCCGATTTCGATCGTGATGGCGATCTGGATGCCGTAGTGGGGCAATTGGGACTCGGAACCAACGATGCCCGCTTTGAATTCGCCTGGTTCGAGGCACCCCAAGATCCCACACAACCTTGGATTCGGCATGATTTGGCCGCTGATGTCGCCGGTAGCCTGAGCGTAAACACAGTGGATATCGATTTCGATGGCGATATGGATATCGTAGTAGGGGAGTGGCTGGGCAGCAACCGCCTGATCGTATTTGAAAACGACCTGTGCAACAGCGGCGAATTTCAACTGCGCGTTATCGATGACGGGGCATTGGATTTGGAACATCACGACGGCGCTATGGTGGTCGATATCGATAATGACGGGGATCTCGATGTGGTTTCCAACGGCTTTCGAATTAATATGGTTCCGCGTATTTATGAGAACACCACCATTCAGGCCGGTAATGAGGCCCCGGTAGTCAATGCGGGCGAGGATCGCACCGTGTTTCCACCCAGCGTCACATTGAACGGTACGGCAAACGACCCCGATGGGGGCGCCCTGACCTACGAATGGACCCAACAGAGCGGTCCGAATACAGCTGTATTGAGCGGCGATGCCACAGCGAATCTGACCGCGAGCGATTTGGTCGAAGGGGACTATGTGTTCCGGCTGACGGTTACCGACGACGAGGGCGATATCCGCTTCGATGAGATAACGATAACCGTATCGAGCCAATCCGGCGCCGTTAGGATCAATGCAGGCGGACCTACCTTTGAATTCGAAGGAGATAGTTGGTTCGAAGATCAGTACTTCAGCGGGGGTACGGATTTTAACAGTTCGATCGAAATTGCCAATACGACGAACGATCAACTGTACCAGACGGAACGATACACGACGGGCAATACCTTGGTGTACGAAATTCCCATAGCCCAGGGTGACCACGATGTAAATTTGCACTTTGCGGAAATTTACTATGGCTTGCCGGGTGGTGGATCAAGCGGAGGTGCGGGATCTCGAGTCTTCAACGTCGATGTGGAAGGGCAGGCGCAATTGGAAAATTACGATATTTTTGTGGCCGCCGATAACGCTGGTGCCACCGCAGTGGTCGAATCCTTTACAGGTATCAACGTGACCGATGGGTTTTTGACGGTTACCTTGAGCAAAATCACCGAAAATCCGAAAATTTCGGGTATCGAAATCCTGGCTCCCAAAGTTGGCGATGCCCCTCCCATTGCAGATGCCGGTGCGGACCAGGTGGTAACACTGCCCGAGAATACCGCTGTGCTTCCCGGCTCTGGAACCGATCCGGACGGCGGACAGGTAACCTATGCGTGGACACAGCAGAGCGGGCCCGCTGATGCGACCCTGAACGGGGCCGATACGGCCGAATTATCGGTAGGCGATTTGGTCGTGGGTGAATATGTTTTCCGTTTGACCGTTACCGACGATGAAGATGAAACCGTCTTTGACGAGGTGGGGGTCTCCGTCGTTGCCGAAGGAGGATTATTGGCAGTGGTCAATGCGACCCCGACTTCGGGCAGCGCTCCCCTAGAGGTTACTTTCACGGGCAGCAATTCCGTAGGTGACATCGATACCTACTTGTGGGATTTCAAGGAAGGAAACACCGCGACGACGGCCGACGTGACCCATGAATTTTTGGCCGATGGTACTTATGAGGTAGAACTGACGGTTGGCAACGCCGGGGGCATGACCCATACGGCGGCAGTCACCATTGCAGTCGGAAGTACGGACGACGGCGGTGTGGTCGGCTACATGTTGGAAGAGAATCCTGTGAGAGACGGCATTGCCTCCATACGGTTGATGAACCGGCCCGAAGGTTTTGAGATGATGGGTGTCAACGTCCATGATATACAGGGACGCTTATTGAACAGCTATCCCCCCGAGGAGATCCTAGTGGGCAACGAGACGTATAGTGTGCCTGTTTACGGATTGAAAGCTGGACTCTACTTTTTTGAGATAGAGAGCAATCAAGGCGATTCGATTACCTTAAAAGTGCTGATTCAAAATTGAGGCTCAATAAAAGGTCGAGATGGTCTTGTTGATCAACGGTAACAGCTGTTCCATCATTTTTTTTGACAAGGTCAGCTTTTTGAGGGAATCGAGCTGTTCAAGGTTGTGTACGTCGGAAGCCAAGAAATCCACTAAGCCTTCCTGAAGCAGTTGGTGGGCCGTTTTTGGTACGTCTTTTCCGTAATAGTCCCCCAACGACAAAAGGTTCATTTGAAATAGGATGCCCTGCGCCTTGTATTCCCTATACTTCCGCATACGGTGGTGCAGAAAGCCGTAGCGTTCGGGATGGGCGAGTATAGGAAAATAACCGCTGGAAGCCGTTTTGACGATGGCTTCCTCAAAGTTGATCGGGGGCTGCAGGTACGACATTTCGACCAAAAGATATTCTTTTCTTATCGGCATTGCGGTTCCCGTTTCAAGCAGGTGCTCAAAATTGTCATCGATCATGTGTTCGGCCGCCGCTTCGATCGATATATCGGTAAGCTTATGTTCCAGCAGGGTATGGCGTACCTGGGCGAGGGCCCTCGAAATCGTGGAGCTGTCGTTGGGATAGTAATTATGCATGATGTGCGGGGTGGCGATAAAATGGGTTACCCCGAATTCCTCAAATCCTTTGATCAGCGCCATGGAATCGTCCACTGTTTTGGCGCCGTCATCGATTCCGGGCAAAATATGGTTATGGATATCGACAAAACCATCGAGGTAGTCGATCAAAAATTTCTTTTTACTGAAGAACTGTAGCATTGTGTTGTTCCGATCAATTGGTCATAGGTATAACGTCCTATTCCATGAATTATGGTGTCTGGCACCGATTACTTTTCGACGCGATTTTCATCGAAGGACGAGGGCAATAGCTTAGGTATCATCTTGATAAATATGGGCAGAAGCACCGCTCCCCCGGGGAGTATAAATATGGCCAACGAGGGGATGCTTTTAAATATGTCGATCAATTGGTTCTGGACACGTTTTTTCTCTTCCGGGGAAAGGTCCTTGACGGTGGATTTAGATAATAAAAAGACCAGTTCCTTGCTTTCGGAAAGCTCTTTTTGCAAGCGTTTGCTATTTCTGAGGATGAGCTTGTTGACCACCTTGACCATACTGTCATAAAGTTGTACGGCGGCGTTGGTATCCTTCAAAAAAGGGATGCTGTCGGCATTCTTCGCGAAAAAGGATTTCGTCTCGTCCATCGATCGGGCTACCTGTCCATCACTGAAACCAAGATTCTTGCCGAGATCGAAGATAAACTCCGACTCGCTGTATCCCAACGACTTGTCTTCCCAGACGGTCATACAGGCAATGTCGAGTAAATAACGATGCTCGTACCTATCGCCATCGATCTGTAATTTTTCGCGGTACGTTCCATCAAAGCGCTTGGCATCGCTGGCGATAAAGCTAAGTGAGGCTGCGAACAGTTCGGCCAAGCGCTCATCGCTTTTGCTCTTTTCTTTCGAGCTCAATGCATGATAGCTGATATTGATGGTGAGATATTCCAGCGATTCCGCTTCCTTTCTTATTTCCCTCGATCCCCCGAGGTAACGTTTGAAAAGGAATATGTCAAGACATAAAAGAGAATTCGTGATGATACGGTTAAAGGTCTTGCTGATTAGATTGTCCGCCAAATAGACCCTGGAATCTATTAGTTTTTCGAGCTGTGCGGAGGTCTTACTGCCAGTAAGTATTTTATTGAGCAACGAACTATGACTGACCTTCAGGTCTTTGTAGAATTGAAATACAAGGGATAGAAAGCGCTCGAAATCGGACTCCCGGGTCTGTAGCCTAAACGTACCGTACAAGGCATTCAATAAGTTGACTTTCGCCATTTCATCTTCGGATAAAGAGTGCTCAGGCGTTATAAAGTCGGGAATCGCGATATTGATTCCATATACGAACCCTGTTTTTTTCAACGTATCGTAGAGCGCCGTAAAATCTTGAAAGGAAACCGCATCCCCTGATACAAGGAAGCCAAATTTATTGATCCAGCCGGATCCGGAGGGGTTCATAAGAGATGTATTAAAGGTGGCAAATTACTACAAAATCACCAAACGGGTTCAGTTTTTAGAAGTAAACCAACTCTCTCCCCGGCACGGGCTTGATACCGGCATTCTGACAAAATTTGCCATACAATACCACTGTATTGTTGAAAAATTATTCATTTTTTATGAAATGCTTAACTATTTTGTAGGAAATTACAATCTCATTAGCTAATTTTACGCATACATATGTGAATTAGTGTTTAGAAAATCCCTAATTAGGGAGTCTAAGTTCGATAAACATTCATCTGGGAGTAGAATAATCCCCCTAAACTACTGGTTAAATGATTTATTTGCTGTTTTGTTCTTGGCTTATCTTGATGTGTTATCTATTTTATCGGGTATTTGTGGCCCGTAGAGCCCTGCGAAAGTTGCTTAAAACTCGAAAGTAAAGTTATCGAGATCTAAGGTCCAGTCGTATTCCTTGTAGGTAACGTCTATTTGTTCCGTTCTGGGGATAATCCCGTAGTGCAAGAGAATATCTTTCACCCCGCTTTCAAATCCGAAATCGCCCCGGAACCAGCTGAACAAGGGAGTGGTCCGTACTTCGCCCTTCGTGGAACTATATTCGGATATTCGTTGTAGAAAGGACTTCGCCCCGTTCTCGAATTGCCGCTCTAAAATTTCGGGTCTGTAAATAGCGACAGGCGGACAGTCTATAGCCCCGCAGTTCAGGGCAAAATGGATCCGGTAGTCGGGTTCTTCTACCCGAAGTCTGCGTTCGAACTCGTCGGGAAACCACTTCCGTACGATGCCCCCGCCCAATTTCCACTGCGATTTTCTGATAATGCCGTGTTCGATCTTATCGAAGGATACCATCCGGCCCGCAAGAGGAATCCGTTCATTTTCAAAAAATGCATCCCTATCTCGATACAGGTCGGGATTTTCGGAGAGTAGTACCTGGATGTAGGCATTGTAGATATTGATCCAGAAAGCCAGCTTTTCACGATCCGTTCCCAGTCCCTCTTCCAAATCTTCCAAGGTGGTCTGGTACAGTTGCGTCCGGATGTCCAATGTGCTGCGTCCTTTTTTGATGTTTGTAAGAAACTGTTCCGAAAGCGCATTAAAATCAGAAATCTCCGTATTCGGATTCTGGGCGCGTACCGGGCTACATCCCAATAAAACCGATAAAAAAATAACGAGGTGTCTAAATTGCGATACGTCCATGTGCCAGTTGTATGTTTATGGGGGCCCGTGCTTGAGGGTGCCGGACCGTTAATAGTGGCCCCGCCTACGCGGGATAAAATCGTAAACCGACCAAAATTTACCTCAATACGAGTAACGATACTTGGCTACGGTCGTATATTTGCCGCAAAAATTGGCTATGTTGCTACGGCGTGTGCTAAGATCAATTTCCATTCCCCTGATTGTCCTACTTTTCGTGCCAATTGTTCATGCGCAGGGCATCACCCGGCAAGCATTCAAAGACTCCGTTCAAAACCTGCCCTACTTTTCCATCCATAAAGATAATTATTTTATCAGCGGGACGCCTACCAATACTTCCATCAATAGCAACACCGCCAATGCCAAGTACCAGATCAGCTTTAAGCAGATGATTACCAGAAGTGCGCTGCCTTTCGATACCTATCTCTTTGTAACATACAGCCAAAAGGCATTTTGGGATGTGTACAAGGAATCCTATCCTTTTCGGGAGATCAACTTCAATCCTACCATAGGGGTAGGAAAGGCCATTTTTGACAAAAATGACAGGCTAAAAGGGGTCGGGTCGGTCTATTTTGAACACGAATCCAATGGAAGGGACAGTATATTCTCAAGAAGCTGGAACCGATTGAGCCTTGAATATACTACCGAGTTCGGCGACAGATTGCGCGCCCGTGGAAAAGTTTGGTTGCCGTTTTCCTACAAGGAAGGCAATTCGGATATCTTGGACTACAGGGGTCTGGGAGAGCTTCAGCTATCGTACGAGGTCAAACCGGACAAGCTCTATATCGAGGTGCTTTTGAGAAAAGGGTTGACCTGGGATACAAAAGGTGCCTTCAGGCCCCGGATCTACTTTAATCCATTTAGAAGAAATATTGCCAATCAATATCTCATGATGGAGTGGTACGTGGGGCAGGCCGAGAGCCTTATGGACTACAAACCTTTTACGAGCATGGTACGGATCGGTTATGTCATAAAAAGTAACGAGCTTAGTTTGCTGAAAGGAAAATAAATAACTTATCGGTTAAATCGATGGAATGAAGTTCAAATTCTTCCCTTTCTACCTGTTGTCCCTGCTGCCGATGCGGATTCTGTACTGGTTGTCGGACCTCATTTACCTTGTGGTATATCGAGGTATCGGCTATCGACGGAACGTAGTGCGCGAAAACCTTAAAAATGCCTTTCCGGATACCTCTAGGCAAGACCTCTTGGATATCGAAAAAAAATTCTATCGGCACTTCTGTGAAGTGGCGGTCGAGGCGATAAAAACCCTGACCATCAGTGAAAAACAGGTGAAGAAACGTTTGGTGATCCGCAATCCCGAATTGCTACGGGACCTACTGGAGAAAGGTCAAAGTATTTTAATGTACACGGCCCATCAGGGGAATTGGGAATGGTTGGTATATTTGCCCCTGTATTTTGATTATACTTCCTATACGTTCTATCGGCCATTGCAGAACACCTACTTCAACGAACTGTTCCTGCTCATGCGCGAACGTTTCGGGGTCATCTGTGTGGAATCGAATAAGGGGTATCGGACAATCCTGAAACAGGATAGAAAAAATAGTCCGGTAATGAACTGCGTGATCGGTGATCAGAGTCCCAAATCAAGCGACGCCAAGCAGTGGACGCATTTCATGCACAGGGAGACCGCTTTTTTTGTAGGGGCGGAACGGATTGCTGAAAAAACGGATTCTACGGTGATTTTTCCTAGCTTTATCCAAGTAAAGCGGGGCCGTTACGAGCTACAGCTCGAAGTTGTTGAAAAAAAATACGGGGAACACGGTAATTTTAGTTTTATCAACGGCTACGCGGAACTTTTGGAAAAAGCAATTATTAGACAACCCGAACTTTGGCTGTGGAGCCATCGTCGGTGGAAGTTGAGCACATCGGCCTCGAACGACCAACCTACCAACAAAAAATGATTTATGCGACCTAAACCTAATGGAGTTATTGGTTTTCTGTGTTTAATATGGTTCGTCCACGGCCTTACCGCCCAACAAACCGAAATTTCAAGTCTCGAGCGTACCAAGGTCCCAAATTCGGAAAGATTCCGTGAGATTTCACATCGTTTTTACCTGATTTCCAATATTGGCAACGTTCCGATATCCGAAGCGGAGGCGATGATCGGGGAAATCAACCAACGGTCAGGTCAAGATACGGAAGCTACCTTGTTGGTTATCGGCAATGTTCTTACTGAGGAGGGATTCCCTTCCAAAAATTCCGAACAGGAAAAGGCCAAGGTCCGGCTTGAAAAATTGATGGCCGCTTGGGACGGGTTCAACGGCGGGGTCATCTTGACCCCGGGCAAAAACGAATGGGTCAGGGACGCGCCCAAGAGCATCGACGAGCTGGAATCTTTTCTTCAGGACAATAGCAAGGCAAAATTCTGGCCCAATGACGGCTGTTCGCTCGAACGCGAAACCATTAACGACGAGGTCGTACTCGAAATGGTGGATTCCCAATGGTTTCTGGAAGATTGGGACGACCACGCCTATATGAACCGCAAATGCGAGCATAAGACCCGGGAAGAATTCTTGGCGGAATTTAAGGATGATATTAAGGATAGCCAGGGCAAGACCGTGGTCGTCGCCGTATATCAACCGGTAATGACCAATACTAAATCTTCCCTAATCGATAAACTGGGGGGCTTTAGTCCCAATACCTTCGAAAACAGCCAAAATTCATGGCTTCGAGGCCGATTGGAAACCATTGCCAGCCAATTTCAAGATGTCATATTCGTTTCTGGAAAAGACCGCAACCTACAGTATCTTGAAGATGACGGCATTCCGCAGATCATCAGCGGTGCCTTGGGAAACACGGAAAAAACGGGAGCCGTGGACGACGGGCATTTCGCGTCTGAGAAAAACGGCTACGCCCAACTTACGATTTTTAAGGACGGAAGCTCGGAGGTGGAATTCGTTTCCATTGAAAATGGCGCTTCCAAAAGGCTGTTCACGAAGCAAATAAAACGGGAACGTCCAGTTTTGGCCGATATGTCCTTTCCCGAAAAAACGGATGCCACCACTCAAATGGCCTCTATTTATACCCCGGAGGAAACCGATAAAAGCGGACTGTTTAAATGGATGTGGGGCGACCACTACCGAAGTTTATATAGTAAAAAGGTCGAGGCGCCCATTTTGCATCTCGACGAACTGCCGAACGGGGTAAGACCCATCTCGGAAGGCGGCGGCACCCAGTCGAGATCGCTCAGGCTTATCGACGATAACGAACACGAATACACGCTACGCGCCCTGCGCAAGAGTGCGGTGCGCTTTATTCAGGCCACTGCCATACGAGACCATTATGTCGAGGATTACCTTGAAAATACGTTGGCCGAGCGCATTCTGCTTGATTTTTATACCACCTCGCATCCGTACGCGCAGTTTGCCATGCCGAAACTATCAAAATCCCTGAATATCTTGCACGCCAACCCCAGCGTGTATTATGTGCCAAGACAAGAGGGGCTCGGCATCTATAGTGATGCGTACGGGGATGCGCTCTTTATGCTGGAGGAGCATGCGGGGGACGAAAACAAGGCGTTCGAAACCTTTGGTCGACCCGATGATATCCTGAGCACGGCGGACCTGCGATTGGCCCTGAGGGAGACCAAGGATGCTTTTGTCGATCAAGCGGCCTACATTCGCGCCCGTCTTTTGGACCAATTGACCGGTAATTGGGACCGCCATCAAGATCAATGGCGATGGGCGGAGTTCGAAACGGAAGAGGGCAAGAAAAGATACGAGGTGATTCCCCGAGATTGGGACCAGACCTTCCCGAAGTATGACGGACCGATTATTTCCCTTCTTAAATTTTCCTTTCCCGTCCTCCGGAAGATGCAAAGCTTTGATGCGGACATCAAGAACGTCAAATGGTTCAACCTTTCGGGCTATCCCTTGGATAAGATGTTCATTACTACGGCCGAATGGCCCGTCTGGAAGTCCCAGATAGACTACATCCAAGAAAACCTTACCGATAGGGCCATCGATTCCGCCTTCGCTGCCTTGCCCGAAAAAGCACAGGACAGCAGCATCGTACGGATCAAGGAAAATCTACGGGCCAGACGGGATAATTTAGAAAACATCGCCCGTAGGTACTACGATTACCTGACCGATTTTCAGGTAGTCAAGGGCACCGAAGACGATGATGCCTTTTTGATAGAACGAAAGCCGAACGGTAGAACGGCGATTTCGATCATGAAGGAGGGCGACACCGTCTTCAAGAACACATACGACGCTGAAAAAACCGATGAAATATGGGTGTACGGGCTTGATGGCAACGATACGTTTAAAATCGTAGGCAAGGGTAAAAAAAAGATAAAGCTCAATGTGATGGGGGGCGCGAAAAGCGATACCTATGATTTTGAAAATCCCCGAAAAGTAAAACTATATGACTATAAAAGTAAGGACATAACGATTACCAACCCGAAATCGAAAAAATGGCTCACTGATTCTTACGACGTCAATACCTACGATTACCGGAAAAGAAAGTACACCGAAAATGTGCTGCTTCCCAGGGTGGGATACGACGGAGATACCGGGTTTCGAATCGGACTTCAAGACCGGTTCAGAACCTATGGACTTGCGAACAACCCCTTCAGCACCCAACATACCGTAGGGGCGGAATATTATTTTGCTACGACGGGCTTCGCCCTAGCGTACACCCCCGAATTCGCCCATGTCTTCAAAAACTGGAACCTCGGGTTCGACTTGGGTTATGCGAGCCCCAATTTTACCATGAATTACTTTGGCAGGGGTAACGGTAGTAGTTATGATAGTGAGAACCGCGACCGGGATTACAATCGGGTACGTATCCGGCAGTGGTCGGCATCACCCTATCTGGTACATACCCGAAACGGAAGCAGCTTCACTTTGAGAACCAAGTTGGAGGCGAAAAAAGTTTCCGATGATAACGAGCGCTATATTGGGCAGGTCTTTTCTTCCGTCAACGATGTCTATGATCAACAGCGCTACCTAACGGCCGCGGCGGGGTACGCTTACGAGAATATCGATAATCCCGCTTTCCCCGCCCGGGGCATGAAATTCGATATGGAGCTAGGTTACACCGCCAATCTTGAGGGGAACACCAACCGCTTCGGATATGTGAAGCCGTCCTTGACGCTGATGTATCCCCTACATCCCAGTAAAATTGCCGTATTGGCTACCAAAATTGCGGGACATGCGATCATAGGGAATACCTATGAGTTCTACCACGCGGCCCTTTTAGGGGGCAACCATAGCTTACGCGCTTATCGGAACGAGAGGTTCAATGGCCAGACCGCCTTTTATCAAAGTACGGATTTGCGGGTGGGCATCTCTAGGTTCAGGACCAATTTTATTCCCATACAGATCGGGGTGAGTGCCGGTTTCGACTACGGTAGGGTATGGTCCGATAATGACCAATCGGAAAAATGGCACAACGATTTCGGCGGATCGATCTGGGTCACGGGCTTTAGCGCCTTGACCGGTAACCTCGGTTTCTACCACGGAAACGAGGGCAATCGTTTTCAGGCCAGTCTTGGGTTCAACTTCTAATATTTGTTCACAAGAACACCTGACCGATTTGAATGAACGCTTTCACGTAGAGCCTCTCGATTCCGCTCGAGACAGGCTTAATCGAGATGTTTTGGTTCGGGCTTTCGACATGCTCGTTGGAACCTTGTAACTTTCACGAAGAGGAAACGGCACCAAGGGTGTAGAGCTGCTCCATGGTGGGGGCTTCACTGCCGCCGGCAGGTTCAAGCGTGATTCCGAACGCCTCGGACTCGTTGGGATTGTTCAGGGTGAACACCTTGTTTTCGTCCGCAGCAAAATCCTCAAGAAGCCCGACGCTTGTGGGGGTGAGGGGGTCCATTTTTAGGGACCATACCTGATAGACCATATCTTCGGGCGGTTCGGGCAGGCCTTGGGCGTCGATGAGCACTTTGTTCTGCTCTTTGTTCCAATACGCCTTCGCGTAGGCATCCGGCGAAACCTCTTGGCCTCCTAGCGGGATGACGCTGACGTTTTTATCCCTCAGTTCCTCCAACAGCGTTTCGGTATTGGCAAGGGAATTCCGGGCCTCGAAAATTTGCTGTTCCAACACTTCATACTGTCCCTTGACGGTTTGGATTTCCGATTTGAGCTGGTCGTTCTGAACGTAGAACCAGACCAGTCCAGCGCCGAAAAGTAGTGCGGCAGCCCACCCAATATAGGCCGACAGGTTCGATTTGCGTTCCTTTGGCAACTGTACGACCTGGGTCTCTGTTTTTCCTGTATCCCCGATGCGTGCCTGTACGTCTTCGAAACCTTTGCGCTCGCTGTAGTTGGGGGCCACGGTTTTGGTCAGTTCGAGAATTGCCGCTTCAATGGCAAGAATTTCCCGCTTGATTTCAGGGTGTTCCAAGGCAAGCTGGTATACCTCTACATTTTCCTCTTCCGATAACAATCCTGCTACGTAAAGTTCCAACACCCCTGATGCTATGTATTCCTTTATTTCCATTCCAACGTCATGTTTTTCCTTAGTTTAGAAATGCAGCTCCTGTTTCTGGTCTTGACGGTGCCTAGGGGAATATCCAGTTCTTTCGATGCCTCCTTTTGGGTAAATCCCCTGAAATAGAGCAACTCAATGATCTGAAGACATTTCTTCTTTAAATTGAGCACCAATTTTTGCAAGGATGAGGTGTCGATTTCTGGTTCGTTCGTTTGCTGGCCGATATCCGCCCTGTTCAAAATACCTACGAAGTAATCGGCGGACAGATTCTTTTGCTGTTCTTTGTAGTCTTTTGAACGCACTTTATCGATAGCGGCGTTTCTGGCAATATTCAAGATCCAGGTGAAGAAACGTCCTTTCTTGGGACTATAGCTGTCAGATTTGTTCCAGATTTTTGTAAAGACGTCCTGAGTGATTTCCTCGGCCAAGAACTTGTCCCTTACAACGGTGTTGATGACCCCGCAAATATTGTCCCAATACATCTCATACAGCTTTTCAAAAGCAATGATATCTTTTTTTTGGAAACGTAGTACTAGTTCTTCTTCATCCATTTATGGTATGCGTTAGTAAACCTCGGTTAGGATGCTACGGGGTAGCAGTTAAATATATAAAAAAAACCGCCCTAGTGGCGGTTTTCAGTTAATTTTTCAATAACTATTACTCGGTGATCTCACCACAACTTACACGCGATCCTGCAGCGCCACTGGGTTGTGAGGTAAAATCGTCCGCGCCATCGTGCACAATTACACTATGCCCGATAATATTCTTTTTATCATCGTCACAGCCGATACACCATTCGTCGGTGGTGAACTCTATGGTGGCATTGCCATCGGCATCGGCGGTCATATTGCCTATGTCACCGGTGTGATAACCTTCTGCATCGCCCCATTTCCCGTGTTGCTCATCGGTTGGGTTCCAATGTCCTCCGGCAGAGGTTCCATCGTCAGCGGAGCAGTCCGCATTCTCATGGATATGGATGGCATGTTCCCCCTCAGCGAGTCCTGTAAAGGAGGCGCTCATAGTAACCTCACCATTGTTTTGGGTAAATGCGACCGTACCCTGTACGTCGCTCCCGCTTTTGGGCGACATCTCTACGGTGAGTGTCTTTTCTCCCATCATGTCGTCGGACTCATCGGCCATGGCGTCCATGTTCTCTTCCATGGTGTCACCTGCCGCATCGGCATCTTTCTTTGTTTCCTTACAACTATAAGAGCCTATTAATAAAAGCCCTAAAAGTGTTAATTGTATAGTTTTCATTTTTCCAGAATTTAAATTAGTGGTTAAAGGTAAGGATTATATGCACCTAAACTTGCTCAAACCAATTTGATTTTAACAATATCGAAAATTTGACCGAAAGCCGGAAGGAGGAAGGAATAGGGACAGCTAAAGGAACGGGAATTGTTTTCGGCGTAGGATATTCCGGAAAGTGTGTTCTTCTTTCTTCCCTACCCTTTCCGTCCTCTTTCCATCGTCTGGGCATTTCAAGGTTCGAGGCCTGAATTACCCACATAATTCAAGGTAGAACCAGTCCGTTTAGTTTTTAGATGCGTTTCGGGCTATTTGCGATAATTTTTCATCGATTTCCGACTTGGGAATCCATTTCCCCTGGCGGATGACCCCAGAAAGATCTTTTAGCGCTGTCAGGTCCTGTAACGGATTGGCCTCGAGCAGTAGTAGGTCGGCGTCAAGGCCTTCCTTGACCTGTCCGAAAATATCCTCCATCCCGAAGTAAAGGGCCGGATTGATGGTGCCGGATCGGATGATCTGTAGGTTTGTCATTCCCGCCTCCTTCATGTCCTGCATCTCTTTATGGATGGAAAAGCCGGGTACGTTGAAAAGTTGCGGGGCATCGGAGCCGAGCAGCATGCCGTGTCCATCATCCGCAAGTCCCTTAATGAGCTGTTTGCGAATGGCATCGAACTGTTCCCATTGCGCCGCATCGAAGTCGGATCCCGCCCCAGTGGACGCTTCTTTGCGTCGGCGCCAATCCGCCAAGGTCTCTTCGGGCATGTACTTCATTTCAGGAAGTGCCAGCATCGTATCTGCATCCGTAGGCGCGAACCACTTGGTGAACAGGCTTTGGGTAGGTACGATCCAGACCTCGTTTTCTTTGGCCATGGCAACCAGTTCCTCGATTTTTGTGGTATCCGCCAAGGCGGTAAAATTGAAGCCGAAAAAACCGTTTTCGTCAGGTTTAACATTGGCGGACTCGGGTACCAGCCCCTCTAAAAACCCATCAACATGGTCAATGGAGGCATATTTGCTTTCGAGGGCGTGCCGGATACCTACTTCGACGGGAACATGGCCGGCGAACTCGATATCGACTTCGTTAGCGGTGCGAACCAATTCGTCGAAAGCTTCGAGAGGCACTCCCGGATGTATTTTTAGGAAGTCATAACCATCCTCGCTGTATGCCGTGACTTTTTTCTCGGCCTCTTCCGCTGTGGGAATGGTGCCGCCGTTCAAAGAGGGACTCGAGGTGAAGATCCTGGGACTTAAGATTTCGCCCTGCCTTGCTTTTGCGCGGAGTTCCAAATGCGCGGGATGACCGAGCATCCCCCGGATGACCGTGATGCCGTTGGAAAGATAGAGGTAAAGGACATCTTCTATCCGTTCTTGTGAGATAGGGGACTGGGGGATATGGGCGTGCATTTCGGCCAGACCGGGCATCAGATATTTCCCCTTCGCATCGATTTTATTCGGATAGGCTTTTCGATTTTCGACGGTTTTGGAGATGGACCTGATTTTACCCGAATCGATGATCACCTGCCTGTTCTCCAAAATTTCCCCTGTACTGACATCTACGATATTGACATCGGTAATCAAGGTGGCGGTGGCGCTTTCCTGCTCCTGAGCGTGATGACAAGCCGTCAGGGAAATCGTGATAAACAATAAGATCAGTTTTTTCATGGTGCTAAATATATGATTTTCAGAGAATCGGCTTCCAACAAAAGTAGTTGTTTTTGCAAACAGTTTGAAATTGACCGATTCAAAAGAAGGTTATATCATTATTTCTGTGGATAAGAAATGTGAATCCTGACATTGTTTTCTTTCTTATGTCCTACGTCTAAAAGTCCCAAGTCAGAATAATCCATGATTTAATCCCCACAACATTCGTGGTAGAACCTAAAGAAAGATACCGATGTGGACACATAGTGATGTTTTCAATCCTTATCACTACTTTTATAGGCTGTAAACCGACAAACGATACCATCAAATGAAACAAATTGCAGTTCTTACCACTTTAATCCTAGGCCTGATCCTGGGCAGTTGCGGAAATCAGCGCGACGGAAAGCCCGAAGTGCTGGTCTTCTCGAAAACCATGGGCTTTAAACACGCTTCGATCCCTGCCGGAATCGCCGCTATTCAGAAGCTGGGCAGTGAAAACGGATTCGAGGTCGATACCACGAAAAATGCGGAATTGTTCAACGAGGATACCCTCGGCCAATATTCTGCCGTCATTTTTTTGAGTACCACCATGAATGTACTCAATGCGGAACAAGAGGCCGCTTTTGAGCGCTATATTCAGTCAGGGGGCGGTTTTGTCGGCATCCATGCGGCGGCCGATACCGAATACGATTGGGGCTGGTACAACAAACTGGTCGGGGCGCAGTTCGAGAGCCATCCAGCAGGGACGCCCGAAGCGGATTTTATCATTACCGATAACAGCTTTCCCGCCACTGAATTCTTTACCGATTCTATTTGGCACAGGGCAGACGAGATCTATAACTACAAGAATATCAATCCCGATATCAACGTCATCATGACCGTTGACGAATCGACCTATGAAGGTGGTACGAACGGGGATTATCATCCATTCGCCTGGTACCATGAATACGACGGGGGCCGTGCCTTTTATACGGGAGCGGGACATACCGACGAGAGCTTTTCGGAGCCCCTGTTCCTCGAACATCTTCTCGGCGGCATCAAATACGCCATCGGTGACAATGAAAAATTGGATTATAGCAAGGCGGTCACCCAAATTCCGCCCGATGTGGACCGGTTTTCCAAAAAACAGCTGGTGGTCGGCGAGTTCTTTGAACCCACGGAAATGACCGTATTGCCCAACAACGACGTACTGGTCGCACAACGGCGGGGCGAGATCATGCTGTACGAAGACGCTACCAAAGAACTGAAGCAAGTAGGGGCCCTAGATGTGTATTTCAAGACGTTGAACACGCCCGGGGTCAATGCCGAGGAAGGCCTGATGGGACTTCAAACGGACCCTAACTATGCCGAGAATCATTGGATATACTTGTTTTATGCCCCTTCCGGGGATGAATGGGTGAACCGGCTTTCGCGCTTTAAATTTAAGGACGGAGTCTTCGACAAAACGTCCGAGCAGGTGATTTTGGATGTGGACTCCCAACGGGAAATCTGTTGCCATACCGGGGGATCGATCGCCTTCGGTCCCGATAACCTCCTTTATCTCTCCACCGGTGACAACTCCACGCCTTTCAATGAAAAGGGAGTAGAATACGTAAACAGTGGTTATGCGCCCTTGAACGACATTCCGGGACACGAACAGTACGATGCGCGACGTTCCTCGGGCAACACCAACGACCTGCGGGGGAAAATCCTTCGTATAAAAGTCAATGAAGACGGTAGCTACGATATTCCCGAGGGCAATCTTTTCGCTCCCGGCACCGAAAAGACGCGTCCCGAAATATATACCATGGGACACCGAAATCCCTATCGGATTTCCGTAGATCCCAAAAAAGGATATGTCTATTGGGGCGATGTAGGGCCCGATGCCAGGGTTGATAGCCTGGAAACGCGCGGACCTCGGGGCTATGATGAAATGAACCAGGCCCGGGAGGCGGGCAATTACGGCTGGCCACTTTTTATCGGAGATAACAAAGCCTATGTGGATTTCGACTACGAGACCGGGGAAAGTGGGATCACTTTCGATCCCGAAAGACCGATCAACGATTCAAAAAACAATACGGGCCTCCGGGAACTGCCCCCCGCGCAGCCCGCGTACGCCTTTTATCCGTATGCCGAAACCTCCGAGTTTCCCCAAGTGGGCTCCGGAGGAAGAAACGCCATGGCGGGACCTACCTATTATTCCGATCAATACCCCGACGGGGGCGGCCTTCCCGACTATTACGATGGCAAGGTCATTATCTACGATTGGATGCGCGGTTGGATGAAGGCCGTCACGCTCTTCGATGACGGTTCTTTTAATAAGATGGAGCCTTTTGCTTCCGATATCTCCCTGAACAACCTGATCGATATGGAACTAGGGCCTGATGGTCGGGTCTATCTGTTGGAATACGGTAGCGGCTGGTTTTCTAAGAACGATGACTCCGCGCTGAGCTTTATCGAATACAACGGCGGAAACAGACCGCCCTTGATCGACCATTTGATCGTGGACAAGACATCGGGCCAACTGCCCTTGTCGGTCACCGCAAAAGTCGATGCGAAGGATCGCGAAGGTGATGCCCTCACCTATATCTGGAATTTGGGCAACGGGGAGACCAAAGAAACCAAGGATCCTGAAGTATCCTATACGTATAAGGACGCAGGTAACTATAAAATCTCGGTGACCGTTAGGGACGGGAAGGGCGAAGCTGCGAATAGTGAAGTCACTTCCGTGGTAGCTGGAAATTCAAGACCGGAAGTCGCTATCGATCTGAACGGGGGCAATTCGTCGTTCTTTCTAGAAGGGGTTCCCATTAACTATTCCGTTACGGCCAAGGACCCCGATGGAACCGACATCGATCCCGACCATCTTTTCGTTTCCGTAGATTATCTTGAAAGCTACGATAAACAGAATCAGTCCCTAGGGCACCAGCAAGTTTCCGCTGCGGTTACGGGTAGAGCCTTGACCCAGGGCATGGACTGCAAGACCTGCCATAAGGAAGACGAGGCGTCTATCGGACCGAACTACCTTGATATCGCCATGAAGTACAAAGATAAGCCCGAGGCATCGGGTTATCTTCAGAATAAGATTATCGCCGGGGGCGGAGGCGTTTGGGGCGAGGTGGTCATGCCCGCCCATCCCGATGTGAGCAAAGAGGAAACCCGTCAGATCGTAGAATATATCATGTCGTTGGCGAACGATTCGGGTAAAGAAAAGTCGATGCCTGCATCAGGAACCATACGACCTAACCCAAAACAGGGGGACAATGTACTGGTCCTGACTGCCAGCTATACCGATGAAGGGGCAGAAGGCACGATTCCGTTGACCGGGGTTACCTCGGTTGCCCTGCAGGGGAGTACCGTTAGCTTTTCGGACAAAACAAAGGCCGATGGCTTTACCGCGGTGCAATTTGACGGCCAAGATTTATTGATAGTTCCCAATTCGGAGGGTTGGTTCGCCCTGGAAGATGTAGATCTTACAGGGGTCAAAGCGGCCATTTTAACGGCAGGATGGCAGGAAGCACCCAAAACCGGACTCGAATTCGAGATGCATTTAAACGCCCCCGATGGTGAGCTTTTAGGCAAAGGCAGCATGCCCAAACCCGAAGGAGGACAACCCGGAGGTAGAATAGCCATCGAATTGGAGACAGAAAAGGAGGTGAAAGCCGATGAAATCTACTTTGTATACAAACCAAAAGAAGGAGAAGAAAGGGGAGGATCCCCCGTTGCCCTGACGAATGTTCGGTTTGAAGCGAAGTAATGACCCCGCTAATTCGCTATAACGCAAGACCGGAAGAACACCCGATCCATCTATGATAGAATTGTCCCGTTGAGTCTCTCGAATTTGCTCGAAACAGGCTCAATCGGGACATTAAGGCCTGACCTTTCGACTGTACCTCGACTGCGCTCGGTAGCATCGGTCAAGCTGACAAAAATGTTCTTTGGGCTTTTAAGCGGACCGAGACCTTCACTAAAAACCAACGACCAACGACAAACGGCTAAAGTCTAACGACTAATGGCTAACGACCAAGGTCTAAAGTCTAAAGACTACAGACTAACATCAACATAGAAGTTCCGATCGACCTGCAAAGTAGAAAGATCCTCCTCGAATTCCTCTGTTTTCCACTGATCGGAGGGAGTAATCCAATGCATTTTACCGTCCACCTCTATTTTAAGCGGCATTTCAAACTTTTTGACCACATTGGAATACCGATATTTTAGTTCGTTTCCGTCTACCTCGTACTCAAAAATGGGAATATTCGGAGTTCGCAAATACTGGTCGAAGACCGGGATCAGGTCGATTCCCGATTTTTCTGACATGTAGTTCTCCACCTGTTCGGTAGTGACGGTCTGATGGTAGAATTCCCGGTTTAAGCCGCGCAGTACCTGCCGCCATTTTTCGTCGTCGTCGACCAGTTGCCGGATAGTGTGCAACATATTGGCCCCCTTGTAGTACATGTCTTTTGACCCTTCTTGGTTGACGCCGTAGGGACCGATAATCGGTTCGTCGTTGGCGATACTGCTCCGGGTACCTATGACATAATCCGCCGATGCCTCTTTCCCGTAATAGTAGTCCAGGAACAGGTTTTCGGAGTAGGCGGTAAAGGCTTCGTGGATCCACATATCGGCGATATCCTTGTAGGTAATGTTGTTGGCGAACCATTCATGGCCCGCCTCATGGATGATGATAAAGTCAAATTTGAGTCCCCATCCCGTTCCTGAAAGATCCCTTCCCAAATATCCGTTCTTGTACGCGTTGCCATAGGTGACGGAGCTTTGGTGCTCCATTCCCAGATAGGGAACTTCTACCAGTTTAAAACTATCTTCGTAAAACGGGTAGGGACCGAACCAGTATTCGAAGGCCTCCATCATTTTCGGGGCGTCCCTAAATTGTTTTTTGGCCTTTTCCAAATTGTCCCTAAGCACGTAGTAGTCCATGTCGAGCGGTCCTTTTTCGCCTTGATAGGTTTCCCCGAAATGTACGTAGTCGCCGATATTGATGTTCACTCCGTAATTATTGATCGGGTTGGAAACGAACCAGTGATAGGTGTTGCTAGTTGAGTCCACCTTACGAAGCCGACCGTTGGAGACGTCCATCAGGCCTTGGGGGACTTTAACCCGGATGAGCATGCTATCGACCTCGTCGTACATATGGTCTTTGTTGGGCCACCAAACGCTGGCCCCCAGTCCCTGGTTGGAGGTGGCTACGAAATCCTTGCCGTTGTCATCCGTGGCCCATGAAAATCCGCCGTCCCACGGAGCGCGGACGGCTTCCTTGGGATGTCCGGAATATTTTACGACCACTTCGTTGAAATCTCCTTTTTTCTGTGGCTTTTCAAGATGTACAAAATGAGCGTTGCCGTTGCTCTCCACCTTGAGGTCTTTCCCTTCTTGGGTCACCCTTTCTATGTTCAACGGGGGCTGTAGATCGACCTGAAGCACTTGCCTGGGCTTTAAAACCTTGTACCGGATCGTATTTTCTCCGGAGATGAATTTTCGATCGGGATCGACATCGACATACAGGTCGTAATAGTTAAGGTCCCACCATTCACGCTCGGGGGTGATACTGCCGCGAAGACTGTCCTGTTCGGTAAAGGTTTGACCGAATAGTGTAACTGTCATGCCAAGCATCATAAATAAAATAATGTACTTCATTGTTGTGGTATGTAGCGTTCAGAAAATTGGATCTACCCGGCATCCTTGTGGTGATTTCACCCATAAATCTTTACAGGAACTGCGACCCCTAGTCGATTCTACCCTGCATCCTTTGGTTGATTGCCCCCTTGTCTCTATTCCTTCTTCCTATAATCGAAATGATTATCCGGTCCCTAGAATGTTGACGTTTCATCGCATAATCCCATTGGGAAAAACCACAACGCTCTCGAACCCGTTCGACCCGACCGCGGCCACCCCGAAGAAAAAATTATCGATTACTACCCCCTCCATTGTAAATTCCGTGACATCCCCGACATACCGGCTATGGTCCCAAGTCGGGGAGGTCGTGTCGCGCCAATAGATCTTGTAGCCCGTTGCTCCTTGAGACTTGCTCCACTGTAATTTTGCCGAAGCTTCGACGATTCCCCCGATTTTTACCGTGTCGGGAGCGGGCGGGGCCCAGGCGATCGAGGCCAGGGAAATAGCGTTGACGGCAGTCAGCTTACGGGCATATTCGAAGTTTACGTATTCGAGTTTGTCCCCGTAGTCAATGCCGTTTTCGGTACGGATGTCCTGATGCTGCTGGGTGTAGTTCTCGTGCGCTTCCATGATGCGGATACCGGCAAAACCTGCATCGTTAAACGGACGATGGTGCCCGCCCCGCCCGAAGCGATCGAGCCGATAGATCATTATGGGGTTCATCTGGGGCATATAGGTTTCCGTGGTCTTATGTACGTATCGGGCCAGTTGTCGGGAGATACCATCGACCTCGCCCCCGTAAAAGCGTCTTGCCTTTCTTTCTTCTTCGGTTTCGGTGGGGGGCACGGGTTCGGAAAATATCCTAAAATCGGTGTTGCTGACGATACCGTCAACGCCTTTGATGTTTCCGATCATATCGTTGTTCAAGATGCCGATAATTTCCCACCCCTCCTTCTTGGCATGGGCGGCCAATCCCTTTCCGCCGTACAGGCCTTGTTCTTCCCCGGACAATCCCACGAAAAGAATGCTGTTCTCAAAATCGTAATCCGACAATACCCTTGCCGCTTCCAAGGTGCCGGCCATCCCGCTGGCATTATCGTTCGCCCCAGGGGAGTCGGAGGTAAAATTGTTGGGATCGCTGACACGGGAATCAATATCCCCGCTCATCAAAATATAGCGGTTCGGATATTTTGATCCGCGTTTGACCGCCAACACATTCACGATTTCCACATCTTTGACAATCCGGTCGTTATCTCCTTTTTTGATGCTGTTTTTCTGATAAGAGACGTCCAAACAGCTACTACAGGCTTGGGAAATCTTCTCGAACTCCGCTTTTATCCATCGTCTTGCAGCGCCTATCCCGCGTGTGTCCGATACCGTATCACTTAGGGTATGGCGGGTACCGAAACCGGCCAGTTTCGAAACATCTTTTTCGATGCGTTCCGCCGACACGGCATCGATGATGTCGTATATACGTTGGTCGGTCTGGGCGAAGCCGTACATAGTGCAAAAAAGCAAGTTCAATGAGAGAAATGTTCTTATCATAATAGGTTCGTTTTATAGGAGAAAGGTTACTTTCGCTATCTTTCCGTTTTCTATCTCGTAAATGGCAGCGGCAGTAAAATTTCTACCATTTGCGGTGATATAATGCTCATCGATAATTTTATTTTCGATGACCATTCGATTTTTGACCTCGCAATGAAGGTCGGGAGCATTCTCAAAGAATCGGGTGTATTGCTCGCGCAGCTTTTGTTTTCCCTTATACCGCAGCGTATTGGGGTAGTCGAAGACCTGTACGTCTTGGGTATAGCTGTTTAAAAAAGCTTCAATATCCCTATCATTGTAGGCCTCGATTTGATTTTGGACGATAGCTTCGGGGGATTGCTCATAGACCAGGGCCATATATTTGCCATTGGGACTTACGGCTATTCGACTGATATTACTGATTTCCTTCTTTTCAAGACGTAAGAAACGCTCCCATCCCCTTTGTTTGTCCGGTTGTATCTGCATCAGAACGCGGTCGTCGGCCGCGATAATCTTGTTGTGGGACAACCAAGCCATATCATCGGTGTGCTCATACATGTCGGTTATCTTTTGAACATCACCGGTTATCGGGTCTAGGGAGCGGATTTCCCATGGCTCGTTCTCCTTACTGATAAAGCTGATAAGATCGGATTGCTGTTCTTTCTCGTCTTCCGAGCTATTGGGAAGCGGAACCGCCGCTTTGGGAATACGATGCAAAGATCGGCCAACGTTTCGCTGTACCGTTCGGTTGGTACCGTCCCTTAAATTGGAAACCACTAGATCCATTTGCCCCTCGGCCAAGACCGAAGATACCACAATGTCGCTATTATACCAGACATGGTAACCCACTTCTAAATCTTTGAGCAATTTAGAGGAGGTGCCGTCCCAAATGTCGTACTCATAAAGCCGTTGCAATCCGCTGGTGTCCAGACGGATGGCCGACACCGCATTTTTTCCGGGAATTTTCAAGGGGGAATACTCACTGCCTTGAGGGGTGTCGGTAATCCACGACAGGGAATCTCGCTTAATATCGTAGCGGGCAATATCGGTCTGTCCGTTTCTAGTGGATGAAAACAACAGGGTCTGTCCATCATAGAACGATGGCTGGTTATCGTAGCCCTCACTGTTGGAGATATTTCTTGGATCGACCAGCTCGGTCTTTCGATCCACCATATTGACATCCAAAAGGTACACTTCGGTATTGGTCTGGGCGAGAAGGGCCGTTTGTAATGAAAGGAGTAGTAGTGTAAAGATTATTCTCATAGGTATAAATTGGTTTCGTAACAGGAAGCAGGATAAATTGACCAAGGACAAAGAAAGTCAGAAAAATTGGAATACTTCGCAATCATCGAACAACCTATTCAATAAACTGATTACCAAATAACCAACTTTATAAATTCAAAAACCTATAAACTCACAAAAAAGCCAATTGTTAGTCAAAGTTCGCAATCACGGGCCAGCGGCCCGGGTAATGAACTTGTCTCTCGTCAAAAAACATCGGTCATCGGTCTTCGGTTATCCGTCCCTTCTCTCTTATCTCTATTCTCTTGTCTCTTCTCTCATTTCGTAAACCGTCTCAACAGCGCCCTGACATTCTTGATGCTATCGACATAGTATTTAGCCTGGGTTTTTTGACGGCCGACCTTGACCGTCACTGCGGTTTCAGGGAGTTCTTCGAACATGAACTCATCGGTCCAGTCATCGCCAATGGCAAATACGAAGTCGTAATCGTTCTCTGCATAGACCCGCATCGCGGCCCGGCCCTTATTTACGTTGCTGCTCTTGATTTCCATGACTTTGTTGCCGTTCAGCACGCTCAGGTCGTCGGTGCCGATCAAACTGGTCAAAACGGTATTCAGCTCGGTGGCCCGCTTTTGTCCGAAATCGGGATCGGTATTGCGATAGTGCCAGGCCAGGGAGTAGTTTTTTTCCTCGATAAAACTCCCAGGGGTCCGATCGACGAAGGACTCCAGTACCGGGCGGATTTTTTCCATCCACTCTTTCTTGACATTTTCGAGCATTTTAAAATCCTCACCTTCCGTTGAAATCCATACTCCGTGCTCCACGATCATATTATACTTCTTGGGAAGGAACCATTTGGTAAAAGTTTCTTTGTCACGCCCGCTGATGAGGTACATGTCGGTATTTTCCATGGATGATATCGCATCTAAAAGGGCGTATAATTCTTCATCGGGACCCGCTTTCTGTGGATCGTTGTGAAAGCCGGAGAGGGTGC
This sequence comes from Pricia mediterranea, assembly GCF_032248455.1. Classification (NCBI taxonomy): domain Bacteria; kingdom Pseudomonadati; phylum Bacteroidota; class Flavobacteriia; order Flavobacteriales; family Flavobacteriaceae; genus Pricia; species Pricia mediterranea. Next base: position 3,982,211 of record NZ_JAVTTP010000001.1, read on the forward strand.
CGTCATAATCGATGAACAGCAATCTCTTATCGGCTTTCTGGTACGATTTGGTGATGCCGTTCATCGTATCGACGGTCAGCCTTCGGGCGATATGGGAGTAATCTTTTCGCTTCTGGTCCACCAACGAGTTCATAAAATCGTTGGCCCATTTTTCGACGTTGTAGCGCTCCAAACGTTTTTGCATCGGGGCATTGCGTTCTTGCTGTTCCTCGACCGGCATGTTGATGGCGGTATGTAGGGCATCTGCAATCTGCTCGAAATTGTTGGGATTGATAAGGAGTGATTCATTCATTTCATTTGCTGATCCGGCCATTTCGCTCAAGATCAAAACACCGGTTTGGTCGGTACGCGTGGCAATATATTCCTTGGCCACCAAATTCATGCCGTCCCGCAGCGGAGTGAGCCAGGCAATATCGCTTGAGGTGTACAAATCGATTAAATTCTCGAAGGGCATGGAGCGGTAGAAGTACCAGATGGGCGTCCAGCTTACGGTCGAAAATTCCCCGTTGATGCGGCCTACCAATTCATCGACTTCCCTCTTCAGTAACTGGTACTGAGGCACGTTGGAGCGAGAGGGTACTGCCAATACAATGAGGCGGACTTTCTCTTTGTACTCCGGATATTTGTTCAGGAAATATTCGAAAGCGTAGATGCGCTTGGCAATTCCCTTCGAATAATCCAGTCTATCGATGGATAGAAAGAACTTGGCCTCCGGGTCGGCTTTTTTATGGGTATCTAGACGTTTTTGAAGTTCTGACTTTCCTTTTTCCGAACTTTCCTCGTTCTTCTTGGCGGCCTCACTGAACTTTTTGTAATCGATCCCCATGGGGAAGGAGTCCACCTTGATAATTCGATGATCCAGGGAAATATCGTTGAAACTGACCTCTAGTCCCAATAGGCGGCGCACCGAGCTTAAAAAATGCCGTTCATAGTCGTAAGTGTGGAATCCGATCAAATCCGAGCCTAGCAGTCCTTCTAGCAGTTCTTCCCGCCAAGGGATGGTTCGGAATATTTCATAGGAGGGGAAGGGAATGTGCAAAAAGAACCCTATGGAAATATCCGGCTTCTCCTCACGCACCATTTGGGGTACGAGCATCAATTGATAATCGTGTACCCATATCGTATCGTCGTCCTCGGCTTCTGCGAGAATGGCGTCGGCGAACTTTCGGTTTACCGCCTTGTACGCGTCCCAAAACTCTTGTTCGAACTCGGTGTATTCCATAAAATAATGGAACAGCGGCCAAACGGTTCGGTTGCTGAATCCGTAATAATACCCGTCTATTTCGTCTTCCGTCAAGTTGACTTGCGATGAACCGTGTTCGGCAAGGGCTTTATCTATTTTGGAGACCAGTTCATCGGGAATTTCCTCGTCCGTCAGCCCACTCCATCCTATCCAAAGACTGTCCCCTCCCGAATGTACCGATTTCATGCCTGTCGCGAGCCCGCCAACACTTGGGATAGCCGTAATTTCACCCTGGTCGATCTGTAATTGCACCGGAAGACGGTTCGAAATAATAATCGTTTTGCCCATTTGTTGAAAGTTTTTGTCGATAATAGTTACGAATTTCTATAAAAATCGACAAATTGCGGGATAAAACCAATTTATACCCCCGCAAATTGGAAATGCCCGGAATTAAAGCCTTCGAATAGGGCAATTTTCCTGAAGAGAAAGAAATAGTGCCGAACCCTTAGCTAAACAATGGATGAATAACCTGGATTACGGAATTATTGGAAATTGTAGAAGTGCCGCCTTGGTATCAAAAACGGGAAGTATAGACTGGTTGTGTCTGCCCGAATTTGATTCGCCATCGGTCTTCGCCAAATTGTTGGACGATAAGATCGGCGGCAGTTTCGAGATATTGGTCGATGAAGATTATGCGATTACCCAACGCTATAAGGATCATACTGCCATATTGATCACAAAATTTTCGGATGGTGACAACATCTTCGAGGTACGCGACTTTATGCCGCGATACCATAAAGCGGGCGGTGGGTATCATGCTCCTCCCGAGCTTGTTAGGTATATCCGACATATTAAGGGAAAGCCTAAGTTCAGAGTGGCCTATGATCCCAAACTGGAATACGCCATCGGGGAGACCAAGACCTACGTCAAACACAATTTCATAGCCAGCCTGACACACGCCGAAAAATTCGATACCGCATTTCTTTATACTTCGTTCAATAAAAATGCCGTGATCGAAGGGCGGGAGATCGATCTGACCGAGGACGGTTTTTTCCTATTGGGATATAATGAGAAAATTCTTCACCCCAACACGCAAAAAATGTATTTGGAACTGGAGCGTACCAAGGTATATTGGTTGAACTGGAGCAACAATACGCCCACCTACAGGAAATACAACGAAGAGATCCATCGTAGCGCCGTTACCCTAAAACTATTGAGCTACGACAAGACCGGCGCGGTACTGGCCGCCGCCACGACGTCCTTGCCCGAAACCATAGGCGAGGTGCGCAATTGGGATTACCGCTTTTGCTGGATACGGGATGCCTCGATGGTGATCAAGGTCGTATCCGATCTCGGCCATGAAAAGATTGCAAAACGTTACTTGCAGTTTATCATTGACCTTATGCCCGATAAGGATGAAAAGCTGCAGATTATGTACGGAATCAATAAGGAAAAGAAACTTACCGAGGAGACCTTGGACCATCTCGACGGATACATGGGGTCCAAACCCGTGCGGATCGGCAATGCTGCCTATCAACAAAGGCAGCACGACATCTATGGGATTCTAATGGACGTCATCTACGAACAACTGAAACGGTTTAGCACCGATATCGAGAACGGCGAGGAAATCTGGAGCATTACCAAAGGCATCGTCTGGATCGTCGAGAAGCACTGGCAAGAACCCGATAAGGGCATTTGGGAATTCCGCTCCGAAGACCGGCATTTTACCTTTTCAAAGGTACTTTGCTGGACCGCCGTTGACCGGGCCATTAAGGTGGCCGGAATTATGAACAAAAACCATAAAATCGGAAAATGGAAACCTCTCCGGGACGAAATTTGGGACAGTATCCAAGAAAAGGCCTGGAACGAGGAAGTCGGGGCGTACACCCAATCCTATGGGACCAAGCACCTGGATGCCTCCGTGCTTTTGATGGAGTCTTATGGCTGTGTAAACGCCAACGACGAACGTTTTATAAGTACGGTGAACGCGATTGGCCGAGAGCTAAAACACGAGGGATTGCTGTACCGCTACAAAAACGAGGATGATTTCGGTCTGCCGTCGTCGTCATTTACCGTGTGCACCTTTTGGTATATCAACAGTCTGTTTAAAATCGGCGAAACCGAAAAGGCGGAAGCCCATTTCGAAGAGCTTTTGGGCTACAGTAACCATTTGGGGCTGTTTAGTGAGGACCTTGATTTTAAGACCAAGCGCTTGCTCGGAAACTTTCCCCAAGCCTATTCCCACCTGGCCTTGATTGAATGTGCCATCAATTTTTCGAAAAAACACTCGGAAGAGAAGATTTTAGAATCGATGCGGGAATAGTGTATCCGGAAGAATACCTATTCGATCAATAATGTCACCTCGAGTACTTCGGTTGCCGGCCCGACGCTGACTTTCGGGCGGACACTCAGCACAGACAGGCCGGCCCGAAAGATTCACTTCCGCCCGGTCCGGTTCGCCGTCCGGTCCGGTACGCTCGCCGGATTGCGGGTGAGGAGCGCGAGCTGGCGGACATTCGAGACCTTTTGCTTTGACTTTTCGATAGTCCGTCCGAACGGGACGGGGACGGCTGGCTAGTTGGTGCTCAAGATGAATAAAAGGCTTTTAAGCTTCTAATCGGAGAGGCAACCTCTGGAAAACTTGGAGGAGGTGATAAGATTTGCACAACTTTCTGCGGATCAAGTGTTTTTTTCGGCTGACAGCAAAAAAACCGCTCTGTTCAAAGAGCGGTTTGGTTACAGCTTGACGACAGCTGCAGATATGCATTAAAACTACAGTCAGTCGTCAGTCGAATGTATATCCGCTATCCGCCGAAATCTTATCGGCAATCTGGATTTTTAACGCGGCCACATTGGGATGGTTGGTGTATTTAGTAAACCGCTTCAATCCCATTAGCATCATGCGCTGTTCGTCCCCTTCGGTGAAAGAGATAATCGCTTCCTTTGCTTTTTGAACGATGGTTTCGGTAGCTTGATACAGGTATAGTTGCGACATGGCGATCTGTACGGCCTGAGCCTCTTCTCCCTCACGTTTGGCATTTTTTTCCGTTCTCAGTAGGGTGCTTTCGGCCATATAGACTTCGATGAGCACATCGGATGCCGCCAACATCAACTGCTGATGCTGTTCCAATTCAGGGCCGAATTGCTCTACTGCTTTGCCCGCTACCATAAGAAATACTTTCTTCAACCGCGCCAATAGATCTTTTTCCTCGGCAAAGAGTTCGGAATAGTCCGGGGTCTCGAAGGAAGGAATTCCCATTAATTCTTCCCCGACTGCAGTGGCGGGACCCAATAGGTCTACATGCCCCTTCATCGCCTTTTTGACTAACATCCCTACGGCCAGCATCCTGTTAATTTCGTTGGTACCTTCGTAGATACGTGCGATACGGGCATCGCGCCATGCTTTTTCCATGGGGGCGTCGGCACTAAAGCCCATTCCGCCGAAAATCTGTATTCCCTCGTCGGTAGTGTTCTGGGCATCCTCCGAAACGGCTACTTTTAAGATGGAACATTCGATGGCATACTCCTCCACACCCTTCAGTTCCGCCTCCTGATGGGAATTGCCCTCGGATTTGCGAATGGCGATACGGTCTTCGATGTCCTTGGCGGCCCGATAGCTGGCGGATTCACCCGCGTACACATTAGTAGCCATTTGCGCCAATTTAGCTTTTATCGCTCCGAAGTTGGCGATCGGGGTCTTGAACTGTACCCGTTCGTTAGCATATTTCGCCGCTTCGTCCACAACCTTGCGTTGGGCTTCCAAGCAGGCTGCCGCCAACTTGATACGACCGATATTAAGGACGTTCATGGCAATCTTAAAACCATTGCCCCGTTCGGAAAGCATGTTTTCTACAGGCACTTTGGTCTCATTGAAAAAAACCTGTCGGGTAGAGGAGGAGTGGATCCCGAGCTTTTTTTCTTCGGGGTTCATGGATATCCCGTTATCGGGGTCATTTTCCACAATAAAACCGGTGACATATTTGTCATCCTCGATTCTGGCAAAAACGATGAACAGGTCACAGAATCCCGCGTTGGAAATCCACATCTTCTGGCCGCTAATACTGTAATATTTCCCATCGTCGGAAAGCACTGCCTTGGTCTTGCCGGAATTGGCGTCCGAACCTGCGCCCGGTTCCGTCAGGCAGTAGGCCCCGAACCATTCGCCGGAGGCCAGTTTGGGCACGTACTTTTGCTTTTGTTCCTCGGTACCGTAGAGGGTGATGGGCATGGTGCCGATACCGGTGTGTGCCCCGAACGCGGTACTGAACGAGCCGGTTGCCCCGGAAATATAGTCACAGACGAGCATGGTGGAAACAAAGCCCATTCCCATGCCGCCGTACTCTTCGGGAACAGCCACACTCAGTAGTCCCAATTCCCCCGCCTTGCGCATACATTCTTCCGTGTAGGCGTAGTCTTTTTGTTCAAAACGCTCCCAATGCGCCCAAAGCTCGCGATCGACGAACTCGTTGGTGCTGTCACGCATCATCCGCTGTTCTTCGTTCAGGTCTTCTAAAGTGAAGACATCTTCGCATTTGGTCTCTTTGACCAGAAACTGCCCACCTCGGAGCAGGTTTTCCTTTTGTATTGTTTCGGTGCTCATGTTTTGTGAATTAAGGTTATTGAATTTGACATCAGGAGAGAAACTCATAAATCCCCGCAGCCCCTTGGCCAGTCCCCACGCACATTGTGACCAGTCCGTATTTCCCCTGCATGTTGCGTTTTCGCATTTCGTCGAAGAGTTGCACGGACAGTTTTGCACCGGTACATCCGAGAGGATGGCCCAGGGCAATGGCACCTCCGTTGACATTGACGATGTCGTTGTCGAGCCCCAGTTCGCGAATAACGGCGATGGATTGGGAGGCGAAGGCCTCGTTGAGTTCGATAAGCTCGATATCATCCTGTTTTAGTCCGGCTTGCCTTAGGGCCTTGGGAACGGCGTATACGGGACCGATTCCCATAATCCGGGGGGGTACACCTGCGGCGGCATAGTTGACCAACCTTGCGATCGGTTCCAGATTCAGTTCCTTGACCATTTCCTCGCTCATCACCATGACAAAAGCTGCGCCATCGCTGGTCTGGGAGGAGTTCCCCGCCGTGACGGTACCGTTTTCGGCAAAAACGGGCCGTAATTTTGCCAAGGCCTCCAATGAGGTATCTTTTCGCGGACCCTCGTCCTTGGTCACGGTGTACGATTTCGTGTCTTTTTTGCCCTTGTTGTTGACATAGGTCTGCTCCACCTTGATGGGTACGATCTGGTCTTGAAAGCGGTCTTCCGCTTGGGCCTTAAGCGCTTTCTGATGGGAGTTGAAGGCAAATTCGTCCTGATCTTCGCGGGAGACATTGTATTCCTGCGCTACCGCCTCCGCGGTGTTGCCCATTCCCCAATAGTAGTCCTCATGCCCCTCTTTGGCCAAATCGTAGTTGAGTTCGGTCTTATAGCCGGTCATGGGTACGGAACTCATGCTTTCGGCGCCCCCGGCAATGATACAGTCCGCCATTCCGGATTGGATTTTAGCGGTGGCGATTCCGATGGTTTCGATGCCCGAAGAGCAGAACCGGTTGACCGTAACTCCTGGAACATCCACGATGTCGAGGCCCATTAACGAAATCAACCGGGCCATGTTCAGTCCCTGGCTTCCTTCCGGCATCGCGTTCCCGACGATAACATCATCGATTCGTTTTTTGTCGAAATCGGGCAGGGCCTCCATCATGTATTGGATGGTCTCCGCGGCGAGCTCATCGGTCCGTTTGAAACGGAAAACACCTTTTGGGGCCTTGCCGACGGCCGTTCTGTATGCTTTTACTATGTATGCTTGCTTCATGGTCTTGTGTTTTGACAAAAAGACAAAAGGAGTAAAGATGAAAGACTAATGACCTAGACCTCCTCGAAATCTTGATATCATTTTTTGTAATTGTTGAATTCGATCTTTGAGATTTTTAAATTTTTCTTCCTTAATGTATCCTTCGTTAAAGGCAACAACTAGTTGGGTTTCCCACTCAAAAGCAGAACCGAGACTGGTTTCTAAAAACTTTCCAAAATGTCTGTCAGTTCCTTTACTACTGCCCTCGGCAATGTTTGAAGGTATTGACACAGCACATCTATTCATTTGATTTGCAAGCCCATATTTTTCATACTCTGGAAACGTTCTGGTCATTTTATATGAATCTCTAACCAAAGAAATTCCCTCGCTCCAAATCTTTAGTTTTCTGAAATTATGCGTCATCCGTATGTATTGAGCTAAAATGTTTATTCCGCTGACCTTGTAAAAAAAACAAATTCCTTTTGTCCTTCATCTTTCTGTCCTTGCTCCTTTCGTCCAGGAATTAATTCCGCAACGGCTTCCCCGACTTCAACATATGCTGAATCCGCTCCAGGGTTTTTCGTTCGGTACATAGCGATAGAAAGGCTTCGCGTTCCAGATCTAACAGATATTGTTCTGAAACTTCGGTGGGTTCGGACAAATCGCCCCCGGCCATAACGTAGGCGAGCTTGTTCGCGATTTTTTTGTCGTGTTCGCTGATGTATCTACTGGCTTCCATGGAATCGGTGCCAACTAGGAACATGCCCAACGCCTGTTTACCCAATACTTTTACATCGGTTCTTTGGATGGGCTGTGTATAGCCGGCTTCTGCCATGAGTTGGGCATGGGCCTTGGCGGTGGCAATCTGTCTGTCTTTATTGACGACAACGATATCTTTCCCGGGTTGTAGGTAGCCTAAGTCGTAAGCTTCATAGGCGGAAGTGGATACTTTGGCCATCCCGATGGTCAAAAAGTATTCCTGTAGCACGTTCAGTTCCACATCGCCCTTTCGAAAGGTGTCCTGCGCGCGAAGGGCCATTTCTTTGGAGCCTCCGCCCCCGGGAATGACCCCGACGCCGAATTCTACCAGCCCGATATAGGTTTCCGCCGCGGCAACTACCTTATCGGCATGCAGGGATAGCTCGCACCCGCCGCCCAAGGTCATATCGTGGGGGGCGGATACGGTGGGAATGGCGGAGTACCGCATGCGCATCATGGTATCCTGAAACATTTTGATGGCCATATTCAACTCGTCGTATTCCTGTTCGACGGCCATCATAAATATCATACCGATGTTGGCGCCGACGGAGAAATTTTTCCCTTGATTGCCGACGACCAAGCCTTGAAAATCTTTTTCGGCCCTATCGATAGCAGTATTTAGGCCCGCCAGGACGTCCCCACCGATAGTGTTCATTTTGGACTGGAATTCTACGTTCAGGATGCCATCGCCCAAATCTTCGACGACCACACCCTTGTTTTTGAAGACTTCCTTGGATTTTCGGATGTTGTCCAAAATGATAAAGGCGTCCTGTCCGGGGACCTTTTTCATGGATTTGGAGGGAATATCGTAATAATATGATGCCCCGTCCTTTACAGTGTAGAAAGACTCTATACCCGCTTCCTTCATTTCTTGTACCCATGACGCGGCTTTCAAATCCAGTGCCTTAATTAGCTCCAAACCTTTGTCGAGCCCGATGGCATCCCAAATCTGGAAGGGACCGTGACCCCAGCCGAAGCCCGCCCGCATGGCATCGTCGATTTTATAGAGCTCATCGGTAATCTCGGGGATCCGGTTGGAGGAATAGGCGAACAAGGCTCCAAAATTCCTACGATAGAACTCCCCGGGCTTTTCGCTGTCGTTGACCAGCACCTCAAAACGGTCGATGACATGGTCGATGGTCTTCGTCTTGTCCAGAACCGAAAATTTCTTGCTTTTCTTGGGACGATACTCCATTTTATCGAGATCGAGCCCTAGAATCTCGCTCTTACCGTCCTTATCCTTTATTTTTTTGTAGAAACCTTGACCGGTTTTGCTACCGTACCATTCGTTTTCCACCATGGTATCGATAAAATCCGGCAGTTTAAAGACGCTCCGACGCTCGTCATCGGGACAGTTTTCGTAGATTCCGTTGGCCACATGGACCAAGGTATCGAGACCTACCACGTCCACCGTTCTGAACGTGGCCGATTTTGGGCGGCCGATGACCGGACCGGTAAGTTTATCGACCTCCTCTACGGTCATATCCATATCCTTTACCGTATGAAAAAGGCTTTGAATGCTGAAGGTGCCGATGCGGTTGCCGATAAAGGCGGGCGTATCTTTGGCGATGACGGAAGTTTTCCCCAAGAATTTTTCGCCGAATGCGTTCAAAAAATCAAGGACTTCCGGCAAGGTCTTGGGTCCCGGAATGATCTCGAACAGGTCTAAGTACCGAACGGGATTGAAAAAATGCGTGCCACAGAAATGCTTCTGGAAGTCTTCACTACGACCTTCGGACATAAAATGGATGGGAATGCCGGAAGTGTTGGAAGTGATCAGAGTACCCGGGGTTCGGTGCTTATCGAGTTTTTCGAAGACTTGTTTCTTGATATCCAAACGCTCTACGACTACCTCTATGATCCAGTCCACCTCGGATACCTTGTCGATATCGTCTTCCATGTTGCCCGTACTTATCCTACTGGCAAAATCCTGATGGTAGATAGGGGAGGGCTTTGATTTCAGGGCCGAGGCCAATGAATCGTTAACCAAGCGGTTGCGGACGACCTTGTCATCCAAGGTGAGTCCCTTTGCTTTCTCCTTGTCGTTCAGTTCGCGGGGAACGATGTCGAGCAAGAGCACCTTTACCCCGATATTGGCAAAATGGCAGGCTATGCCACTCCCCATGATTCCCGATCCGATGACCGCTACCTTTTTGATATGTTTGTTCACTGCTTTCGTTTTTTGTTGGGTATTATTTTGCCGAATGATTTAGATATATATTCTTTTCGGAAACCAACTGATTGATGGTTTCCATGACCTCAAAAAAGCCTTCCAATTTCTCTTGGGATACATGTTTCCTGACCGTTTGGTTGAATTGCAGTACCACATTTTTGGAATCCTCCCTTTTTTCCAGGCCGAATTCCGTTAGGTAAATCAACACGCCGCGTCCGTCATTTGGGTTAGGCTTGCGCTCGATCATGCCCTGGGTTTCCATCCGTTTTAGAATACGGGACAGGCTGGTCGCTTCCATGCCCATTTTGGGGCCCAAGGCCGTCGAGGGAGTACCCGTTTTCGGATCTATGCTCAGCAAGGTAAATCCCACCGCCATGGTCGAACCGAACTTTTTGGCTTCTTCGTTGTACATTCGGGCGACGGCCTGCCATGTGGCACGAAGGGCATAATCGATGGTGATTTCTTTCATCGGGCTTGGTTGGAATACCAAATATAGCAAATATTTATTATGCACGCATAGTAAAAGGAATTAATTTTAGCATCTCCAGCGAGGAAATCCGTTTCACAAACTATGAAGATTGAAACGAACTGGCCACGGAAGATAAGAGGGACCAAAAGACGGTTTAGGATTTTTCGTTTAGGATTCTAGAGTCTCAATGCCCATACATATCATTATACAGATACATGTATTTTTCCTTTACGATCTTGCGCCGTAATTTCATGGTCGGGGTAAGGTGCCCATCGGTGGTGGTCCACACATCGGGGGTCAGGCGAAAGACCTTGACCTTTTCCCATTTGGCAAATTTTTCGTTGGCTTTGTCAACTTCCTCTTGATATCGGTCCAATACCTGTTTGTTTAGAACAATATCGGAGTTTTCAGGAACGGTGATGCCGTGCCTTGTGGCCCATTGGTGTAAAAATTCAAAGTCTGGCTGAATCAGGGCGGCGGGCATTTTTTCGCTTTCCCCGACGACCATGACCTGTTCGATGAAACGGGATTGCTTCAACCGGTTCTCCAATAGCTGCGGAGCGACATATTTGCCCCCAGAAGTCTTGAACATTTCCTTTTTTCTATCGGTAATTTTCAGAAACCCCTCCGCATCGACTTCTCCGATGTCTCCCGTATGGAAATAGCCATCGACCATTACCTTTTCGGTCATCGCCTTATCCTTATAATACCCCATCATGACCTGTGGCCCTTTGATACAGATTTCGCCGTCATCGGCAATTTTCACCTCGGTCCTCTCTAGGGGAATTCCCACCGTGCCGATTTTAAAACCATGGTCGCGCATATCGTTGACCGAGATAACGGGCGAGGTTTCCGTCAAACCGTAGCCTTCCATCAGTCCGAACTCCGCGGCATTGAATATCCGGGAAAGTCGAGGCTGTAAGGCCGCACTGCCCGAGGCGATCAGGCCCAGATTGCCCCCGAGCCCTTCCTTCCACTTGCTGAATATCAACTTGCGGGCCACCGCCAATTTTTGCTCGTACCACCAGCCGTTGCGGCCGTATGGTTCGTATTTCAATCCCAAGTCCACTGCCCAAAAGAAGAGGGACTTTTTGATGCCCGTAAGCTCCGTGCCCTTGGCGATGATTTTGTCATATACCTTTTCCAGCAAACGCGGAACCGCCGTCATGACATGGGGACCGGTTTCCTTGAGGTTCTCACTGATTTTATCCAGCGACTCGGCGAAATAGATGCTGACCCCCCGATATTGGTACAGGTACATCAACATGCGTTCGTACACATGGCAGACCGGTAAAAAGCTAAGGGATTTCGTATCACCGTCCTTGATGGGGAAACGCTTGGAACTTTCAATGGCATTGCTGACCAGATTATCATGGGAGAGCATGACGCCTTTCGGTTTCCCGGTGGTCCCTGAAGTATAGATTAATGTGGCCAGGTCTTCAGCCTTGACCGCATCCTTTAATTTTTGGACTTCCGATTGGTTCGAATCGTCGGCACCGAGTTCGAGCACCTCGTTCCAATTGTCGCAATCGGATAGTTCATCGAAGGAGTAGATCTTCTTGAGACTGGGTACCTGGTCCTGAACGGCCTTTACCTTATCGTACACCTCGCGGCAGGAGACAAAACAGTAGGTCGATTCGGAATGGTTCAGCACATAGGTATATTCCTCTTCGGATATAGTGGGATATATGGGTACGTTTTGTGCGCCGAGCTGTAGGATGCCGATATCCATAATGTTCCATTCCGTTCGGTTGGTCATGGAAATTACGGCGATTTTTTCGTTGGGTTTTATCCCGAGCCGCAGCAGGCCCCGACTGATGGCATTGGCCTTGTCCACATACTCCTGAGTGGACGTGGCCACCCATTTTCCGTCGTATTTGGTGATAAGGGACGCCTTCAGGTTATATTTTTCCAGCTGGTACTGGGGAAAATCGAAAAGTCGGGTGATGTCTTGCATGGTCTGTTCGAATGGTTGTTGAAATATAGGAAAAAATTTAATGGGTAACTGTTAAAGCTTATTTTGCTCGACCCACTCCTTGGCATTTACAAAGGCCTGCAACCACGGCGAAACGTCGTCGTTTCTCTCTTTTGGATAATGGGCCCAGTTCCATGGAAATATGGAACGTTCGATGTGCGGCATGGTTACAAGATGCCGACCGGTTTTGTCGCAGAGCATTGCAGTATTGTAGTCACTGCCATTGGGATTGGCAGGATAGCCCTCATACCCGTATTTCGCCACGATATCGTAGTTTTCTTCGGATAGGGGGAGGACGAACTTGCCCTCGCCATGTGAAATCCATACCCCCAAGCTGCAGCCTTCCAGACCGGATAGCATCACGGAGTTGTTTTTTTGGATTTTTACCGAACCAAAATTGCTTTCGTGCTTGTGGGAATCGTTATAGGTCATTTTCCCTTGAACTTGGTGCTCGGGATTGATGAGGTCCAGTTCCATAAACAGTTGACAGCCGTTGCAGATGCCGATGGACAGCGTGTCGGGCCGGGCGAAGAAGTTTTTAAGGGCCGTATTCGCCTTTTCGTTGTATTTAAAGGCCCCCGCCCATCCTTTGGCGCTGCCCAGAACATCGGAATTGGAGAAGCCTCCGACGGCCCCGATAAACTGGATATCTTCTAAGGTCTCGCGGCCCGAAATCAGGTCGGTCATATGCACGTCCTTGACATCAAAGCCCGCCAGGTACATGGCATTGGCCATCTCCCGCTCGGAGTTGCTGCCCTTTTCTCGGAGAATGGCGGCTTTTGGCTTCTCGACTGCGCCCGAAGTGACGCCCGATGTCCCGTCGAGCCTCTTGTCATCGCTGGGGACAGGTTCGGTCGAGATCGTGGAGTCGCCGCCACCTTCTGTCCGGTCGAGCGCAGTAGAGACCTCCCCGTCATGACCTCTCGACTGCGCTCGAGGAGACAGTTGGCCCGTGAAGTTATCCGGAAACTTGTACCTTAAACTTTGTTCCTTATAATTATTGTACCGCTCCTTCGCCAGGCCATTGGCGGTCTGTCGGTCATCCAATAAGAACGAGGTTTCGTACCAGGTATCCCGTAAGGAAGCGATGTTCAATCCCATTTCCATCCCGCCGTTCTTGATGGTCAATGTACCTTCGGACACGACTTCCCCAATTTTTACAAATTCGATTTCGGCCTCGGAAAGGGTTTTCTCGAGGGACGCATCCCCCTGAAAAACAATACCCGTATTTTCGGAAAACAGCAATTTTATGGTATCGGATTCCCCTAAATCGGATAGGTCCAATTCGGCTCCCAAGTCGTTGTCGGCAAAACACATTTCCAATAAGGTGGTAATCAATCCTCCGGATGCAACATCGTGACCGGCAACGATTTGTCCCTCTTTAATTAGAGCCTGAATGGTATTAAAGGCGGATTTAAAATAAGGGGTATCGATAACGTTGGGCGCTTCATTTCCGACGGCATTTCGAACCTGTCCAAAGGATGAACCTCCCAATTTGTATGGGTCTTTCGACAGGTTTATGTAGTAAATCGACCCCCCAGCCTCTTGTAATACGGGTTCCACGACTTTGGTGATGTCGGAACAGTGGCCGGCGGCGGAAATAATGACCGTTCCGGGGGAGATGACCTCGCCATCGGGATATTTTTGTTTCATGGAAAGGGAGTCCTTGCCTGTGGGCACGTTGATGCCCAAGTCGATGGCAAAGTCCGAAATTGCCTGGACGGCCTCGTACAACCGGGCATCCTCGCCCTCGTTTTTGCAAGGCCACATCCAGTTGGCGGAAAGGGAAACGGATTTTAGTCCTTCTTCCAGCGGGGCCCAGATGATGTTGGTCAGCGCCTCTGCGATGCTGTTTCTGCTTCCGGCGGTAGGGTCGATCACTCCCGAGATGGGGGAGTGGCCGATACTCGTGGCGATGCCCTCCATGCCCCTGAAATCCAATGCCATGACGGCGCAGTTGTTCAGGGGCAGCTGCAAAGGCCCCGCGCATTGTTGTTTCGCCACCCGTCCGCCGACGCAGCGGTCGACCTTGTTGGTCAGCCAGTCCTTACAGGCGACAGCTTCCAACTGCAGCACCTGTTGCAGGTAATCGTGGAAAAATTCGAGGGAATAGTCCGCATCTTGGTAGGTTCTCTTGATAGTGGTGTCGGTCAGGACCGTCTTGGGGGAGCTTCTGAAGATATCGGAGAGGTTGACGTCCATGGGCATTTGGCCGCTGGATGCGGAGGCAAAGGTAAATCGGTCGTCAGCGGTAACCTTGCCCACGGTGTACATCGGCGATCGTTCGCGTTCGGCGATCCGGGCGAGCAGATCGGTGTCTTTTTGACCGATGACCAGCCCCATTCGCTCTTGTGATTCGTTGCCGATCACTTCCTTGGCGGATAGGGTAGGGTCTCCGACGGGAAGCTTGTCCAAATCGATTTTCCCGCCGGTATCCTCGACGAGTTCGGACAGGCAGTTGAGGTGTCCCCCTGCACCGTGATCGTGGATGGAGACAATGGGATTGCTGTCATTTTCGACCATCCCTCGGATGGCATTGGCGGCCCGTTTCTGCATTTCGGGATTGGACCGTTGCACGGCATTGAGCTCGATGGCGGAATCGAATTCCCCAGTATCCGCGCTCGACACGGCAGCACCGCCCATTCCGATACGGTAGTTGTCGCCACCTAGGATGACGATGTCGTCCCCTGCGTTCGGGGTGCCCTTCAAGGCCTGTTCCGCTTTTGCATATCCGATTCCCCCGGCCTGCATGATGACCTTGTCGTAGCCGAGCCTTCTATTTTCTTCGGAATGCTCAAAGGTCAATACCGATCCCGCAATCAAAGGCTGTCCGAATTTATTCCCAAAATCCGAAGCCCCGTTGGAGGCCTTGATCAGGATGTCCATAGGGGTCTGGTAGAGCCAATCGCGTTCAGGCATCGCGTTTTCCCACGGCCTGTCTAGAGCGGAGCCGGAAGGTCTGGCTTGGGCAGGGTCGGATGAAGCGGCTCCGCTACCGGAATCCGAACCTTCTTTCAATCGGGAATAGGCCGTCATATACACCGCCGTACCCGCCAGTGGCAACGAACCTTTGCCGCCGGCCAGCCGGTCGCGAATCTCGCCACCCGAGCCCGTCGCGGCCCCATTAAAAGGTTCGACGGTGGTGGGAAAGTTGTGGGTTTCCGCTTTTAGGGATATCACGGAATCGAAATCCTTTTCCGAATAAAAATCGGGTCCGTCGGCGGATTTTGGGGCAAATTGGACGACTCGGGGCCCTTTAACGAAAGCTACATTATCCTTATAGGCCGATACAATGCCATTGGGATTTTCCTGGGATGTTCTTTTGATCAATTTGAACAAGGAGGAAGGCATCTCCTGACCATCGATGACAAAGGTCCCGTTGAATATTTTATGCCGGCAGTGTTCGGAATTGACCTGACTGAATCCGAATACCTCGGAATCGGTCAATTTGCGTCCCATTTTTTTAGATAATCCGTTCAGGTATTCGACCTCTTCCCCGTTCAATGCGAGTCCCTCTTTCTCATTATAGGCAGCAATGTCATCGATTTCGAAAATGGGGTCGGGCACTACATCCACCTTGAACGTATCCTGCCCCAGCCCGTCGAATTTTTGGGAAAGCATGGCGTCGAAATCGGTAAAATCCCTGTCAACTGCCTGAAACTCCTCGATACGGACGATGCCAGAAATACCCATATTCTGGGTGATTTCAGTGGCATTGGTACTCCAGGGTGTAATCATGGCGGCCCGGGGACCAACAAAAAAGGCGTCCAATGACGCCGTGTTGATTTTGGGGCTGTTGCCGAACAACCAGATGAGTTTATTGATGTCTTCCTGTGAAAGTTCGTGTTGGGTTTGAACGGCGTAAACCTTGGCTTTCGCATCCCCGAAAAAGTAAATCATCGACGGTATAAATTATATGGGTTGTAAAACGCAAATTTACGGATTTTCAGACAATGATTTTATAGTAACAATTAACAGAATGGGAAGTGGTTGTTAATTACTTTTTGTCAACAAGGCCATATAGAATCCGTCGAACCCGCTTTTCGAGGCAAAGATTTTCTTTTCCTTTTCCAAAGAAAAACCCTGGCCTTCCTCGGAGGTCAAAAAGGACTGCACCTGGGCGTAATTCTCCTGCGGAAGTATCGAGCAAGTAGCGTAAACCAACTTACCTCCCGGTTTTACGATCTTGCTGTAGCTGCGCAGGATTTCTTGCTGGGTCTTGGTGATCTTCTCTAAAAATTCCGGCTGCAGTTTCCATTTCGTATCGGGATTGCGCCGAATGACCCCCAGGCCCGTACAGGGCGCATCGATCAATACCCGGTCGGCACTGCCGTATAGCTTTTTAAAGACCTTGGTGGAGTCGATTTCCCGTGTTTCGATATTGTGCGCACCGTTTCTGCGGGCGCGGCGTTTGAGCTCCTTCAGTTTGCTGCCATAGACGTCCATCGCAACGATCTGCCCCTTATTTTCCATCAAGGCGGCCAGGTGAAGGGATTTCCCTCCCGCGCCGGCGCAGGTATCGACCACCCGCATACCCGGTTGTACGTCTAAAAAGGGTGCGACCAATTGTGAATTGGCATCCTGAACCTCGAACATCCCCTTTTTAAAGGCGTCGGTCACGAAAACGTTGGCCCGTTCGGGTAGCCGCAAGGCCGAGGGATATTTTCGGCTCGCCTTTCCCGATGACGAAATAGGCTCGGTGAGGATATCCTCTTCCAATAAGACTTTCTGCAGGTTTTTTTTATTAGTTTTCAGGGTGTTGATTCGTAAAATCACCTCTGCCTGTTGGTTGAGCGCGGCGCTTTCGGCCGTCCATAATTGCTCTCCCAAAACCTCGACACAAAGTTCATCGATCCAATCGGGAAAGGCTTCCCGGAACTTCCTGATTTTCGAAAGTTCGTCGAAGCGTCCCTTGATACGCCGCTCGGGGGTGGGCTCGATTTGCTTCCAATCCGGCAGCTTTATTCCCTTTAATACGGCCCATACAGCCCACATCCGGAACAGATCCGGACGGCTGAACGGCGCTTTCACCTCGGCGATTTCGGCATAGAGCCTTTTATAGCGCACCATCTCGTAGGTGGTCTCGGCAATAAAACCGCGATCCCGACTGCCCCAGCGCTTATCGAACTTTAAGACTTTTTGCACGACCTTGTCGGCGTATTGCCCTTCGTTGAAGATCAGGTTTAATGCATCTATGATCGCGAATACCAGATTTCTGTGTAATTTCATCCTCCAAATTAAGGCGGCAAAGGTAGTGAACTCCATAGGAATTGATGGGAATTTCCTCAATAAGGCGTACATTCGGCTTGACCAGTTCAGTTCGGGTTGGAGACCTCTCAATCCCCATCCCAAAACTTGGCTCGTTCGGCGGGGTTTGAATGGAACCCTATTTACCGAAGAGAGAATCCCAAAAACTATCGACCGGCCCTAACCATTTCCCCCCGAACGTGAGGGGCGGGTCAATTGGCTAATTTTAGAAAATTGAATGTTCGCTCATGAGAAACCTTGTATTTATTTTGTTCGTTCTGTTCCTATTCTCCTGTTCGGAGGATAAAAAAGACGATAAGAAATCACTGCCTTTCACCTCGGTAACCATTGAGACCATTTATGAGGATTCCGTCAGTATCCGTGCCATTGAACTGATGGATAACAGCCTGGCCTATGCCGGGAGCGACGGGGTATTCGGTAATATCGACTTGTTAACCGGAAAAATCAGGGAAGGAACGCAGCAATACGACAGCATCACCCCTGAATTCAGGGCGGTGGCGCATACGAATTCCGACTTTTTCATGCTCTCGGTCTCGAACCCCGCCTTACTCTACAAAACAGGGATGGAGGGGAAAATGGAACTGGTCTATACGGAAACCGGCGAGGGCGTATTTTATGATGCCATGACCTTTTGGAACGACCAAGAGGGCATCGCCATGGGCGATAGCATGAACGGTTGCCTCAGTATTATCGTTACGCGAAATGGAGGGAATTCCTGGAACAAACTGTCCTGTTCCGAGCTGCCCGATGGTATCGAGGGAGAGGGCGCTTTTGCCGCCAGCAACACCAATATTGCAGTTATCGGGGACAAAACTTGGATAGCCACGACAAGCGGGCGTGTTTATTTTTCCCCCGATAAGGGAAAATCTTGGGAGATTCAACAAACCCCCATAGTGGGTGAGGAACCCACCCAAGGCATTTATTCCATTGCCTTCTACGATGAAGATTTAGGAGTCGCGATCGGAGGCGACTACACCAGGCCTGAAGAAAATCGGGCCAATAAGGCCATCACCGAAGATGGCGGCATCAATTGGAGATTGATAGTCGATGGTCAAAACCCACCATACAAAAGCTGTATCCAATTTGTCCCGAATTCCGAAGGTAACGGGATGGTTGCGCTGGGCTTCACGGGAATTTCCTATAGTTCGGATAGGGGAGCGTCTTGGCAGCAGCTCTCCGAGACGGATTCGTTCTATACGATTCGATTTCTAAATGATTCTATTGCGTATGCCGCGGGCAAGAACAGGATGGCAAAGTTGGCGTTTCGATAGTGGGAGGCAGACCTCAAAGGTTTTCAAAACCTTTGGGGTCTGGGATTCTGGATTATCTATCGTCATTTTTATGCCGGTACCGCTTCAATAACTGTTTTTTAAATTCATGCTCCGAGCGAAGTAATAAAAGTGTTTTTTTTGCTGAAATGACCTTGCTTATTTTCTCGGTAAAATTTTTGTCCAGTTCTTCTTCCCTCTCCTCAAAATCCAGGTATTGCTCAATGAGTTCACTAGCCTCCTTTTCCGACAGATTCTCGGCATCCTTTATTTTGCGATAGACCTGCTTGTATTTTTTTTCGCGCATGGCATCCCTTTTTTCATCGTATTCATTATAGATGGGCCAAAATTTCTGGGCCTCGTTGGAGCTCAGATCCAAATGTTCGGTAAGAAAAGCCACTTTGAGGGACTTTATTTTTTCCTCGTCCGGTTTGTGCTGCGCGGAGATAACGGACGAAACCATCAATGCGCACAAAATAATTATTTTTATTATGTTATTCATCGTATTCCATGTTTAGTTCTTCGGCATTTTCGGTATGGTAGTCGATATAGTTCAAAATACTATCCTCATTGAGATTTTCCGTTAGCATGTCCCCGATTTCGAGCTCGTCGATCGGTATAACTTCGGCAATCTCGTAGGGACTAAAATCCAATTCGCTGTCATTGAAATAGTTTTCTATGTCGGAATTCGCGATATCCTCGAACGTAACTTTTTGGGATGTATTCCTGTTTAACACAAATGCCAACAGGATAACCGCAGCAACGGAAGCAGCGACATAATAATATTTTCTGTAGGAATGAAAAGGGATGACCTTCTTCGATTCGGCTTCCAATTTTTGCTGGATGCTGCCTTGTAAGCCATCAAAATAGTGGTCGGGGACAACGAAACCGTCTTTCCCGGGAAGACCTTTTTCTACTTCGGAAAGCCTATCTTTTAAGCTGTCGGAAAGCGTATCGAAATAGCCTTCGGGAGTTTTAAACGGATTCTTGTTGTTTAGTTCGTTCATCGCTTTAGTTTGACTGCCAAACACTTAAAAGGTTTAAGTTGAGTTTATGAGTTTATGAGTTTATAGGTTTAGGTGTTTGTTTTATGGGTTTAAATTGAGTTTATGGGCTTTTGTCTTTTCGTCCTTCATCTTTTCGTCCTTTCATCCTTTTTTTAAATAGGCTTCTATTTTCTTTACCGCCAGATGGTACGAAGCTTTCAATCCCCCTACGGACGTTTCCAGAATTTCGGATATCTCGGTGTACTTCAGGGCCTCGAAATACTTCATGTTAAAGACAAGCTTCTGTTTTTCCGGGAGGGTAGCAATTGCTTTTTGCAATTTTAACTGGATTTGATCACCCTCGAAATACACGTCCGCCTGAAGGTTGTGAAGCATTCTGTCCTGCAGTTCCGCATTGCCTATATCTAGTTTTCTAGCTTTGTTCTTCAACAAGGTCAGGGACTCGTTCGTGGCAATCCGGTACATCCACGAATAGAGTTTGCTATCGCCTTTGAAGCCATCTATATTTCTGTAAACCTTAATAAAGGTATTCTGCAGTACGTCATCGGCATCCTCATGGTTGAGCACAATCCGGCGAATATGCCAGTATAGCCGCTCTTTGTACGTGTCGACCAGCACCTCGAACGCCTGCGAAGACGTTTGCGGATGCTGCAGCTCTTGCACTAAATTTTCTTCGGCAATCAAAAATTCGGACTTAGGTTCTTAGAGACCGTTTTGAATTGTGTGATTAAAAAAAATCGACAGATTTCAAAACAGTCTCTTAATGGGACTAAAAAATACGGAAAAGGTTTAAACTCCTTTACCCCAGCGACTGCATATCCACCAATTTCTTATACACTCCTTTCCGCCCAAGTAGTTCGTTATGGGAGCCTTGTTCGACGATTTCCCCGCGTTGAAGCACCACAATCTTGTTGGCGTTCTGAATGGTCGATAAGCGATGGGCAATAACGATGGAGGTGCGGTTGCGCATCATTTTTTCAAGCGCATCCTGCACCAGGCGTTCGCTTTCGGTGTCGAGCGCGGAGGTGGCCTCGTCCAAGATCATGATCGGAGGATTTTTCAATACGGCCCGCGCGATGGACAAGCGCTGTTTCTGTCCCCCACTTAGTTTATTACCGCTGTCCCCGATATTGGTGTCGTACCCTCTGGGCAGGCCGGATATAAACTCGTGGGCATTGGCAATCTTGGCGGCCTCTACGATTTCTTCGCGACTGGCTTTTTCATTGCCCAGGGAAATGTTCTTGGCCACGGTGTCGTTAAAAAGAATGGAGTCTTGGGTGACCAGGCCCATAAGTTGTCGCAACGACTTCTTCGTTATATGCCTGATGTCGCTACCATCTATTTTGATCTCGCCTTCGTTCACATCGTAAAAACGGGTGACCAGGTTTGCCACGGTACTTTTTCCACTTCCGGATTGCCCGACCAGTGCCACGGTCTGACCTTTGGGCACCTTGAGGTCAAAGTTTTTTAGCACATAATCGTCCTCATACTTAAAGGAGATATTTTCGAGGGTAATGGCGGTTTCGAAATCCTTCTTTTCCACGGCATCCGGCCTGTCCGTGATGGGATTCTCGGTTTCCAATATTTCCAGGACCCTTTCCGCGGCGGCGTTGCCTTTCTTGACCCCGTAGGAAGCCTTACTGATGGCTTTGGCAGGGGTAAGAATCTGATAGGCAAGTCCCATATAGGTTATAAAAAGTTCGGGTTCCAGACTTTTTTCGACGAGTACCATTTGTCCCCCGTACCAGAGCAGCACGCCTATTACGGCAATGCCAAGGAATTCGCTGGCGGGGGCCGCTAAATTTTGACGGTTCAGCAGGGTGTTCGAATACCGGAAGAACCGCTGGGTAGATTCCCGGAACTTCCCGCTAAATCGATTTTCTGCCGTAAAGCCTTTGATAATCTTCAGTCCTCCTAAAGTTTCCTCCAAAATGGACAGAAAGATGCCCTGTTCCCGCTGAACGCGGTCGGATTTCCGTTTTAGGGATTTTCCGATCAGGGAAATCAAAAATCCCGATAAGGGAAGAAATATAAATACGAATAGTGTCAATTTGGGACTTATGGAGACCATGGCGACAATGGCGAACAACAGCGTCAAAGGTTCCCTGACAATCAGCTCTAAAATGGACAAAAAGGAGTGTTGGATTTCAAGCACATCGGAAGTCAGCCGCGCAATGGTATCCCCCTTTCGTTTCTCCGAATAATAGGATACGGGCAATGCAATGGTCTTGTCATAGAGTTCGTTCCTGAGATCCTTGAGTACGCCGTTTCGCAAAAACGTGATAAAATACATGGCGAGATAGCCGAATACGTTTTTGAGAAAGAACATGATGATGACGAGCAATACCATAAATACCAGTGCATCGCTACTGTCGTCACCTGCTTTTTGGGTAACAAAAAAGTTGAGGTATTCGTAAAGATATTCCTTGGCATCCCCGAGGCCGGTCCACACCGGTTCGGTCTCTACGCTTTCGGTCTGCTTGAAGAGCACGGCGAGCATGGGAAACAGCGAAACCATGGCCAGAGTGGCAAATAGGGCATAAAAAATATTGGCAATAATATTCAGTACAGCGTAAGCCCGATAGGGTCGGGCAAAACGCAAAATTTTTCTAAAATAGGTCATGCAGGCGTTTAGGCATTTATCCCAACTGGAGTTCGTTCTTGATGCGATCGATTTTGGCATCGAGCTCCGCATCCACTTTTTTGAAATTTTCCGCCTTTTCAAGCTCAGTGTTCGTACTGATGTAGAATTTAACCTTGGGTTCGGTACCACTGGGACGGGCGGCGATCCGTGTGCCGTCTTCGGTCTCATAGATCAGCACGTTGGATTTTGGGATGTCGATGGGCTTTTCTTCCCCGGTCAATACGTTTTTAGCGACGGAGGTGTTGTAGTCCTCGATCCATTTTACTTTGGAGCCGGCAACGGTCTGCACGGGATTTTCCTTAAAATCCTTTAGCATTTGCTTGATCTCCTCGGCCCCGCTGATGCCTTTCTTGGTCAGGGAAATCAGGTGTTCCTTATAAAAACCGTAAGCGACGTAGCAATCGATCAGGTCTTTGAAAAAAGAGCTGCCGTTGGCCTTGGCCTGGGCCCCGATTTCACAAGCGAGTAGGGCAGAGGTGACGGCATCCTTATCACGGACGAAGTCCCCGACCATATAGCCGAAGCTCTCCTCGCCGCCCCCCAGGAATTGAAGTTCCGGATAATCCTTGATCATTTTGCCGATCCATTTGAATCCGGTCAAGGCCGTCTTGAAGGTAACTCCATAGGCCTTGGCCATAGCCTCCAGCATCGGGGTAGAAACGATGGTCGTTGCCACGAATTCGTTGCCTTCAAAACCTTTTTTCTTTTTTTGCTCCAATAGAAAGTGGGTCATCATGATCATGGCCTGATTGCCGTTGACGATTTCCATTTTTCCTTCCAGGTTCCGTACGGCCACTCCTAAACGATCGCTGTCGGGGTCGGTACCGATGACCATGTCCGCTCCAATTTCTTCCGCTTTTTCAATGGCCATGGAGAGGGCTTCCGGTTCCTCCGGATTGGGGGATTCCACCGTGGGAAAATCCCCGTTCGGCTCTGCCTGGGCCTCGATAATCGTAACATTTTTATAGCCCGCCCGTTTCAGCACCTCGGGAATGGCCGTTATCGAAGTGCCGTGCAGCGACGTGAATACGATTTTAAAGTCGTCTTTGCCGGGCACATTGAAATCGCCGTGGGCGACCGAAGCCTCAAAAAAGGCCTCATCGACCTCGGTATCGATGCTTTCAATGAGCTCGTCGTTTCCCTCGAAATTGATTTCTTCATAGGAGAGGGCGTTGATGGCCGCTACGATTTCCCCGTCCTGGGGCGGTACGATCTGGCAGCCATCGGACCAATACACCTTGTAGCCGTTATATTCCGGGGGGTTATGCGATGCAGTCAGTACGATGCCCGCGTGACAGTTTAAATAACGTACGGCGAACGATAGCTCGGGAGTAGTCCGAAGTTCGGAAAAACGATAGACCTTGATACCGTTCGCGGAGAACACTTCGGCCACCAATTGCGAAAGACTATCGCTATTATGACGGCAATCATAGGCAATGACCACTTTAATTTCCTCGCCCTCATACACCTCTTTCAGGTAATTGCTCAAGCCTTGAGTGCTCTTTCCCAAGGTATATTTATTGATCCTGTTAGTGCCGACACCCATGATACCGCGCATACCTCCGGTACCGAATTCCATATTTTTATAAAATCGGTCCTTCAGTCCTTCTTGATCGTTTTCGATAAGGTGTTGTACTTCCTTCTTAATGGCAGGATCAAAAAAATCGGTAAGCCAGGTCTTTGCGGTCTTGAGTGTGTTTTCCATAATAAAAGATGTTTTGTTACTGAATTATCAGGTTGATGGGGCCGAGCGGCATAAACTACCGTTCAGGATTTGAAGATATGGAATTTTTGGGATAAATGCTGCGCCTCCGATTTTTGTTTTGATGCCTGACTGTGTCGAGCATCCCTACATGTATTACGGGGCAACACCGTTTTCTTTTTCTCCCAAATTAACGCCCTCCGAAACGCTGTAACGGGACTCATTTCTTCTATTGCGCACCAGTATTTCTCCGAGGAATCCGGCCAGAAACAATTGAGTTCCGATAATCATGGCGGTCAGGGCGACGAAAAACTGGGGGCGGTCGGTGATCAAGCGGCCGAACTTATTGATAAACAACTTGTCTATCCCGAGATAGATAGCGAATCCGAAGCCGATGATGAACATTAGAACACCTAGGGCCCCGAAAAGATGCATCGGGCGACGGGCGAATTTCGATACGAACCAAATGGTGATCAAATCCAAAAATCCATTGATAAAGCGTTCCATCCCAAATTTTGTTTTTCCATATTTCCGCGCTTGGTGGGCTACCACCTTTTCCCCGATATTCGCGAATCCCGCGTTTTTGGCAAGTACGGGGATGTAACGGTGCATTTCGCCCGATACCTCGATATTTTTGATTACGGCCTTGTTAAACGCCTTTAATCCGCAGTTGAAATCGTGCAGCTTGACACCCGAGGTACGCCTGGCGGCCCAGTTGAAGAGTTTCGAGGGGATGTTCTTCGAGAGCACGGAATCGTAACGTTTTTTCTTCCAGCCAGATACCAGGTCGTAATGCTCTTCCCGAATGAGCCGGTATAGCTCGGGGATTTCCTCCGGGTTATCCTGTAGGTCGGCATCCATGGTAATTACTACTTCCCCTTGGGCCACCTTAAAACCGGCATGAAGGGCCTGGGACTTCCCGTAATTCTTTTGAAAACGGAGTCCCCGCACTTGGGGGTGGGTTTCGGAGAGCTGGCGGATCAGTTGCCAGCTCTGGTCCGTACTTCCATCGTCGATAAAGATTATCTCGTACGAATAGCCTTCTGAGCGCATAACCGTAACGATCCAATCGTGCAGCTCCTGAAGGGATTGCGCTTCGTTGAGAAGGGGTATGATGATGGATAGATTCATGGATTGTCGCTATAAATCCGTCCAAAAGTACAATTTCAAACAGTCATTTAATACGCCGGCTTTTGTTTTTTGATGATGAGACCGGTAATAAGACCGACAATAAGTCCAATAATAATGTTGAAAATTAGGATTAACGGATATGACACCCAGGCAAATTTCTTTTGCATCGCTATGCCCTGATCAATTTGCTCCTCGGTGAGGTTCGGGTTGCTCGCCAAGGCTTCCTGTTTTCCAATTTCCGTAAGCTTGTCCATATATTCGGGTTCTACGAAGTTAGAGAAGACAAAAAAATACAACAGCCCTACCAAACCTGCGATCAAGGCCGCCCCCGCCCCGACTTTTAAGGCATCTGAAATTTTCAAATACCCGAGGTTCGCTTTTTTAAACTGGATGATGGCCAAGACGACCCCTACTGCCAAGATTCCTATCTGGGCACCCTGAACGCCAATGCCCCGCTCATACTGCATATCCATCATGTAGAGCATAATGCCAAATACTACGCCGACCCCGCCGATAAGCAGCCCGTAGTTCAAGGCAAATTTTCCTGTTTTCGGCTGATTTTCTTCCATTTTTCAAATTATTTAGTGGTTTGTTAGATCGTTCGTTCTACTGAAGCTTTTATTACAGCTAAAAGTACATTAATTTTACAGGTTTCAATTGCAAGTCCTAAAAAAATACCTAAATTTGCACCCTTAAAATGAGTGCCTGTCGGAATGGGCGCGTAAAATTTTAGCTCAATGAAAAAAGACATCCACCCGGAAAATTATAGATTGGTAGCCTTTAAGGACATGTCGAACGACGAGGTGTTCTTGACCAAATCCACTGCGGAGACCAAAGAGACGCTAGAGGTTGAAGGTACCGAATACCCCTTGGTGAAATTGGAGATTTCAAGGACCTCGCATCCTTTCTACACCGGAAAGGCCAAGCTGCTGGATACCGCCGGCCGTATCGATAAGTTCAAGAACAAATACGACAAGTTCAAGAAAAAAAAAGCGGCTCCAGCGGAGCAAGAGGCCCCAAAAGCGGAAACCAAGTCCGAGTCCCCCAAAAAGGAGGCCCCAAAAGCCGAGGCGAAATCTGAAGCCCCAAAAAAAGACGCTTCTAAACCCAAGGCGGAGGCAAAGCCGGAAGCTCCTAAAAAGGAGACCCCCAAGGCCGATACCCCTGCCAAGGAAGAAAAAAAATAACGGTTGTTTGCAATCCTATAAAATGCCCTCGAATCTCGAGGGCATTTTTTTTGTCCATTTTGTTGAACAAATTTCCAGGGCAAACAGAATATGCACAACACTTTATCGTTGTAGAGCTATACGCCCGATTTATTATTTTTGCCGAAATAGCATCCCATGAACTACATCCTTTTTGACGGCCCCGTGCGCGACAACCTGCTGCCTTTTACCTTTATAAGGCCGGTGGCGGACATCCGTATCGGTATTCTCACCATCCGCGAAAAATGGGAAAAATACCTGGGAAATACGACCACTACCATAACGGAGGATTATCTCAGCGAAAAATATCCCATGGTAGAAATGGCGGGGAACATTTTAATAAATGCATCCTTCTTACCGAATCAAAAGTTAGTAGATCTCGTCGTCGGTCTCCAAGAAAATGAGGCCATCTTTCAAGGGGAGGAGGTCGTTGCCTTCTATGTTAGGGAAACCCAGGAAGAAGTCGATTTTTCGTCCTATAAAACCATTGATTATAAGGATGGCACGCTTCGGGTGGCGCATACGTGGGATATTTTTGAGAAAAACGCGGAGGCCCTTGAGGCGGATTTCGAATTGATTACCGCGGGAAGGACCAGTGCCCCAATCTCGAAGTCGAATACCTTGATCTGTCCCGAACGTATTTTTGCGGAAGCAGGGGCGAGGGTCGAGCACAGCATCTTGAATGCCACCGAAGGTCCCATCTATTTAGGGAAGAATTCCGAAGTTTGGGAAGGCAACCTGATTCGCGGGGCCTTCGCCCTCTGTGAAAGAGCGGTCGTAAAAATGGGGGCCATGATCTACGGTGCCACGACGGTCGGCCCTTGGTCCAAAGTCTGTGGCGAGATCAGCAATGCAGTGATTTTCGGGTATTCGAGCAAGGGCCACGACGGGTATTTAGGCAATTCGGTACTGGGCGAATGGTGTAACATAGGCGCCAGTAGTAATAACTCGAACCTAAAAAACAACTATGCCAAGGTGCGTTTATGGAACTATGCCACGGAAAGTTTCGAGCAAACGGGACTCCAATTTTGCGGTCTGATGATGGGCGACCACAGCAAGACGGCCATTAATACCATGTTCAATACGGGTACCGTTATCGGGGTGAACTGTAATATCTACGATCCGGGATTTCCCAGGAATTTTGTTCCCAGTTTCAGCTGGGGCGGCGCGACGGGCTTTACGACCTATCTGCCCAAGAAAGCCTTTGAGGCGGCCGAGGTCATGATGGAACGAAGACATGTGCCTTTCGATGAAAAAGAAGCGCGGATACTCGAACATGTTTTTGAGCTTACGAAAAGATGGCGCAATTATAAGGTCTAGCTAGACCGATGTCCCAAATGACGGGACCCCCAAGCGTTAGAACCTCCAAATACCCCATGAATTCCGTTTAGTATTGACAGACCGCTAGTCCATAGTTCTTATATTTGCATTCCGAAATTGTAGCTTTGTAAAATGGATAAAAAAGTCGCCTTCTATACCTTGGGCTGTAAGCTCAACTTTTCCGAGACTTCGACCATCGCCCGTGGTTTTAAGGACGAAGGGTTCAGGCGTGTGGATTTTTCGGAATACGCGGACATGTACGTAATCAATACCTGCTCGGTCACCGAGAATGCGGACAAGCGTTTTAAGACCATTGTGAAAAAGGCACAAAAGGCAAATCCCGATGCCTTTGTAGCGGCCGTCGGCTGTTATGCCCAATTAAAGCCAGAGGAGTTGGCCGCCGTCGAAGGAGTGGACCTCGTATTGGGGGCCACCGAAAAGTTCAAGATTACGGATTATATCCACGATATTCTGAACCGACCGTCGTCGGAGTCTAAAATGGCGGAAATACATTCCTGCGAAATCGAGGATGCCAATTTTTATGTCGGAAGCTATGCAATCGGAGACCGCACCCGCGCTTTTTTAAAAGTACAGGATGGCTGCGATTACAAATGCACCTATTGCACCATTCCGCTGGCCCGGGGGATATCACGGAGCGATACCCTACAAAACGTGCTCGACAACGCCGCGGAAATATCCGCAGAAGGAATTAAGGAAATCGTTTTAACGGGCGTTAACATCGGGGACTACGGCAAAGGAGAATTCGGGAATAAAAAGCACGAGCACACTTTTTTAGATCTGGTGAGGGCTTTGGACGAGGTGGAAGGCATCCATAGGTTACGGATTTCGTCCATAGAACCCAACCTCTTAAAGAACGAAACCATTGATTTCGTGGCGGAGAGTACTTCGTTCGTGCCCCATTTCCACATCCCCCTGCAAAGTGGCAGCGACGAATTGCTAAAACGGATGCGGCGGCGCTATATGAGCGGACTTTATACGGATCGGGTCGAGCAGATCAGGGAAACTATGCCCCACGCCTGCATCGGGGTAGATGTTATTGTCGGCTTTCCTGGGGAAACGGACGAACTCTTTCTGGAAACCTATCACTTTCTGAACGAGCTCGATATTTCGTATCTGCATGTATTCACCTATTCGGAAAGGGACAATACTCCCGCGGCGACTATGGACGGGGCAGTACCTATGGCAGTGCGAAAGAAACGTAGCAAGATGTTGCGGGGCCTGTCGGCCAAAAAACGAAGGGCATTCTACGAAAGTCAACTGGGCACGCTGCGCCAGGTTTTGTTCGAAGGGGAAAACAAGGCCGGGTATATTCACGGATTCACCGAGAACTACGTCAAGGTAAAAGCCCCGTGGAACCCCGCATTGGTGAACACCTTGCATCAGGTAGCATTGACTGAAATTGCCGACGACGGTCTGGTGCGCTTTGAATTTGTTGCGCGCGAGGCAGCGCCTGTCATGCCTTCGGAACAGGAGCTTATCCGGTAGGTTTTACACGTACCATGCTCGCATCCCATCTGTCTTCAGCCGGTGGTAATTTGGAAAGCTGGACAAGGGCACGCGTACGACCTGTAACTCGGAACGCAAACTAAAAATCCCGCCGATCGGCGGGATTTTTACAAGTTCATCCTAAAGAATTACTAGATTCTGATACCAACGGGCAACATTCCCTTGTACTGTCTGTTTTTCCTTAGGAATCCCGCGATTTGAGGACTTGTGGGTACCACGCGAAGGTTTTGCTCCTGAATGTGGTTAAGCACCGATTTAATGAAATCTTCCTTGAAATCCACTTGGGTAATTTCTTCCGGAACTACTAATTTGGTAAGAAATACTTTTCGTTCTTGCGAGGAATACTCGATTTTGGCCAAATGCCCGTTGACCGTAGTTTCAAATTGACGCAAGAAACTGTTGTCGATGATTTCTACTTCATTCATATAGTTAGGATTTGTGTTTTCGACATCCGTAGAAAAAAGAATGGTGTTCTCAAGCCGTATTTTTAGCTACTTTTGCCTTGGTTAAAAAAATTATTGGGATTACCCCGAAGGTATTTACAAAAGTAGTGAATACTATGTTAAAATCCTAATTACCTCATGGGGTTGCCCCGCCCAATTCGAATTATTTATGGCCAGTGAGAAAATTCATGTGTATTTCATGCCGGGAATGGCCGCCAATCCTTCTATTTTTAAGTACATCAGTTTGCCGGGCGATAGGTTCGAGACCCATCTATTGGAATGGTTCGTTCCTGAAAAACGAATGGATTTAAAGGAGTATGCACATATCATGATCGGTAAGGTGAACCATGAAAACCCCGTCTTGATCGGGGTTTCTTTCGGAGGAATGTTGGTACAGGAGATGGCCAAACTGATGCCAGTGCGAAAGACTATCATCGTTTCCAGTGTAAAAAGGGCCTCGGAACTGCCTCGGAGAATGCATTTTGCCAAGTACACACATATCCATAAAATTTTACCCACGGGTCTGGTCAACAATGTAGAACTGTTGGCTAAATATGCCTTTGGGGAAACCGTCACCAAACGTTTGGCCCTGTACGAGGAGTACCTATCCCTGCGCGACAAGACGTATATCGATTGGTCGCTCGATCAAATTGTAAACTGGTCCCAATCCGATCCGCCGGAGAACCTAGTGCACATTCATGGAGTGAACGATCCGGTTTTTCCGATCCGCAATATTCAGGACTGCATACCCGTTAAAAACGGCACCCATACCATGATCATTCACAGGGCAAAATGGTTTAATGAACATTTACCTGCAATTATTTTGCAATAATGGAGTTGTAATATTATATTTAACTGAAGTAGGGAGTCAACAGAAAAATACCAAATTAGAAAAATGAAGATTTTAAAAAACGGACTGGCGCTTTTAGGACTTTTTTTTGTGATCAGCACATTGATATATGCCGTTCAGGGCAGTAGTGAGCTGGCACCGGACACGGAAAAGTTATCCGATTCCACTGAACCCATGCCACATAAAAATGTCGCTCGGGAATACCGGATTTCCGCCATAGACATTCCCGAAGACCTTAATTTTGCTGGAGAGACAGTTCCTCAAGGCGACCCCGAGATCATGGAGCGCATCGACCGTGAGTTTTTGGTCAACACCTACTGGCAGTCCAATGCCGTACTGCTGATCAAAAGAGCCAACATGTATTTTCCTATAATCGAACCGATACTGGCCGCGAACGGAGTCCCCGATGATTTTAAATATTTGGCGGTAGCTGAAAGTGGACTCCAAAATGTGCGATCGCCCGCAGGGGCCACAGGGTTTTGGCAGATTATGAAGGCTACCGGGCGACAGTACGGTCTCGAGGTGAACGACAATGTCGATGAACGCTATCATCTGGAAAAAGCCACCCAGGTTGCCTGCGATTACTTGAACAAATACAAGAAGAAGTACGGTACGTGGACGCTGGCTGCCGCGTCCTATAACGCCGGCACGGGGGCTATCGACCGCTATCTCGGGATTCAGCAAGTCGATGATTATTACGACCTGCTACTGGGACAGGAAACCGGCAGATATGTTTTTAGGATTATGGCGATCAAGGAAATTCTGAGCCATCCGAAAAAATACGGGTTTGATCTTCAGGAAGAGGACCTCTACACGGCCGTGCCCACATTTGAGGTCGAAGTAGATGAACCGGTTCTCAGCTTCGCCGATTTTGCCCAGAAATATGAAATCAGCTATAAGATCCTTAAGAGACATAATCCCTGGCTGCGGGAGCCGCATTTGAACAATAGTTCCAAAAAGAAATATAATATTGCTATTCCTAAAGTGGGCTACTACAAGACTACCGGCCAAAAGAATGTGGGCCGGTAACTTTCGCAGGCTCGTACTTCACCGATTTAAATTTTCTTCATCTGCTGTTGCATCATCTTGATCTGGTCGGTCAGCATGTTATTCTTGTCCAATTTCTTGGCCTCTTGAAGTAATTTTGTAGCTTCTCTTTTGCGCCGCTTTTGCATGGAGATGCCCGCGAGGCTCAATTTGGCCATAGCGATGTCATAATCCATGGTCAACCCCAATTTCAGGGCTTTCTTGAAATATTTTTCTGCGGTGGTCAGGTTTTTCTGAGAATAGATGATGCCGTGAAGGTAATTATAATAGCCTTGCTGTTTGGTGATCAGGGCGGTTTTGGGATTCTTGATTTTATCGAGCCATTTTTGGGTGCCCTCCAAATCTTGCTTGCGCATGCGAAGAAAGGCAAGCAGGATCAGTTCGTTCCTAAAATACAGAAAGATGAATATGAGGGATAGCAATATCAAGAAGATGCCGTTACCAATGTTGCCATCGACAAATTGGTATACGGCATAGGCAATGATAAGACCGGCAATGACAAGTTTTATATTTTTATTGAACATACGTGTTTTGGTTTTGGGTCATAAAGCGCTATTGACTCTTTCGTAGCTGATTGTCGATTTTATGATGGTCGGTATTTCTTGGTTGTCCATTTGGGTCATGGTCGAAATGCCCTCTGATCGCCCTTCGACCGTCATTTTTTTTATAAACCCGGAAATGGGATCGGCGATTATTCTGGTGCGCTGCGTGCCGCTAAGCTGCATCGAGGTGGCAGGTTCGGTCACGTCTAGGCTGACGTCGGCCATTCCGTTGATTATCAATTCATCGAGCGTCGAGGCTTCCAGTACCCAGGTGTTTTCGGCTTCAAGTTTACCGGAGTAGCTATTGGTCCAGCTATCCCCGACTTCGACAGGGTTCTCGGAATAGATAAAGGTCATCTGTTCGTAGCTCTGGGAAAGGGCTTCGGAACCAAATTCTTTCTGAAGCGACTTTTTCATAATATTCAACGAAAAATCATCCTTGAGTCCCGATGCATCGGCCATTATTGATACCAGACCGTCACCTCCCTTAACTTCTAGAATAGCGCCGGTCTTGGCAAGAACCAATTGAACGGGCCGGTTCAGTAAGCTGGCGAAGACCTTCGATTGTATGTCGTCTTCATTGATCTCTTTTGCTCTTACGTTCATGAGCTCGCCTTGGATGCTAGAGATCATTTTCAGATTGAGATCTTTAAAGGTCATGGCGATTTCGTAGGTACCGTCACGTTCTGCTAGTACTTTGAATTCTAGGGTACCCTGAACGGTATTGACAATTTCGTGGGCGGCGCCGTCAAGTTCTTGTGTAATGACCTGTTCGGCATTCTGTTTTACAGTAAACGTTTCATCTTTGTTCAAGCTATATTCCAGTACGGTTTGGGCGCTTAGCCCGTATCCGGAAAAAAATAGAAAAAACAAAGGTGCAACGTATTTCATAGCCAAAGAATAACTAGCTTTAATTCAGGCTGCAAAAGTAGTAAAAAAAGGGATTTACAGAGGATGGTGCCTCGGTAAAAATAATTTTTCAAATCCGTTTGCAAAAGCAAAAAGGCTTTGTATATTTGCCACCGGAATTTTGGGGACGAACCTTCAAGTTTCAACAATCAAGAAAAGTATCAGAGATGCCCGGACAAAAGAGAACATATCAGCCATCGAAGCGTAAAAGAAAGAATAAACATGGGTTCAGGGAACGCATGGCATCTGTCAATGGCCGCAAGGTATTGGCCCGCAGAAGGGCAAAAGGAAGAAAAAAACTATCTGTATCCTCCGAGCCGAGACACAAAAAATAATGAGTCCAACGTTTTCGAAATATGTAGGTGTTACTTTTTTAAGTAGCACCTTTTTTTTGCCTAATCGCCTCCGTAGCAACGTAATATCCGTAGAACCCTAATACTCAAAACAGACCATGCCCAAAAGAGAAGATATAAAATCGATATTGATCATAGGTTCTGGCCCCATTATTATCGGCCAGGCCTGTGAATTCGACTACGCCGGATCTCAAGCTTTGCGAAGCCTTCGCGAAGACGGAATCGAAACCGTCTTGATCAATAGTAACCCGGCCACTATCATGACCGATCCGACCATGGCCGACCACGTTTACCTTAAACCGCTTACCACAAAATCCCTTATCGAGATATTAAAGGCACATCCGGAAATCGATGCCGTACTTCCGACCATGGGCGGACAGACCGCATTGAACCTTTGTATCGAGGCAGATGAAAAAGGAATTTGGGAAGATTTTGGCGTGGAGATTATAGGAGTCGATATCGATGCGATAAACATTACCGAAGATAGGGAGAAATTCCGTGAGCTGATGCTGAAAATCGGGGTAGGAATGGCGCCACAAGCGACGGCCACCTCGTTTTTACAGGGAAAGGAAATCGCGCAAAAATTCGGATTTCCCCTAGTCATCCGGGCTTCCTATACCTTAGGGGGCGCAGGGGCATCTATAGTTTACAAGCCGGAGGAATTTGACGAGATGCTCAGCCGAGGCCTCGAGATATCCCCGATACACGAAGTGATGATCGACAAGGCCCTGATCGGTTGGAAAGAATACGAACTCGAACTCTTGCGGGACCATAACAACAATGTAGTCATCATCTGTACCATTGAGAATATGGATCCAATGGGCATCCATACCGGCGATTCCATAACGGTCGCCCCGGCCATGACCCTTTCCGACAAGACCTACCAAAAGATGCGTGATATGGCGATTCATATGATGCGCAGTATCGGTGATTTTGCCGGGGGATGTAACGTACAGTTCGCCGTAAGTCCCGATGAGAACGAGGATATCATAGCGATAGAGATAAATCCCAGAGTATCGAGATCTTCAGCCCTGGCCTCAAAGGCCACGGGATATCCCATTGCTAAAATCGCCTCTAAATTGGCCATCGGCTATCATCTCAACGAGCTTGAAAATCAAATTACGAAATCTACATCCGCCCTTTTCGAACCGACGTTGGACTATGTTATCGTAAAGATACCGCGATGGAATTTCGACAAGTTCGAAGGTTCCGACCGAAGCCTGGGCCTACAGATGAAATCCGTCGGGGAGGTCATGGGTATCGGCCGCTCGTTCCAAGAGGCACTGCACAAAGCCACCCAGTCCCTTGAGATCAAAAGAAACGGTCTGGGCGCCGATGGCAAGGGCTATAAAGACTACGACCAGATTATCGGTAAACTGACCGTCCCGAGTTGGGACAGGGTGTTCGTGATCTACGATGCCATTCAGTTGGGGATTCCGCTCAGCCGGATCCATGAGATCACCAAGATCGACATGTGGTTCTTAAAGCAGTACGAAGAACTGCATCAGCTGGAAATGGAGATATCCACATATACCATCGCCAGCATTACCCGTGACCTGATGCTGGAGGCCAAGCAAAAAGGCTTTGCCGATCGCCAGATCGCCCACATGTTGGATTGCTATGAAAGCGAGGTGCATAAAAAACGGACAGAGGAGATGGAGATCAATCGGGTGTATAAACTGGTCGACACCTGTGCCGCTGAATTTAAGGCCATGACACCTTATTACTATTCTACTTTCGAGGCGGAAATCGAAAGACCGGACGGTACCCGTTATGTCGAAAATGACAGCATCGTCTCGGATCGGAAAAAAATCGTGGTGCTCGGGTCCGGCCCCAATAGGATAGGGCAGGGCATCGAATTTGACTATTGCTGTGTACACGGGGTACTGGCCGCTGCGGAATGTGGATATGAGACCATTATGATCAACTGCAATCCCGAAACGGTTTCCACTGATTTTGATACGGCGGACAAGCTGTACTTCGAACCGGTGTTCTGGGAGCATATCTACGATATTATCCTGCACGAAAAGCCTGAAGGTGTCATCGTACAGTTAGGAGGACAGACCGCATTGAAGTTGGCGGAAAAGTTGGACAAGTACGGTATCAAGATTATCGGGACCAGTTTTAAGTCCCTGGACCTCGCCGAAGACCGGGGCAGTTTTTCGGAGCTGTTGCGGGAGAATGACATTCCCTTTCCCGAGTTTGGGGTCGCCGAAACTGCGGACGAAGCCCTCGAACTGGCCGATAAGCTGAACTTCCCCCTCTTGGTACGGCCCTCTTACGTACTCGGGGGGCAAGGCATGAAAATTGTCATCAATAAAGAAGAGCTGGAGGAGCACGTGGTGGACCTCTTGCGGAAGATTCCCAATAACAAACTGCTCCTCGATCATTATCTCGACGGGGCCATAGAGGCCGAGGCCGATGCCATCTGCGACGGCGAGGATATTTACATTATAGGAATCATGGAGCATATCGAGCCCTGTGGCATACATTCCGGGGATTCGAACGCTACGCTTCCGCCCTTTAACCTGGGAGAATTCGTACTGCAACAGATTAAGGACCACACCAGAAAAATTGCCCTAGCGCTCAATACAGTGGGACTCATAAACATTCAATTCGCCGTCAAGGACGATATTGTGTACATCATAGAGGCCAATCCCAGGGCTTCGAGAACCGTACCCTTTATCGCCAAGGCCTACGGGGAACCTTATGTAAATTACGCTACCAAAGTGATGCTCGGCGAGAAAAAGATAAAGGATTTTGAGTTTAAGCCGCATCTGGACGGGTTTGCCATCAAGCAGCCGGTCTTCTCCTTTAATAAATTCCCGAACGTAAATAAAAATTTGGGACCGGAGATGAAAAGCACGGGGGAGAGCATTCTGTTTATCGATAATCTGAAAGACGATCAGTTTTACGACCTATACACACGACGGAAGATGTACCTTTCGAAGTAACTCAACGGGGCAACACCTCAATCTTGGCAACTAACGATGCGTTGCCCAAGTCATTACTATTCAACGGAATAGGTGGGTAGAGATCAATTGCGGCACCGGTAGTTTTTTCGAGCATCATGCATATCGTACAATCGCGTCGGCCTTATTGCCTACTTGTGTATATCGACCGTTTCGGACGGTAGGTTGTCTCGAACCATTTTCAAAAATTCATGGATTTCATAGGGTTTGTGGATGATATCACTGATTCCTGAATCGAGAATTTTATCCCGTATCTCGTCCAGCTCAACGGCGGTCAAAGCGATTATCGGAGTCTTTTCATCGATATCCCGAATCATTTTAGCAGCTTGCATCCCGTTGATTTTAGGCATGTTGATATCCATCAAAATCATATCGAATTTTTGGGATTTATGCATGTTCACGGCCTGCTGCCCGTCGTTCGCAAGACTGGATGCAATATGATGGCGTTCGAGAATCTTTTGTGTAATTTTTTGATTGATTCTATTGTCATCCACCACAAGCACATGCAAATTACGCTCTCTAAAACTATCGTCCAGATTTGGGACAGTAGATTTTTTGGGACTTTTGCCTGGATTGACGGTATCTTCCTTGAGGTTCAGAACGAAGCTAAATTCTGAGCCTTCCCCAGGTTCGCTTTTGAGATGAATGTCACTCTTATAAAGCTTCAATAGCTTTTTGACTATGGTCAGGCCTAGTCCCGAGCCCTTGTAATCATGATTGGTCTGTTCAATTTGCGAGAATTCCTCGAAGATCACCTTTTGTTTGTCCAACGGTATCCCAGGACCATCATCCTTGATGGTAAACCGGGTTCTGTATAAGTTCTTTTTGGTCATTTTGACCAGATCCAACGTCAGCCATATATTACCGTTTTGGTTGAATTTTGCGGCATTACCGATTAGATTTATCAATATTTGCGATAAGCGCATCGAATCGCCGATCAAAGCATTGGGGAGATCCTCATGAATTTGTAGATGCAATGTATTATTGTTCTTCTGTAGGATGAATTCGAAGGACCGGACGATGTTTTGAATCAGGGTTCCTAGCTTGTAGGGCTGCTGTGACAGCGTAATCGCTTCCGCATCCATTTTACTGAGCAGTAGCACATCATTGACAAGTGCCAATAGGTAATCTGCGGAGAATTTAAGCGATTTGAGGTCGTCTTCATAGGCCTTGAGGTCTTCATCTTCCCTGAGCAGGGTAGATATGCCTATCACGCCATATAACGGGGTGCGTAGTTCATGGCTGACCGTAGATAGAAAACGTGTTTTGACCTTCGATAGTTTTTCGGCTTTTTCCTTGGCCGTTTTCAGTTCCTTATTTCTCGTT
Organism: Pricia mediterranea; assembly: GCF_032248455.1. Lineage (NCBI taxonomy): Bacteria > Pseudomonadati > Bacteroidota > Flavobacteriia > Flavobacteriales > Flavobacteriaceae > Pricia > Pricia mediterranea. Next base: position 4,020,085 of record NZ_JAVTTP010000001.1, read on the forward strand.
TTGAGCCGGCCGATGTATTTTTTTCTGCTCTTAAAAAGTAGGTAAAACCCCAAAAGAGCAATGAGCAGTATTACGGTAGCGAGAATAAAAATTGTGTTCAGGGTTTTCGACTTCGCGATGAGTCGCTCTGAATATTGTTTTTCCCGCAGTGCGGCGTTCAAGTCTTTTTGGGTCTCTTGAAGATTGAATTTTGCCTTCGCTTTTTCGGCCTCCTCGATTTTTTCTTCGGTAAAGGATTTTTGTTTGTACCGGTTGTATTTGGTCAGACTATTGTAAGCATTTTTATAATCCTGTATGCCTTGATATCCCAAGGTCAAATGTTCGTAGGCTTCTAGGGCAAGGTCAACGATGGAATCCCTATCCGCCTCCTTTGCAACGGATTTGAGTCGGGAGATGGCTGGAGAGTATTTTTTTGTGGCCAAATAATACCGTCCCAGCAGCATTTCGACGTAGTGCTTGTTCAGCGTATTTCCCTCCAAGGTACTGGAAAGCGAAAGGGCTTTTTTCAAGACGGTATACGCCATTTCGGGGTTACCGTGGTCTAAATGCGTCCAAGATAGATTGATGTAGGTCAGTAGAAGTTGACTGTGTTGCTGGTATTCCTTGTTGATGGCGATGCTTTCCTCGAAAAGTCCAACCGCTTTTTGATAGGTCTGCGGCCTTTCGGAATAAAAGATGGCAAGGTTCAAAGTACCCCAAGAAATAAGGCTATCCGCTTGGGCGTTACGAGCTATTTCCAGCGCTTTCTCCGAATACATTCTGCCTCTAACGGTATCGCCGATTTCTGAATAGACGCCTCCTAGCATATCGTATCCCAAAAATGTAGCATGGTCGTCATTCAGTCTTTTCCCCCTTTCAATGAGCGATGCCCCGTGCTTTATGACATTTTTATAATCATAGCGATCATAGGCTTTATTCGATTTTTCGATAATCGTCTGTAGCGTATCATTTTGTTGGGCAAGATTTTCTTGGGATGAGCTATTCTGTGGCCAGCAGAATATAAAACAAAGCAGAAGAAGGATTCGGAAGGTCATAGGCTTGCTTGGGGACGCGTTGGATGATGGGCAACTAGATTTCTTACACTGCTAAGATAATAAATTACAGCATTTTTGTAGGAATTGTAAAACGATAATGGGATTCGAATATTGCAATTACCGCCATCGTACCTGATCTGTGGCCCTTTAAGGCCAAGGTCTTATCTGACAAATCAAGGAGATCATCACGATTTGTTTTAATGAAGACCAGCATTTTCGGAATGGCGGAACCTAAACCTGGGGTTTAATCCCATTCTGTATGAAAAACACCTTCCTTGTCCAACCGCTCATAGGTATGCGAACCGAAATAGTCGCGCTGTGCCTGAATCAGGTTCAAGGGTAGGCGGGTTGAGGTATAGGCATCAAAATAAATAAGGGAATTAGATAGTCCCGGTAGCGGGATGGCATTTTTCGCCCCGAAGGCGACCAGTTCACGTGCCGAATTCACACTGCCCTTTACTTTTTCCACAAAATTTGGGGAAACCAAAAGGTTTGGCAGGTCGCCATCTTTTTCAAAGGCTTCGGTAATATCGGCCAAAAGGCCGGCACGGATAATACAGCCTGCTCGCCAGATTTTCGCGATAACGCTTATATCAAGTTGATATCCGTATTCTTTCGAGGCCTCGGCCAATACGTGGAGCCCTTGTGCATAGGTTACTATAAAAGAGAAATAGAGCGCCTCTTCCGCCAATTCTGCCAGCTTCGTCTTGTCGATTTTTTCCGTTTCCGGTCTGTCGTAGAGTTTATCCGCTGCCGTGCGTTCGGACAGTAAGGCCGAAATTTCGCGCATATTCACGGCAATGTCTATGGATGGCACAGGAATGCCCAAATCCATTGCATTCTGACTGGTCCATTTTCCGGTACCTTTCTGCTTGGCCTTGTCCTTGATTTGATCAAGGAGTCCAAGTTCGCTTAGGTTCAGGTCGTCTTTTTGCACAAAAATCTTAGAGGTGATTTCCACTAAAAAGGATTGTAGGCGTCCCTCGTTCCATTGGGAATAGGTGTCGTGCAGTTCTTGGTTCGAAAAGTCGCCCGCCTTTTTGAGTAGGTCATAAATTTCGGAGGTAAGTTGCATCAGCCCGTATTCGATACCATTGTGGACCATTTTCACGTAGTTGCCGGCCGATTTCGGTCCGAGATACGCCACACAGGGCTCTCCCTCGTATTTGGCGGCCACCGCCTCAAAAATCGGTTTGATGTGGGAATAGGCCGATTTCGAACCTCCCGGCATGATACTCGGCCCCAGTCGGGCTCCTTTTGCACCTCCGGAAACCCCGGCCCCAAAAAAGTGGATAGCCCTTTTTTGCAGCTCCTCTTCGCGACGATCGGTATCCGTAAAAAAAGAATTGCCGCCATCGATGATAATATCCCCGCGATCAAGGTGAGGCAGAAGACTTTGGATGACAGAATCCACGATCTTTCCGGCAGGCACCAATAACATAATCTTTCGAGGTTGTTTCAAGGCCTTCGCAAACGTCTTGATGCTGGTAGAAGCATCGATCTTATGTTCTTTGTCCCCTTCATCCTTAAGCGCATCGACCTTTTCTTGATCAAGGTCATGACCGAACGCCGAAAATCCGTTGTCCGCGACGTTTAAAATAAAATTGCGCCCCATTACCCCGAGACCTATTAATCCAAAATCGTATTTATCCTCCATATCTAGTTTTAAGTTTTATAATTTTTTCGCTTTGATTTTGGCCCGATACATTTTCAAGAGTAAGCTAGTGCCGATTTTGGTTTCCGATCAAGTAGTCCGGAACCCTTCCATCGGGATATATTTGCTCCCGCTAAAATCGTTGATCCGCCATGGCAAAACAAAGGGCCATCGTCTCCACCGGTTTTCTCAAAAATAAAGCAAATTATCGAGTCCGCCTTGCTATATTGGTCCAAACTAGCGGTCAGCACCAATAATTTTAGGGCGGGACTTTAATGTTTATTCAGCAACTTTTGTATGGACAAAGTGGGCTAATCCGTTAATATTTCGTTCGTTTTGACCTCAATTTTACTGATTATTAGCTTATTTTTGATTTACTAGGGGCATATTATTCGCTCTAGTAATTGGCAATCGGTTAAATTGTGTAAGTTACTGCCGTTTGTTATCCTAAAATATTAAAATTCCATATCGAACTTATGAACAAGACAGAAAATCAGATGTTGGTTATATTCGGCGCCTCGGGCGATCTGACCGCAAGAAAATTAGTTCCGGCCATCGTCAGTTTGGCCCAAGATGGCTATTTACCTGAAAATTTTGTGGTTTTGGGAGCGAGCCGTACCCCGTACTCGGATGGGGAGTTTCGGAAAAAGGTCGTCTTGGAAAGCAAATATCTGGACGAAAAGATGGAGAACGGCCAGGAAAAATTTTTAGCGGAGTTTAGCGATAAACTTTTCTACCATGAGTTAAGTGACGATCAGTCTTCGGATTACGCCCCGTTGAAAAAGCGGATGGAGTCGTTGAATTCAGATTATGGCACTGATGCTAATTATATGTTCTACCTTTCTACGCCGCCCTCGGCGTATGGGCCTATTTCAAAAAATCTTTACAATCAAGGGCTTACGGAAGAAGACCAAGGTTGGCGCCGGCTTATTGTCGAAAAACCTTTTGGTTACAGTCTCAAGTCCGCAAAGGAATTAAATGAAAAACTGCACCGCTACTTTAAGGAATCGCAAATTTTCAGGATCGACCATTACCTGGGGAAAGAAACGGTACAGAACCTTTTGGTGACCCGATTTGCCAATAGCATTTTCGAGCCTTTGTGGAACCGCCACTATATACACCACGTGGAGATTACCAGTGCAGAGAGCGGCGGGATCGGCAAGCGAGGTAAGTATTACGATAAATCGGGAGCGCTACGGGATATGTTCCAGAGCCATTTGCTACAGATCGTTGCCCTTATTATAATGGAGCCTCCCCTGTCAGCCGACGCCGAGGAAATACGCAATGAAAAACTGAAGGCCTTGAAATCCCTTCGTATCATGACCGACCCCGAGGTGTTGCGTAGGGATACCATAAGGGCCCAGTATATAAGCGCAACGGTGGATGGCAAAGAGGTAAAGGGATATCGGCAGGAAGAAAATGTGGATCCCGAATCAAAGACAGAAACCTATGCGGCACTCAAATTTTATGTGGATAACTGGCGTTGGGCCGATGTGCCTTTTTATGTGCGTACCGCCAAGCGGATGCCGACCAAGGTAACGGAAGCGGTTATCCATTTTAAGACCCCGCACCATCAGATTTTCAAGGATTCGAGCATGCACAGCAAAGACAATAAGCTGATTATACGAATTCAGCCTGACGAGGGCATTTTGATCAAGTTCGGGGTCAAAGTACCTGGTCAAGGCTTTAAGGTCGAACGGGCGAACCTCGATTTTTATTATTCCAGCCTAACGGACAGTCATGTTATGGAAGCCTATGAGCGACTACTTTTAGATGCAATGCAGGGCGATGCGACCCTTTACGCACGGGCAGATGAGGTGGAAGCTGCCTGGGCCTTCGTAGATCCGATTCTAAAATATTGGAAGGATTCGAACCAGAATGTTTACGGATATTCGGCCGGAGCTTGGGGACCCAAAAACGCGGATGAGCTGCTGGAGGGCCATCATACTTGGCGTAATCCTGGCGAACAGTTGGCGGACGATCCCGGATTCTGTGTGATATCCTAAGCGGAGGAAGCCGAATACAAAACATTCCTATAATAAATATTATCCGAGGCATTCCGTCCGATCGGTTCAAGGGGATGGGCTTGTGAACCTTTTATGAAAAACGGAGAACCTTCAAAAATAGAGTATGATGCGATTGAATATTTCAAGTACTAAACAGAATACGGCCGAGAATTTCACCGATTATCTGGTGGAACTCATTAAGAAGAACGACAATCTACACGTGGCCCTATCGGGCGGGAGTACGCCAAAAATCGTTTTTGATGAACTGGCATCCCGTAATCTTCCGAAAAGTGGGTGGGAGAAAGTCCACTTTTATTGGGGAGACGAGCGCTGCGTGCCACCGGACGATGCCGAAAGTAACTACAAGATGACCGATGAACATCTCTTATCGAAGATCGAGATTCCAGAAGAAAATGTACATCGCATCAGGGGGGAGGAGGATCCCAAACAGGAAGCCGAACGCTATTCCAGAGTGTTGAAGGAGAATATTCCGGAAGTGGACGGTCTTCCGAGGTTCGATCTTATTATTTTGGGAATGGGGGATGATGGTCATACAGCCTCTATTTTTCCTTATGAGATTGGGCTATGGAATGCCGATCAGTTTTGTGAGGTTGCGGAACACCCGAATTCGGGACAGAAAAGGGTGACAATAACAGGAAGAATTATCAACCATGCCGCCAACGTGGCTTTTCTGGTCACAGGAGAAGGAAAGGCAGAGAAAGTGGGACAGATCATAGATAAGACCGGCGATTATAAAGCCTATCCCGCAAGTTTGGTAGAACCCTACAAAGGCAACTTGATATGGTTTTTGGATGAGGCTGCGGCCCAAAATATTACAGATCCCAAGGGTTCTCAAATCTAGTGAAATGGCCAACGGATGCCATTGATCTCGGAGCCTGCGGTCTTAATAAAAATCGATTTCCTTTACCCATTTGGTCAATTGTAGCAAAGGCCGCCTTATCCAACATGGTTTTTTTTTGGCTTCAGCGCCTGAAATGAGGTGATTGGTCCCGTTCAACGCTGGTGACAAAGTATTTGGTGTCGCCCAGCCAGAAAAACGTGGCGTAGCGTTCTACGTACTCCAGTTTAACGTATTCGCCCTGATATTCCTGTAATTTTTCGATGACTTCCTGATCTTTGTCCAGAACGGAAAAAGAAAATATTTGTGCTCCCGATATACCTTGGCTGATCTGGCCTTCCCAGGTTTTGACGATGACCCCTTTGCGGCTGATCTTGATAAGTTCGCCCGAACGGATTCCATCGCTGAACGTGACAAAATAAATAAAGGCATAGATTATCGCAAAAAGAACAGCGACTCCGCCAAGGGTCAAGAATAGGGCTTTTTTCATACGTTTCAATGTTTTTAATTGTCCAGAAATAAGCTAATCAAAAAATTGAGAACGTATGTAACCGTTACGCTCTCGCATTAAAAATTTTAAACACCGCCTTTAGCGAAGTAATTTTTAATCTCTCAATGCTCTTTTCATTTCTTGATGATTAATGTGGAGTTTATAAGATTATAAGTTTTTGGGTTTAGGGCTTGGGTTTTTAATTTCACTGTTCACTGTTCACTGTTCACTGTTCACTGTTCACTGTTCACTGTTCACTGTTCTCTGTTCACTGTTCTCTGCTCACTGTTCTCTGCTCACTGTTCTCTGCTCACTGCCTACTGTTAATTCCCTATACGTTGCGGCCGTTCCCTGCTTCCAGTTTCTCCTTCCTCAAATTTTTCTTCCTCTTCCGTTGCGCGTTTCAATATACGTTCTGGAAGGGACTTTTTCGCTTTTGCGCCCATTTTTTTTAGTTTTTCAATGCTTATGACAATATTGCCGCGGCCATCGACCAGCTTGCTCATGGCCCCGCTATACTCCGATTTGGCATCGTCTATCTTCTTGCCCACTTTGTCAAGGTCGGATACAAAACCCTCGAATTTGTCGTAGAGGGCCCCGGCCTGCCGGGCGATTTCAATGGCATTTCGCTGTTGTTTTTCGTTGTTCCACATGCTGTCGATGGTACGTAGGGTCGCCAACAGCGTCGTGGGGGTCACTATGACGATATTCTGGTCGAAGGCCTTGTTATACAGGTTGTTATCGTAATTTAGCGCAACGGCGAAAGCCGGCTCGATGGGGATGAACATGAGTACGAAATCGGGACTCTCCATGGCGTAGAGGTCCTCATATTTTTTTGAGGACAGCTGGTCCACATGTCTTTTGAGGGAATTGACATGCGCCTTCAAAAACCCTTTCCGCAAATCCTCGTCCGCATTTATCATACGCTCATAGGCGGTCAAGGAAACCTTGGAATCGACAATCATCTTTTTGTTGTCCGGAAGGTTGATGATGACATCCGGCAGTAGGCGGGAGCCGTCCTCCTTTTTAAAGCTTTTTTGAACCGTGTATTCGCGGTCCTTTTCTAGTCCCGATCTTTCAAGCACGCGCTCCAACACCAGCTCCCCCCAATTACCCTGCATTTTACTGTCGCCTTTGAGCGCCTTGGTCAGGTTTTCCGCCTCTTGGGTTATTTTTAGGTTCTGGGTGCTTAAGTTCAGTAGTTGTTGTTTGAGCGCTTGATAAATGCCAAAATTTTCCTTTCGACTCTCCTCGACTTTTTTCTCGAACAACTGTATCTTTTCGTTCAGCGGCGTTAAAATATTCTTTATATTTTTCTCGTTACGCTCCGTAAACTTCAGGCTTTTTTCCTCCAGTATTTTATTGGCGAGATTTTCGAACTCCTTAGTAAACCTTTCCTGGAGTTTTGCGACTTCTTCTTTCTGCTCCCGGTTTTTTTCCCGAAGATTCTCGAGTTCGGCCCGATAGCGTACGATCTGGTTGCCCAAATGCGTTTTATCCGATTGCAGGCGCATGGTTCGCGCTTCGGATTCACTTAATCGGCCTTCTAGAACGCTGAGATTATGGTGCAATTGTCGTTGCCGTTCTTCAAGGGTACTTTGGCTAGATTTGGTTTTTAGGCCTTGAATGTAATTCCCTAAGAAATAGCCGATGGCTATACATACAAGGCCTATACCCGGATAGATAAGATACTCGTTCATTGTTGTTCGTTCATTCCCCTTTCAAAATTCAAGGTAAAGATAGGATTTTTGTATCAGCTTATTTTTTGATCCGGAAGGCCCCCGTCGAGGCGTCAAAGGAAACCGTATCCGCTGGGAAAAGGTCGTGAAACGCCCTTTGTTCGATGAGTTTGCAGGGCTGTCCGAATGGGTTGTCCGTTCCATTCACCAATAACATTTTGTCGCAAAGTTGAATGGCCATTTCGATTTCATGGGAAGTGAAGAGGATAGACTTACCGGTCTGGTCGGCAATGGATTTGAGGAGTTTTAAAATCTGTACTTTATGGTATAGGTCCAAGTGGGTAGTGGGTTCGTCCAAGAGTATAATGGCGGTATCCTGGGCCAAGGCTCGCGCGATTAAAACCCGTTGCAATTGGCCATCGCTCAGTTCAAAGCATTTACGGTGTTGCAGGGCTTCTAGCTCCAACATGCCGATCGCTTCCCCAACCTTTGTTCTGTCCGCGGCGGACAAGCGTCCGAGCCAGTTGGTATAAGGTTGCCGGCCGAGGGCGATAAGTTCCAACACGGTCATATTCTTCGAGGCGACGGGCTCGGTAAGTACAAGGCTTACTCGTGAGGCCAGTTGTACGTGGGAATATTCTTTTAATGGCTTGCCCGCAATTAGGATTTTTCCCCCAAGAGCGGGCTGTACATGGCCCAAAGTACGTAGCAAGGTGGATTTTCCGATACCGTTGATGCCTACGATGGCAGCCAGTTCGCCTTCCGATAGCGAAAAATCGATGTTTTCGGCAATCACGGCGGATGTATAGCCGATGCTAAGATTGGAAACGCTCAAAGTTGGAGGCTGACTCTTGGTCATTAATAGATTTTTAGTGTTCAGTGGTCGGTTGTCGGCTGTCAGTTACTGGTTTGACGTGGTGAGGGAAAACGGAAGACGGAAGACGGATGCAAGGTGTAGGTCCCTGCCCGAAGTATCCTTTCGTCCTTCCTCTTGCCTCCTTGCACTCTTCCCTCCGTACCGATTACACAACATTTAGTACTCTATACTCAATACTTACAACTAATTACTCCCTACCTCAAAACACCATCCGCCGTTTCCGAACCAAGAGCCAAATTACCACCGGCGCCCCTAAAATACTGGTAATCGCGTTGATGGGCAAGACGCTGGCGGAATTCGGCAACTGCGCCACGGTGTCACAAAGCAGCATCAAGATGGCGCCGCAGACCAACACGGCGGGCACCAAAACTTTATGGTCGGTAACGTTGAAGACCTGTCGGGCCAAATGGGGCACGGCCAGCCCGACAAATGCGATAGGACCGGCAAATGCGGTCGCACCCCCGGCCAATAGCCCCGTTGCGATAATGACAAGATAGCGGGTTTTTTTTAGGTCCACCCCCATACTCCGGGCATAGTTTTCTCCCAATAAAAATGAGTTCAGGGCCTTGATGCATAGTATGCTCAATAAGATACCGAGCAGCGTTATCGTAAACAGGATCCATAGCTGTCCCCCGGAGAGGTTGCCCACACTTCCGAAGGACCAATAAACGAACTGCTGTAGTTTTTCCGCATCGGTGAAGTAGGAGAGTACGCTCACAATGGCCGCGGTGATGCTGCCGAACATCAATCCGATAATAAGCAAGGCCATGGTATCCTTTACTTTGGCGGCAACGACCATTACGGCCAGCAATACCAAGAAACTCCCGATGCTCGCGGCAACGGCAAGAGAAATATCGTTTGTGAGTCCGAATGCCACAAACCCAGGGAACAGGGAAGTGCCCATGATAAGCAGGGCCGCCCCCAGACTGGCCCCGGAACTGATTCCCAACACAAAAGGTCCGGCCAACGGGTTACGGAACAGGGTCTGCATTAGGAGTCCGCTTAAGGCCAGGCCGCTCCCGACCAAAATGGCGGTGAAGGCTTTGGGAACCCTATAATTCCAAATGATGTATTCCCAGGATTGGTTTTCAAGGGAGCCTCCCATCAGGGCTTGAAGGGTTTGGGAAAAAGGGATGGAGACCGAACCGAGACCAATATTGAGTCCGAAACAAACCACCAACCCCACTAGCAGGAGTAGAAAGCCGAGACGATATGTGTTAGGACTTCCCAATTAATCCAAAGGTTTAAAGAAAAAGGGATTGTGCTCCGGCAGCAGTTCCGGATGAAAAATATGGATAAGGTCTTGCAGGACCAGGTCGGGCCTTTGTGGGGCGAGTTCGTAGTAAAGTATTCCGCCCGTTTCTCCCTTGGTGTCGGCAAAGGTGTATATCTTTCGGTTTTTAAAGGCGTCGAACTGCAGATAGTGAGGGTTGGCAGCTTCCATCTCGGGATAGGATACGAACTGGGCGGGCGCAATCCAGAATTCCGCGGCCTTCCCCTTTTCCAGAACACTTTCAAAGCTGAGGGAAATGCTTCCTGTTTCCGGGGTATTCTTCCACAGGTAGTCAGCATGCGCATCGTTAAAGAATTGGGCCGCCCAACTTTTACCGCCAGGCAGGTACCAGACATCCTTGTAAAGCGCCCCGCTCAGCACGCTGGGTTTTTCGGAGGCGGTTTGGGCGAGTTTCTTGGCTTTCAGATAAGAACTTTCTATCCTTTCAAAAATACTATCGGCCTCCGCTTCCTTATCAAAAAATGGGGCAAAAAACTTAATCCATTCCGCTTTTCCCAAAGGGGACTCTTCCGTCCAATCCCCATTATAGACGATGGGAATATTCGCCTTTTTCAAGGTAGCGTAGGCCTTGTTTTGACCGTCGACGCCAAAGCCGATTACGGCATCAGGATTCATTTCCAGCACCATTTCCGTATTGATGGTCTCGTTCTTGCCGAGCTCCTTGACCTGTCCTGCATTGATTCGTTTTCTGGTGGCCTTCGTGGAGATGTATTCGGTGCCGGGAAACCCGACAAGCTTATCGCCTACGTCCAACGCTTCCAGAGCCGGAATATGGGTGGTCGAGGTGACAACGATACGCTCAACCGGCACGCTGACGATAGCATCGTAGGCATCCCTGTTCAGGGTCATCGCGGCCATCTTTTCTTTGGGAACCAAGGCGTATGTGAACTCTTTTTCCGCACCGGGCCAGGGAGACGCTACCTCGATGACGGTCAATCCGGATTCCGATTTTTCCACGGAAAAACCTTGGGCATTGGTGATTTTTGTGGTCTTCGTGGCACTGGCCGGAGGGAGGGTTTGTGGTCTGTTTTCCCCACAGGAAATAAAACAGACAAGAAGGACGAGGGAAAGTATTGTTTTCAAAACGGCAAGTTCATATCAGGATCACTAGCTTATGCGCACCCAAAAGTAGTATTATTTCATGTTCAAGCTGTCATTTGATCGGGATTGTTTACTTTCGTCCCGAATTTTGGTTTCCGTCCCCTGCTTTTAGGTGACGGGATTAAAAGGGAATCCGGTGGGATGAGGTGCGAAGCCTGTTGGCCTTTGCCCATCATAGAATCCGGAACTGTTCCCGCAACTGTAAGCTTTGTCCCCCCTGAGGGGGCCGGCTACCATCTTCTTCAAACACCACTGCCTGTACCGAATCTGTTTCGGTATGCGCTGAATGGAATCTTCCGGTACCAAACAAATGGATACCGAATCAAGTTCAGCTTGGCGGGAAGGTCGATGGTAGCACGCAAGTCAGGAGACCTGCCAAATTCGTCAACTATTAATTGTCAAACTTTCGGGATAGAGGTTTACAAACGATGAAAAGAACCCTTGTCGCTATAGTATTTACGTTGTCCGTAACCGGACAACTATCCGCCCAGGAACGACCGCTCTGGGAGCTGGAAGAGGTCGTTGTATCCGATATCCGCCTGAAAAACTACGCCGAAGGCCATAAGCTGAACCATTTGTCGGACAGTACAATACAACACGGAGGCACTTTTTTGACCTCTCTGCTGGCCTTCCACTCCAACATCCATTTTAAGGAGAACGGCTACGGCATGGTGTCCTCTCCGGCCTTTCGGGGAACGAATGCCTCCCACACCGCCGTGGTCTGGAACGGGATCAATATCAACTCTCCCTTAAACGGACAGGTAGATTTCAATACCCTGGCCCCCCTCAATTATAGTTCGGTGGATATCCGCAGCGGTGGGGGCAGCGTTCAGTTCGGCACCGGGGCGATCGGGGGCAGTGTGCATTTGAACAACGCCTTGCGGTTCGACGAACATTTTGACCATCGGGCCCTGATCGGTTACGGCAGTTTTGATACCCAAAAAGTGAGCTACGAACAAGGCTTCGGCAATGGGAAGTGGTCGCACAGCTTCGGGGTCAACTATTTGGCATCGGACAATGACTATGCCTACCTGAAGACCGACCGCCGGAACCAAAACGGGGAATTTCGGAATATCTCGTTCAACTTTAATGCCGGATACGTGCTGACGGATAAAAACGTGCTGCGCTTGTACCATCAAACATTTACGGGCGATCGGAACCTTTCCGGCACATTGGTGGCACCGGGCCGAAGCCGGTATGAAGATGACCGGTCCCATACCCAGTTGGAATGGGTGAATTTGGGCCAAAAGTCTGTTTCTACCCTTAAACTTGCCCACCTTTACGAAGGGTTCAAACATTTTGAGAACAAGGATTCGGATACCTTTTCGGAGGGAAAGGTAACAACATTATTGGCCCGTTATTCCCATGATATCGAGTTTTCCGATGCCTTTCGATTGAATTCCTATTTGGAATACGACCACTATCGGGGCGAAGGGGGAAGTTTTGGAAGCCCACAGCGTAACGATGTCGCCCTAACGGCCTTGGCAAGGCACAAGGTAGCTGCAGATTTCGTCTATTCAGTAGGACTTAGAAAGGATTTCTCCTCCGATTTTTCAAGTCCCCTTGTTTTTTCCCTGGATGGCGCCTATACGTTAAGCCAACACTACGGGCTGCAGTTAAGCGCCTCCCGAAATTTCAGAAGTCCCACTTTTAACGACCTCTATTGGGTGCCCGGAGGCAATCTAGACCTCGTACCCGAAAACTCGTACCAGATCGATTTGGGACAGGTGTTGGAATTCGGAAGTATGACCTTTAACCTGAACGGATACTACATCGCTACAAATGATATGATTCGATGGCTTCCCAGCGGCTCGGGACTCTGGTCCCCATCCAATGTCGATGAGGTTCGGATTTATGGATTGGAAGGCGAATTCACATTGGACTATCCTATTCAAAAAAAGCAAGCGTTAGTTGTCAAGGCGAACTATGCCTATACCGTTTCCGAGGACAAAGCGACCCGTGAACAACTGATCTATGTCCCTTTCCATCGAGCAAACGCTTCCGTCGCTTATAACCTGTCATCCGTACGCCTGTTTTACCAGCATCTGTACAATGGTCCCGTTTCTATTATCGGAGGTCAGCTCGCAGGGTATCAGGTGGCCAATGCCGGCATCACGTATTCGTCAAAATTAGGCGGAAGAATACAGTATGAAGTAGGACTTACACTGAACAATGTATTCAATAGCTATTACGAAAATGTGGCCTTGCGCCCCATGCCCAATAGAAATATTCAAACCCAATTACTTCTAAATTTTTAAAACAATGAGATTAAAACAACTGATTTTGACCACGGCCGCGGCGGTATTTTTATTGGCCTCTTGTAGCAATGATGATGGTGGACCGCTGGTGCCGGATCCGAGTCCCGAACCCTTAGCATTTGAAAACGGCATTATCGTCGTCAACGAAGGGGGCATTACCAGCGGAAACGCTTCCATTAGCTTTATACCGGATGATTTAAGCGCGGTGCAACATAGCATTTTCGGTTCCGCCAACGGAGTGGACGCGTGGGGCGATACGGCGCAGAGTATGGCATTCCACGGCAATCTGGGCTTCATTGTCGTCAATTACTCACGAAAAATAGAGGTCGTGAACCGTTATACCTTTACTTCCGTGGCCACCATCGGCGGGGGTGATGAATCTGAGTTGATGAGTCCCCGTTACATGGCGGTTGCCGACGGAAAGGGCTACGTGAGCGATTGGGGCGACCCTAGTGATCCGGAAGACGATTTTGTAGCCGTCATAGACTTGGAGAACTATGCGGTGACAACAAAAATTCCCGTTGGCGAAGGTCCCGAGCGCCTTCTGGCAAAGGATAATATCATCTACGTGGCCCTTGAGGGCGGTTACAACTTCAACAATGGCATAGCAATGATCGATTCGGATTCCGATACGGTAACGGGATCCCTTTCAGTAGGGGAGGGGCCCAATTCCCTGCAACTGGACGCGGATGGTAATCTGTGGGTGCTTTCCGGGGGGAAGCCCGCCTATACCGAGGACGAGACCGCTGGCCAATTGAATAAGATCGATACGGACAGCCGTACCGTGACGGAGTCCCTATCCTTTTTTCCGACAGAACATCCGGGGCATTTGTCCTACGAGGATGGCAGGTTGTATTATACGCTGGGCGCGAGTGTTTTTATGATGGATGTTTCCGATGTCGAATTGCCCGAAGAACCTGAGATGACCGGGGTTTTCTTTTATGACATGACCGTTAAGGAAGGGAAGCTTTACGGAGCCGATGCGAAGGATTTTGCTAGCAACGGTTCGTTGGAAATCTACGATTTGTCGGATAATTCCCTAATAACCTCAAAGGAAGTCGGGGTCAATCCCGGGGCGATTTATTTTAATGCTGCTGCGGGGGAATAATCGCGTTCTATGAGTTCAAAAAAAGGGTGGTCTAGTTCGCATGGGCAGATTCTACTGTGTTGCGACCTCCGCTTTCTGTCATTCCCTACCACACTATCGGTATATCCGTGACGTACATAGTGTCCCCCATCGGCGTATGAAGTTTGGAGCTGGTAACGGTCTCCATCGGTAATGCGACGGAGAAATCCGTTTTGGCCGTAGCGGTCCCGGTAATTTCCCGAATCGCCTTGGCCAGCAAGGGCTCGTTCAGGTCGCCGAAATTGCCCAAATTAGAGAGGTCTTCCCGTAATGTGATATCGGGTTCAAGTCCCGCTGTATAGTCGGAGAAGCCATCTGCATTTTCGTTGCGGCCCAGAAGGGGTTGAATGGCCCATCGGTTGTCCGAAGCTATTTTATTTACCCGTTTCGGGCTATAGAGGTAGTTATTGTCCCGATCGTCGACCATAGTGACCGAAAATTCGTTTTTGCCCCGGGTCTTTTCGCCTATCTGTACAACGTCCATATACGGCTCGAGCCCATTGATGACCAGTTCACTGGCCGAGGCAGAGCTTTGGGTCGTCAAAACATAGACCTTTTTCAGTTTTAAGCTGTTAATAGGGGTACCGCTGCCGGTCTTAGCCGCAAAATATTCCTGCACATCGGTATTCCGATCCTCTAGGATCTTCTGGTATTTTTCATTGTACCGGGCCTTTAAAAAGACGTCTTTGGTGTTCGTGCCGTAGATCATACTCGACAGTAGGCGAGACGTGTTTACCGAACCTCCTGGATTATAGCGCAAGTCGAGAACCAGATCGGTCACGCCCCCCGACTTGAACCTACCGAACACGTCGTTCAACTGTTCGTCGAATTCGTTGGTAAAGCCGTTGTAGACCAAGTAGGCGATTTTCTTTCCGCCGGTCTCGATAATCTCGTCTAGAAAAATGGGATTTTCCTGTAGGTTATCTTGTTTGGTCAAGGTCACTTCCTCCCCGTTGGATACTACTTTTCCATCGACGACATTGGCCATGTTCAGGGTGTAGGTAGCGCTGCTTCCGAAAAGTAGGTCCAGATAGTTCGAATCCGTCAAAGTAGTGCCGTTGACGCCCGTAAAAAGATCACCGCGTCGAATCGTTTTGGTAGCGGCATCGGAATTGGGAACGATATAACGAACGTAGCCCACAAGGTCATTGCTCTCTGGAACGCGAACGAGTCCGAATTCCATTCCGTTGCTTTTCGAGATGCCCGAAAGGGCTTGGGTCAGTTCTACATAGTCATCGTTGTAGAAACTGAAGCGATCTTCATCAAATAGTAATTGCTTATCGAAGAACTTTCCTGGATCGTCACCTTCCGAAAGCAAAAATTGGGTATAATCTCGCGAACCTTGAGAGGTATTCGGAAAGCGGTCATCCGCCAAATTATCGACCTCTGCCTGCCAAAAGTACCAAAAGTTCATGGCCTTCCACATGAAATCCTGTACCGCTACGCCCGCATCGGGATTGGGTTCTACCGTCTCGGTAAGGTAGATGTCGTCTTCTGTTACGCACGAGGTCATCCAAAAAAGGAACAACAGTAGACCTGTTTTTAAATATGTTGACATAGCTTTCTCGATGAAGGTTGAGTTGTATTAAATTAGGATTGTTTCTCCTGAACCGTACAACGAAAAAAAGCCGGGTTTATTTTTGCTGGGATGTTAAAGCTGTCGGTTTAACCAAGCCGTCCATAAACATATGGTCCGATGTAGGTTTGAACATTTTCGAATTCGCAATCGGCTTGGCGGACAGTGCATGGTCAAATAAAATGCTTTTTTTGGCCGTTGCCCCAGTAATCAGGTCAAGGGTAAACGAAAGCATACGTTCGTCCTCATCCCCTAAAA
Source organism: Pricia mediterranea (assembly GCF_032248455.1). Taxonomy (NCBI): domain Bacteria; kingdom Pseudomonadati; phylum Bacteroidota; class Flavobacteriia; order Flavobacteriales; family Flavobacteriaceae; genus Pricia; species Pricia mediterranea. Next base: position 4,036,297 of record NZ_JAVTTP010000001.1, read on the forward strand.
CTCCCAAACTTTCAATATTTTCGGTAAGTTCAAAATCCGGTACCAACCCCTCGGTATAATCAAAAAACCCGTCAGCGTTGGCGTTCCGTCCCAGCAAGGGCTGTATGGCCCATTGATTGTCGGGATTTATAAACTGTTCGCGCTCGGGATCATAGATATATCCATTCTCAATATCATCTACCAGAGTCAGGGAAAATTCATTTTTTCCGCGTGTCTTGGTACCCACCTGGACCACATCGACATAGGGCTCGAGACCGTTGATGACCAACTCGCTTGCCGAGGCCGAGGAATTCGTCGTCAGTACAAAAACCCTATTCAATTCAAGCGTAGTCAGCGGGGTCTTGCTGCCAATGGTCTTGTCAAAAAATTTATCCTCGACCTGTCCATCGCTCAAGGTAGATTGAATCTTGTCATTGTATTTGGCCTTTAGGAAAACTTCATCCGTTTTAGTGCCATAGACCGCACTCGCTATTTGAATGGCCGATGACACACGACCTCCGGGATTGTAGCGGAAATCTAAGATAAGTTCGGAAATGTTTTCGGATTTGAACGTTACGAACACCTCGTTGAGCTGGTCATCGTAATCTGCCACAAACTGATTGTACATTAAGTATCCGATTTTAATACCGTTGCGTTCAATAACTTTACTCGTGAGTATAGGGTTTTCGGCAAAATTGTCTTCTTTGGTCAAGGGGATCTCTTTGCCATTACCGACAGGAACGCTATCTACAAAATCGGCCATATTCAAAACATAGGTACTCGCCTCGCTAAAAAGCAGGGGAATATAATTGTCCACGTTTAAATCCTGCCCGTTCACCCCGATAAAAACGTCCCCTCTTTTAATATCTTGGCCCGAGGCATCAGAACCTGGCGCTATATAGATGACTACGCCGTACACTGTCGCCCCATCGTCACTGTAGAGATTAAATTCGAGTCCGTTGCTTTTTGTAATTCCCGAAGAGGCTTTGGTATGCACTTTATAATCCTCGTTCCAATAACTAAACCTATCCTGATCGGATAGTAATTTATCATCGAAAAAAGCTCCGGGGTGAGCTTCGGAAGCGAGAAAGTCGATATAGTCCGGATCCGAAGAACCTGTGAACTTGTCATCGGCTAGGTTATCCACCTCGTCCTGCCAAAAATAATACGCGTTCATTGCCTGCCACATAAAATCCTCCACGGGATAGTCCGCCACGGTCTGCGGCTCATCTTTATCAGGTGTCTCTGTCTCAATATCGGGAAAAATATTGTCATCGGTTTCGCAGCCGATAAGGATCATTCCCATAAGAGCTAAAAAATAAAGAAACTTCGGATATCTTTTCATAGTGGAATAGTATTGAAAATTATTTGGATAATACATCCCAAAATCAATAACCGTTCCAAACAAAAAGACGCGGTAACCGGGGGATTGCTTGACCAAAATCAATCTGGCGTACACTTTGTTCTAGGATACGCCCGTCCAAAATACGTACATTACGAATAAATCAAAATTATTTGTAACAAAAATAACTATACATCGTCTTCCTTGTATAGTACCTTACATCAATCAAGATACAATCGCTCGAGCCTAAAAATGCAACACTCGGAATTTTTGGATATCGTAACGCCTTTCAAGGACAAGCTCTTTCGGCTGGCCAAACGCTTGCTGGTATCACGGGAAGAAGCGGAGGACGCTACCCAGGAGGTGCTACTGAAACTATGGTCGAAGAACGAGAAGATGGAAACCTATAACAACGCGGAAGCCTTCGCCATGACCATGACCAAAAATTTTTGTTTGGACAGGCTGAAGTCCCACCAAGCGGGAAATTTAAAACTAGTACACAGCAATTACACGGACAATGACAGTTCGCTGCAGCAGAAATTAGAAGCTGTCGATAGTGTATCGTGGGTGCAGAAAATTATGGAAGAGTTGCCCGAACAGCAAAAGATGGTGTTGCAACTGCGGGATGTAGAGCAGTACGAGTACGATGAAATATCGGAAATGCTCGAGATGAAGCCTACCGCAGTGCGAGTGGCATTGTCCCGGGCACGGAAAAGGGTCAGGGAAGAATTGATAAAAAAACATAACTATGGAATCGGATAAGATAGAAAAATTAATAGAAAAGTATTTCGAGGCCACCACGACGGTTGCCGAAGAAACGCTCTTGCGAGACTATTTCTCCCAAGATAAAGTAGCGGATCGTTTAGAGCAATACGCGCCTATGTTCCGGTATTTTGCCAAGGAAAAGGAAGAACGGTTTACAAAACCGGTAGTCGTGCCTAAAACCGGCCTATCTGGTCGAATCTGGTATTCTTGGGCCGCTACCGCCGCAATCGTATTGCTTTTGGTCGGGGTCTATTTCAATACCTCTTCATCTGCCGATACCTTGCAAGATGCCTATACACAAAAAGAAATTGCGGCCGCCCAGGAAGCCTTGTCGCTGCTCTCGGTCAATTTTAGCAAAGGGGCGGAACAAGTTGCTTATTTGAAAGAATTTGAAAGGAACACGAACCGTTTTTTGGACAACGGTGAAAAATAGTCCCAAAAGGTATTAAACGCAGGCAATTCTAACGGATGTTCAGCTAAAAGTCCTGCCAAAACAGTCATTAAAAGAAAATTGCAAACAAAATCCCTCATTAACGTAAGTAAATCAGAAATCATGAAAAAGCAAATTATACCGATACTTCTGGCCCTCATGCCCATCGTGACCTTCGGGCAGGACATTTTCGACAAATACGAAGACAGCGATCAGGTCACCTTTGTGGCCATGCAGCCCAAAATGTTCCAGATGCTGGGCAAAATGAGCGTCAGCAGTGACGACCCCGAGGCCCAGGAATTTTTCAACCTTGTAAATTCAATTACCAGTTTTAAGGTTATTACCACGGAGAGTCCCGCAATTTCAAAGGATATCGACAGCTGGGTTTCCACACGGTTAAAAAGTTCAAGCTATGAAGAGCTGATGCGGGTCAAGGACGGTGCATCGAACGTTAAGTTCTACGTCAAGGAAGGCAAGGACGCCGATCATGTGAAAGAACTGCTCATGTTCGTCACAGGCTTAAAGGAGGCCGATATTGAGGTCGATGGAAGAAACCTTGAAACGGTGTTGCTATCCCTGACCGGAGATATCAATCTCCAGGATATCGGGAAACTGACCGATAAAATGGACCTGCCCGGCGGGAAACAGTTGGAAAAGGCTGGGAAAGGAAGTGGGCAATAAGCGGCGGGGAAACCGACCGCAGCAGAATTGATCCGTAGCACTACATCAAATCATAAAAAGTAGTAATAGTTCATCAATTAAAAATCACATTAACTATAAAGTCATGAAAAAAGCAAATCTATTCTTCACCTTGGCATTATTGCCGTTTATCGCCCTTTCACAATCCGTCTTCGACAAATATGATGATATGGACCACGTAGGGTCGGTAACGATCAACCAAAACATGATCCGTTTGGCAGGTAATATCGCAGCTTTCGATGAAAGCGATCAAGATGCGCAGGATTTCGCCGATATTGCACAAGGCCTAAATGGTATCAAGGTGTTTATCACCCAAGATCCCGGTATATCAGAAGATATGGGCGCAACGGTCAAGGCGTACTTAAAATCCTCGACCCTAGAGGAGCTAATGCGGGTAAAGGATAAGGATGCAACTGTAAAATTCTATGTGAAACAGGGAAAGGACGAGGACCATGTCAGCGAACTCTTGCTGTTCGTATCGGACATCGACAATCCCAAAATCGGTATCAAAAATCGGAAGTTCGAGAGCGTGTTGGTCTCTATGACCGGCGATATCGACCTGAATAAAATCGGGGCCTTGACAAACAAATTGAATCTACCTGAGGAATTGAACAGCGCAGGAAAATCGAAATAAGCGATAAGCGGTAAACGACTACTGCCCACTGGCGGGTTTACTTTGGCATTAGCAACAATTTTACCAAAATCTTAAAACACGATCATGAAACTAGTTCCATCCATTTTAGTTGCCACTTTCTTCCTCGCTCTGACCGGCTGTTCTTCAACACAAAGCTTGCAGGAATATTATGTGGACAACTCCGAAAATCCTAACTTTTTATCCCTCGATTTGCCTGTTAGTCTTTTGAATATGGAAAATGCGGAATTGACCGATTCGCAGCGCAAAGCTTTTGAATCCCTTAGAAAACTCAATCTTTTGGCATTTAAAAAAACGGAGGCGAACTCATCGGAATTTCAAACCGAAAAGACCAGGGTCAGGTCGATCTTAAAAAGCAATAAGTTTATTGAACTGATGAAGATCAACACGAGCTACGGCCGAGCTACCATCACCTATCTGGGCGACGATGATGCTATCGATGAGGTCGTCATTTACGGCGACAATGACGATAAAGGTTTTATGTTGGTCCGTATCTTAGGCGATGATATGAACCCGGCCCAAATGGTCCAATTTTTACAGGCCCTCGAAAAGTCCGATTATAAAGGTGAGGGTCTGGAAAAAATCGGGGAGTTGATCAAAGGTTGATCCCCAGGATTTGTCCTAGGCAAGGGCCCCTTTTTCCGTGTGCAACGATGAAGGGATATTCAGGAGTAAGCCCTTTTTTCGGTAAAATTTAAAGTCGGTGCCGTTCGACCGTAGAGGTCGGGCGGCATTTTCGATTTCCGGTGTCGCCTTTGAGGTCTTTTCGGTTCGGGAGGACGGATTTCGGGCCCTTCCGGTCCCGTCGGGACATAGGTCTCCCTCGGGCCTCCTGGCTGCTGGAGGCTCAGGCTGCTTTTGCCAGGCGGGCCGAGGCCATGCGCCTGCCGATCTCAAGGGCGTTGGCGGTGTGGATGCCGAAAAATATCCAGAGGATCTCCGTAGCCTTGGTGCGGGCCCTTATTCTTTTGAGGCCGTAGTGTTCCTTGTCGTTGCCGAAGCTGCCCTCCAGGCGGGCGGCCCTTTCCTTGGTGATGGCCGCCGCCAGTTTCTTACGGTGCCCCTCGTGTTTGCCGGCCCTTCCCTTGCGCTTGAAGTCGGTACGGATACCGTTCCCGGTGGCGAACTTCCGATTTTTGTTGGTCGCGTAGATGGCATCGGCCCCTACGATCTTGACCTTGGTACGGGTCAGGCCCTGCGCGTCCAGGACGGTCTTGCGGAAGCGTATCCCCTCGTGGAAGGCGTCGAAGGATAGGTGCTCGATAAAGCCGATGCCGCCCACCTGGAACTTGTGCACCTTGGCACCGAACTCCACCGGCTTTTTCTCCTTGCCCCTGACGATCGGCCTGACATAGGGCCTGTCAAGGCTGACGATGCGGCCCTCGGGCCGCACGCCGTGGTGGAACAGGGCGTACTGTTGTTCCCGTACCTTCCTGGCCGCGGCCCTGCGCACGTACTGGTCCACGGTGAACGCCAGGCCGTGCTCCCCTTCCATACGGTCCAGTTCCGCCGAGAACTTTTCGGTCAGCAGGAGCAGGGCCCTGGTCAGCGCATCCCGCTTCTTCTTGGTCTTCCTCTTCATCTTGCTGTAGGACACGTACCGCTTTTTCCATTTCAGGTACTTGCTGCGCGGCATGGCGACCTTTTTTTCCCCGCATACCTTTTTGAGCAGCCGGTGCAGCCAGTCGGTACATTCCCAGAGCAGTTTTACATTTGTAGGGTACCGCATGTTGCTCTCGTAGCAGGTGGCGTCCATCGTGACGGAGCCCTTGTCCCCCATGTGCGGGGACCAGTGTCCGTAGAGGGCCTTCTGCAGGGCGTCGATGTCGAGCTTTCCCCCCAGTTCCGACCGTATCTCGCTCACGATCTTGAAGTTTTCCAGACGATCGGCACCGATATAGATGCCGCAGAAGAACTGCCAGTCCAGGTTGCCGTTGAGCCCTTCGACAAGTTTTCTGTCGGAGCAATCCGCATAGTGCTTGAGGAACATCAGGGCGACCTTGCCCCGGGGGGAGAAGATCGCCTTCGGGCCTTTTTTCGCCTCCTTCACACCGAGGGCCGCCACCATGTCGTCCCAGGGCACCGCCCGGTAGATCTTGCCCAGATCGGATTCCAAAAAACGGTCAAAGAAAACTCCCAACTGTTCCTGTTGGGAGGAAAATGAAAAAGTGTGCTGGAAATCGCGGATTCTTCGTATCTTGGACATAACATCTTAGATAAAAACCCCGTTTTTCGAGCTAACGACTCATTCTCGGGGTTTTGTTTACTCTAAGATACGGATTATTACGCTGATAATCAATAGGTTATTTAACTTCTGAATGTCCCGATGAATCGTGAAGAGGGCGGAAGTTTTCTGCCGCACTTTCCAACCTGTACAACATGGGTGACAGTACTATTCCTTTCTTTTTTCTTTCCCGTTTTGTTTCTCGGTAAATACGGTAAGATCGTTTTTGGCAAAATCCAATGTGCGAATGGGAAATGGAATATTGAAATCTTTTTCGTCGAAATGCTTTTTGATCAATTTGACCGCCTTGTGCCGGGCAGCGTGTTCTTGCTTAAAGCCTGTTACATCGGTCCAAAACCGGACCATAAAGTTGATCGAGCTATCGCCGAACTCGGTAAAGAAAAATTCCACGTGCTCCCCGCTTTTCTGTTCGAAGTTCTCGCTAATAATTTTTACGGTAAGGTCTTCCACCGCTTGAAGGTCGCTCTCGTAACCCACTCCGCATTTTACGGTTACACGCCCCCTGTCGGTAAGGGAGTAATTCGTAAACGCCCCATCGACAAACTTGGAGTTGGGTATCACGGTAATATAGTTCTCAGGAGTCTTTATAACGATGTTACGGAGGGTGATTTCTTGGACGACCCCCGAGGCATCACCGTTTTTTATGGAATCGTGAATCTTGATATTGGGCATGAACGAGAGCAGGAACCCTCCGACCGTGTTGCTCAAGGTTCCTTGTAGCGCCAGACCGATTGCCAGACCGATAACTCCGGCACCGGCCAAAACACTGGTCAGTAATTTGTTGAGGTCGAGAACGCTCAGAGCGACGAAGAAACCTATAAGAAGTACGGTCACGAACACCGTTTTGGCGATGATCTGTTGTATGGATACCTGCGCTATACGCGTTAATAGGGTATGTCTGAAAAGGTTACGTAACCCACGTGCGATGAAGTAGAAAATGACCATTACCAAGATGGCCAACACAATGTTCGGAAGTTTCAGGATAATGGCATCGAGCCATCCATCCATCTTGTCCCAAAGTTTGCTTATCGCATCCTGTATCGAAAATTTGTCTTCCATGTTCGGTGGTGTTTATTATACTGTTACGGGTTAATTATCATTTGAAATCCGCTCAAAATACAAATAATCTGTTATTTGTTATGGTGTTATCTGCGAAAATCCTAATTCAAACGCCAGTGTAATTTTGAGGGGTAATCGCCTTTAGCTCTGTTTTCACGTCATCGGAAATGACCAAGGTGTCTATAAAATCCGAAATGGATCGTCGATTTATTACGGCGTTGGTGCGCGTAAGGCCTTTCAGGGCCTCGTAAGGATTTGGATAGCCCTCGCGTCTCAATATGGTTTGTATGGCCTCCGCCGCGACGGCCCAGTTATCCTCAAGGTCCTTTTCCAGTTTGGGCCGATTAAGTAAAAGCTTGTTCAATCCATTTACGGTCGCCTGGAATGCGATCAGGGTATGGGCAAATGGTACTCCAATATTACGTAGTACCGTGCTATCCGTGAGGTCACGCTGCAATCGGGATATGGGTAGTTTGGCAGACAGATGCTCAAAAAGTGCATTGGCGATTCCGAGGTTTCCCTCGGAATTTTCGAAATCGATAGGATTTACCTTGTGCGGCATGGCCGATGAACCGACCTCACCTTTTTTAATTTTTTGCTTAAAATAGTCCATGGATACGTAGGTCCAAAAATCCCGATCTAGATCTAATACGATGGTATTGATTCGTTTCAGTGTATCGAACAGGGCGGCCAGATGGTCGTAGTGCTCGATTTGCGTGGTCGGGAAAGAATGGTGCAATCCCAGTTTTTCCTGTACGAATCTTTTGCCGAATGCCTTCCAGTCGATATCGGGGTACGCCACTTTATGGGCGTTAAAGTTTCCCGTGGCACCGCCGAACTTGGCCGCGGACGGGATATCGTTCAAGAGATCGAACTGTTCTTTTACTCGTGCAACGAATACGGCGACCTCTTTGCCCAAACGGGTAGGGGAGGCGGGCTGCCCGTGGGTGCGGGCCAACATGGGGATAGCTGCCCACTCCGATGCCAAATGCTCCAGTTTCTCGACCAGCTCGCGATATTGTGGAACATAGACTTTGTTCATGGCCTCTTTTACCGAAAGGGGTACCGCGGTGTTATTGATATCTTGCGATGTCAGTCCGAAATGGATGAATTCCTTAAAATCTTGAATCCCTAACCGATCAAAAGCATTTTTGATGAAGTATTCCACCGCTTTGACATCGTGGTTGGTAGTCTTTTCGATATCCTTGATCTCAAGGGCGTTGTCGGTGCTGAAGTCCCGATAAATGCTTCTCAGTGCCTCAAAACGAGACGTGTCAAATTGGGCAAGTTGCGGTAGGGGAATCTCGCAAAGCGCAATAAAATACTCGATTTCTACCTGTACTCGATACCTGATCAACGCTTCTTCGGAAAAAAAAGGGGCCAGATTTTCCGTTTTGTTTCGATAGCGCCCATCGACGGGCGAAATGGCGTTCAAGGGGTACAGGGACATAGGTTTGTGATTTTAGATTGATTTTTTGGAAAGGACAAAGATACTTGTTTGAAAAAAGTTAACGGGCGTATGGGCTTATAAGTTTAGAGGGATATGAGGACCTTCTTCTGAGGGGACGGTCCGATCTGGTCAACCCTTCCCTCGCTAGGAAGCGGTTGTACTGCGATCAATCTTTGCCAAGGTCATTCTGGCCCTGGCCTGAAAAGCAGGACTGCCGGCGGCATAATTTTGTTCGAGTACCATTTTCAGCTCGGGACGGATCCAATCGAATTTTCTTCCCAACAGCAGTAACGAGGTCATCGAATAGGCTTGGGGCGCCACCTTGTGTTCGCCGATGAGCCAGTCGAAACAGGCGGACACGATCTGTTCCAGATGCAGGTCGGTCATCGTCCTTCGGGTCTCGTTCTGCGGTTCGGAAAAATAGGATTCCATCAATAGCTCGCAAATTTTCGCCACAGGCCGAACGGAAGAGTCCAAATATACCCGCTCCAGATTTTTCGTGAACCCATCCAAATACGGATAGAGATAGGACAGATTCCTTTTGACCGTGAATTCCATAACCCAACAGGCACGGCTCGATACGGGATCGTCGACCCTGAAGGCTATCTCCATTAAGGGCGCCATCAACGTAGGATTGTCAAGTATCAAGGCCGACATCTCCGCCCGTCTTTCACGGGAATGGTTTACATAATCCAATTTTCGATAAAGTTCCTGTAGGGTCACGACGCTGCGGCTATTAAGTCCGAAACCAAAGGGGGTACGCCTTTGGCAGCCGTCTCGGGAATGATGCTCAAGTTGTCGAGATCATGTTCTGAAACATTCGGATCGGGGTCGATAAAATATATGGGAACGCCTTCATTTGCGTAATGTACCAGACTCGCAGCAGGATATACCTGCATCGAAGTGCCGATAATGATAAGGATATCCGCAGATCGGGTCTCCGAGGCCGCTTTTTCCAGTTGGGGCACGGCTTCGCCGAACCATACGATGTGCGGTCGCAACTGATGTCCTTGTTCGCAAAGGTCCCCAACGACTATATCGCCTTCACAGTCCCATATCACGAACTCGTTCCCCGAACTTCGCATTTTTAGAAGTTCTCCGTGAAGGTGAACGACATGGGTGCTTCCGGCACGTTCGTGCAGATCGTCTACGTTTTGGGTAATGATGCTCACCTCGTAATACGCTTCAAGTTCCGCTAGGGCGAGGTGCGCGGGATTGGGAGAAACCTCCTTCAACCGTTTTCGTCTTTGGTTGTAGAAATCGAGGACCAAACTCGGATTGTTGGCGAACCCCTGGGGTGAGGCGACTTCCATCACGTCGTGACCTTCCCATAGTCCGTCGGCATCCCTAAAGGTGCTGATTCCGCTGTCCGCACTTACCCCTGCACCGGTCAGTACGGTAATTTTTTTCGTTTCTGATGTATTCTTTTTTCCCATAAACCGTAAAAATAGCCAAAGTTCCATTGATTTAGAAACAGTCTCCTGACCAACTCTCCCTGCCGGTGTACAAGCGTAAAATATTGATTTTCTTGTTATCTTCGAGCAATGAAAGACGCCCATCTCCTGGAGTATTTGGAAAGATTTATATCCGAAGAACGAAAACAACGATTCTTGTCCATTCTGAATCAACGGACCAAATACCTCACCATCGCCATAGAAGACGTGTACCAATTGCACAATGCCAGCGCAATCATACGCAGTTGCGAAAGTTTCGGGCTTCAAGAGGTTCACGTCATAGAGGATCGGTTCGGTAAGCGACTGGACAAGCATATTGCCATGGGAGCCCAACGGTGGGTCGATGTGAAACGCTACGGGCAAACATCGGATTGCCTATCCCAACTTAAAAGCGAAGGCTACCGAATAGTAGCGACCACACCCCATGCGAAGTCCCGTTTGTTGGACGATTTTGAAATTGATGGCAAAACGGCCCTATTCTTTGGCACCGAGAAAGAGGGACTGAGCGAAGAGGTGATTGCCGGCAGTGATGGGTTCCTGAAGATTCCAATGGTCGGCTTTACCGAAAGCCTGAACGTTTCGGTCTCCGCTGCCATTGTTCTGCAAACCCTGACCCAACAATTGCGAAAATCAGATCTGCCATGGCATTTGACGGAAACCGAAAAATTGGAAAAGCGTTTGGATTGGACCCAAAAATCGATCAAAAGCATTGAGGCGATTTTGGAACGCTATCATCGATCGTCAAAGTAAAAAAGGCCAAGATAATCCTACTCGTACGCCGCCCATGTGTTAAATGAGTGAAAGAATAGGACTCGGTCACACGTAGAAGATGACGGCCTCTGCCCTGGATCCGAAACGAAAGGGTATGCCTCGAGTGCCTATCCCTTTTGAAACATACATCCGGCTCGTTTCGTTCTCATACCAGCCCTTCACATAGTCGCCACTGCCATTGGGGGTAATAATAACTTTTCCGAAAAATGTAATCTGTCCGCCATGGGTATGACCCGATAAGACCAATTTGACCTTCTGATCGAGCTTACGGTTGATCGCATCAATTTCGTTGCGATAAACGGGACAGTGATTGAGTACAATAGTGTCCAAAGAACTGTCCACACCGCGTGATGCTTTCGAAAAATCCGGATTACCATAAAGATAATCGTCCACCCCGACCAAGTTCACCGTGCGTTCCCCCACTTGTAAAGGATGATTTTGGTTGATCAAGAACGTACCGTTATGCTTTTCATAGGTGTTTTTTAAGATAGTCAAGTCGACCCGGCCCGAATAATCTACGTTGCCCATGATGGCAAATTTTGGAATGTCGTGATCGATCATGGCCAGGAAGTCGTCCAACGGGGCAATCCCGTGCTTATTGTTTAGCGAATCCCCCGTCACCAACAGCGCATCGGGCCGTTCGGAGTTAATTCTTTCCGCAAGGGACCTATGAAAGGCCTTGACTGAATTAATGTGAAGATCCGATAGTTGTATCAGCTTGATTTTATCGGCGGACCCCTCGGAGATATCGAATTCCTTCCAATCTATGATGTATCGTTCGAACCAAAAAGAATCTAGAAACAGTAATCCCGCTATTCCGAGAAACAATTTCATAAGAAAGTTTCTTCTGCCCATTTTCGGTTTTTTGAGAGTGGATTCATTCATAATCGCTAGAACGGATTGAAGCGGCCAACCGCGTAGGAGTCAAAAGCTATACCATATGGAGGTCGGAATTCTTAAAAATAATAGAAAGTTGAGGTCGCCCACAGAAAGGGAAGACTCGTTTTCATTCGGCCACTTCTAAAAGCGCAATATTATAGGGATTGTCGAGAAGTACTTTGCCTTCGGCCACCGTGACCTCAGTGTCGGAATAGGCATCGTAAAGGGCAGTACCGTCCCCGAAGAAGCCTTTGACCCGGAGTGATTTTTTTCCTTCGGGCAAATCGAGCCCTATCACCACTTTGTCCTTAAAATCGCCGTCTAAATAGGTTCTGCTGAAGACATAGGGACTTTTAGTGAGCCTTTGTTGTTTGCCGGCACCGACTGCCAAATGGTCGTGCCTGAACTTGCCCAGTTTGCGCCAATGTTCCAAAACTCTTTTAGTTCGGGGCAGGTTTTCCAGCTCGTCCCAGTTCATGAAAGACCGCAGCGTGGCATCACCCATGACCGGATTGTCGTCCGTGCCCGCTATGGTCAGGCTTCTGGCAGTTTCGTCTCCGTAGTAAATCTGCGAGGCGCCCGGGGTCAGCAACAAAATATTGGCTGCCTTGATCGGGTCATTGCGCTCTTTGTCGAAGGGATCGCCGTCATCATGGGAGGTCAGATAGTTCAATACACTTTTACCCTTTAAGCTGTTATGGAGAATGTCGTTATACTTTTCGAAAATAGTTTCATAATCCTGTTGGGCATCCTTTTTCAACTCAAAATTGATCAGACTTTTAAAGCCGTGGTCGAAATAGTCCACTTTCTTATCCCCGAAATCATAATTCCTTCCGCCTGAAATTCCGTACCCGTACACTTCACCTACCATAAAGAAGGGCAGGTCGTCCAATACTTCTTCGGGATGTTTTTTTTTCCATTTCTCAAAGGCGTAAGATGCCTCTTTATACAGTTCCGACCACGTGTTTTCGTTGACGTGCTTTGCCGTATCGACCCTGAACCCGTCAACGCCGAGGCTGTTCACATAATCCGACAACCATTTAATGATGTAGAATCGGGGCGCCCTGGGATAGCCGGTGCGTTCAAAAAACAGCTGCAGCTCGTCAAGTTCTTGGCTTAGGCGCCCCTCTTTTTTCCACTTGGCCAAAAGTGCATCGGGCAGTTCGATGGGTCGGTCCGATTCCGTGTGGATGTCGGGAAGGTTGTCGACCAAGGTACATTCGGTGGTACTTTGATAATCGGTGTAGGTACAGGAGGGATTTGTACGGACCCATTCATCGGGCCAAACCGGATCTCGTTGGGTCACGGGGCCGGTGTGGTTTACTACGATATCCATCAGAATTCGGATGCCGTACCTGTGGGCGGTCTTTACCAGGTTCTCTAAATCGTTTTTCGTGCCGAAATTTGGGTCCAAGGCCGTCCAATCCTTTGTCCAATAGCCGTGGTAGCCATACGTGTTGCCGGTCGTCTCGTCCGTGCTACCGTGAATCTGTTCCATAACGGGGGAGAACCAAATGGCGTTCACTCCCAATTCGGTGAAATAGCCTTCCTTGATCTTATTTGTAATGCCAACGATGTCACCGCCCATGAAGCCCCTTAACGGCCCGGTTGGATCTGTGCGCTCGAAGTTGACGTCGTTCAAGGTGTCCCCATTATGGAAGCGATCGGTAAGTAAAAAATAGACGTTCGCGCCTTCCCAGGCAAAAGGTGCCATTTTGGTCGGTTCGGGTACAGTCTTTTCCATAGGGGCCTTAGGGTTTTCAACAGCGTCCGACCTGCTTTGCTTACAGGATGCGAAAGCGAGGAGAAGTACCAAGGTCGGGAGCATTTCTTTCATATGCTAAAACTATAAAATGCCAATGGAATCGGAAAATATTATTTTGCTCTCATTGTCAGTTCGAGAAATGACCCAAGCGGGGAGTTTGGTAGTGGCTATTCGAGTGCTCCCCTTTGATGGATAAATGAAAAGTCCTCGCTTAATAGTAGAAACGAAAAAGACTGTACAAATTTAAACTTTGATATTAATTACTGTCGGTTAAGTACCTTGAAATCTTCATAACAGCTGCTAATGGCATCGAGAATTTGAAGATCGTTCGCTGTTTTGATAAAGGATTTCGAATAGTTGCAATTGTTTAGAATGTCTTGAATATCGACTTTATCGATCTGTAGTAGTTCAGTTAGTATTTCACGATCGAACTTTGAGGCCAATAGATCGCGGATCTGATCATCTTCCTTTATCTTACGCAGCTTTTTCATCTGGTTAGGCTGTTTCCCGAATAAGTTGCGGAGCAGGTCGGCGGGATTCATGATGGCTCCCAACACCTTGGTCACGGCACTCGGACTTTTACTGCCGGCCTCGTAACCGACCGAAAGACCTGAAATACTATATTGATAGGCATTATTGATGGGCAGGTTCTTTACATCGATTTCGAGGTAGCCGGTAAGCTGATAGGGACGTACGATGACCTCTTCGAGCGCATAGGCGAGCTCGGTCAGCGCTATTTTGGTATTCTGAAATTTAAACATGTCATTGGTGACCCTTATTTTTTGGGACTTAAACCCTAAAAAGGAAAAATAAAGCGTGTCGTTGACCGCTGCCGTAATCTTGAATTGGCCCTTGTCATCGGTAATCGTACCCACAACTTGGTTGAGGTTGATTACATGAACGCTTTCCATAGGTTTGTCGGTCTGGGCATTGACCACTACGGCACTTAATTCCCGTTCTTCTATACTTTCTGATTCTTGGGATAGGACGATATGCGAAAACAGGATACATAGTAGCAGTAGGTACGGTTTCATGATTGCAGGTTACGGATTAAATGTACTAAACAAAACAAAAAAATACGCCGAAGCGTATTTTTTAATATACAATTAACTCTAAAAGTAATTTTCCCTGGCGCTTCAAAAGAAATCACTTCTACTCTTTTTCCCCCGTCTTTTACCGGAGTGTTGCGATTTACCTTTTGATCGGTCCCGTTGTCTCCCCTTGCCGCGGTCACCTCGGTCGTTGAATTGAGACCTTTTTTTGCCTTTGCTTTTCCCTTTTTTACCACGATAACCACCACCCGCGCCACCGCCGGGGTTTTGGGAAATCTCGACATTGATAAACCGTCCGTTCAACTTAAAATCGGTAAAGAACTTCAATATTGGCTCGGTATGTTCCGGATCGGTGTTGAAGAAAGAAAAAGAGTCTTTGGTATCGACTTTGTAAACATCTTCTTTGTCCAAGTTCAGTGTATCGCGCAAAAAGTCTTTCAGCGACATCCAATCGTAGCCATCTTTTTCGCCCACGTTAATAAAATAGCGTACCGATCCATTCGAAGACGGTGACCCGCCACTTTCCCTGGCGTTTTTACCGCTATCGACCGTATTTAAATCTTTGGCCTTGTTGTAATAATTCGAGAAGCGGGAAAACTCTACCGAAACTATTTTTTTTATCAGCTCATCGCGATCGATTCCCTCCAATACCTCGGTAATGGCGGGCAGGTAATTCTCGACATCTTTATTGACCTTGGTATTTTTTATTTTGTTTGCCGTATGATATAGCTGAATCTCGCAGATTTCGATCCCGGTGGGGATTTTTTTCCGGACGAAATTTTGTTGGATTTTCTTCTCGATGGCCTTGATCTTTCTCAGTTCGCTGCGGGTAACGATGACCATGGAGATTCCCGATTTGCCGGCCCGGCCCGTTCGGCCACTTCTATGGGTATAGACTTCGATTTCATCGGGAAGCTGGTAATTGATTACGTGGGTAATGTCATCAACATCGATACCACGGGCGGCCACATCGGTTGCGACCAACATCTGTACCTGTTTCTTTCTGAAGGCGTTCATGACCAGGTCGCGCTGGTTCTGGCTGAGGTCTCCGTGCAGGGCACCGGCATTGTAACCGTCCTCTATCAACTTTTCCGCGACACGCTGGGTATCCCGTTTTGTTCTACAAAAAACCACGGAAAAGATATCGGGATTGGCATCGGCCAGTCTTTTAAGGGCGGGATACCGATCTCGCCCTCCGACCACGTAGTATTCATGATCAACCGTTGAGGTGCCCGCATTTTTGGTGCCGACAGTAATTTCAACGGGACTGTCCATGAATTTCTTCGCGATTTTCGATACTTCTTTCGGCATGGTAGCCGAAAACAGCCAAGTGGATTTTTCTTTTGGGGTATTGCTTAGAATTTCTTTGATATCCTCATAAAATCCCATATTTAGCATCTCATCGGCCTCGTCAAGAATGCAGTAGTCGATTTTGGAGATATCGACCAGACCGCGACCGATCATATCCTTCATACGGCCCGGGGTGGCGACCACGATCTGTGCACCGCGCTTGATCTGGCGTGCTTGATCGGTAATGCTCGCACCGCCGTATATGGCGACGGTGTTCACGCCCTTCACGTACTTGGAGTAGGATTGTATTTCTTTAGTGATCTGTAAGCAAAGCTCACGGGTAGGGGAGAGGATCAATCCTTGTGTAGTACGACTGTTTTGGTCCAGTTTCTGGATGAGCGGAAATCCAAAAGCGGCGGTCTTTCCTGTTCCCGTTTGGGCGAGTGCGACTAAATCCGTCTCCTCCTTCAATAAAATGGGGATGGCTTTTTCCTGTACTTCCGAAGGAGTCTCAAAACCCATGTCGGCAACAGCATTCAACAACGGCTTGTTCAGCCCCAATGCTTCAAATTTTGTCATAATATGTTATCGTTAATCGCAAATATGTGTGTTGTAGAGAGCGATTAGCGTATAACCCATTCGACCTGCCCCAGAACAACACCTGCCATACCGGCGGCGTTAGAACACCCGTGTTGGGCGTAAAAGGCGGCAAAGGTACGTTTATTTATCCAGACCTCCTATTTCTCTAAAAATTGCAGCAATTTTCGTATTGCTTTTCCCCTGTGGCCAATGCGGTTTTTGGTTTCTATAGGGAGCTCCGCAAACGTTTTTTTGAATCCGAACGGTCTGAAGACGGGGTCATAACCGAAACCCTCCGTGCCTTTTTTTTCGGTGATGATCTCACCTGAGACCGTGCCCTTGAACGTATGGTGTTCTTGGTTCAGATTGAGCGCGATTACCGTGGCAAACATTGCGTTACGGTTGCTATGGACTTTCAGTTCCGACAGTAGTTTGTCCATATTGTCCGCCGAACTTTTATGTTCGCCCGCGTAACGCGCGGAAAATACGCCTGGGGCGCCATGAAGGGCATCCACCAGAAGTCCCGTATCATCGGCGAAACAGGGCAACGTATAGTTCTCGGTCACGTAATTGGCCTTGATGCGGGCGTTTTCCTCCAAGGTTTCTCCTGTTTCCGGGATTTCGCCGGTACAACCGATGTCGGTCAGCGATACCAGGTCGATACATACGGGCATCAGTTTTTTGACCTCGGCGAATTTGTTTTTATTGTGTGTGGCAAATACGAGTTTCATGCGGTTAAAAATAGTAATTTTGAAGGATGAAATGGAAAATTCCCCCTGCCGTTGTGTTGTTTGTCTTCGGATTGCTAATGTATTTGCTCGCGGAATTTCTTCCCTTCGGTTATTTCGATTTTTTTGGTCGTCATTATCTGGCAATCGCTTTTGTGGTATTTGCCATTGTGGTGGTGACGATAGCGCTATATCAATTTTATACTGCAAAGACCACCATAGACCCTACGCGTCCCGACACAACGAATAAATTGGTAGTAAGCGGTATTTATGCCTATACCCGCAATCCGATGTATCTTGGTTTGTTACTGATTTTACTAGCCTGGGGCCTCTGGTTAGGTAATGCTTTCAACACCCTTTTGGCCGCGGCCTTTGTGGCCTATATGAATCGATTTCAGATTGCCCGCGAAGAACAGGCTTTGAACGAGATTTTCGGAAAAGACTTCAAGCAGTATTGCCTGTTGGTACGGAGATGGTTCTGATTTAGGTAATCATATAAGCTTATATTTTGAACTATAAGCATTTTAGCTTATATAATTAAATAGTAGCAAATTCGATAATATTTTTATATATTAGTGAATTAACTTATATAAAGGCATGATAGCTGTTATTACCGGAGATATAATCAAATCTGAGAACTATGAGGCTTCGACATGGCTTGGCCTGTTGAAAAGCTACCTCTCCAGTCTTGGTGAATCGCCTACCGACTGGGATATATACCGAGGCGATGAGTTTCAATTGAGAATTAACGATAATGACGCACTAGGTGCTGCCATCCATATAAAAGCCTTGATAAAGACGGTAAACGGGCTTGACGTTCGTATGGGAATCGGTCTGGGGACCCAAACTTTTAAAGGTTCGGGGGTCAGCGAATCGAATGGGCCCGCTTACCATCGATCCGGTAGAACCTTTGAATCCTTAAAGGAAGATAAGCTGAATCTCAGCATCGCTACCGGCAGCGATTTCTACGATGATACCTTGAACCTGATGCTCAAATTGGCCCTTGATTTTATGGATGATTGGAGCACCGTATCCGCAGAAATCGTCGTTTTGGCTTTTGAACGTCCAAAGGCCTCCCAAAAAGAGCTGGCCAAGCGGCTCGGTATTCAACAGTCGGCCGTCAGCCAGCGACAGAAAAGGGCGCGACTCGACCTGGTCCTTGAGTTACTCGATTACTATGACACTACCGTAAAAGAACTGAATCGATGATGATTTTCACCAAACTTCTACTGGCGCATTTAATCGGGGATTTTTTATTACAGCCACTTCGATGGGTGATTCACAAAGAAACGAACAAGATTAGATCGAAGTATCTTTATCTACACATATTGCTGCATTTCATTGTAACCCTCATTCTTTTGTGGGACTTGCAATACTGGAAACTGGCGGTAATCGTTGCCATTTCACATTATGCAATAGATTTGGCCAAACTTTACGCTGCGCCTTTGTTCAGGCTTAAAAGCATCCCGTTTTTTGTCGATCAATTTCTTCACCTGACCGTACTCTACCTGGTCGCCTATCAGGGCGACTGGCTACAGATCATCGCGGATTTTTTTCAGAAACTGGACTGGCCCTTGGTAACCGCTGTCGTTTTCGTCACCTTTCCGGCTGCCATTGTAATGGGTAAATTTCTTGAGGCTATGGGCGATAAAATCGAATTAGACCATAAATCCCTCCCCAATGCGGGCAAATATATAGGTATTATCGAGCGCTTGTTCGTACTGCTGTTCATTATATTGGGAAGGTGGGAGGCTATCGGGCTGTTGATTGGTGCGAAGTCCGTTTTCCGCTTCAATGACCTTAAAGAAAGCAATAATAGAAAACTAACGGAGTATATTTTGATCGGTACCCTTTTGAGTTTCGGGCTTGCCATACTAACGGGACTCATTTACAGGGCCTGAAATCTATCCAATCTTGAAATCTTATTTGATACATCCCTATCAAATTGCCTTAGATTAGTGACAGAGACAACATTATAGGACCAATTCCGAGTAATGGGAAAAAATTATCTTTATTTTTGTGCCTTGATTTTAAAATTCCAAATGTTTATCCGTTTTGAAACCTAAACCTGAGGTAGGACTGAAGATTTAGGACGAAGGACTAAAAAATATTGGAAAAACGGCCTGTTTTGTAAAGAAATCAACCGTTTTACGTCCTAGACCCCAAAGTCTTACGTCCTTTTAACGTTTAGGAAATAATGCGGACAAGCATTTTAATCATTTTGAACAAAGATGTCACGCCGAGCGCAGTCGAGACGTTTTGGTCGACCTTTCGATTTTGTTAAAGGTGCCAACAACCTCTCTAGACTTCTAGAGGGACAAGCCTAAAATTATAAACCCTTTACGCGCGTGGACGGACAAGGATTTCATTAAATTATGATAGATACAGCTAGGAAGTACGTATTCGATTTTGATAGTACCTTGACCCGGGTCGAGGCCTTGGATGTTTTGGCGGAGATGACGCTGAAAGGAAAACCGGATTATGACGAAGTCATAGCCAAAATTCAAAAGATTACCAATCTGGGTATCGATGGCGATATTTCCTTTACGGAGTCGTTAGAGCGGCGCATTCAATTATTGGACGCGCACAAAAATGATCTAATACCATTGGTGGAAGAGCTACGACATAAAATTTCTAAATCCATTGAGGCGAACAAAGAGTTTTTCGAGAAGTTTTCGGATGATATCTACGTAATTTCCTGTGGCTTTAAAGAGTTTATCGACCCTATAGTCAAAGAATATAACATTCCATCGGAACGCGTGTACGCCAATACTTTCGAGTTTGATGAGGAGGGCAATATTATCGGTTTTGACGAAAACAACGTATTGGCTTCCCACAATGGTAAGATCGAGTGCCTTAAGCAATTGAATCTCGATGGCGAGGTACAGGTCATCGGTGACGGGTATAGCGACTATGTCATGCGCGAATCCGGTATCGCCCATAAATTCTTTGCCTATACCGAAAACGTACACCGCGAAAAGGCTGCGAACAAAGCCGATCATATAGCTCCGAACATGGACGAATTTTTATTTGTGAACGATTTGCCTAGAAACCTATCTTATCCCAAGAACCGAATCAAAATCCTACTACTGGAAAATGTGCATTCCGATGCTTTCGAAAACCTTTCGGAAGACGGCTTTTCGGTGGAACTATTGACGCATAGTATCCCCGAAGAAGAGCTCATCGAAAAAATCAAGGGCGTACACGTATTAGGAATCCGGTCCAAGACCCAAGTGACACAAAAAGTGCTCGATGCGGCTGACAAATTGCTGGTGGTCGGTGCCTTTTGCATCGGTACGACCCAAATTGATCTGGAGCATGCCAAGAAAAAAGGAGTAGTCGTTTTTAATGCGCCCTACAGCAATACGCGATCTGTGGTCGAATTGGCCATTGGCGAAATTATTATGCTTACGCGGAGTATTTTTCCCCGAAGTACGGAAATCCACAACGGCTCTTGGCAGAAAACGGCGGTCGGATCTCGCGAGGTGCGTGGCAAGAATCTCGGTATCGTGGGATATGGCAACATCGGAAAACAACTTTCCATCTTGGCCGAAGCCCTTGGAATGCGTGTTTACTATTACGATATCGAGGACAGTCTCGCCATGGGCAACGCAAAAAAATGCGGAACGCTCGAAGACCTTTTAAATGTTTCGGACGTGGTCACCCTCCATATCGACGACAATCCTGCGAACGAAAATTTTATTGGGGAACGCGAAATCGGACAAATGCGCGACGGAGCCATGCTGGTCAATCTTTCCCGAGGATTTGTAGTCGATATCGCGGCTTTGGCGGACGCGCTCAAAACCGGAAAACTTTCGGGGGCGGCCATTGACGTTTACCCCGAAGAACCCAGGAGCAATGGAGAATTTAAGTCGGAACTGCAGGGATTGGACAATGTAATTCTCACCCCCCACATCGGAGGCAGTACCGAAGAGGCGCAACGCGATATTGCCGATTTTGTGCCGAATAAGATAATGGACTATATCAATTCGGGCAATACGGTCGATGCCGTGAACTTTCCGAATATACGTTTGCCCAAACAGAACGGGGTGCACCGTTTTTTGCATATTCACAAGAACATGCCCGGTATCATGGCCAAGATCAATGCCGTTTTGGCCGAATACGAACTCAATATTTCGGGCCAATACCTGTCTACCGATAGCGAAGTCGGCTACGTCATTACAGATTTGGACAAGGAATACAATAAAGATGTGATCAAGGCCTTGAAAAAAGTAGAGAACACCATCAAGTTTCGGGTACTTTATTAGAAAAAGAAAAAAGATCCGGCGCTTAGGGCTTTTGTAATAGGTCTAATCTAGGGCCTGTTAACACAAAGCCCAAAACTGGCTTATTTGTCTTTTTTCTTCCCCTCGGACGAGTTATAAATCTGAAGGACGGAGCGAATTCGAGCTGCCAATTTCCGTTATTCGTTGAGCTTGAAGCTTTCGCTGGCACATGCCGTCCCGCACTCGAACTTGAACTTTATTTGTGATGGTAGGGTTCGTTCCGCAGAATTGTAAATGCCCGGTACATCTGCTCTATTGCGAACAACCGTACCATTTGGTGCGAAAAGGTCATTTTTGAGAGACTGACCTTGCCCTGTGCCCGGGCATAAAGTGTATCGCCGAATCCGTAAGGGCCCCCTATGGCAAATACCAATCTTTTAATTCCGGAGTTCATCCTTTTTTGCAAATGTTTCGCAAAATCCACTGATGTGAATTGTTTTCCGTTTTCATCCAAAAGCACAAGAACATCCGACGAATTCACCTTTTTCAAAATTTGTTCTCCCTCTTTTCGCCTTTGCTGTACTTCAGTCAGATTTTTTACGTTTTTGATATCGGGCAAGGTCACGAGTTCAAACCTGACGTAATGCCTAAGCCGCTTTTCATATTCCGAAATAAGCGTTTGAAGCGGTTTGCTGTCCGTTTTGCCAATGGCTAGAAGGATGATAGTCATCTGGCAAATGTAATTCGGAATTTCTAAAATCCTAATACCGCAGCACAAAACATGAAATGCTTATCCGTTTTAAGCCCAAACCCGACATAGGATGGTAAGACTTGGGAAAAAGGATAAAAGAATCAGAAAAAGCGGTCCGTTTTATAGAAAAGTGGATGGTCTACGTCTTAAATCATTCATTTAATGTCATGTTAGAAGATTAGGTAACTGGGCCGACAAGCAAATAATATAATTCGGGATGCTGCACACCGGTAAACCGATAACTCGGTAAGATTTCACTAATTTAGCGCCAATCGAAGTTAAGCGCAATAAGATATTCCCATTATATGATCACCGAAGCACAATTTCAAAAAGAAATCGATATCATCATAGCAAACGCCATTCGCGAAGACGTTGGCGACGGCGACCATAGCGCGTTGGCCTGTATCCCTAAAGAAGCCGAGGGCAAGGCCAAGTTACTGGTCAAGGAAGATGGCATTATCGGGGGCATCGATTTTGCTATGCAGGTCTTTGCCTATGTGGACGGTAATCTGGAACTTGAAGTCCTTATTCCCGATGGCGCTCCCGTAAAAAACGGTGATATCGCGTTCTATGTTTCGGGGAGCGCGCAGAGCATATTAAAGGCGGAACGTTTTGTACTGAACGCCATGCAGCGCATGAGCGCCATAGCCACCAAAACGCACGGATTTGTTGAGCTTCTCAAGGGCACGGGGACCCAGATTTTGGATACCCGGAAGACCACGCCCGGCATTCGCGCCTTGGAAAAATGGGCGGTGAAGATCGGAGGCGGGGAAAACCATCGTTTTGCCCTGTACGACATGATTATGTTGAAGGACAATCATATCGATTTCGCCGGCGGCATTAGCAAGGCCATCCAAAAAACGAAGGAGTATTTAATGGAGACCGGCCGCGACCTAAAAATAGTCGTCGAGGCCCGCAGTCTGAACGAAATCAGGGAAATTTTAGAGTCCGATGGCATTTATCGAATCCTAATTGACAACTTTAACTATGGGGATACCCGGAAAGCGGTAGCCTTGATCGGCGATACTTGCCTGACCGAATCCTCTGGGGGAATCGATGAAACGACGATCAGGAACTATGCGGAATGTGGAGTGGATTACATTTCCTCGGGGGCCCTGACCCATTCCGTTTACAATATGGACCTAAGCCTTAAAGCGGTATAAATGTCGCAGGAAGTAGAGAAAAAATTGGCCAAAATCCCCGTTGTCAATCGCTTGGTGCGGTTTCTTAAAGAGGTAAGGCTATCCGCGTTCGAAGGCCTTTCCCTTTACGACCTGTTAGAGATTTATGTTTTCGGCATCTTAAGGGGTGCCCTTTCGACCCGGGCCAGTTCAATAGCCTTCAGCCTGTTTCTCGCCCTTTTCCCATTGCTGATTTTTTTGTTGACCCTAGTGCCGTTCGTTATTCCTTATGTGAGCGTCGGAAACGAGGATTTTGATTTTCAGTTCCTCCTGTTTCTAGAATCCTTCCTCCCTTCCGCGACAAGTGATTATTTTCATGAAATCTACCAACAAATCAAGGATCAAAAACAGGGAGGCCTGTTGTCCTCTGCATTTTTTATATCCATCTTTCTGATGGCCAATGGGGTAAATGCTATTTTCGGGGGGTTTGAGAATTCGTACCACGTAGAACTTACCCGAAATTTTTTTAGGCAGTATCTCTATGCCCTCATGGTGGGGCTCATTCTATCGGTTTTGCTGATTGTAGGTGCCATTGTCTTTGTGTATTTCGAATTCTACATTTTGGATTATCTGAGTAACTGGTCATCAACGACCCGGGGCTTCGGTCTTTCGGAAAGTACTATTTTCTGGGCCAATTTAGGGAAGGTGCTATTTTTTGTTTTGCTTTCGTATTTCACCACTGCGATCCTTTACTATTTCGGGACCGCAGAGGGCAAACAGGCCCGTTTTTTTTCAGTGGGCGCACTGATGACCACTTTGTTGTTCATGCTTACCTCGTATCTTTTCGGGGTGTATGTAGAAAAATTCGCCCGCTACAACGAGCTCTACGGAGCTTTGGGCGGATTATTGATCTTGATGGTCTACATTTGGATAAATTCCAATATCTTGCTGCTCGGCTTTGAACTGAACGCCACTATGAATTCCCTAAGGAAAACCCATAAAAAAAAGGATGAAGAAGATTAAGCGGCTACCCCTTCTAATTTTGCTTTTGGCCATCCCCGCCCTAAAGGCGCAATCGGTGTTCGGAAAGTGGAAGACCATTGACGACCGCACCGGAAAACCCAAGGCCATTATCGATATCTATAAGGATCAAAAAGGATTGATGGACGGTAAGGTCATCGAGATCGTGGAGCGGGGAAAGGAAAACTTTATCTGTGAAAAGTGCGAGGGCAAGCGTAAGGACAAGCCGGTTTTGGGGATGACCATCATCGAAGACGCCGAACATAAAGGCGACGGCGTTTACAAAGGCGACACCCTCTTCGACCCCCAACAGGCTATGACCTTCCGCTGCAAGATCTGGCTCAATCCCGATAATCCCGATGAGCTGATGGTTCGTGGCTATTGGGCCTTTATCTACCGGACCCAAACTTGGCAACGGGTCGGAGAGTGAAACTTATTCCCTTCTACCATGTCCTATTTCATAAATGTTGTTCTTCCGGTTCCGCTGGAAAAATTGTTTACTTACAGGGTGTCCAAATCCGAAGCAGCCTTTCTGCGGCCCGGAATGCGCGTCGGAGTGCCTTTCGGGAAGTCCAAAATCTACACGGCCCTGGTGCATGAAGTACATTCACGGCCCCCTGAGGTGTACGAGGCCAAGGAAATCCATCGCATTTTAGACGAGCATCCTATTGTAAATGACGTCCAGCTCAGGCATTGGCAGTGGATCGCCGATTACTACATGTGCTCTTTGGGCGAGGTCTTCCGAGCGGCCGTTCCCGGTGCTTTTTTATTGGAGAGCGAGACCTTGATCTTGCGCAATCAGCAAATGACAGTAGATGAAACCGATTTGGAGGATGATGAATTTCTCGTGTACGAGGCTCTGCAGCATCAATCGACCTTAAAGGTACACGAGGTGAGTTCTATCGTCGATCGAAAGAATATTCTTCCCGTACTTAATCGGTTGCTTGAAAAAAATGTCATCCTATTAAAGGAAGAAATGTACGAGCAGTACAGGCCGAAATTGGTACGTTACGTCAAATTAGGGGCGGAATACCTATCTGAAGAAAGGCTGGAAATCCTCTTGGAAAACTTAAGCCGCGCCCCGAAACAGAGCCAAGTCGTGCTATCGCTTTTTCAGTTGCAGGCAGTCAATAAAAAGCCGATCAAGATCTCGGAACTTGTTGAAACCAGCGGGGGCTCAAAGGCCGTCATCAAGGCTTTGGTGGACAAGGAAATCCTGGAGGAGTACTTTATCCGGACCGATCGGGTAAACTACGAGGGCGAAGAAGAAAATTATGCTCTCAAAGCTTTGAACGCCTATCAAGAGGAAGCTTTGGCGGATATTACGAAAGGCTTTGGGGATAACAAAACGGTGCTGTTGCACGGCGTAACCTCCTCGGGTAAGACCGAGGTGTACGTCAAACTGATCGAGGATTGCATCCGTTCGGGCAAACAGGCCCTTTATCTTTTACCGGAAATCGCGTTGACTACCCAGTTGATTGCCCGCTTGCAAGATTACTTCGGGGAAAAAGTATCCATTTATCATTCCAAATACAACATACAGGAAAGGGTAGAGGTGTGGAACAATGTCTTGGCCAAAAAGCCCAAGGCACAAATCGTTATCGGGGCCCGTTCCGCCTTGTTTCTGCCGTATTCCGAATTGGGACTTATCGTTGTAGATGAAGAGCACGAAGGCTCTTTCAAGCAGTTCGATCCTGCGCCCCGATACCACGCCCGCGATGCCGCCATTGTATTGGCCAACCTGCACAGTAGTAATATTCTACTCGGTTCCGCCACCCCGAGTATCGAAAGTTATCACAATGCCCGAACGGGCAAATACGCTTACGCGGAGATCAGGCGGCGGTTCGGAAACGTGCTGATGCCAGAGATCGAACTTGTAGACCTTAAAGAGCATGCCCGAAAGAAGCGAATGAAGGGGCATTTCTCGGAACGCTTGCTCGAGGAAATCAAGGAATCCCTGGAGGGGGGCGAGCAGATCATTCTCTTTCAAAACCGTCGGGGATATGCGCCCATCGTGGAATGTACGACCTGCGGACATTCTCCACAATGCCCCAACTGCGATGTGAGCCTTACCTTTCATAAGTACAAAAAGCAGTTGCGCTGCCATTATTGTGGTTATCATATGGCCCTTCAGGAAAGCTGTCAGGCTTGCGGCAGTCCCACTTTAGATACCAAGGGCTTCGGTACCGAACAGGTCGAAAAGGAACTGGAGACCCTGTTGCCAGAGGCGAAGACTTGGCGAATGGATCTGGATACCACCCGCGGGAAACACGGCTATGAAAAAATCATTACCGCTTTCGAACAGCAGGAGATGGACATCCTGGTGGGCACCCAAATGCTTACCAAAGGCCTTGATTTTAGGAATGTTGGCCTCGTGGGTATCATGAATGCGGATTCCCTTTTGAATTTTCCCGACTATCGGGCGCACGAACGCTGCTTCCAACTATTGACCCAGGTAGCGGGTAGGGCAGGGCGAACCCAAAAACGGGGCAAGGTCATTATACAGAGTTACAATCCGTACCATCGGATCTTGACCCAAGTATCCAACAACGACTATGAAGGCATGTTCAAGGAGCAGTTGTACGAGCGGGAACAGTTTAAATATCCTCCCGAAATCCGAATCGTACGGATTACCTTTAAGCATAAGGAGTACAACCGCTTGAACGAGGCCGCCGAATGGTTTGCCAAGGCCTTGCGCGGTGCTTTGGGCAGTAATGTGCTCGGACCGGAATACCCGCCGGTCGCGCGTATCCGGAACCAGTATTTAAAAAACGTAATGGTCAAGATTCCCCAGAACGCATCATTGACCAAGACCAAAGAGATTACCAGGCGGATCGAAAAATCGTTTAATGCGATTTCTCAATACCGGAGTGTTCGGGTTATCTATAATGTAGATCATATTTAACGGAAAATTGATTCAATAGAACGTCAAGTTAAATCCACCGTCACATCGAGCGCATTCGAGATGCAAAATAAAACACCGCTGCCTCCAATTAAGGAAACAGCGGTGCTTTAAATTTTTAAGGTACAATGCTAAACGTTGCTCAAGGCTTCGGCCAATTCGGTCTTTTTGTTCCTGCTTAAGGGAATCGACCGTCCGCTTACCTCGACGTTCTTGCTGTTAAATTTTTCGATTTTCTCCAAATTCACGATATACGATTTGTGGATACGAAGAAATTTCTCTTCCGGCAGTTCTTTTTCGAACGATTTCATGGTGGACAAGATGACGATATTGGCCTCATCGGTCACCAATTTGATGTAATCGCCAAGGGCCTCGATCCACTTGATGTCATTGAGGATTACCTTGCGTTTTTTCAGGTTGCTTTTAACGAAAATGTGCTCTTCGTCTTCCAAGGTCTGATGCATTTGCTCATATTTCGAGATGGCTCTTTTGACCGAGGCATCGAAACGGGCCAAGGTAATCGGTTTGTGCAGGTAATCGGTCACATCGTAATCGAAGGCCTTTAGCGCATAATCGGGCTTTCCGGTAATCAGGATAACCTGTGGACTGTTCTCAAGGGATTCGAGTAGGTCGAACCCGTTGATGATAGGCATCTCCACATCGAGAAAAATCAAATCGATTTCATGGTTCTTGATGCCGTTCTTGGCCTCGATCGCGTTGCTGTATTCCGCAACCATAGTCAACTGCGGATGGCTGTTTACCAGCTTTACGACAGCCATTCGTTGCATGGACGAATCGTCTACGATAATACTTCTTAATTTCATAAATGGGGCGATTTGTGGGCTTTAACCATGGTCAAATTACTAAAAAAACACCTTCAACTACAAATAATATGTATGAATGGCAGTTTTTTTGATGTATTCGACGATGAACCCAGGTTAAGATTTGGGTATGTTTGGTTTTTTTTGGGTTATACCAATATAGAACGAAGAAATTATGATTTTCTTGTAATGTGTCTCAAATATTCTTACTTTTGCGCACTTAAAAAATATACATTTATGAACCATTACGAAACTGTTTTCATCTTGAATCCCGTGCTTTCTGAAGAACAGATAGCGGAAACAGTTAAGAAATTCGAGGATTTCTTAATTAAGAATGGCGCCAAAATGGTCTCCAAGGAAAATTGGGGACTTAAAAAATTGGCCTATGCCATCCAACACAAAAAGAGTGGGTTTTACCACTTGTTCGAATTTACTGCCCCCGGGGAGGTTGTTGCTCCTTACGAGCAAGAGCTGAAAAGGGAAGAGCGTGTGATGCGCTTTTTAACGGTCAAATTGGATAAGCACGCCATCGAGTGGGCAGAAAAAAGAAGAAGTAGGCTAAAAACCAAAGCGTAAAGACATGGCAACATTACAACAACAGGCAAAAGGGAAAAAGGACGGTGAAATCCGCTATTTGACCCCATTGAACATCGAGACCAATACCAAAAAGAAGTATTGTCGTTTTAAAAAATCCGGTATCAAGTATATCGATTATAAAGATCCCGATTTTTTGATGAAACTGGTCAACGAACAAGGTAAGATATTGCCTCGAAGACTTACAGGAACATCATTGAAATACCAACGCAAGGTGGCCCAGGCGATAAAGAGGTGCCGTCATGTGGCGCTAATGCCATACGTAGGGGATCTACTAAAATAATACAAGCAAAGATGGAACTTATACTAAAACAAGACGTAGAGCATTTGGGCTTCAAGGATGATCTCGTAGACGTAAAGAACGGGTACGGTAGAAATTACTTGATTCCCAGAGGCATGGCAACAATGGCAACACCTTCTGCCAAAAAGGTTTTGGAAGAGAACTTGCGCCAGAGGGCCCATAAGGAAAAAACGGCTGTCGACTCGGCCAAAAGAACGGCGGAAGCCCTGAAGACATTGGATATTAAGATACCGGCCAAGGTAGGAGCCGCCGACAAATTGTTCGGTTCGGTCACCGCTGCGGATCTTTCGAACGTGCTGGCCAAGGACGGTCATGAAATCGATAAAAAATTCATCGCTATCAAGGGAGGCGCAATTAAAAGAGCCGGACCCTACACAGCGGATATACGGCTACACAGAGAGGTTGTGATGGAATTCGATTTTGAAGTGGTCTCCGATCAGCAGTAACCAATAGTATTCACAAATTATCTAAGCCTTCCCGTACATATACAGGAGGGCTTTTTTATGAATAGCGATGTAATGAAATATAGAAGACTGACCCAACAACAATTGGAGGAGCTGAAACCGGAATTCGTTAATTTTCTGGCTACCCAGTCCATCACGGGTGAGGAATGGAAACAAATCAAAGCCGACAAGCCCAAGGTCGCCGAGGAAGAACTCGATGTCTTTAGCGACTTGGTCTGGGAGGGCGTATTGTCAAAGGTCGATTATCTGGAAAACATATCGCCACAACATATGCATTTATTCTATTGTGCGGAAAAGGAGATGAAACTGCTTTCGGTCAAGTTAATGAATCCCGATATCGACCTGACCACCAAAATAGGCTTCGATTGGTTCAAGAAGAACTGGCAATCCGATTTTGTGGAATACCTGACCGCTTCAAAAGCGTATACGGAAGATCCCGGTTTAGACAAGTTCAAGTTGATAGAGCAGGGGGCGGTTATCACAAAAGGGGAGCTGTACCAATGGTTCGAAAAGGTAATCGGTCCGTCCGCCCAGTAGCCCTACCCGCCCCAAACCACTATATTTGTTGCTTTAAATACTAATTCATGGCAAAAAAACCGAGTATTCCCAAAGGCACCCGGGATTTTACTCCCACAGAGGTCGCAAAACGCAATTATATTGTGGATATTGTGAAAAAGCATTTCGAGATTTTTGGTTTTCAGCCTATTGAAACCCCTTCTTTCGAAAACTCTGACACCCTCATGGGGAAGTACGGCGACGAGGGCGATCGGTTGATATTTAAGATTTTGAACTCGGGGGATTTTCTGCGGAAAGTGGATGAAGCCACTTATGCTAGGAGGGATACCAGCGCTCTAACTACAAAAATATCCGAAAAAGCACTTCGTTACGACCTGACCGTACCCTTCGCCCGTTACGTTGTCATGAATCAAAACGACATTGATTTTCCTTTCAAACGCTATCAGATACAACCGGTATGGCGGGCCGATCGACCGCAAAAGGGACGCTTTCGGGAATTTTACCAGTGCGATGCCGACGTGGTCGGGGCGGACTCCCTGCTGCAGGAGGTTGAGTTCGTACAACTATACGATGCGGTCTTTTCGGACCTAGGTCTTGATGGGGTCAACATCAAAATCAACAATCGTAAAATTTTGGCGGGTATCGCCGAAGCCATCGGAGCAAAAGACCTACTGGTCGATTTTACCGTGGCATTGGACAAGTTGGATAAAATAGGGGCCGATGGCGTAAAAAAGGAGATGTCCGATAAAGGTATTTCCGAGGAGTCCATCGCGAAAGTGGAACCCCTGTTTTCATTGACCGGAAGTAATTCGGAGCAGCTGTCCGTCTTAAAAAATCTTTTGTCCAACTCCGTAGATGGTAGCAAGGGTGTTGAAGAGCTAACCTATATCTTCGAAACCGTCGAGGCCTTGGGCCTTAAGTCCGCAGAACTTTCCATAGACGTGACCTTGGCTCGGGGGCTGAATTACTATACGGGCGCCATTTTGGAGGTCGAGGCCCCGTCAGGGGTGGATATGGGGTCCATCGGGGGCGGGGGACGCTACGATGACCTCACGGGAATCTTTGGATTGCCGGATGTCAGCGGGGTGGGAATCTCGTTCGGGTTGGATCGTATTTATTTGGTGTTGGAGGAATTGGGACGCTTCCCTGAAACTTTGGAGCAAAGTTTGGAGATTCTCTGCCTGAATTTTGGGGACAAGGAGGCGATGGCTGCCTTAAGACTGGTAAGCCAGCTTAGGGAAGCAGGATTCAAAGCTGATCTCTATCCCTCGGATGCCAAAATTCAAAAACAGTTCAAATACGCCAATAAACGGAACGTGCCCTACGTGATACTGATCGGTGAAAAAGAATTGGCGGAAGAATCGTTCGTGGTCAAGGATATGGAGAGCGGAAGTCAAGATACCTACGCCCTGAAAAATTGGGACGATTTTATGCAACATCTTAAACAGAAGTAGGTCGGTCTCCATTCCCCATCAAACCGATGCACCCGGTTCAGGTGCCAAATATTACGATTGCAATAAAGCTATGACTCAAGCATCATGGGCTTCAGTCGATCCTTCTATTCGTCCCTTAATTGCCTTTACAACGCTTTGGTAGTATTCCGCGCCGTGAGGCACATATTTCCCCGGATTGGCCAAACCCCAGGTTTCTTCGGCGAAACGGAGAAGGGGCATCAAGGTCAGGGCGTTGACCTCGCTTTCCTGTTTGGTGAGCGTTTGCAACCCAACTTTTAATCCGGACAGGAAGACATGGTGAAATTCACGGTCTATTATATCCTCCGGATGTTTGTGAGTCGCTCTAAAAACCGCGATTTTCTGCAAGTCATCCTTGAGAATATCGAGTCCAATTTCCTCGCGGACCTCCCTAATAGCTGCTTCTTTGATAGGTTCCCCGGCATTGACATGTCCCGCTACGGAAACATCCCATAGCAGAGGAAAGGTGCTTTTGTTCTTGGCTCGTTGTTGGAGCAGAACTTTTCCATCCGAAGTAAAAAACCATACATGTACCGTAGGATGGGGCCATCCGTTTTTATGCGCCTCCGATTTAAGGGCGGTTTTACCGGTAAGGTTTCCTTGGGAATCGAGAATGTCCACTAATTCGTCCATGAAGTATAAAAAAGGCCTGGGCCGAGACCTCGACCTGTTATATGATTAAATAGGTTCTACCCTGAATTTTTGGGTGCCCTTAAGTATCGATGAGCATTTGAAAGCCATCATTGATGGAATAAGGACGAAAAGAGCAAGGAAGAAGGACGAACATTGTTCGAACCATCCAAAAAAATGAAGCCAATGCCTAAAACATCCTTGTAACTTTGGTAGTCCTTGTTCTTTATTCCTTTCGTATTACGGTCAAATTGAATATCATCTGTTTTGTCTCACAGAAATTAGGGTAGAGCCATTAAAATAAATACCCCATTTCTCTCAATCAAAATAGCTAAAAGTCTCCCCGTCCTTAATGTTCAGCAACGTTTCGTAAATCAACCGGATGACGTTCTCCATATCATCGCGATGTATCATCTCGACGGTGGTGTGCATATAACGCAATGGCAAAGAAATCAGGGCGGATGCTACCCCGCCGTTGCTGTAGGCAAAGGCATCGGTGTCCGTTCCGGTGGCCCGGGAGGCCGCCATGCGTTGAAAAGGGATATCTTGTTTTTCGGCCGTATCCAAAATCCGCTCGCGCAGTTTGTTCTGAACCGCAGGGGCGTAGGAGATGACGGGGCCCTTCCCGATCTCGGTATGGCCCTGGGTCTTCTTTTCGATCATTGGGGTAGTGGTATCATGGCAGACATCGGTGATAATGGCCACGTTGGGCTTGATACGCTGGGTAATCATCTCCGCGCCGCGCAGTCCGATTTCCTCTTGAACGGAATTGGTGATGTAGAGACCGAACGGGAGTTCCTTGTTGTTTTCGTGCAGTAAGCGCGCTACCTCGGCGACCATGAACCCTCCGGCGCGGTTGTCAATGGCCCTACAGACGAATTTATCCTCGTTCAAAATTTGGAACTCATCGGGATAGGTGATGACGCATCCGACGTGTACGCCCAGCTTTTCGACCGCCTCCTTGTCCTTTGCCCCGATATCTATAAAGATATTGTCCAATTTGGGCGGTTTCTCATCCGATTTATCACGGGTATGAATGGCCGGCCATCCGAAGACCCCTTTTACCATACCTTTTTTGGTATGGATGTTCACCCATTTTGAAGGAGCGATCTGATGGTCGCTGCCTCCGTTTCGAATGACGTAGATCAATCCATTATCGGTGATATAGTTGACATACCACGAAATCTCATCCGAATGCCCCTCGATGACCACCTTAAACTCCGCATCGGGATTGATGACACCGACGGCAGTGCCGTAGGTATCCGTGATAAACGTGTCCACATAGGGTTTGAGGTATTTCATCCATAACTTCTGTCCTTCCGACTCATATCCGGTCGGAGAGGCATTGTTCAGGTAATTTTCTAAAAATTGCAGGGATTTGTCGTTTAAAATATCTTTTTTGGCCATGTGGAATTTTTGTTTGAAGACAAACTTAGAATATGTATGGGATGATGCAAAATGTTAAAGCCAATATTCACTATAAATTAAGAGGAATCCGATAATAAGGGCATTTTATATTCGTTAATTTTGGCAGGACTTTTGCTCAAATACGTCCGATGAAAACTAGTCGTTTAATTTTACTTTTTTTGTTCTTCGGGGTTGTTGGTTACACCCAGGTCAGGGAACAGCCGATGGACTCCGTGACCGAGAAGATGATCATTGTCGAGGGGGATTCCATTTTTAGGAGTTCCATCGATCTAGACGAGGTCTATCTGTTCGGGAACCTCAAATTCGATTCCTACAAGGATAAGCTACGGTATTATATTCTCCGCCGAAAGACCCTGAAGGTATATCCGTATGCCAAAATGGCCGCGGAACGGCTGGTCGAATTGAACGATAGCATCTCGAAAATCAAAAAAAGAAGACATCAGAGACGCTATACCCGTAAAGTTCAAAAGTTTATTGAGAACGAGTTTTCGGCCGAACTCAAGAAATTGACGCGCACCGAGGGCCAGATTTTGGTTAAATTGATCCACCGGCAGACCGGCACCACCGCTTTCGACTTGGTCAAGGAACTGCGGACCGGCTGGCGTGCTTTTTGGTATAATACCACGGCCAGTTTATTCAGCATCAGTCTTAAAGAAGAATTTCACCCCGACCGTATTCACGAAGACTATCAAATCGAGGATATTCTGCAGCGTGCCTTTGCCTCTTATCGACTGGAACGCCAGGAATCGGTTTTGGACTACGATTACGCCCAGCTCACCGATAAGTGGGGGCCTGCAAGCGCCAAGCAGTAGGGGAGGGGTTGGCCATTGACGCGGTCACAGCGATTCAAGGCACTTGCTGACAATCGTCCGATATCTAGCTTACGAAGGTCTAACTACCAATCTGATGACCCACATCTCTCGACTACCATCCTACAATCACGCTACAAACAACATCTATCTTATTCAGCTCTATCGACCAACGACTAACGTCCAACGACCAAAACACACTGCAAATCAACTACCTCAAACGTAGAATGTCTATCATCAATTGTAACCACTAGCGACCACCTCATCACTAAAATCAATCTTCCATAACCAACCTCTACCTCATCCCTCCGAAACTACTAACGACCAGACCATCGTCTAACGACAAATGACCGTCGTCTAACGACTATCCTCCTTCTTTCTGAATAATGCATCCAGAAAAACCTTGATGCTATAAAACCCCATTGCGATTGCCGCAATACCCAGTATCAGACCGATGATCAGTACCGGCCAGTACCAGGAATGTTCTTGATTTTTGAAGGCTTGGTAGATGACGACAGGGGCCGTGAACATCAGGGCAATGGTATATGCGAGATATTTGATTCCTTTTACGAGAAGTGCCTTGTCCGTATGCATTGATTATATTTAAGCAAAATTTTATTCGAACCATGAGATTTTTACTGATCCCGGATAAATTTAAGGGTTCTTTGGATGCCAAGGAAGTAATCCAGGCTATTTCCAGAGGAATCCTACGGATCTACCCCAAAGCCAAGATTCATTCCGTTTTAGCCTCCGACGGGGGGGATGGTTTTCTGAACGCGGTGTCCGGAAATTTGAACGTTCGGGAAATCGCGATAGACACGGTCGACCCTTTACAGCGTAAAAGACAAGCGGTCTATCTCTTTGATAGCGCCAACAATACAGCCTACATCGAACTGGCGAAAGCCTCTGGCCTCGAGCTGTTGACGAAAGATGAGCGTGACGTGATGCGGACCTCTACGTACGGAACCGGCCTTCAAATACGCCATGCTATCGAACAAGGTGCGACCGAAATCTACCTGGGACTGGGAGGAAGTGCCACTAACGATGGGGGAATAGGAATTGCCACAGCATTGGGATATCGTTTTTTGGATGCTTCGGGCAAGGAACTGAAGCCGATGGGAGGTAACCTCCTTAAAATAGCAACAATCGAAAAAAGGAGCGGGGCCATGGATGTATCCGGAGTGAACTTTTATGCAGTAAACGACGTCGACAATCCCCTTTACGGAAGACAGGGTGCGGCTTACGTCTATGCACAACAAAAAGGGGCGACCGACGAGAGCACCCGAATATTGGATGAGGGCTTGCGAAATCTGGCCCGCGTTGTTGCCGAAGTGTTGAACAAGGAGGCGGCAGACTTACCGGGTGCCGGTGCCGCCGGGGGTACCGCTTACGGCCTAAACGTTTTTCTTGACGCCAAATTCATTTCAGGGATCGATTTTTTGCTTGAACTGGCCCACGTGCACCAATTGTTAAAGGCTTGCCCGTTTGACTATATTATCACAGGGGAAGGGAAAATTGATAAGCAGACGTTGCACGGCAAACTGATCCAGGGGGTTGTTGATATTGGAGAGCAATACAAAATTCCGGTGATAGCTGTCTGCGGCCAGTCAGATATCGAAGCTAACGGGCCGAAATCCATTAGTGTGAAGCGTATTTTGGAAATAACGGATACCTCAAAACCATTGCAGTACAGCATGGATAACGCCGCACAGCTTGTTGAGGACAGTATCGCGACATACTTCGAAAATAGTAAAGGACAAGAAGGGAATCAGAACGATCCGTAAACATCGGCGAAAGCATCGACGATAAGACCATTATCGGTAATGATACATTTATTGAGCCGATTGATAACCAGTGATTTGGTGAGTGTTCCGAAGTCAGTAGCACGGTATTGCATTTCTTGATCCAGGTCAGTGGTCTCCAAGAGGCCTTTCCAAACAGATTCAGGAGTTCTTATATTAATGCCGACGAATCGATAATCGGGGTTTTTATCGACGAGCAGGGAAATTCTTTGATTCATATAATCGAAGTGGCTACGGTTCGTGCCCGACCAAAAATAGAAAACGGTTTTATTGTTCCCGGCTATTTCCGGCAACGAGATTATATTTCCGTCCCTATCGGAAACCGTCACATCCGGTATTTTTTTATCAGGTTGAATGTTATTGATGCCCTGGTAGAGCACATCGATTTCTTGCATGTGCCGGTTATTGTCGGAGAGTTGGTGCAAACGTTCGATAAACTTTGAATTGTTTTCCCCTACATCATTGGTGCTTAATAAGTAATTGAAGGCAACATGCCTGAACAGATTGTCCTTCAGTTCCTTTTCCTTGACCAAGCTGTCGATCAATTGTAGTTTATGTACGTTGAAATGCAAGGGGTTGCGTGCCGTACCTTCTTTAAGGGCGCAATCATGGGTGCAGGTCATGTACGACAGGTTGCCCATATGGTTGTTCATAAAATTATAGTAGGGACGAAGGTACGTAAGGTCCGAATCGTCAAAGGTCAGATTTGCCCGATAATCATAAAAACTCTCGGGCAGGTCGTCGATGACGTTTTCCCCTGTATATTTTTTATGTTTAAAGGGATATTTTTCTTTATAGGTGTTATAGGTATAGACTACACTGGCCTTAGCGATTTTTTCTTTTTTCTCCGACAGATCGATCCCATCTTTAAGGGCTGCAAGAGCATCGAGCCGCGTTTGTTTTAGAGAATCGATTTTATGGACGAAATCCTCCGTTTCTAATTTATAATAGGAACGTACTATCTCGGCTTCCTCCTCGTTCGCCAAAAAAAGTTCTAAAAGAAAGTTATTGATTTCTTCCCCTCTTCCCCAATATACGAGGGACTCGTCAAAATAAAGGGTATTGAGCCGCATCATCAGGCTATCGCCTTTCTCGAAGTACACATACTGCAGTTCGGGCTCATGATTAAAATGATATAGTCCCTCGACGACCGAGTCGATGGTGATGGCGAACCTATTCTGCTTGTCCAACTTTGCTGAATCGAGCGCAACATCTCCCTTGTAGAGTACCACGTATTCGCTAGTGGGATTAACGATTTCCCCGGCAAAAAATGCATTGGGGGATATTTTTTCTCCTTTCCCGCATCCTACCAGCACGCCCAGAAAAAAAATAAAAAACGTTTTGTTCATAAGGTTGTATGTACTTGCTTTTGCCGCAAGTTCAACTCAAAATTACGTAACCCTACTGCCTTGCGCTGTTAATAGCGAGTTAAAAATAAGTTGGAACGGGCTAATGAAATCAACGATAGGTTCAATATCCGTTCATTGGGTTATGCGGTTAAAATTCCGTATTTTTGCACGAATTTTTAAAAGCTAAACTATGTTGTCGGTATCAAATTTATCCGTTCAATTCGGAAAAAGGGTTTTGTTCGACGAAGTGAACGTGACCTTTACGCAGGGAAACTGTTATGGCGTCATCGGCGCCAATGGGGCAGGGAAGTCCACTTTTCTTAAAATCCTTTCCGGACAGGTAGATCCGACTTCGGGCCGGGTAAGCCTCGAACCGGGCAAAAGGATGTCCATTTTAGAGCAGGACCATAATGCCTATGATACTTCAACGGTTTTGGAAACGGTCGTAATGGGCAACAAGCCTTTATTTGATATCAAGCAGCAAATCGATGCCCTGTACGCCGATTATACAGATGAAAATGCCGATAAGATCGGAGAATTGCAGGTAGAGTTCGAGGAGATGAACGGATGGAATGCCGACAGTGATGCGGCAGCTTTGCTATCCAACTTAGGCATTTCCGAAGAGTTGCATTATATGACCATGGCTGAAATGGATTCCAAATTGAAGGTACGCGTACTATTGGCCCAAGCGCTCTTTGGAAACCCCGATGTACTAATTATGGACGAACCTACCAACGACCTGGATTATGAGACGATCCATTGGTTGGAGAATTTTCTGGCCAATTATGAAAATACCGTCATCGTTGTTTCCCACGACCGCCATTTTTTGGATACGGTCTGTACCAGTATTGCCGACATCGATTTTGGGAAGATGAACCTTTATTCGGGCAATTATACATTTTGGTACGAAAGCAGTCAGTTGGCAGCACGTCAGCGTGCGCAGCAGAACAAAAAGGCAGAGGAAAAAGCCAAGGAGCTGCAAGAGTTCATCGCTCGATTTAGCGCCAATGTGGCAAAGAGCAAACAGGCCACCTCGCGCAAGAAAATGTTATCGAAATTAAAGGTGGAGGATATCAAACCTTCAAGCCGAAGATACCCCGCCATCATTTTTGATCGTGAGCGGGAAGCGGGCGATCAGATATTGAACGTCGATAAGTTGTCCGCCTCAACGGAAGATGGCGAGCCTCTTTTTGAAAATGTGAACATCAATCTGGCCAAGGGGGACAAGGTGGCTATTATTTCGAAGGATTCCCGGGCGACGACCGCCTTTTATGAAATCCTCAACGGCAATAAAAAAGCCGATTCCGGTTCTTTTCAGTGGGGTATAACCACCAACCAGTCTTATCTTCCGGCCGACAACTCGGATTTTTTCCAAGAAAATATAAATTTGGTAGATTGGCTCCGCCAATGGGCCAAGACCGAGGAGGAAAGGGAAGAGGTGTACATCCGCGGATTTTTAGGGAAAATGCTGTTTAGTGGCGAAGAAGCCCTAAAAAAATGTACGGTGCTGTCCGGGGGAGAAAAAGTACGATGTATGCTGAGCCGAATGATGATGTTACGTGCCAATGTATTAATGCTCGACGAACCTACGAACCACTTGGACTTGGAGAGTATTACCGCATTCAATAATTCTTTGAAGAATTTTAAGGGCACCGTAATGTTCACCACACATGACCACGAATTTGCGCAAACCGTCGCCAATCGAATCATCGAATTGACGCCTAAGGGCAACATTGACAGATATTTGACGTTTGAAGAGTATATGTCTGACAAGGCATTGCGGGAGCAACGGGACAAAATGTACGCTGTACCTGCTTAGTAGAGACGTATCTCGACTTTTTATTTTACCTACAAGTGGGTTGCCCAATCCATTTCTGGCCTCAAGGTTTTGTTACTCTTACGGTAGCTGATTTCTATATATTGAGGTGATAGTCTAAATGGCTAGTTTAGCTTTTACGGCAATTCCAATCTTAAAAGGTCACGGATACCAGTTTAACCCAAATCTTGACCTCATGAAAGCCTACGCCCTAACTTGTGTTCTTGCGGCAGTTGTAACCTTTGGATGCAGTAAATCTGAAAATGATATCAAAGCTGATGTCGAGGAGCAACCGAAAGGTGATGCCGACTATACCCTGCTGGTAAACACCAATGGAAAGTTCAAAGCCACCTCGGTTCAAGGCAACTCGGAAAAACTTAGTCCCAATGAAAAGGATAGCGATTTCCAGGAAATTGCAGAACCACTTTTGATTTCGGAAGAAGGAAAGGTTGTCACTATGTACCTAAAAGATTCGGCGTGTTCCGGTGAAATCATCGTACACGATTTTAGTCAGGATACTTCCACAGAAAAGGACGTATTTACAGATTTGAGTGCTTGCAACCTTATTCCCAAAGCAATCGTGAAGGGTGGAAACAAAGTTTATATCGCCTACGAAAAGGAGATTAATGGCCAAAACAAGGGGTTTTGGGTAAGGGCCATCGAAATGTCCGAAACCGAGACTGCGTCTGAAGACATAGCACTTACATATCGTCCTGAAGAAATGGTTTTTTCCAACGATAAACTCTTTATCCTGGGAATGGACGAAGAAATCACCGATGAACACAAATTGATGGTCATTGATTTCGCGAGCGACAAAGCGATTACTTTTAAGAATCTGGGGTATGATGCCCGCACTATTTTGAAAAATTCCCAAGGGAACGTCGTAGTAGGTTACGATGAAATGCATGTTATCTACGACAGCGCGACGATGGTTTCAGAACAAACGAATTATCTTGAAGGCAAAGCCCCGAACTTTTTCAACTCCCGTCTAAAGCATTTCGATAGCAACGGAAAAATGTATTATGCCATGACGGCCAACGCTTACAGTGAATATCCGAAAGTTCCGGCGATATATGATTTCGATGAGAATTTGGTTAAACTATATGCTTTTGAAAATTTCTTGACCGAAGCGCAGCGTGACCATGAGTTCGCAATCGAAAATACGACCGTAGTGCATTATGACGAAGCCAACAACATGTTGCTGGTAGGCTATAAGAAATCAGGAGAGAATAATGCAGGGGGAATGCTAAGGATTCAACTTGAACCTAACCCTAAATTGGCGGGGTATCTTGACGTAATGGGTGTTCCCGTCACCATATTCGTGAATTGATGCCACAACATATAGAATGGAGGACATCCCATTAGGTATTCCTTGAGTTGATTCACCGCAGGTCGATTTCGGTGATTAAGTGCCTGGCGTGGCGACGCTGGCGCCTAACAGTTGAAACTTCACATCGCTAAGAGGTCGGAGGTACGGCTAATTGTAATACTTGCTGTTCCAAATAGCAGGGTTGAAATTCTTCCCCATCGCAAATCCATAATAGATGACCATCGCGGCGATGCACTTGAACATAAAGAAGAAGAGGAGCCAAAATTCAGCGTTGGAACTACCTTTTGAGAAAAGCCCTACGGGTGTCAGCAAGGCAACGAAATAGCTAATTACAATCGTAAGCAGGGTCAGATTTACGATATTTTTAAAGGGCCACATCATCATTTTGCGCAGAGGGTGCAAATCATTGCCCCACTTATGGATCAAATAATAATAGTTGTTTCCGATGGGCGTAAAAAGAATTGGGTCATCCTTGTCTTCCAACCTGAATAACTTGGAAGGCGCCATAATCTTAAAGCCTTTGACTTCAATATTGTGCTCCTGTTCGAGCCGTTTTATTTTTGAGATGGCCTCTGGGGGAATATCTCCCTTAAAATACTTGGAATCTAGAAAGCGTAGTCTGTAATCGATACAGACCTTCTTGATTTGACTTAGATGGTAGATGTTGTTCGTGTTCAAAAAATCGAAATCGAAATCATTGATTACGGCATCATCCGAATCGCTGATGTTTTTTTCGATGCGTTTACGGGAATCGGAATCCGCGTTGAGTATTTTTTCGACTTCCCTTAAAATTTCTTGCGAGACTTTTTCATCATTATTGAGATGAACCAGTTTCTCCTCAATGTTAGTCCTTTTAAATAGCATTTATTTTCTTTTCTCTCAAAATTAAACAATTCATTCCTGCATCTGAATTCACATCATAGCCATAAAAGTTAATGTTGTGTTAATAATGAGGGAGAATTAATATAATTTTTCCGAACGAAAAGGCTGACCGTTCGTCTTTTTGCTATAACTGTTTACCTCAGTTCCGCGCCGAGCTCCGTTTGATAGCTATGTAGTAGCTTGTTCATGATTTTATCGATTTGTTTGTCTGTAAGGGTACGCTGTGTATCCTGCAGGGTAAAGCTTACGGCGTAGGATTTTTTTCCTTTCGGGAGGTTGTTTCCGGTGTAGACATCAAAGAGATTAACATCTTTTAGCATCTTTTTTTCCGTTCGTCGGGCGATATCGTAGATTTCCCTGAAGGTTATCCTTTCATCCAGAAGCAATGCAAAATCGCGTTTTACTTCAGGATATTTCGGAATCTCTTTATAGCCTACCTTAGTTGCCTTTGCCAGGGCGATGACCTGATCCCAGTCAAATTCTGCATACAGACAATCCTGTTTGATGTCCATTTTACTCAAAATGGACCCGCTAATCCTACCCAACGAAACCAAGTCTTTGGAGTTCACCTGTAAGGTTAGCCCTTCCGCAAAAACCGTATTCTCCGTCGGCGATGATACGGTTTCCGATATCCCCAAACGATGTAAAACGTTTGTTACGATGGACTTCAGGAAGTAGAAGTCCGTCGTTTTTTCGGTTACCGCCCAGCTATCGCTATCGCGATTACCCGTTAAAAACAAGCTCAAGCATTTGTTTTCGATTCGGCTTGTTTCCCCGTGATGATATGTTTTTCCAAACTCAAAAAATTTAAGGTCCTTTTTCTTTCGGTTGATATTATGGGATATCGCCTCTAAACCGGAGAACAAGAGGGATTGACGCATTACCGATAGTTCTGCGCCCAAAGGATTGAGCATGGTGACCGCACCCTTCGCAAATCCGTCTCCTAAATATTCTGAGTATTCTGGGGAGGTGAGGCTGTTGGCCATGATTTCGAAAAAACCCTGGGCCGCCAAAAAATCACCGATGGCATTTTGCAATTTATGGTCCTCGTGTCTATGTGTCGAGGCTATCGAGGCGTTCAATTTGCTCGTAAAGTCAATATTGTTGTAGCCGTAGACCCTTAAAATCTCTTCGATGACATCAACTTCACGTTGCACATCGACGCGATAGGAGGGGATGGAAAGCCCGAGACCCGCCTCCGTTACACTTTTGACCTTGATGTCCAAAGAAGCGAGAATGGACTTAATAGTATCTTGGGATATTTTCTGTCCGATCAGGGAATAGGTTTTGCGAAAGGTCAAGAATACGTGATGGTCTTCAACGCGTTTCGGATAGAGATCAACGATGTCCGATGACACATCACCTCCCGCAACCTCTTCGATAAGCAGGGCAGCCCGTTTTAACGCATATTCGACGTTCTCGATATCGACGCCCCGTTCGAACCGAAAGGAGGCATCAGTGTTCAGGCCGTGTCTTTTGGCCGTTTTGCGAACGGAGATCGGATCGAAATAGGCACTCTCCAAGAAGATAGAGGTCGTATGTTCGGTGACCCCGGTGTTGATTCCCCCGAA
The DNA here is from genome assembly GCF_032248455.1 of Pricia mediterranea. Taxonomy (NCBI): domain Bacteria; kingdom Pseudomonadati; phylum Bacteroidota; class Flavobacteriia; order Flavobacteriales; family Flavobacteriaceae; genus Pricia; species Pricia mediterranea. The sequence continues at coordinate 4,079,241 of NZ_JAVTTP010000001.1, forward strand.
AACTCCGGCGATGCACATAGGCTTCTCGTCATCGCAAATCATCAGATCGTCTTTGTGCAAAGAGCGTTCCACCCCGTCCAAGGTCATGAATTTAGTGCCTTGGGGCAGGGTCTTAACGATAACTTTATTGCCATGTATTCTTTTGGCATCAAAGGCGTGTAGCGGTTGTCCCAACTCGTGCAACACGTAGTTGGTAGCGTCAACGACGTTGTTTATCGGCTTTAGTCCTATGGCGCGTAGCCGATTCTGCAACCAGTTGGGAGAAGGTTTTACGGACAGGTTGTTCATTGTCACTCCACAATATCGTGGCGCGGCCTCGCTATCATCCACGTTGACCTGTATTTTTAAGGAGCGATTGTCGATAGCGAACTGGCTCACCGAGGGGGTTATCAGCTCTTTGTCCACATCGTTCTGAATCAGTCCCGCCTTGAGATCCCTTGCTACCCCATAATGACTCATGGCATCGGCGCGATTGGGGGTAAGACCGATGTCGAAAACCTCATCGTATTCTACTTCGAAAATTTCGGAACATGGGGCTCCGGGCGGGGTATTTTCATCGAGTACCATGATACCGTCATGACCGGTACCGAGTCCGAGTTCGTCCTCGGCGCATATCATCCCGTGGCTTTCCACGCCGCGTATTTTTCCTTTTTTGATTTTCCAGGCCTCTCCCTCCGAAGTGTACAAGGTAGCGCCGATCGTGGCAACCGGTACTTTTTGGCCTTTGGCTACATTAGGCGCGCCGCATACGATCTGCACTGGCGCTTCCGCCCCGATATCGACCGAGGTCAGTTTCAACCGATCGGCATTCGGATGTTTTTCACAGGTGAGTACATGGCCGACGACAACCCCCTTCAATCCGCCTTTGATGGATTCAAAAGAGGTGATGCCCTCAACTTCCAGTCCAAGATCGGTAAGGAGTTCGGCGGTTTTGGCGGATGGGCGATCCATGTTGATGAACTGCTTCAACCAATTGTAAGAAATCTGCATGGCTTAGATTTAAGATAAGGGGGGCCGGTGAAAAATATGGCCCCGATAAAGCAGCGACAAAGATAAAAGAAATGGGTTTGGATTTTCGGGATTGTCTCCTTAAATAATCGTCGACTTCCCCAACCAGATATTTTCATCGTTCAGATTGAGGTTTTCATCCGAATCGACAATATTTCCCGAGATATAGTCCCCTACATAGTCTGTTCCGTATTTACTGCTTCCCAGCACGTCGGGGGTTACCACTTTTTTAACGAAGGATTTGTGCACCGCGACCATCACGGCGTTGGCCTCCTCATCGAGTCCGAAATGCTGCAGCATCATGGCCATACTTAGTATGGATGCCACGGGGTTCGCGATATTCTTGGCCTTGGCTTGCGGATACGAGCCATGAAAAGGCTCGAACATGGCGTTTTCGGCCCCAACGGATGCAGAAGGCAATAAGCCCGTAGAGCCGATGATAACACTGCCCTGATCGGAAAGGATGTCCCCGAACATGTTGTCGGTCAAGATAATATCGAATTGCCGGGGATCCATCATCATCTGTACGGCGGCATTGTCTATAAAAAGGGACTGCATTTCGACCTCGGGATAACTCTTGCCGATTTCGGTAACGGTCTTCCGCCATAGCCGGGAAGATTCCAAGACGTTCGCCTTATCGACCAAGGTCAATTTTTTTCTTCGCTTTTTGGCCGCCTTAAAGGCCAAATGGGCGATACGGCTTATTTCCTGCTCGGAGTATTGGCAAAGATCTGACGCTACACTGCCATCGGCACTCAAGGTTTTTCTACCAAAATAAATACCTCCGGTCAGCTCCCTAAAAATAACCAGATCGGTATTGGCGATTATATTTTTTTTCAAGGGCGAGTTTCCGATCAAGCTAGGGAAAGTTTTAATCGGTCGGATACTGGCAAACAGCCCTAGCTCCTTTCGTAACTTTAAAAGACCTTGTTCCGGTCGTACCTTGGCGTCCGGATTATTGTCGTATTCCAGTGCGCCTATCGCTCCAAATAAAATGGCGTTTGATTCCCGGCATAATTCCAAGGTCTCGTCGGGCAAAGGTTTGCCGGTACTGGTCATGGCGATGGCACCTACCGGGGCTTCCTGATACTCAAAGCGATGGCTGAAGGTCTCCTCCACCGCCCGAAGGCATTTCACGGATTGTGCCAGTACTTCGGGGCCGATTCCATCCCCGCCAAGAAGAGCAATTTTCAGCTTCATCAGTGCAATGGGTTACGAAGTTGTATTAGGGTTTAAAATTAGGCAAATATCTTAATAAGAAAGCATCCCGATGACCGAATTATTTCTAATTGACCGGTTTTCAAAAATGAACTGTACGGAGAAGTTTCCGAGAGGTACCTTCTCGTCAGACAGGTGGGGCGGATTCAAGACCGCTGCGCCCGCTTGAACCTTAAGGCAGGCTTCAAGGTTCGTGCCTTACGCCGTTGACCTGTGATTGCGAATTTTGATTAACGATTGATGAATTGATGCGTCACGAGGTCTGTACGTCGGAGAATGTAGGCTAGACTTAGCTCCTAAGAACAAAAATACTGCCTCGGGAAGCGCAATTACGTTCAAAGCTGAAGGGAGAAGCGGGTTTAGGAAATACTCTCGATATCTAACTTGCAGGCACCAATGATTCTGGGGATATCCTCGTCTGATATCTCTCTTTGGACATCCGCAAATTTCAGGAATTCCTGATAGACATCGTCGAGTTGCCTTTTGGTGAGTTCGTAGCCCACAATTTTGGCCCGGTATGCCAGTGCGGCCCGACCACTTCGTGCCGTTAAGACAATTGACGACTCATTAACACCCACATCTTCGGGGTCGATAATCTCGTAGGTTTCCCTGTTTTTGATGACCCCGTCTTGATGGATGCCGGAACTATGCGCAAAGGCATTGGCCCCGACAATAGCTTTGTTGGGCTGCACCACCATGCCCATTTTTTGGGAAACCATCTGGCTGGTGCTAAACAATAATTTGCTATTGATATTCGTATCGAGATTCAGGTCGGGATGCTGCCGTAAAATCATCACGACTTCCTCCAGGGAAGTGTTTCCGGCCCGCTCACCAATACCGTTGATGGTGCATTCGATCTGACGGGCCCCGTTGATCACGCCGGCAATGGAATTCGCGGTGGCGAGGCCCAAATCGTTGTGACAGTGGCAAGAGAGGATGGCCTTTTCGATGCCTTTTACGTTCTCTTTCAGGTATTTCATTTTGGCCCCGTATTCTTCTGGCAGGCAGTAGCCCGTAGTATCGGGAATGTTCAGTACAGTGGCCCCTGCCTGTACGACGGCCTCACAGATCCTGGCCAGGAAATCGTTATCGGTTCGACCGGCATCCTCGGCGTAAAATTCCACATCCTCCACAAAGGTCTTGGCATAGCTGACGGCACTGACGGCACGTTCGATTATGGCATCGCGATTGGAGTTGAATTTGTGTTTAATATGTGAATCGGAAGTGCCGATACCTGTATGTATCCTTGGCTTCTTAGCATGCTTCAAGGCTTCCGCGGCCACTTCGATATCCTTTTTCACGGCCCGGGTAAGACCACAGACCGTGGCGTTCTTCACCAGTTTTGATATCTCCACGACGGCTTTGAAGTCCCCCGGACTCGATATCGGAAATCCCGCTTCAATAACATCCACGCCCAAATCGTCTAGACGTTCGGCGATGACCAGTTTTTGTTCGGCATCCAGTTTACATCCCGGTACCTGTTCCCCGTCGCGTAGGGTGGTATCAAAAATCTGTACTATGTCTTTACCCATTATATTTTGTACTTTAGCTAGCTTACTTTTTTGGATTATACGAATATAACACCAAAATTAGTCATTTCAGTATCCTTTAAATACTTTTAGTACAACGCCAAGTCGTATTTATGATAATTTAAGATATTGACAAACAACCATTTAAACGATTATTATTACGATGACAAATGCGCATAGGGATGCCTTGTTCGTCCTGGTGAAATCCCTTTCGAAATCAGAGAAACGCCAATTTAAACTTTATGTCGGTCGCTTGGGCGTAAATACCGATGCCAAATTTTTGGCCTTGTTCAATTTAATGGATAAAATTAAAAAATACAACGAGAAAACGATTTTAGGGAGCGGAATCGTCAAAAAGGCCCAGCTCTCGAATCTCAAGGCTCATCTCTATAAACAAATCCTAATTAGTTTGCGATTGAACCCCGTGAACCAAACTCCCAGGGTACAGCTCCGGGAGCAACTTGATTTTGCGACCATTTTGTACCAAAAGGGACTCTACAAACAGAGCCTTAAAATTTTGGACAAGGCGAAGTCCACCGCCATCGAAAATGAAGAGAAGAACATCGCCTATGAAATCGTCGAGCTGGAAAAAATTATTGAAACCCAATACATCACAAGAAGTATTCCCGACCGTGCCGATGAGCTGGCCGTTCAGGCCAAGGAGCTGTCCGCCCAGAATGTTATGACCAGCAAACTCTCGAACCTATCCCTGCAATTGTACGGGCTGATGCTCAAGGTAGGCTATGTACGCAGCGATGAAGATTATTTACAGGTCAAGGAATATTTTGAAAGCCATTTGCCAAAATATCGCATCGAAGATCTGGGGTTCCGCGAAAAACTGTGGTTGTACAAGTCCTATTTATGGTACAGTTTCTTGACGCAAGATTTTTTGTCGACCTACAAATACGCCAGTAAATGGGTGGATCTTTTTTATGAACAAAAAGAACAGATCTACCTCAATCCGGTTTTCTTTATCAAGGGTAATAATTATTTGTTGGAGTCTTTGTTCTACGTGAAATATGCGTCTCAATTTAAACAGACCCTTGAACGCCTTGAGGAGATGGTAGCGAGTAAGAACTTCCCAAAGACCGACAACATTTCTTCGTTGGTCTTTCTCTACGTCAACGCCAATAAATTGAACCTTCATTTTTTGGAAGGCACCTTCAAAAAGGGACTCTATCTGGTTAAAATCGTGGAATACGGTATTAAGAAGCACAAAGATCGGATCGATGCCCATCACGTGATGGTGCTCTACTATAAGATTGCCTGTCTGTATTTCGGTATCGGCGATAACAAGACCTCTATCAAATACCTGAAAAAGATTATCAACAACAAAAACCTAAAAATGCGTGAAGACCTTATGTGCTTTGCGCGGGTATTGAGCCTTGTGGCTCATTATGAGGCAGGCATGGACTACCATCTGGAAGTTCAATTGAAAAGTACCTATAAGTTTCTTTTGAAAATGAACGACCTGCATGCCGTTCAAAAGGAAATGATCAAATTCTTGCGAAACCTAGGGGGGATATACCCACACGAACTCAAAAACGAATTCCAGAAACTGTACGCTGAACTCAAGAAGTACGAGGACCATCCCTATGAAAAACGTTCCTTTTTGTATCTGGATATCATATCGTGGTTGGAGAGTCACCTACAGAACAGGCCTGTTGCGGATATTATCCGTGAAAAGGCCCTGGCGGCCAGGCGTTAACATGACGATACAGCATTATTTTCAACGCCAAACACTAGTTTTCATTTGAGCCGATCTTCAAAATTCAATACCGGAAATTTTCTCGAAATCAATCTGGCGATGTTGCTGATGAGCACTTCCGGCCCATTCGGAAAATTTATAACCCTACCGGTTCCCCTGACCATCGCAATACGCGGATCGTTGGCCCTGATCTTTCTTTTGGCCTATTGTAAGTTCAAAGGTATTTCTTTCGGTCTAGAAGGTCCGGACCGATGGCCCGTATTTCTGAGTGGTTTACTGATGGCCGTCCATTGGCTGACCTACTTTCATGCGCTGCAGTTGTCGAACGTGGCCATCGGCATGTTGTCCCTGTTCACCTATCCGGTCATGACCGCTTTCTTGGAGCCGTTATTTTTAAAATCCCGATTTCAGAAAATCCATTTGTTGCTGGGCGTTTTGGTCCTTTTCGGGATCTATTATTTGGTGCCGGACTTTAACTTTGGTAACCAAAACACCATTGCGATCGGTTTCGGACTGCTTTCCGCCCTGTGCTACGCCATTCGCAATCTGATCCTGAAAACGAAAGTGGATCGGTATCAGGGTTCTCTACTGATGACCTATCAAATGTTTATCGTCGGGTTATTGCTGCTACCGGTCTTTTTTGCGTACGACCTGAACGCAATAGGGCAGCAATGGATGGGACTCTTAGGCGTGGCACTGATCACCACGGTGTTGGGCCATACGATGTTTATCAACTGTTTCAAACATTTTTCCGTTACTACGGTGAGTATTCTCAGTAGCGTACAGCCCGTTTACGGTATTTTGATCGGAGCGCTTTTTATGTCGGAGATACCCGGATGGTCTACCGTATTGGGCGGTACCTTGATCTTGGCGTCGGTTGTGGTCGAGAGCGCAAGGTCATATCGGTAATTCGTAGGCGGGTAATTCAGTATAATATCGACCCACCTGTCGAACGGGCATGTGCCTCGAGCCTGACCTTGGGAGTTCAATTTTAGTCCCCTAAAAAAATCTCCTTATCAGGAGATGATAATGTTCTTATAGGCCGGGGTTTTAGGCCGCCAGTCCGCCATAAGATTTACAAGGGATTTGGAGGCTCGATCAAGGGCAGGCATCCCAAACCGGGTCCCGGGGCGGGGGGGCGGACAAGGTCAACGGTTCTTTCTTTACAGGATGTACAAAGCTCAGGCTACGCGCATGTAAATGAATGCTGGCATCCTTATTACTTCGGTCGAACCCATATTTAAGGTCTCCTTTTATCGGGCGTCCGATGGCGGACATTTGGGCCCTTATCTGGTGATGGCGTCCCGTTATCAGGTCGATTTCCAACAAAAAATAATTGTCCAGTTTTTTTATCACCCGATACGCTAGAATCGCCTTTTTACTATCGGGAACTTCTTTCTTGTTGGCGTATGATTTATTCTGTTTGGGGTTGCGACGGAGCCAGTGGACCAAGGTGTCGCTTTCTTTTGTTGGATTATTCTTTACTACGGCCCAATAGGTCTTGGTCGTCTTTTTTTCCGCGAAGAGCTTGTTAAGGCGCGGTAGGACCTTCGAAGTCTTGGCAAAGACTACGATGCCCGAGGTAGGGCGATCCAAACGATGGGGCACGCCCAGATACACGTTGCCGGGCTTCTTGTATTTTTCCTTTAAATAGTGCTTCACGACCTCGTTCAGGGGCACATCCCCGGTTTTATCGCCTTGCACCAAATCCCCCGGGCGCTTGTTGACAACGATTAAATGGTTGTCCTCATAAAGCACTTGAAGGTTTTTAGCATTTGAAACTGTCTTGTTACCCACTATAACTCTATCTTTTTTTGGTCGGATCTCGTTCAAAACCGAGCATCGCCCCCGTATTCTCGACCTTGGTGCGGACGATTTTCATGGAAATCCCGTCGCATGACTACTCCCAGTTTTTAACTGAATCTCCACTCAAAATTTTCAAATCATCGCATTTTCGAATTTTCACGTGGTTTCCTGGAATTTCTATTTTTAATACTGTTCTTCCTCATTTGGAAAATCCCGTTTTTTGACGTCGGTCACATATTCGGAAATCGCCTTTCCCATATCCTCGTACAAATTCATATAGCGTCTTAAGAAACGCGGATTGAATTCATGGGTCATGCCCAGTAGGTCATGGATGACCAAAACCTGGCCGTCGGCGTATTGCCCGCCCCCGATACCGATGGTAGGAATGCTCAGGCCTTCGGAAACTTTTTTGGTCAGTGCAGCGGGAATTTTTTCCAGAACAATACTAAAGCATCCAAGCTTTTCTAGAAGATGGGCGTCTTCCATCAGTTTCTCCGCTTCTTGATCTTCCTTGGCGCGAACGGTGTAGGTGCCGAACTTATAAATGCTCTGCGGAGTCAGCCCCAAGTGTCCCATCACTGGAATTCCTGCTTTCAGGATCCGCTTGACGGATTCCTTGATTTCCACTCCGCCTTCCAATTTGACCGCATGTGCCCCGCTCTCCTTCATGATCCGTATCGCCGAACGCAGGGCTTCCTTAGGGTCGCTCTGATAACTTCCGAAAGGAATATCGACTACTACCAAAGCCCTTTCCACGGCTCGGATGACCGAGCTGGCATGATATATCATTTGGTCCAAAGTAATGGGAAGCGTCGTCTCATGGCCAGCCATCACGTTGCTGGCGGAGTCACCGACCAGAATCACATCGACATTGGCCGAATCGACGATCTTCGCCATGGAATAATCGTAGGCGGTGAGCATGGAGATTTTCTCCCCGTTTTTTTTCATCTCTACGAGGGACTTTACCGTCACCCGTTTGTAATCTTTTTTTGCGGTCGACATGTTAGGATTGATTTTGGATTTGGCCTTAAATGTAAGGAAATAGTTTCTGTTGGTAAGTCCGGAGGTTAGTAGTTCGTCCTAAACCACATAAATTGAAATGCTTTGCAAGAATATACGATTTCGGCATTTTTCATTAATTTCGGAAAAACCGTCCGTTATGAAGCATGTTCTAAGCTTTTTACTGTGCCTGTTCATCTTTAGTCTTTCTGCCCAGGAATCGGAAAAAGATGACGTACAAAGAACCATAGAAACCTTTTTCGAGGGCTTCCATCAACAGGATTCCATGAAGATAAAACAGACGGTTTCCGATGAAATCGTGATGCGGCGTATTTCAACTGATTCCGCTGGCAAGGCATTCGTACGCCAACAGGATTTCCCCGATTTTTTAAATATGATCGTCAGTATTCCCAAGACCACCCAATTTCGCGAAATTATCAAGTCGTATTCCATTCGGATCGACGGTCCGATGGCTCAAGTTTGGACACCCTATGAATTCAGGTTCAACGGTGAATTCGACCATTGCGGGACCAACTCCTTCCAACTGTTCAAGGAAGATAGGGACTGGAAAATCATCTATATTATCGATACCGGGCGAAAAGAGGGGTGCGACTAAACCTTCCAGCCTTCCCTATGCTCCCGTCCCACAAACTGGTTGGCCTCCTCAAGGTTCGTGATACGCATATTCTCGCCATCCCATAATAGTTTTTTACGTCCGAAAAATTCCATATTGCCTTTCTCGTTTTCTCTGCGCAACAGATAGCTGCGGATGGCGAGATTGCCCATGAGCACCGTTTCCGTCATGGGGCCGGCATAGTCGAAGGAAGAAGTGAGGCCTTTGTGCAACTCACTGTCGAAACCGGCCTTGCAGGCGTTGACCCATTTGCGTTGGTGGCCGTATTCGGGTTCCAGATTTGGTTCGGTCTCTGGGCCAAACTCCGTAGTACCGTCGTTCAGGTACAGTTTAGGCATGAGGGGCGAACTGTCGTTGATATTGGTTGAAATGATACCTTTTTCCCCAATAATCAGCACCCCATTTTGGCTGTCCTCTCCTCCGATATCATCGTCGGCAGGAATAATATCGGGATGTGCGGGACGAATGCCCCCATCGCTCCAGGTCATCTCAATTGGCGACTTGGTCTTATCGGTGGCATCGAAATTCAGGGTGATAAAAGAGGAAGCGGGACAACCCTCGGGATTATAGTCCGCCGTCCACATTTTCGAGTAGACCGAACCGACGCTGCATTCCGCTCCGGTGGGATATTTAAGGTTGAGCGTGCGGAAGGGAATATCTATTAAGTGGCAACCGACATCTCCCAAGGCCCCGGTTCCATAATCCCACCAACCCCGCCAGTTGAATGGATGTAAGTTCGGAATATATGGTTTTTTCTCCGCAGGGCCGAGCCACAGGTCCCAATCGAGCGATTCGGGTTTCAAACTCGGATCGGGATCCGGCATCGCATAGCCTTGGGGCCAAACGGGACGGTTTGTCCATACCTGTACTTTCGATACGGCACCGATCTTGTCATCGTCGATCCATTTTTGTACCATGTTCAATAGCGGATTCGAGCCGCCTTGATTGCCCATTTGACTGACGATTTTATTGTCCCGCGCCATCTGGGTGAGGGTTCGGGCCTCTCGGATGTTGTGGGTCATAGGCTTTTGTACGTAAACATGCTTTCCGCGTTGCATGGCATAGGAAGCCGCCGGAGCGTGTACGTGATCGGGAGTGGAGATGGTGACCGCATCGATTCCTTTTTCCTTGTCCAACATTTCACGATAATCGGCGTACTTTTTCGCCTTGGGAAAACGCTCGACAGAGGCTTTGGCCGAACCTGCAAAATCGACGTCGCAAAGAGCGACCACTTTTTCACGCCCGTCTACGGAGGCGTTCCTGATATCGCTGGCTCCTTTTCCACCTGCACCGATGGCGGCCAGATTCAGGCGGTCACTGGGTGCCATATAACCGACGCCCCCAAGTACGTGGCGGGGAACGATAAAAATCGAGGAGGCCATAGCGCCTTTTTTGATAAACGACCTGCGAGTGGTGTTCGCGGAGCCTTTTTTGCTATTTTTCATGTACATTTAATTTGAATGATTTTATGTGACTCTAAAGTTAATTAAAAATATAGAACAGCAAATTATCTATATCTGAATTCATACAAACCCTCAATATGTTCATAAATACCTGTACAAACTCCCCATAATTCTTATATTTATCCCTTTATTAAAAACACTGTAAAATGAGAATCAATTTGAAATTTTTCTGTACGACGTTAACCGTGTTTCTGGTTACGGTAACGGGGGTACGGGCGCAAGAGAGCAATCCCCTAGAGGGAAAGTGGGACCTGGTCATTGAACAGAACGGAAAGCAACTTCCGTCTTGGTTGGAGATCAAGCATTCTGGGCTGAATACCTTGGTAGGTCGTTTCGTTTATGCAAATGGCAGTGCCCGTCCGATTTCCGAGGTGGAAGTCGAGAACGGAAAATTCAGTTTTGAAATCCCCCCGCAGTGGGAGGATGCCGATTCCGATTTGGATTTCGAAGGGCAGTTGAACGGCGATAAACTGGAAGGTACAATGGAGTATACGGATGGCAAGACGTATAATTGGACGGGCACTCGGGCCCCCAAGCTTGCTTACACCGAAAATCCTAATTGGGGCCAACCGATCGAACTTTTCAACGGAAAAGATTTAAGCGGGTGGACGACCAGTGGCGAAGAAAACCAGTGGAAGGTTGAGAACGGCATCCTCAAGAGTCCTAAATCGGGTTCAAACCTGATTTCCGAGCAGGAATTCGAAGATTTTAAGCTGCATGTGGAGTTTAAGATTCCCGCGGGAAGCAACAGCGGTATCTATCTACGGGGCCGTTACGAGGTACAGATACAGGACGATGCGGGCAAAGAACCGTCCGACATCCTTTTTGGCGGCATATACGGATTTTTGACCCCCAATGAAATGGTCGCCAAACCGGCCGGGGAGTGGCAGACCTATGATATCACCCTGATCGGTCGCCGGGTGACCATCGTGGCCAATGGCAAGACCATTATCAGTGAGCAGAACATTCCGGGAATTACCGGTGGGGCCATAGATAGTAAAGAAGGCGAACCGGGACCGTTTATGATCCAGGGCGATCACGGTGCGGTTTCCTTCCGGAAGTTCACCGTCACCCCGAGAGTGGAGTAGGGGCTAGCAATCGCTCATATTGATGCCGACGGCAAGTCCGCCTTCGGAGGTTTCCTTATATTTAGAGCTCATATCCTTGGCGGTGGCCCACATGGTCTTCACCACTTTGTCCAAGGGTACCTTGGCATCCTTGGGGTCGGAACCGAGGGCCAGTTCGGCCGCGTTGATGGCCTTTATGGCACCCATTGAGTTGCGTTCGATACAGGGTATTTGAACAAGCCCCGCGATCGGATCACAGGTAAGGCCGAGGTGATGCTCCATGGCGATTTCGGCGGCCATCAACACCTGTTCGGGAGAGCCGCCCAGAAGTTCGGTCAAGCCACCGGCCGCCATGGACGACGACACCCCGATTTCCGCTTGGCAACCGCCCATGGCCGCGGAAATGGTGGCACCCTTTTTAAAGATGCTGCCGATTTCGCCCGCTACCAGCAAAAACTGCTTGATATGGCTGAAGTCCGCCTCATGGTTTTCGATGACCATATAATACATGATAACGGCGGGAATCACGCCGGCACTTCCGTTGGTCGGGGCGGTTACGACCCGCCCCAGAGAGGCATTGACCTCATTAACGGCCAAGGCGAAACAGCTCACCCATTTCAATATTTGCCTGAACTTCACTTCGGTATTCCGTATGGTTTTCAACCAGCTTTCGGGCGTTTCGTATGCCTTAATGTCGTTCAACATATTTTTGTTCATCGGGTAGGCCCGTCGCTGTACGTTGAGTCCCCCCGGCAATTTCCCTTCGGTATGGCATCCTAGGTACATACTTTCCAGCATGGTGTCCCATACCTTCTGAATATTCGCATCGATTTCGGAATCGCTGCGAAGGGAGCGCTCGTTTTCAAGCACCAGCTCTGAAATTGATAATTTTTTAGCGTTGCAGTAGGCCAGCAATTCTTTTCCGTTTTGAACGGGATAGGGGAAGGTAGCGAAGGTCGCCTGTTTGCGCTTGGCATTTTTTCGCTCTTTGGTAACGACAAATCCGCCTCCGATAGAATAATAGGTAGTCGCTTTCTTTTTTCCCGAACGTAAGGTCGCCTCGAATCGGAGTCCGTTGGCATGGTATTCCAAAAACTTCCTGTGGAAAAGGATATCCTCCTTCGGGTCGAAGGACAGTTTCCGCTTCTTCCCAAAATTAAGGATATGAATATCCTGAATCTCTTCGACAATTCCATGGATATCTTCAATTGGAATTTCAACGGGATCTGTGCCTGATAGTCCAAGCATCACGGCATAATCCGTCGCATGGCCCTTTCCCGTAAGGGACAATGAGCCGTATACATGTACCCGGATGCTTTCAACCTGGTCAAAAAGCTCGGCGGCCTTCAGTTCCGAGATCCATCGCTCGGCCGCCCGCCAAGGGCCTAACGTGTGGGAACTGGACGGACCGACACCGATTTTTAGCATATCGAAGATACTGATGGATTCCATGTTTTAATGGGCTTTTTGGTGAAAAGTAAAGATAGGATTTAAAAAATGGAAAAATTTTAAATTCCAAACTCCAAGTACCAAATACCAAATACCAAATTCCAAAAGTCATTAGGGACCAACGCAACCGCAGAGTTTGGTATTTGTTTTTTGAACTTTTGAGGACAAAGTCCTCTTTAATGACATCCTGTCAGTTTTACTCCCTTGGCATATTGTTTGTCTTTTAGAGAGCAAATAATAAAGAACAAATACTAATTAAATATATACAGCATGAGTAAGATTATAGGAATTGATTTGGGTACGACCAACTCCTGCGTTTCCGTGATGGAGGGTAATGAGCCGGTGGTAATACCCAACGCGGAAGGAAAGCGGACTACCCCGTCCGTCATCGCTTTTGTAGAAGGCGGTGAAATTAAGGTGGGCGATCCCGCCAAACGACAGGCGGTGACGAATCCCGAAAAAACGATTTATTCCATCAAGCGTTTTATGGGGAACAAATACTCCGAATCCGAGAAGGAAGCCAAAAGAGTTCCCTATAAAGTGGTCAAAGGCGACAACAATACGCCAAGAGTAGTTGTCGACGACCGTAAATATACGCCTCAGGAGCTTTCCGCCATGATACTTCAAAAAATGAAGAAGACGGCCGAGGATTATTTGGGACAGGATGTGACCCGAGCGGTCGTAACCGTGCCTGCATACTTCAACGACTCGCAGCGTCAGGCCACCAAAGAAGCCGGCGAGATTGCGGGATTGACCGTAGAGCGAATTATCAACGAACCGACTGCGGCTTCATTGGCATACGGACTCGACAAGAAAGAGACCGACCAAAAAGTGGCCGTGTTCGATTTCGGTGGTGGTACCCATGACGTTTCCATCCTTGAGTTGGGTGACGGGGTCTTCGAAGTACTTTCTACCGAGGGCGATACCCACTTGGGTGGTGACGATGTCGATCAAAAGATTATCGATTGGTTGGCCGAAGAATTTAAAAAGGATGAGGATATCGACCTGCGTGACGATGCCATGGCGCTGCAACGTTTAAGGGAAGCTGCGGAAAAAGCGAAAATCGAATTATCTTCTTCTGCACAGACCGAGATCAATTTGCCCTACGTAACCGCGACCGCTTCAGGTCCCAAGCACTTGGTACGTACCCTGACCCGTTCGAAGTTCGAGCAATTGATCGACGATTTGGTCAAACGCACCATCGAACCGTGTAAGAATGCGTTAAAGGCAGCGGGACTCTCAAAAAGTGATATCGACCAAGTCATTTTGGTGGGGGGATCTACCAGAATACCTGCCGTACAGGAGGCCGTTGAAAAGTTCTTCGGAAAAAAACCATCAAAAGGAGTGAATCCCGATGAAGTTGTGGCCATCGGTGCCGCGATTCAGGGCGGGGTCTTGACCGGAGATGTTAAAGATGTATTGCTATTGGATGTTACGCCGTTATCCTTGGGTATCGAAACTATGGGAAGCGTAATGACAAAACTGATAGAGGCCAACACCACGATTCCGACGAAAAAATCACAGGTGTTCTCTACGGCTGCCGATAACCAGCCTTCTGTTGAGATTCACGTGTTACAGGGCGAGCGCCCCATGGCGACGGACAATAAAACGATAGGGCGATTCCATTTAGACGGAATTCCCCCCGCGCCACGAGGAACGCCACAGATCGAGGTGACTTTCGACATTGATGCAAACGGTATCATCAAGGTTTCCGCGACCGATAAGGCGACCGGTAAATCACAGGACATCCGTATCGAGGCGTCTTCAGGATTGACCGAAGAGGAAATCAAGAAGATGAAGGCCGAGGCGGAGGCCAACGCGGAATCCGACAAGCAGGCGAAGGAAACTGCCGACAAGCTCAACGAGGCCGATAGCATGATTTTCCAGACCGAGAAGCAATTGAAGGAATTCGGGGACAAGCTTTCCGATGATAAGAAAAAGCCGATCGAAGAGGCCTTGGAGGAACTGAAAAAAGCCCACGAGAGCAAAGATTTGGCCCAGATTACGCCAGCTTTGGAAAAAATCAACGAGGCTTGGAAAGTAGCTTCCGAAGAGATGTACAAGGCCCAGGCCGATGCGCAGCAAGCGGGTGGACCTTCCGACAACGGACAGGATACCGCCGACGCAGGTCCGGATGCCAAACAAGGCGACGACGTCGAGGATGTAGATTTCGAAGAGGTGAAGTAGCCTGTCCTGAGGCGTAGCCGAAGGGTTGATTTTGAAGAAATGATTCAAGCACAATTCTACTGGATGGTGTGTTGAACCAAATCGAAGTCATACATTAGGTCGCCGTAGCGTTACACATTCAAACCCGTCAAGTTTTAAAAACTTGACGGGTTTTTTATGGCGTTTACCTTCCGGGTCGAGCAATCCAATTTTCCAACCTCCAGGGAAGAACTATTTTTGTTCAAAGTTTTGTTAAAAACATTAAACAAAAATAGTTCTTTTCCTTTTTAAGTTGTTCTATCTTGTGCATCGAACATAAAATTGTAAGGATTATGAAAAAGTTAATTTTAAATGGTTTAGCAGTTGTAATGGCTATAGGGGCTTACGCGACCCCAACAGGAGTGGAAAATCAGCCACCAAAGAACGGTAAAGTCGAACTGCAAGACACACCCACTATTGTCGGTGTAGCATCTGGAAATGATGACTTTAGTACTTTGGTCGCGGCAGTCAAGGCTGCGGACCTAGTTGAGACCCTGAGTTCTGATGGACCTTTCACGGTCTTCGCTCCAACCAATTCTGCCTTTGGGGCCTTGCCGGACGGGACTGTAGAAACACTTTTAAAGCCTGAGAACAAGCAAAAACTGACTTCTATATTGACGTATCACGTGGTTTCAGGGAAGGTTATGGCAGCCGATGTCGTAAAAGCAATTAAAGACAATAATGGGAAATATATGGTCGACACCGTGCAAGGCAACAAGTTGACTTTCTCCCTTGACGGCCAGAATGTAGTCCTTACCGATGCTAAAGGAGGTACCGCTACAGTAGCTATGGCAGATGTTGACGCTTCCAATGGTGTCATCCATGCTATTGATTCGGTGGTCATGCCGTAACAAGGAATTTAGGTATATGGCTCGTTTAAAAATTCTCGGTTTCAAGCAAAAAGTATAAACGAGTTCACATTGTAAATACAGAAACGTCCCAATTTTGGGACGTTTTTTCTTTGGTACAGCTTTTGTCTTGAGTTGAAGTAATAAATCCTAATTTTGCGGCATGTTTATAAGACACTTTTTCTACTTTCTCTTGCTAACCTTGGTTTTGCCATCCGTTATGACATCCCAAGAAATCAAAATTTTCACGCTATCCGATTTTGAGCTGAGCGGAAATGTGAAGTCCTGCCAGGTCATAGCGGGCTACGGAAAAGAGGAGTATCATTTCGATTCCTACGGTAGACTGACCAAGATCGTCATCCGTTTCAACGATTTTGACCGTGAAACCACCTATTATAAATATCGCAACGATGAGCTGATAGAAAAAAGGGTCGAGAATTACAGGGACAATGCCTTTGACAAAGCGACCTCAATTGCGAATTTTTATACCATCGATACCACAGACACCAGAAAAGTAACCGAAAAAATAGTGTCTTACACCGAGCGTTTGCTGGAACAGAACGTGTATCGTTACAATGCGGGGGGACAGCTGGTTAGAATGACCCGAACGGATAACGACGGAACCGATATCAATAGTTTCAGTTATGATAGTATCGACAATAAAAAAACGATGACCCAAACTTTGAACGGGAACCCGCTCAAAACCGTTCAGTCATGGAACGAAAAATCAGAAGCAGGCTCGGTACTGGAGCTTAAGACAATCAAAAAATATTTTGAGGGAACGCTAAATACGAAGTCTCACGAGGTGTATAACGCAGATAACGAATTGATTTTGAAAGCAGATTCCCTTTACGATTCCTCAACCGAAAAATGGATTCCCCAACGTCAAATCAGTTATAGCTATGATGAGAACGGATTATTGGCCAAAGAGAAGACTACCCGGGGCAACACGGTGAGCACCAAAGAATATATCTACCAGTTCGACGGTACTGAAAACAATAATTGGGTCAAGGAAATTATCACTCCTGACAATACTTACAAAACCAGAAAGATAAACTATTTCGAAGCCAAAGACACACCGAAGCAGGAATAGGCCACGTTGCGAAATTTTAGCACGAAGAATCGGCAATTATTTTCAACTTCCCGTCAATTCTTTTGAAAATAATCATAAAAGTACCGTTACGATCCCCACTATCTAGAGAAAGAAAATATTGTCCCATCACATAATACGCGTCCGCATTGATTTTCGTAATGGCATCGATCTTGAAATTTAAGGCACCCGTATCCTTTTTGGTCGGGTATCCGCTTTTATAGTTGTCCAAGGTAGTCTGCCAACCGCGGGTAATTTTTCCTCCGCTGTAGTAGGTTAGGGAGTCGGACTCCCAATAGCCCTCCATAAATCCTTCCAGATCATTGTTCGACCAGGCCTTGCGCTGTTGGTCGAGAATGGATTTGATCGTTTCCACATCTTTGTTTTGGGCGGATGATACATGGGTAGATACAAGAAGTAAAAGGGCTATAGAGAGCGTCCTGATTTTCATATAGGGTAAGTTTTAAGACAGATAAAGTTGAACGGACAATGATAAACTGGCGATTTTCGTTGTTTACTCCTGTTTCTTTAAATTATCCTGACCAAGTTGTGCGGCGGGTGACATTGTCAATTCGTTAACTGCTCCTTATGATCGTTCGCTTTTTGCCTTAGAATTACGAAGGCCTTGGTAATATGGTATTCAATAGTTTTCTTAGTCACATTCAAGTGGTCGGCGATTTCACCGTTGGTACAACCTTCTTCCTTACTCATTAAAAATATCTTTTTACACTTTGGGGGCAAGTTCTGAATTTCTCGCTGTACGAAGCAAAGTAGTTTTTCCAAAAGAGCATCATCCTTTGGTGTAATCCGCTCCATCTCTTCCATGTACTTTTGTTCCAGGGTGGTGACCGACTTCTGTCTTCTGTACTGGTCGATAAATTCGTTATGTACGGAACGATAGAGAAAGCTCTTGATGGTAAATTCCGTTTTCAGACTACGGCGTCGTTCCCAGGTTCTAATAAAGACATTCTGTACAATGTCTTCCGCCTTGCTCTTATCCTTTACCAAACTTTGGACATAGCAGCAAAGACGATGATGGTATGTATCAACCAGATAGGCATAGGCTTTTTCATTCCCCTTCTTTAGCTGGCGCATCAAGAACGTATTGTCGTTAAATCCGATTTCCATGGTTGTGAAATAGACAATATTAAGACTTCGAACAACTAAAATTAATAAAAAAAATATCAAATAATTTAGGGTTGATGTAATTTCTTGCGTAATAACTGCAGAACCCTTATATGAAAAACCGATTAGAAAGCAGTTCCGAAAACAACATATAATGGGTGAATACGATTCCGAGAAGGTCAAGCAAAGACTATTAAAAAGAATCCGTCAAGACAAGCGTGACCTGCTAAAAAGACGTGCGTTAAGGGCATTTCAATATACCGTTGTGGGACTTGTGTGCTTGGGACTTGGATACGGATACTATACCATGTCTGCCCCACATCAAGATGTACGGATGCTAAATCACGGGAATGAAATCGTGCTGCAGCAATCCGACGGGTCCTATAAGGCCATCCGAGATAATATCAACACCTCGATAAGGAGCAAAAATGGCCGTCGGATAGGATTCCTAAAAGGGAATCAACTGCTATACTACGGTACACCGACCACCGAAGAATTAGGCTTTAACACCCTTAGCGTACCTTATAAAAAACAATTTAAATTGATATTGGGCGATGGCACTAAAGTCCATCTCAATGCGGGCACTACCTTAAAATATCCAGTGCAGTTCAAAAGTGGAAGTGAGCGCGAGGTTTTTTTGGATGGAGAAGGTTATTTCGAAGTTGCAAGGGATCAAGAACATCCTTTTATCGTGAATACGAACGCCTTGAACATACAGGTTTTGGGGACAGAGTTCAACGTATCAGCGTATTCGGATGATGTCAACATCAGCACGGTACTAGTAGAAGGATCAGTAGGGTTTTTTGAAAGGGATGAAACATTCGATGCAATAAAAAGTCAAAGATTAGATCCCGGGCACATCGCAAATTGGCAAAAGAAAGACGGCTCAATGCAAATAGAAGAAACGGATACAGACCTTTACACGGGGTGGATGGAGGGAAAAATAATTTTTAACCACACTCCGTTCAAGAAAATCCGCAAAATATTAGAGAGAAATTACAATGTTGTGATTTCCAATGGGTATGAAGAACTTGACGAGGTAAGATTTACGGCCAGTTTCGATACGGAGACCATTGAACAGGTCTTACACACATTCAGTAAAAATTATCCAATGCGCTATACGGTCGACGACCGCGAAATAGTTATCAAAAAGCCTTAAACCAGGCATTCTATGAATGGATTTTTAAAAGAAAGAACAAATCGGAAAATGCTGCCACATTCCCGATAGACTTTAGAGTGATTCACAACTATAGTTAACCATCTAAATGTACACAAAGATATGAAAAACACAATCAAGAAGATAGGAGGCTACGCCATCTATCCGTTGAAGTTCCATCAAAAAATGAAACTCTGCTTTTACCTTTTCGCCATCGTATTTTTTCAAGCCCAGGGCAGCCCCTCCGAAGACACAAAAATCACGTTGACCTTGAAAAATGCCAGCATTGAAACGGTGCTTCAAAAAATCGAAACCTTAACGGAGTTTAAGATTTTGTACAACGACGACCAGATTGATTACAAACGAAAAGTGACTGTCGAATATGTCGATGAAACCGTAATGAAGATCCTGAGCGAACTGTTTGCGGACACCCCGGTAACTTTTGAGATTTTTGAAAGCCAAATTATTTTAACGAGAACTTTGCCCGTGGTCGCTAACGAGGAAGTAGAGCAAACCGCACAAAACGTACAACAGGAAGTTTCGGGCAAGGTTACCGATGCTAATGGGGCGCCTATACCTGGGGTCTCGGTACTGGAAAAAAATACGACGAACGGAACTGCCACCGATTTCGAGGGCAACTACACCATAGCAACAGGTTCAAATGCTACTTTGGTCTTCAGCGCCTTGGGTTTCGGAACCAAGGAAGTCGTCGTGGGACAGTCATCAACGATTGACGTAAGTCTAGAAGAAGATTCCCAAGCCTTGGATGAAGTGGTGGTAACAGCGCTGGGTATCAAACAGGAAACCCGTAAACTGGGATATGCGGTCGCCAAAGTAGATGCCGAGGAGGTAAACGTCAACCGATCTTCCAATTTCATGAATTCATTACAGGGCAAGGTTGCCGGGGTCAACGTATCAGCCTTGGGCACCGGACCCGGGGGATCTTCTAAAGTACGAATACGCGGACAATCCTCCATTTCGGGCACCAACAATCCGCTTATTGTAGTGAACGGGGTGCCCATCGATAATACCAGTTTCGGCACTAATATCGGTAGTAGTGGTAGCAGTGGGGAGTTGGGTACCAGTAGTGGCGGGGTTACCTCCGATGGTGGGGATGGATTTTCCAGTATCAATCCCGATGATATAGAGAGTATGACCGTCTTAAAAGGAGCTACGGGTGCTGCACTTTACGGCTCGCGGGCCAAGGATGGCGTTATCATGATTACGACCAAGACCCGTGGCAGCGGTCAAGGTATCGGTGTGGCCTATACCATTAGCGTTGCCGATCAAAATCCTCTGGATTTTACCGATTACCAGTACGAATATGGCCAAGGGGAGAACGGGGTACGGCCGACCTCGGCGAATCCCACTTCGGGGCAATGGTCCTTCGGTGAAAAATTCCAACCGGGAATGACGCAAGTTTTATATGACGGATTGGTATTGCCCTATGAGCCGGTATACGACAGGGTTAAAAAGTTCTATCGCCATGGGCTCGATGTGACGAACTCGATTTCACTTTCCGGCGGTGGGGACAAAGGCGGTTTTAACCTGTCGATGTCCAATCTCGACAGTAGAGGAATCACGCCCAACAATGAGTTCAAAAGGATAACGGCCAGTCTAGGTGCTACTTATAATTTATCGGAAAAGCTGTCCTTTACAACGAACATTAACTATTCCAACGAAAAGAATACGAACCCCCCCAACGTCGGCCAGCAAGACAATACTATTCCGGTATCCCTATTTAATGTGGCCAATTCGATGCCCTTGGATGTTTGGAAGGCGAATGCTTTCGACGAAAATGGTAATGAAATTGTATACTCCCGTTTCCGAAACAGGACCAACCCCTATTTTGTATTGGCCAAACAGTTCAACAATATCACAAGGGACCGTGTGTTCGGAAATGCATCCTTTAAATATAATTTCTTTCCGTGGCTTTTTGGGCAGGTAAGGGCCGGGCAGGATTATTGGTCCCGAGACCAGGATTATAATGGATTTCCAACGGGACAGGCGTCCAGGCCGCCAGCACCCGATGGTTTTGTCAATGGTACCTACACGCAGGAGGTGCGCCGGTTTCGGGAAACGAATGTTGATTTTCTATTGTCCGCAACAAAAGATTTTGGGGAGGATTTCGGGTTCGGACTGACTTTGGGCGGAAACAAAATGAAAAGAGTATCTAAATTGAACCGGGTAAACGTTACCGATTTCATCATAAGGGATCTGTATACGGTACAGAACGGTAGGGTAAAAGACCCCATTTTCAATCTTTCGGAAAGGGGAGTAAATTCTTTGTACGGTACTCTGGATCTTTCTTACAAGGAAACCCTTTATTTAAACGGGACATTGCGGAATGACTGGTTCACTACCTTGTCTCCTGAAAATAGAAGTATTTTATATCCTTCGGTATCCGCGAGCTATGTGTTTTCCAATAACTTTGGGGATTCCAGTTGGTTGTCATTTGGTAAGTTACGGGCTGCTTATGCAGAAGTGGGCAGTGATACCGACGTGCCTCCCTATTCCGATGTGTTGTTCTACAGCATAAATGCCAATCTCTTCGCCAATTCCGAAGGACAAGTACAGCCCGTGGCCGGAGCGAACACCAGCACCCTGCCCAATCCCAATCTAAAACCCGCCCGCGTTACCGAGGCCGAGGTAGGTCTGGATCTTCGAATGTTCGATTCTCGGTTAAACCTCGACCTGAGCGTGTACCGAAAGACTACTTTAGATCAAATTATCCCGGCACAGATATCGAATACCTCGGGGTTTGAGAATACGCTTATCAATAGTGGTGAGAGCCGCAGTGATGGGGTAGAGGCGTTGCTGACCTTGGTGCCGATCCGTAACGAGGATTTTCGTTGGGACCTTACTTTTAATACTTCGTACAACAAGACTAAGGTAATAAGCCTGTTAACGGATGAGCCCGGTGAAAGCATCGTGGTCGGTTCACATGCCTTCAACGGATTTCTATACCAAGTAGTGGGAGAGGAAATCGGTCAATTGGCCGGTTTCGGTTACAAATTGGATGACCAAGGCCGCCAGATTTTTGCCGATGACGGAAGACCCCTCCGTTCCGACGATATTGTCTTCTTCGGTAGTGCCTTGCCCCGATGGATCGGAGGTATAACAAACACTTTCCGCTATAAGAATTTCAATGCATCCTTCTTGGTGGATTTTAAACTAGGCGGCAAAATGATTTCAGGTACGAATTTTAATGCTACCCGTCACGGACTTCACAAACAGACCCTGCCCGGAAGGGATACCGGGGTAGTTGGGGTTGGGGTGAATGAAGCGGGAGATACCAATACGGTAGCTACCGAATCCCAGACCTATTGGGAAGTGATACGCTCGCAACAGCTTATCGAGCCCATCGTTTATGATAGCGGTTTTTGGAAATTGCGACAGTTGACCCTTGGTTACGACTTTGGTGGGCTTCTCTCCGAAAACGCATTGGTAGAAGGAGTAACGCTAAGTTTGTTCGCAAACAATCTGTTTATCATAAAAAAATGGGTGCCCAACATCGACCCCGATTCCTTCGGATATAGTTCGGACAACGTTTCGGGACTTGAGTCTACCGGGGTTCCGACGACCCGTACTATCGGTTTTAACCTCAACTGCAAATTTTAAAGTATAAAACGATGAAAAATAGCATGACCAAATACACAGCTTTTGCCGTCTTAATCTTATTTTTTTCCTGTGACAAAAATTTTGAGGAGATCAATACGAACGAGGTCGATCCGACGAGTGCAAGTGTCGACCCTGTATTCCTTTTGAACAATGCCATTATCAACACCTCAACTTCAGGTACCCAACTCAACTTTGATCTGGGTATCGTACAACAGGTTATCTCTCCTAATTCGGGGGTCCTTACCGGTGCAAACTACAATCAGGAAAATCGTGAATTTTCTCAAGGACACTGGACCAAGTTGTACCAGAATGTGATAAAGAATACAGGGGATATCACTGCCCAGTTACTGGCAGACGATGCCCCTAACCGACCAAACCTCTTGAACATGACGCGGCTCGTAGAGGCTTTGGCCTTTATGATTCTTACCGACGAGCATGGCGATGTGCCCTATTTCGAGGCCGGCAAAGGTCTATCAGATCAGATAGTGTTGCCTGCTTACACACCTCAAGAGGAAATTTACAAAGATTTAATTAATGTGGTTAAGAACGCAACTGCTGATTTGAGCAACAGCGCGCCCCCCGAAAACGGGGAAGTGATGTATTCAGGGGATATCAATAAATGGAAGCGTTTCGGCAATTCCCTATTGTTGCGTATTGGTATGCGGCTCACAGAAGTTGATCTGGCATTGGCCGAGCAAACGGTAAAGGAGGCATTTGCGGGCGGGGTAATGCTTTCGAATGACGATAATTACGTAATACGCCATGACAGCAATTACACTAATAACGCAGGGTCGACCTTAAATGCAACGGAGGCCAATAATTATTATATGGTAGATTCTTTCGTTGATTTTTTAAAGGATTCAGGAGACCCTAGATTACAATCCATTGCGATACGATATATTGGTGCCAAGTCTGGACCGGAGCAGACCCAGGAAATCGGATCGACCGACCCCGATGACCAGATCGGTATGCCTATGGGCTATGACAATTCGACGATAGTCGGCGTTGCGGCGGATATGAACCTGGCCAGTTTTTATGCCTTTACCCAAGTGGACCGTTACCGTTTTATCAAACAAACGGCACCTATGTTCATGGTGACACATAGTCAAACGCAATTGTTATTGGCCGAGGCGGCAGTCCGGGGCTGGGTATCGGGAGACCCTGCGGATTATTACGCGGCCGGAGTCCGTGCCCACATGGAGCAGATGGCTGCTTACGATCCCGATTCCGCTATTCCTACGGCGGATATCGATGCTTACCTGGCTGCGAATCCCTTTGATGCAAGCAATGCTTTGGAACAGATCAATGATCAATATTGGGTTTCGTCGTTTATGAACGGCCCCGAGGCGTTTGCCAATTTCAGAAGGTCAGGTTTCCCTGCATTAACACCAAATCCGTATCCCGCACAGGATATTACCGGAGATTTCATCAATAGAATAACGTATCCTACCGATGAAATTGCGACCAATAATGAAAATCTAAGTGCAGCAGTGGCTCGAATGGGTCCTGATAATCTCGACACCAAGGTTTGGTGGGACAAATAAAATTAATACGTGTTATTTATAGATAGTAACTAATAGATTATACAAAACAACATCCATGAAAAACAACCTAAAACATATCATTGACAAACATAAGGCGGAAGAACAAGCGAATACCGCCTCCCGCCAAGCCGAAATCGACAGTCCGAACACCGGCGAAGCTCGTCGCAATTTTTTGAAAATGACCGCTTTGGGAGGCATAGGGTTATCGGGCTTTATGGGCTATTCCCTAGAGGACACCCTTGCGGAAACGACCTCGAAAATCAATCGCGCCTCTGCGCCTTCCGATTTAAAGATAACCGATATGCGTATCGCGGAGATAGGGGGCGATGTGGTTTTCCGAACCCCCATTGTCCGTATCTATACCAATCAAGGTATCGTAGGCCATGGTGATGTTCGCGATGGTGCGGCCAAGGAGTACGCACTTTTTTTAAAAAGCAGGCTGTTGGGAGAAAACCCCTGTAATGTAGAACGTCTTTTCGGCATCATCAAACAGTTCGGCTACCATGGCCGACAGGGTGGGGGCGTATCGGGCGTGGAAATGGCACTTTGGGATTTGGCCGGAAAAGCCTACAATGTCCCTGTTTACCAAATGCTGGGCGGAAAATACCGCGACAAGGTACGGGTGTATTGCGATACTACGATTTCTAAAGACCCCGCGGAATATGCGGACCGTATGCAGGCACGGATCGATCAAGGCTATACCGCCTTGAAAATGGACATCGGTATCAATTTAATAGAGGATATACCCGGAACGCTTATCAACGCTCCCAAGGCGAAATACAATCCCTACCAACATCAATCCACCCAATACAATATGACCAAGCACCCGTTCACACGGGTACAGATTACCGATAAAGGGATTGATAAATTGATGGAGTTTTTGGATGTCATGCGCTCAAAGATTGGATACGATATTCCGATGGGCACCGACCACTGGGGGCATTTCGGCGTCAACGAGGCCATAAAGATAGCCAAGGCCGTCGAACCCTACAGTCTGGCCTATATCGAGGATATTATTCCATGGCAGTATACCGATCAGCTACGCGAACTTACCCTGGCGTCTACCACCCCGATACAGACCGGGGAGGATATTTATAGATTGGAAGGCGGTTTCGAGGAATTGATCGAGAAAAGGGCCGTTGATATCGTTCACCCCGATCCCAATACGTCGGGCGGAATATTGGAAACCAAACGGATCGGTGATTATGCCTCCAAACACGGCATTGGCTTTATGCACCACCATGCGGCCGGTCCGGTTTCTTTCCTAGGCTGTGTACATAGTGCCGCCGCTACGGAAAATTTTATGTGGCTAGAGCACCATGCGGTAGATAAAAAGGATTGGGAGAATTTGGTTACCGGTTTCGATGGACCTATAGTAAAGGATGGTTATGTGACCGTTCCCGAAAAACCGGGTATCGGTGTCGAGCTCAACGAAGAAATGGTCAAAAAATATTTGGTGGAGGGAGAAGAACTATTTGCACCTACTCCCGAATGGGACGAAATACGGGCGTGGGACCGATTGTGGAGTTGAAATACCCCGAATATTCTACCACTATTTTAAATGATTTTATAATAGTTGTTTGAGTTAGTTAATTTGATAGTCGAATGTCCCGAACCAACGTTTGGGGCCTTTCGGCTATTTTGCCGGACAATCGCAAATTAGTATAATCGTTTATCCTCTATAACATGAAAAAAATTTCGATCAAGAACCAATTTATGAACAAGAATCTCCAAATAGTTTTAACTACATTGTTTGCCTTGGCCTGCTTTTCGCTTTCTGCCCAAGTCGCCGCAAGCCCCGATTACATAAAGCAGCTGACTTCCGATTGGCAGGGCGAACGTTTTGATGACGGGCGGCCCCATGTTCCCGATGCCTTATTGCAGCGTTTAAAAAAAATACAGATGGAAGAAGCTTGGGGCTATCTGCGAGGTAAAGGCTACAACAATCAATACGATGGGGATTGGGAGATACTCCATCCCAATAAGGTGATGACGGGTAGGGCCTTGACCGCCCAATACATGCCCTTGCGCAAAGATTACAAGCAAATGGTCAAAATGAAGGGCGCCGATGAAAACCGGGATACCATTGGAGGAAGCAATTCCTGGCCCATAGAAATTTTACGTCCGGGAGATGTCTATGTGGCCGATGGATATGGCCGGGTGATAGACGGTACCTTGATAGGATCCAATCTGGGAACGGCCATTTACAACAATTCCAAAAACGGGGTAATCTTCGATGGCGGCGTTCGCGATGTGGCCGGTCTGATGACCATAGAAGGTTTCAACGGATGGTGGCGCGGACAGGATCCATCCTATTTGCAGGAAGAAATGCTGACCAGTATCAACACGCCGATACGCATAGGCAGGGCTACCGTATTACCGGGCGATGCCGTACTGGCGAATAGCTATGGGGTAGTTTTTATTCCTTCCCATTTGGTGGCCGACCTGGTGTTGTCCTCCGAAATAGTGGCCCTTCGCGACATATTTGGGTTTCAGCGGCTTCGGGAAAACACCTATACCCCGGGACAGATCGATACGAAATGGACCGACGAGATCAAGGCCGATTTCGCGGATTGGCTCAAAAAGTATCCCGACGAAAAATTGCCCATGACCCGTAAAGATTTGAACGACCACCTAAGTGCCGATCGCAATTAACGTAAAGGCCATCCTAAAAGACACGTTCTTTGAAAAAAATCAACCTATATTCTATTTCCCTGGCCATTGCCGTTCTGCTTTTATTGGTTATTACCGTAATGCTGTTCATGGGGAACATCGCTCGCACCGGGGTCCTGTTCCTTCTCTTTTTTATCGCCTTGGCCATTGGTTTCAGCGGTTATAAAACCCTTAACAGCCTTGTTTTTACCACCATGATTTTTGCCGGGGTGGCGGCTGCCTTGTTTTATCCCGACCTTTTTACCTATGTCGGGGATTTTAAACTTACGGCATTGATAATCCCCCTTATCCAGATTATCATGTTCGGCATGGGCACTCAAATGGGCCTCAAAGATTTCGCCGCGGTATTCAAGATACCTAGGGGAGTTTTCATTGGCGTGGCCGCCCAGCTGTTGATTATGCCCCTTGTCGGTTTTACCTTGGCCAAGACCAGTAATTTTCCGCCCGAGATCGCAGCGGGCATCGTATTGATCGGATGTTCACCCAGTGGGGTCGCCTCGAACGTGATGGCCTATTTGGCCAATGCCAATTTGGCCCTCTCGATAACCATTACTTCCATAGCTACTTTATTGGCCCCTTTCCTGACCCCGTTGTTGATGAAACTTTTGGCCGGTGAATTCGTGGAGATCAATGTGTTGGATATGATGTGGAGCATTACCAAAATGATTATTATTCCCATCGGGGCGGGCTTACTTTTTAACCGGTTTTTCAAGACCAAATGGCTGGATAAGGCCATGCCCGTGGTATCCATGCTCGCCATTGGCATCATAATTACCATCATTACCGCTGCCGGAAGGGACAGTCTTCTGGATATCGGGGGAATATTAATGCTTCTTGTATTGATACATAACCTCTTTGGATATACTTTGGGCTACTGGTTCGCCCGGCTCTTCAAAATGCCGGAACAAGATGCCCGAACCATCGCCTTGGAGGTCGGGATGCAAAACGGGGGACTTGCGTCCGGAATTGCAAACTCGCTAGGGAAAATCGCCACCATGGGACTGGCACCGGCCGTTTTCGGTCCGTTGATGAACATTACGGGTTCTATTTTGGCCTCATATTGGCACAAAAGACCACCCAAAGCAGCTAAAGATGCAATTTTGGTGAAATAAGAACATTAAGGTCTTTTAGATATTCTGGTTCTACCGTGGATGTCGATTTGTTTTGTTCCCTTAACCATCTGTTACTTTCTCAAGCATGTTAAAATTGTATTTTTGACGATAATCTAAGAACGCTTATATTCGTAAAACGCGAAAGAGGTTCGCAAACGAAACGCATAATTAATTGATTGCAAATGAAAAAAGTAGTGACTTTCGGGGAAATCATGTTACGGTTGTCCCCCCCAGGATTTCTAAGATTTTCCCAAACCAATAGCTTTGATGTTGTTTATGGCGGAGGAGAGAGCAATGTGGCGGTTTCACTAGCAAATTATGGGGTGCCGGTGGATTTTGTGACCCGGTTGCCCAAGAACGATATCGGGGAATGTGCCCTTATGGAAATGCGCAAAAGGGGCGTGGGTACCGACAAGATTGTATATGGTGGAGACCGTTTGGGTATCTACTTTTTGGAAACAGGAGCAGTAAGTAGGGGCAGCAAGGTGGTGTACGACCGAGCGCATTCCGCCATTGCCGAGATAGAAAAGGGAATGATCGATTGGGATGCCGTGTTCGAGGGAGTGGAATGGTTTCATTGGACGGGAATTACACCCGCCATTTCCCAAGGGGCCGCCGATGTGTGTTTGGAAGCCGTAAAGACGGCCAAGGAAAAGGGGGTGACCGTTTCGACGGATCTGAACTATCGGGCCAAGCTTTGGAAGTACGGTGTTGAACCCGAGGAAATTATGACGGAACTGACTTCCTATTGCGATATCATCCTAGGGAACGAGGAAGACGCGGAAAAGCATTTCGGTATCAAACCTGAAGGGCTTGATATTACCACTCAGGGCGAGCATGTAAAAGCGGAAGCCTTTCTGTCGGTCTGCCAGCAGATGATGGAGAAGTTCCCCAATGCCAAGAAAGTGATTACCACCTTAAGAGGGTCGATTTCCGCCTCCCATAACACCTGGGCGGGCGTTCTTTATGATGGAAAAACCATGTTTCAATCCCCCGAGTACCAAATCACCCATATCGTTGATAGGGTAGGGGGTGGCGACTCGTTCATGGGCGGTTTGATATACGGATTGTTGAAATATCCCGAAGACGACCAGAATGCACTTAATTTCGCCGTTGCCGCATCTTGCCTGAAACATACAATTATGGGAGATGCTAACCTATCGACCGTCGCGGAAGTAGAAAAGCTGATGGGCGGGGATGCCTCGGGACGCGTCGCACGTTGATAAAAACTAAAATTGCGAGCGTAGCAATCTGTTTAACCTTGTAGTGGGTTCAACAGATTGCTACGCTTTGCTCGCAATAATTCTTAAAAATAACCGTATGGCTCAATATAGCAGAATAGAAGTAATCAAAGTAATGGAGGAAACCGGCATGGTGCCGCTGTTTTACCATCCTGATGTCGAGTTGGGGAAAAAAGTCCTGAAGGCTTGTTACGATGGCGGGTCCCGCTTGTTGGAGTTTACCGCACGGGGTGACTTTGCCTTTGAGGTTTTTCATGAGCTCAATAAGTACGCTGTTAAGGAACTGGCGGGCATGGTAATGGGAGTCGGTTCCATTACCGATGCGGCGGCCGCCAGCATGTTTATGCAAATGGGAGCTAATTTTATCGTCACTCCTACCTTCCGTGAAGATATCGCCATCGTCTGTAACCGACGAAAGGTGCTTTGGTCCCCTGGCTGTGGCACCCTGACGGAAATCAACCGGGCAGAGGAACTGGGTTGCGAAATCGTAAAATTGTTTCCGGGTGCCACCTACGGCCCCGGATTCGTAAAGGCCATCAAAGGGCCCCAACCGTGGACGAGTATAATGCCCACCGGGGGCGTAAGCACGGATGAGGATAACCTTAAAGGCTGGTTCGACGCCGGAGTCACCTGTGTGGGGATGGGGTCGCAAATGATCAGCAAGGATATTTTGGCCGATAAAGACTTCGCCGGACTCGAAAAAAGGATAAAGGATACCCTGGTCCTCATTAAACGGTTGAGAAGTTAACATGGGGTGAAACCGGTCACGAGCAAAGAATTATTAGGGTATCGCATTTGGGATACGTACTACCTTTGAGACCGTCTTTTATTTTTTGTAGTATACTATGAATTTGTCCTCCTATGGTCTTCAATAGATACTAAGATAACCAATAGAGCCAAAGAAATGAAAACCCGATTCATGCCATCCGCACTTCAATTATCTTTTTCGGTTGTATGCCTATGTTTCGTTGCTTCATTGACGGCCCAGCAGATATCCAAGGAAGAACTTATTTTTCTCACCCCGGAGTGGAAAGGCGAGCGTTTCGAAGACGGCCGCCCCAAGGTGTCCAACGACATTCTCGAACGTATGAACGGAGTCACCTTAGAAGAGGCCTGGGCGGTCTTAAAGGGGGAGAATTTTAAACATCAGTACGCGGAGAATTGGGAGACCATTAACCCTGACAGTGTTCTGGTCGGCCGGGCCGTGACCGCGGTTTTCGTTCCGGGAAGACCCGATATCCATAGGGTTATCGATGAACGCGGGCACAATGAGGATGGACGGGTGAAATCGCAGAATGCATGGACCATCGATCTGCTGATCAAAGGCGATGTGTACGTAGTAAATCAGTTCGGGGCCCATCTTGACGGCCCCACCATAGGCGACAATCTCGCCAATTCCATTTTTGCAAAAACAGGGAACGGTATCGTTTACGACGGGGCGGTACGCGACATCGACGGTCTTAAGGAAATCGGTGGCTTTACCTCCTTTTTCCGAAGCTACCATCCGTCACACCATCTCAACAATCCAGAGGGCGCATTGAATACCACCTTAATCGGGATCAACACCCCCACCCGTATCGGAATGGCCACGGTTATGCCGGGCGATGTAGTCCTCGGGCGCGACGGGGGCGTCATATTCATACCGCCGCACTTAGCGGAAAAAGTGGTCAAGACTTCGGAAGTTGTTAGACTTCGCGATATGTTCGGCCATCAGCGTCTGCGCGAACAAAAATACACCGCTGGTCAAATCGATACGCGCTGGTCTGATGCAATAGAAAAAGATTTTTCCCAATGGCTCAATGATAATATCGATGATCTTCCCGTATCAAAGGAAGAAATTAAGGAACTATTGAAAACTAGAACCTGGTAGGAGGGGAGGGATAAAGAAACCTGAAAACAATACGATAATGCACAACTCAAGAAGGGATTTTCTGACGAAGGCGGCGGCGACCACGGCGTTGACCGCGCTACCTTTTGCCAGCTATGGCAATCATTACCTAACGGCAATTGACCGCACCCCTAAGATGTCCGCCCCGGCCGATTTAAAAATCACCGATATCAAATGCGGCTATATCCGCGGAGGACATAGTCTTTTCGTGAAAATCTATAGCAATCAAGACATAGTCGGCCACGGGGAGGGGGTCGATGCCACCCCAGGCACCTACCATCTGGTCAAGATTTTCGGGGAACGGCTGAAAGGGGAGAATCCGTTAGACGTGCACCGTCTCTTCGAAGATCTGCGTCGAAGAGGATTTTTCGAGGGGGCACAGTCCGGCATGTACATAGCCGTCTTGACCGCGGTGGAATCGGCCCTATGGGATTTGGCCGGGAAGGCCTTGAATCTACCAGTATACCAACTTTTAGGCGGAAAATTCAGGGATAAGATAAGGGTGTATATGGATACGGCCCTTTACCAGAACAAATTGCCCAAACCAGAAGATTTTGCGGCTAGTGCCAAAGAAGCCGTCGATATGGGTTTTACAGCGGTAAAGTTTGACCTTGATCAAGGTAACGATCCCAATAAATATGACAAGTATAACTGGACCGCCAGTCCAGCAGAGATTCAGCGGATGTACGATCAAATGGCCGCGGCTCGCGAGGCTGTCGGACCGAACATCGATATCTGTGCCGATATGCACGGTCGCTACGATACCACCTCGGGGGAGCGCGTTGCGAAAGTTCTCGAACCTATTAATATGATGTGGCTGGAAGAGCCTATACCTGCAGAAAATGTCGAGGCCTATAAGAAAATCACCGAGTCTACCAGCACCCCCATCTGTGCCGGGGAAAATCACTATTTGGCTTATGGATTCAGACCGCTACTAGAGGCGGGTGCAGTAGATGTCATCATGCCCGACCTACAAAAGGCGGGCGGATTGGGGGAGGCCCAGCGTATCGCCAATTTGGCCAATTTGTATTACGTACCTTTTGCCCCACATATGGTAGCATCATATCTCGGGGCCATGGCATCGTGCCACGTCTGCGCCTCGGTGCCCAATTTCATGGTTCTGGAGTGGCAGATTTATTTTCATAAAAACCCCATGTTCAAAGAAATCGTAACCTTTGACGGCCATATGGTAGAAAATGGATTCATACCCTTGTCAGAAAAACCGGGCATAGGGGTCGAAATCAATGAGGAAGGCATGAAAAAATACGCTGTAAAAGATGTTCCCTTTTTTGAATAGGGATGTTGTCATTTTTATTTTAATGACCTGTTGCCGTTATATATGGTCTGTAGATTTGTCTTGGTGCAATACCAGGAACCGGGCGAGCAGGCAAGCTTCGAGATAGTTCGATGGGATAACGCTGTTGAACGAATTGGAATCGGAAAGGTATAAGCTTCATTCAGAATAGCTTTTCCGAATCCCCATTTCCAAGCCCCGTAATTCTGCCAGGCCCCGCAGGCGACCAATAGCCGAATATCCGGGGTTGGTTTTTTTGTGCAGATCGTCAAGCATCTGATGGCCGTGGTCGGGCCGCATGGGGATTTGAGCATCCTTTCGTCCTTCCTCTTTTCGTCTTTTTTCTTCCTGTAGGATCTTTTTGATCAGACCGTACATGGGTACGTCCCCTTCTAAGTGATTGGCTTCGTAGAAATTGCCATTTCCGTCGCGCTGGGTGCTTCTCAGGTGGAAAAAATGGACCCGGTCGGCGAAACGTTCGAACATTTGCAAGATATCATTGTCCTTCCGAACCCCCAAGGAGCCCGTACAAAAGGTCATGCCATTGTGGCGAGAAGGTACTTTGTCGAAGATATACGCATAATCCGCTTCCGTACCCATAATTCGGGGCAGGCCTAAAATAGAAAACGGCGGATCGTCGGGATGGATGCACATTCTAACTCCACTTTCTTCGGCTATGGGAACGACTTCCTTTAAAAAGTGGACGAGATGATCGCGCATCTCCGTATTTCCAATATTCTCGTAGGTATCCAAGATTTTTTGAAACTTGCCAAGGTCGTACCCTTTTTCGGGCACCGGATAGCCTTCGGATGAGCCTGGCAGCCCGGCAATAATGGTTTTTACCAATTCCCACGTATCCTTTTCGGACATTTGTTCGAAACGTTCTTTGGCAGCTGCAACCTGATCTTTGGTGTAGGTCGCCTCGGCCTGGGGTCTTTTGAGAACAAATAAGTCGAAGGCTGCGAGCGCCTTGAATTCAAACCTTAGGGCCTTCGAACCGTCTTCCACTTCGTAATCGAGACTGGTACGAGTCCAGTCCAATACCGGCATAAAATTGTAGCAAACGATGTTCACATCACAAGCCGCTAGGTTTTTAAGGCTCTGTTTGTAATTTTCAATATGTCGTTTGTAGTCCCCTTTCTGGATTTTGATGCTTTCATGGATGGGAAGCGATTCTACGACCGACCAGACCAATCCGCTATCTTCGATAATCTTTTTACGTTCTTTGATTTCCGTTATCTCCCAGACCTCCCCGTTGGGTATATGGTGTAGCGCGGTGACTATGCCGGTGGCCCCGGCCTGTTTAATATCCTGTAGGCTTACGGGATCGCTCGGCCCGTACCATCGCCATGTCTGCTCCATAGTTTATTGGCTAATAAAGTTCAATTTAAAATATATAAAAAATAATGCTTGTACGCATGATTACCTACATCCCAAAAGGACAAAATGTAGGATTTAAGACATAAGAATGTAGATTTTTACTCAAAATAGTCCGTTTTTTTCAAGATTTTTTAATCCTTCGTACTAAGTCTAACAGTCCTACCTCGGGTTTGCATCCCGAAACGGTTAAGCATAAAAAAATTTAAGGTTCAATCACTACTTCGCGGCTGTTCGAGATTGTTACAGGTCATAGTAAGCTTTAAACCTGCCGAAGGCAGTATTAAACCTTGAATTTATACTGGCTACTGCCACTGATTACCATCCTAAACCCCACTAAAAGCACTAAAGCCCCCATCGACGGGAAGTACTATTCCCGTTATGAACTTTGCGGCGTCACTGCACAAAAAGTGAATAGCGCCATTGAGTTCCTCCGCATCCCCAAAGCGGCCCATTGGCGTGTTTTTGATGATGGTCTCCCCGCGTTGGGTGTACGAGCCATCTTCGTTGGTCAAAAGGGCCTTGTTCTGTTTTCCTATGAAAAATCCCGGGGCTATGGCGTTGACGCGAATGCCCTCCCCGAACTTGGTGGCCATCTCGACCGACATCCAACGGGTGAAATTCTCCATAGCCGCCTTAGATGCCGAGTAACCGGCTACCCGGGTGATGACCCGATCCGCCGCCATGGAGGAATAGTTGATGATAACCCCTTTTTTCTGATCGGCCATGGTTTCCCCGAAAATCAAGGACGGAAGCACGGTGCCGTTCAGATTCAAATCGGTCACTTTTTTAAAATCGTCCATCGAGAGATCGAAAATCGTTTTGCCAGGAGCAATGGTCGCCCCAGGGAGATTTCCTCCCGCGATGTTTAAAAGAATGTCGATTCTGCCAAAGTCGTTCATAATCTGCAGCTTTACATTCTGCAACGATTCCTCATCCAGAATATCCGCTTCGTAGGCCTCCGCTTTACCTCCCATTTCCGCTATTTCTTTCAATAAGGGGTTCAAGGAGGACTCCTTTCGACTCAGAAGTGCAAGTTTTACTCCCACCTCTGCCAAGCTTTTGGCTACACTCCCGGCCAAGGCTCCGCTCGCTCCGGTGATAATGGCAATCTTGTTTTTAATTTCGAACATATTATTTCTATCGTATTAATATATTTTTTAATGCTTGGCCGGAAGAATATCCAATCAACTTGAACTAAGGTTTTCCCATCGGGAACTTCGGCTGCACGCCAGATTGAATATTTCGGACTGCCTGCCATACTGCGTCATTCAGGCAGATGCTCAGCTCAGGCAGGCAGTCGCGAACTTTTCGTCCGTTCAAATTAGGTCTCGACCGAGCCTGTCTCGAGCGGAGTCGAGCGGCTCGACCTGACATTTTACTTAGCAAAGTAACCCAACTGCTTGGGTGACCATCTGCGGAACTTTATTATTTTTTGAACAAAGATTTAAAGACCTACAGGGACGATGCTATTTCTTAAAAATCCCAAGATAAAACAATATCCTCAAAAAATAGAATCCTTTAGATAGCTTTTAAAATGGAATCGGAAAGCTTATTTTTATACGGACGAACCAAATGTTTCCTTTAATATGAAAATTTACAAAACCAATACAGGTGTTATCATAAATCATAATGATGCGTTCCATACAAAAAAAATGGACAATTGGGATGATTTCCTAAACCGGAGCAACCTGTACGGGGCCTTGCTTGAGGATTTGGAAACGATGCAGCCATGCTCCGGCGACTCCTTGCCGAATATTTTGCCAGCTCCCATCGGTTCACAGGAGATATGGGCATCGGGAGTGACATATAAGCGGAGTCGAGAAGCCCGTATCGAGGAATCGAAATCAGCAGGCGGCGGCAGTTTTTACGACAGGGTATATGACGCCGAACGTCCCGAACTTTTTTTTAAGGCCACTCCACAGCGTACCGTTGGCCAAAGGGGCAGGGTGCGTATTAGAAAAGATTCCCGATGGAACGTTCCGGAGCCCGAACTTACACTACTTGTAAGTTCAGAAGGCAGCATCGAAGGCTATACCATCGGTAACGATATGAGCTCCAGAAGCATTGAGGGCGAGAATCCACTTTACCTTCCCCAGGCGAAAACCTACGAGGGTTGTGCGGGATTGGGCCCATGTATTTACGTGCCGGAAAGCTCTATAGCTGCCGACACCCAAATAGAACTAGAGATTTTGCGGAACGGAGAGACGATCTTCTCCGATCAGATCGGGATCGATCAGATGAAAAGGAAACACCACGAATTGGTAGAATTTCTTTTCAGGGAATGTAGCTTTCCCCATGGATGCTTTCTGATGACCGGTACGGGGATAATTCCTCCCGATGATTTTAGTTTAATAATTGACGACGAGATACGGATTTCAATCGACCATATCGGCACATTGATCAATTTTGTGGGCGATTGACGGATATTTGCATACTGCCCTCTGTACCTGCTGCCCCGATAATGGGCACTATTTCATTTGTAAGCCGAAATCCGTCCTACTATTTGGTTAAATCATAAAACCCATAAGCTGGTCCATCGATAGTTGGGTTAGGTTCGCAATCACCGGCCATCGGACCAGATGAGAGACGTTACGTTATAGTCTGTAGAAAGCCACAGCGTTTTCCCCCATAATCATGTCTTGATCATGGGAATTTAATCCCGATATAAAATCGCGGACCAGTTTTTTGACATCTTTATATTCCCCTGCCACCAAACAGACCGGCCAATCGGAACCGAACATAACCCGCTCGCTGCCGAAAATTTCGAAGACATGCTCTAGGTACGGCTGTAATTCCAGGGGAGTCCAAGTATTGTAATCCGCCTCGGTAATCATGCCCGATACTTTGCAGAATACGTTTTCATATTTGGCAATGGCTTCCATGAGTAAGGCCCACCCCTCATAATATCCATCTTTGATGTACGGTTTGGCGATATGATCGATGACAAATTTTTGATTGGGAAATCGCTTTACAAACTCCAGAACAGCGCCCAGTTGATGGGGAAAGACCAATATATCATAGGTATAGTCGTATTTTTCAAGATAAGAGATTCCCCTTATAAAATCCGATCGCAATAAAAAATTGGCATCCGCCTCGCCCTGTACGATGTGGCGCCACCCCTTGAGTTTTTGGCGGGAGGAATATTTTTCTAGGGTCTCTTCTACGTTCTTGTCCCGCAGATCGGCCCAGCCTACGACACCTTTTATAAAATCATTTTCGTGTGCCAAGCCCAGCAAAAAGTCGGTTTCCTCTAGGGTTTGGTCCGCTTGAACGGCTACACACCCGTCAATACCGTTTTCGTCATAGACCTCTTTGAGGTGGTATGGCAAGAAATCACGTCGAATATCGGACATATCGTCATCGATCCATGCGTGTCTTTCGGAATCATACTTCCAAAAATGTTGGTGGGAATCTATAATCATTGTTGTGTTTTTATCAGTTTGGGATGTATGGGTTAATCGTTGTACGGTTTAATTCGTATGGTTTAATCTAAGCGTAACGGGCCAGTTTGCCAAGAAGCAATGATCATTTAGCACTTATTTAATACATCCGACAGTGCGGGGCGAATACCCTTACTTTGTATACGCCCGAGATTTTGGGCAACTTTTTCCGCCAATCCATCAATTTCCGTGAGGTCCTCATTCCATATGAAGGTATTGCATAATATGGATTTGGACAAATCTTCAAGTGTCAGGAAATCGGAATCGTATTTTTTCCATTTGGATGCAAAAAAACTTAAGATTTTCGGGTCATCCTTTAAAGGGATGGGATTCCCGTCGGCTTCCCCCTTGTAGAATCGAATCAATGCGGATAGGCCGAATACGATCCGTTCGGGAAGATTCCCTTCGCTTGCGAGGTAATCTTTCAAAGTCGGTAACAGCCGGGCCGAGAATTTAGATGAACTGTTCAGGGATATGCTGATTAGTTGGTGTTGTAGCAACGGATTTCTAAAACGATCCAAAACATCGGCAACGAACTTTTGCTTTATTTTCTGGGGAAAATCCAAGGTCGGTGCCACCTCCTCCAGTAAAAGGGATTCCACAAAAGAACTAAACATTTCGTCTTCCATTACCTTATTGACCAATCGGATACCGGCCAAATAGCCTACGGGCACTAGCGCGGTATGGGCCCCGTTCAACACGCGCACTTTCATTTCACGGTAGGGAACAAGGTCGTCCACGAACTCGACGTTTAGGTTCGTTTGGGAAAAAGGGAGTTCTTTTTGCACGCTAACCGATGCTTGAACGACCCAACTGTGATAATACTCCCCGGCTACCAGTAGATCATCCTTATAACCCAGTTCTTTTTCGAGTTCATCGGCCCTGGCAGTCGGATAGCCTGATACGATGCGATCCACCAAGGTGCTGCAAAAGGAATTGGCATCATCGATCCATCGCTTGAAATCTTTCGCCAGCCCCCAATGGTCCGCATACCGTAAAACGGCCTGTTTTAATGCCATACCATTATTTTCTACCAATTCACAGGGAAGTAAAACACAGC
The DNA here is from genome assembly GCF_032248455.1 of Pricia mediterranea. Taxonomy (NCBI): domain Bacteria; kingdom Pseudomonadati; phylum Bacteroidota; class Flavobacteriia; order Flavobacteriales; family Flavobacteriaceae; genus Pricia; species Pricia mediterranea. Next base: position 4,117,799 of record NZ_JAVTTP010000001.1, read on the forward strand.
CTTTTGAGGCCTCGCCCTTAAAATGATGGAAACGGTGATACAGCCATCGCGTGAGTTTAGCGGGGAACTGCCGGGGCGGTGTGTCTTCGAAACTGTCGTCGGGATTGAATTGAATCCCTGCCTCCGTGGTATTGGAAACGATAAACCGCAGGTCGGGATTTTCGGCCAATTTTAGATAGGTGTCCCATTCGGTGTAACTGTTCACAACTTCTTGCACCGAGGTGACCAGGGTTTTTTCCTCCACCGTTTCGCCATTCTTTATTCCATCCAATATAACGGTGAACAGTCCCTCTTGGGCTTTCAGTTCAGAATAATCCCCGCCTTCGGTGGGCTTGATTACGGCAATCCCACCGTTGAAATCGGTTTTTGCGTTCAGTACATCGACCATCCAATCCACAAAGGCCCGTAGGAAGTTGCCACCGCCAAATTGCATGATTTTTAGGGGGTGGTCGTTTGTGTGGGTAATTATATCTCGGTTCAAGGTCTGCATAGTTGTTTCGCTTTGATCATTAGAATTCCTTGATACCCTTCCCTTCCGTACCGGACGGGATGGGCGTTCCGTTTAGATGGGGCTTTGCTTGGGAAAGACAGGTGCAAGGTATCATGCTTAAATCCAACACCCCTTATTCACAGCGAGATTCCCCGTTTCCAAGGAATAAAATCCTCTTGTCCCAATCGTACTGCAGCGGGGATTGCTGTACCACTGGCGACCTCGATGATATATTCCAACAGTTCTTCTCCTTTGCTTTGAATCGTATCTTCTCCGGTGATGATTGTGCCGGCATTAAAATCGATAAGGTCCTTCATCCGGTCGCTCAGGGTGTTGTTACTCGATATTTTGACGACCTGCGCGACGGGGTTTCCTGTTGGGGTTCCCAGGCCGGTCGTAAAACAGATAAGGGTACAGCCCGAGCCGGCAAGGCCAGTCGTACTTTCTACGTCGTTGCCGGGCGTACACAACAGGTTCAATCCTTTTTTTGTTATAGGTTCGGTATATTCCAACACATCGGTCACGGGGCTTGTACCCCCCTTTTTAGCCGCTCCGGCGGATTTCATGGCGTCTGTGATGAGTCCGTCCTTGATGTTCCCCGGCGAAGGATTGTTTTCGAATCCCGAACCGACGGCGACGGCCCTTTCGGAATAGGCACGCATCAACTTCGCAAATTTCTCTGCATTTTTTTCGCTATCGCAGCGGTTGATGAGCTCTTGTTCCACTCCGTTGAGCTCGGGAAATTCCGCTAAAACGGTCGTTGCTCCCAGTGCTACCAACAAGTCGGAGGCATAGCCCAGCGCGGGATTGGCCGATATTCCCGAGAATCCGTCCGAACCGCCACATTCCAGTCCCACTGCCAAATGGGAAAGGGCGGCGGGCTTTCTTTCGATCTTATTGGCTTCGATCAGCCCCAAAAAGGTTTTTTTGACGGCATCGGCGATAAAATGCCGCTCGCTTTTACTCTGTTGCTGCTCAAGGATGTGCAGGGGTTTTGAAAATTCCGGATCTCGTTTTTGGATTGCTTCTTCCAAAATTTTGATCTGGGCATTCTGGCATCCGAGGCTCAACACGGTTGCGCCCGCGGTGTTCGGATGTGTGATGTAGCCTGCCAACAAATTACAGAGCGTTTCGGAGTCTTGGCGCACGCCCCCGCAACCGCCGTCGTGGTTGAGGAACTTAATGCCGTCGACATTTGGGAAGGTGCGGTTGCGCTTGAGTTCTTCCGGAGTCCGGATAATGTCAGTGGACCAAAGTTCGTCATTTGTGGCTCCTTGCTCGAGCTTTCGGACGAGCGTGTCCGTGTCCACCACAAAATCCGTTTCCGTATGATATCCCAAAGACTTCAGGAGGGCGGTTTTTAGTACATCGACATTCCTGTTTTCACAAAATACCAAGGGAATTACGAGCCAATGGTTTGCGGTGCCCACCTTACCATTGGCCCTGTGGTAACCGTTAAAGGTCGCGTTTTTCCAGTTGGAAGCATCAGGAACATTCCAAGTTAAATTCTTTTCGCCTACCTTATATTCAGAAGAGGCGTGAACCACATTCTCGGTGGTGAGGGGTTCTCCCTGAGCGATGGGTTTCGTCGATTTTCCGACAAGGGTGCCGTACATGATAATTTGGTCATCGACCCCTAGCTCGTCCATACTGAACTTATGCTTGGCCTTGGTCCTGGCGTACAGATCAAATTCCCGACCCTTGTGCCTGACTCGTGTACCTTCGGGCAAATCCGTCAATGCGGCCAATACATTGTCCCGCGGATGCAATTGTATGTACTGTTTTGAAATTTCATTTACCATAGCGACTATCTCATAGCTAACCTAGAAATTGACAGTGGCCTTGATTACCCCTTTTTCCGGGTCTAGCCAAGTCTCAAAATTAGCGATCATCTCGGTAAAGTCCACATTATGGGTAATAAAAGAATCCATGGGGAATTTATCCGCTTCCAAAATGGAAATGACCTGTTTAAAATCCTCCAAAGTAGCATTTCGGCTACAGAGCAAGCTGGTTTCCTTGGCATGTATCTCGGGATGGGTAAAACAAAGTTCTCCTTTCGACAATCCTACTAGCACATACCTTCCTCCGTGGGCCATATACGCAATACCCGATTCCAAGGCGCCTTTATGTCCCGTGGCATCGAACACGGCCGTGGCCATATCGCCATCCGTGATGTGACGCACTTGTTCAACCGCATCTTTTCCGCCCAGAAGCGTATGGTCCGCCCCGATTTTCTCACGGGCATATTCCAAGCGTTGTTCATTGGTATCGATGGCGATTACCTGGGCCCCCGCAATCTGCGCGAGTTTCAGGATTCCGATACCGATGGGGCCGCAACCGACCACCACAATAGTTTCCCCTGACTTCAAGTCCGCACGTCTTATGGCATGGGCCCCGATCGCCAAAGGCTCGACTACCGCCATCTGATCATCGCTCAAGCGGGGAGCAGGAACCAGCAGTTCGGGGGGAACGACGATTCGCTGCTGCATGCCGCCATCGGTATGGACGCCCAAAACCTGGATATCGGTACAGCAATTGGACTTCCCATTGCTACAGGCAATACAGCTGCCGCAGCTAATATAGGGCATTACGACCACCTTGTCACCGATTTTGATTTCCTGGGGATTTTCATCGATTTCAAGGACTCGGGCCGCCAGTTCATGGCCCAAAATGCGAGGGTATTCGAAAAAGGCTTGATTTCCGGCGTAGGCGTGCAAATCGGTGCCACAGATGCCTACTTTGTGGATTTCTAGGAGTGCTTCCCCCGACTGTCTTGTCGGGACATCTTTTTGTTTTAAGGCGAACCGGCCGGGTTTTTCGCAGACAATGTATTTCATTTCTAACAGATCAGGGTCCAAATTACGATTTTGATTGCTTATTTTTGACTTCATCGATTGAATTTTATTAGGATGGAAGAAATAATAGACCTGGCAGACCGACATCGACCGATCTCGAATCTTTTCGAATGGCCAAAATCGGAGAGCGAATGGGAACAATACCGACTTACGGAGGCTCAAGTTGAGCATTTTCATGAAGAGGGATACGTTTCCGGAATAAAATTGTTGGAGGATGCCCAAGTGGAAAAACTACGTAAAGACCTGGCGGAAATCGTGGATCCCGATCATCCCGGGAATGATTTGTTCTATGAGTTCCACAGCAACGAATCGGAGGACCCAAACTCCGTTTTGTTCCATTCCCTGGGGCATTGGCGTATTACCCAAGGATTTCACGATGTGTTGTGGAACCCCGCTTTCGTCATGGCCGCCCATCAGCTTTTGGAAAAGAAACCGGTGAGGTTCTGGCACGATCAACTTTTCTGCAAACCCGCCGAACACGGTGGGGTAGTGGCCTGGCATCAGGATTATTCGTACTGGACGCGGACCATCGCCATGCAGCACCTGACCTGTTGGACGGGACTTGACGATGCCACCAAGGAAAACGGATGCCTACATTATATTCCGAAAAGCCATAAATGGGGATTGCTGGATGCGCCTTCCCTGGCGGGGGATATGAACGGACTAATGGATTATTTGGATGGGGAACAGAAAGAACAGTTCCAAAATCCCGTGGCGATCGAGCTTAAAAAAGGCTACGCGACCTTTCATCATCCTTTAATGGTGCACGGATCTTACGAGAACAAATCCGAAATGAGCCGACGGGCCTTTGTGCTCAATGTCTTTGCGGATGGTACGATCAGCAATACCGACGAAGAACTTTTAAAAGGCGTACCGCCCATCCCGAAGGGAAATAAGATGGAAGGGAAGTTTTTTCCCTTGCTGTTCGAAGGTGTTTGAATATAATGTGCTTATTATTAATTATTTAGCACTGAGTAAAAAGAAAAGTGAAAAGTGAAAAATGGGATTAGTGGGGTGAAAAATGCTGGATAAAATGTCGATATGGCCACTTTCAGAGTGCGTGAGGAGAAAGTAAGGAAGTGCTAGAGGCGCGAAAGCAAGGAAGCTTGAATAAGTAGTGGGCAAGTGATATAAAGGGTAAGTAGTAAAATGCACAGACAACCCGCAACCTACACCTAACAACTTAAAGACTAAAGACTACTATATGAGTGTATTGGAAAGTTTCGATTTAAAAGGAAAAACAGCCTTGGTAACCGGCTGCAAACGCGGGATCGGAAAGGCGATGGCCTTGGCCTTGGCAGAAGCGGGTGCCGATATCATCGGGGTAAGCGCTACCCTTGAGCAGCAGGGCAGTAGCGTCCATCAGGAAGTGGAGGATATTGGGAGAAAGTTTAAGGCCTATACCTGTGATTTCAGTAATCGGAAAGCGCTCTATAAATTTATCGGGACGGTGAAGGAGGATTTTCCTAAAATCGACATCCTCGTAAATAATGCCGGAACTATTTTACGTGCCCCTGCCGTGGAACATTCAGACGAGTATTGGGACAAGGTCATCGAAGTAAACCAGACCGCGCAATTTATACTTACCCGCGAAATAGGAAAGGAAATGGTCAAAAGGGGAACGGGCAAAATTGTCTTTACGGCTTCGCTACTTACCTTTCAAGGGGGGATTATGGTACCCGGATATGCCGCCAGCAAAGGGGCCATTGGTCAGATGGCCATGGCATTTTCGAATGAATGGGCGAGCAAGGGCGTGAACGTGAACGCCATCGCCCCAGGTTATATAAGCACGGATAACACCGAAGCCCTTCGCAATGACCAAGGAAGAGCAGCATCTATTTTGTCCCGAATCCCCGCTGGCCGATGGGGCCAGCCCGACGATTTCAAGGGACCTGTGGTCTTTCTGTGCTCCGAGGCTTCCAATTATATGAGCGGCTCCACCATGTTGGTCGATGGGGGATGGATGGGGCGGTAAGCGTAATCGGCCGATCGGGTGGTCCGGGCTACTGGTTCAGATAATCCAAACTCATTTCGGTCAAGGTCTTCACCCCCAACAGGAGTCCGCTATCATCGATCCGGAAATCCGGGGTATGGTGCGGGAACGATTCCGTTGTTCCCGGTGCCATGCCTCCTAAAAAGAAGAAGAAGCCCGGCACCTCTTTCTGATAGTACGAGAAATCTTCGGCTCCGGTGACCGCGTTCTGGGTCTGAACGTTGGCCTTGCCTGCGACACGTTCGATGGTCGGTATCATCTGTTCTACCAAATCGGGATCGTTGTATGTAATTTCTGTGGCATCCCGTATTTCTATGCTTGCATCACCGCCATACGCCTTGGCAATGGTGGGTACCATTTCGCGCATCCGTTGGTTGATGTGGTCTTTCATATTATAATCCAGCGTACGGATGGTACCTATCATTTCAGCGCTTTCGGGAATGATATTAAAACGCACGCCGCTGGTTATCTTGCCTACCGTGATGACCGCAGCCTCTTTGGTTAGGTTCGTCTCCCGGCTGATTATAGTCTGCAGCCCATCGATAATCTTGGCACTGATCAAAATTGGATCGACTCCCGACCAAGGTTGCGAGCCGTGGCTTTGTTTGCCCTTAACATTGATGGTGAAACTCTGCGCCGCCGCCATGGTGCCACCGGATTTATAGCGGATTACCCCGACCGGGGTCTGGGAGTTGATATGGAGTCCGAATATCGCATCTACATCGGGATTTTTTAGCACCCCTTCCTTGACCATCATCAGGGCTCCCCCTTCTTCTCCTGGAGGGGGACCTTCTTCGGCCGGTTGGAATATAAATTTGACGGTGCCGTTAATCTTGTCCGTATTCTCGGAAAGTACCTCGGCCACGCCCATAAGGATAGCGGTATGGGTATCGTGCCCGCAGGCATGCATCACCGGAACCTCTTCGCCCGCGTAATCGGCCGTTACGGTGGACTTGAACGGGAGATCGTTGCGCTCGAGAACGGGCAGCGCATCGATATCGGCGCGAAGGGCAATCGTCTTTCCGGACTTTTTTCCTTTTAGAATCCCCACGACCCCGGTATGGGCCACGCCAGTTTCTACCTCGATACCTAAGGATTCTAGATGTTTGGCAATCTTTTCAGCAGTTTTGAACTCCCGATTCGAAAGTTCCGGGTTTTGATGGATGTCCCTTCGCCATTCGATGACCTTGTCCGCCACGGCATTATAATCTTTTTCCAGATTGGGGCCTTGGGCGGAAATTAGAAATACGCTGAATAGGCATCCTACTGTGAGAAATTTTTTCATACGTTCTAAAATTTTCCTAAATATAGTGGAATTTAGTGTCAAGAGCCAAATTCATTTCGACGCTAGAAATAAGAAATCCCAATTTATAAACCCCAAAATTTTGAAAACCTATGCCCGATTTCGTACCGGTCGCCCTTGTTCATAAATCAGGGGGGCAACATTTTAGGTTCATCGGATTTATCATTAAATTCACACACTGGTAAAACGCGAGGATTTGAAGAACTATCTAGACGAACTGAACGAGGCCCAAAAAGCGCCCGTACTGCACAAAGACGGACCTTTGATGGTCATTGCAGGGGCGGGATCGGGGAAGACCCGGGTGTTGACCTACCGCATTGCCCATCTGATGGACCAAGGGGTCGATGCATTTAATATTTTGGCACTGACTTTCACCAATAAAGCGGCCCGGGAGATGAAAAAGCGTATCGCGGATATCGTGGGCGGTACCGAGACCAAAAATCTTTGGATGGGTACCTTTCATTCCGTATTCGCCAAACTGTTGCGGTACGATGGAGATAGACTGGGTTTCCCGAGTAATTTTACTATTTACGATACCCAGGATTCCCAGCGGCTGATTTCCGCTATCATAAAGGAAATGGGACTTGATAAGGATGTCTATAAGTACAAACAGGTACAAAACCGGATATCATCCTACAAAAACAGCTTGATTACCGTTAAGGCCTATCATCAGAATCCCGAACTGATGGAGGCGGATGCGATGGCCAAACGCCCCCGTATGGGCGATATCTACCAGAATTATGTAGACAGGTGCTTTAAGGCCGGGGCGATGGACTTTGACGATCTGCTGCTGCGGACCAATGAGTTGCTGACCCGTTTCCCCGATGTGCTGGCCAAATATCAGGACCGGTTCCGCTATATTCTGGTCGATGAATATCAAGATACCAACCACTCCCAATACCTGATTGTCAAGGCGCTGGCCGACCGTTTTCAGAATATCTGCGTAGTGGGTGACGACGCCCAAAGTATCTATTCGTTCCGGGGGGCGAACATCGATAACATCCTGAACTTTCAGCGGGACTACGATGACGTTGGCATGTACCGTTTGGAGCAGAATTATCGGTCGACCAAGAATATTGTCAACGCCGCCAATTCCATTATTGCCAAGAATAAGAACCAGCTTGAAAAAGTAGTGTGGACGGATAACGACGACGGGGGAGTCATTAAAATACACCGCAGCCCCACCGATGCCGAGGAAGGGCGATACGTCGCCGGTTCGATTTGGGACCATCAAATGAACGAGCAATTGTCCAACGGGGAATTTGCCGTTTTATACCGTACCAACTCCCAATCCCGTTCCATTGAGGATGCCCTACGGAAAAGGGATATTCCCTATCGTATTTACGGAGGATTGTCATTTTACCAGCGAAAAGAGATAAAGGATGTACTTTCGTACCTGAGATTGATCATCAATCCCAAAGACGAGGAGGCCCTGAAACGCGTCATCAATTTCCCTGCCCGGGGAATCGGCCAGACCACCATGGAGCGTTTAACGTTGGCAGCCAACCACTACGACCGCTCCATATTCGAGGTGATTGAAAACCTCGACAAGATCAATTTAAAGATTAACTCCGGTACCCAACGAAAACTGGAAGATTTTACGAACATGATCAAGAGCTTTCAGATCATGAACGAAAATACCGATGCCTTCACCCTGGCCGAGCACGTGGCCAAAAAGTCCGGATTGCTGCTGGAGTTCAAAAAGGACGGTACCCCCGAAGGTATCGGCAAAATGGAAAATATCGAGGAGCTGCTCAACGGTATCAAGGATTTTGTGGAGGGCCAAAAAGAGCTGGCCGACGCCACAGGAGGGCTATCCGAATTCTTGGAGGATGTTGCCTTGGCCACCGATCTCGATAAAGATACCGGAGATGATGATCGGGTCGCCCTCATGACCATTCATTTGGCCAAAGGACTGGAATTTCCCTATGTGTATATCGTGGGGATGGAAGAAGACCTGTTCCCCTCCGCGATGAGCATGAATACCCGCAGCGAACTGGAAGAGGAACGACGCCTGTTCTACGTCGCACTGACCCGGGCCGAAAAACAGGCTTACCTCACCTACACCCAGAACCGATATCGATGGGGCAAGCTGATCGATGCCGAACCCAGTAGGTTCTTAGAGGAAATCGACGAGCAGTACATCGAGAACCTGACCCCCATTGATAAGGCCGGATACCGCTACAAACCCATGATCGATGCCGATATTTTTGGCGAGGTGGATAAAAGTCACTTACGTCAGAATAAGCCCGTAAGGGGTACTCCGCCCAAAGTGGGAAAACCCAATGCGGACCAACTTCGTAAACTCAGGAAATTGAAACCGGAATTGGCCACCCCCCGAGGCAATACCAATACCGTAGACCCTAGTTTACGGGAAGGTTCCACGGTAAATCACACCCGCTTCGGTAGGGGCAAGGTCTTAAAAATGGAAGGGGTCGGCAACGATAAGAAGGCCGAAATACAGTTCGATAAAGGAGATATCAAAAAACTTTTGTTGCGGTTCGCAAAGTTGGAGGTGATTTCTTGAGGGTAAAACTTATGTTCAACCTCATAATTAAGATATAATCAGTCAATTGCATTATCTTAGTATCTTGAACGTAATCCCTGAAAACTATGTCCGAATTCATCAGATTGTACGAGGAAAATCCCGATCCGGCGGCCATCAAAAGAATTAGCGAGGTGCTGCGCAAAGGTGGATTGGTCATCTATCCCACCGATACGGTGTACGGTTTGGGTTGTGATATAACCAATTCCAGGGCCTTGGAAAAAATTGCCCGTATAAAGGGGGTCAAGCTGGCCAAGGCAAACTGGTCTTTTATCTGTGCCGATCTCAGCAATCTCTCCGATTATGTCCGGCAAATCGACACCGCTACTTTTAAAATATTGAAGCGCGCCCTACCCGGTCCGTATACCTTTGTCCTTCCGGGAAACAACAATCTACCCAAGGACTTTAAAAAGAAGAAAACGGTGGGTATCCGTGTTCCGGACAACTCGATTGCAAAGGCTTTGGTAGAAAGCTTGGGCAACCCCATCGTTTCTACCTCTATTTATGATGAAGACGAGGTCTTGGAATACACCACGGACCCTGAATTGATTTATGAAAAGTGGCATAAGCTAGTCGATGTTGTTATTGACGGTGGCTATGGTGACAATGTGGCGTCTACCGTTATCGATCTTTCGGGCAGTGAGCCAGAGGTCTTAAGAGAAGGGAAGGGGAGCCTGGATATTTTCAATTAGCGACCTAGCAGCTGTCATGAGTACTCGTCGACGGGCCGGACAAGCTTGTCATAGCTCTCGTCAGCGCATCGAACGGTAACGGATTAATCAATTTCAATCAAAACACTTTTCTTTAGTTAAAGAGCATTCTGTTTTTACGAAGAAATCGCTAGGGTCGACCTGTTCCCACTGGCTGGTGTAGACAACTAAATTTCGTCAAAAAAAAAAGCCGCATCTTAAAAAGTTGCGGCTTTCTGTCTCAAATCGATACGGTTTAATTGTTGATGGCCGGATCGCTCATTCCTTCTTCGATCATACTATAGAACTGATCGATTTTCGGAAGGACCACAATACGGGTTCTTCTGTTTTTCGATTTTTCGGTCGGGGAAAGTGGAATGTATTCGGATCGCCCTGCCGCGGTCATTCGTTTGGGATCAACATTGAAATCCTTCTGCAGAATACGAACTACCGAAGTGGCACGCTTTACGCTCAAGTCCCAGTTGTCAAGCAAAACCCCCTTTCGACCTCGATAAGGTACGTCATCGGTATGACCTTCAACCATGAATTCGAAATCCGGTTTGTTGTTGACTACTTTGGCTACCTTGCCCAATACTTCTTTGGCGCGATTGGTGACGGTATAGCTTCCACTGCTAAATAACAATTTGTCGGAAATAGATACAAAGACAACTCCTTTTTCCACACTGATTTCGATATCTTCATCGTCCAAGTTGCCCAAAACTCCCTTGAGACTTTGCACCAACGCCAGATTTACCGAATCCCTGCGCGTAATGGCATCCTGAAGTTTGCGAATGGTAAGGTCTTTCTCCTTCAAACTTTCCAAGGACTTTTCTAAATTTTCGGCGCCTTTTGTGGTCAACGTGGTCATGTTGCCCATATTGTTGATCAACTCTTGGTTATTGGCTTTCAAAAAGGCATTTTGATCTTGTAAAGTTTTCATTTTAGAGGTGGTGGTGGCCTTTTCCTCCAAGCAATCGTTCAATTTTACGGTCGCGGAATTCAATAGGTCTTGGGTCTCTTTCTGTTTGGCCTCCAATTCACCGTACTTCTTGTTCGATACACACGAAGAAAGCAACAAGGTAGCTCCCAGACCCGCTAAAATAAGTTTTTTCATAATTAGGAATACTAGATATTAATAGATTGTGTTTTGATATGATTGCTCAAAATAAGTGCCAAAATTAGGCAATACCCCAATTTTGCAACGCCAAAGTTAGTTAATCTTTTACTAATACCCCGAATTTATTTATTCCATTCACAAAGTGCGACCATACAATAGACGTTGTAAGGTAATACTTCGTAATAAAATTGGCTTTTTCCCGCTTATGGTACATTTTGTGGAATTGTCTGTAAAAACTTAAGTGTGCGCGCAGAATCGCAAAACTGTGTTTGAACTTAAACTGGAAAATAAAACGGAACGCAGCGATTCCATCCAATAGTAACCGGAAGAAAATAAGGATCAAAGCTTTTCGACGGGGTAAATTTTTGGTAATGGAGAACAAGGAATTTCTAAAATTGAGATAGGTTTTTTTCGGGTTCATGTTGCTCAAGGTCGAACCACCAAGGTGATATACTTTCGATTGGCCCACGTAAAAAACGCTATGGCCATCGTTTTTCGCCCTCCAGCAGAGATCGACCTCTTCTTGATGGGCGAAGTAATCTTCGTCGAAACCATCCAATTCATGGTACAGTTTACTTTTTATGAACATGCAGGCCCCGGTAGCCCAAAAAATTTCTCGGGTATCGTCATATTGTCCCAGATCCTTTTCCAAATGTTGGAAAATGCGTCCCCTGCAGAATGGATAGCCGAGTTGGTCAATAAAACCTCCGCCGGCACCGGCATATTCGAAGTACTCCTTTCGCATCAAGTCCAGAATTTTAGGCTGGACGATGGACACTTCAGGCATCTGTTCAAATGCGGAACGAATAGGTTTAAGCCAGCCCTCGGTCACTTCCACATCTGAATTCAATAGACAGTAAATATCGGCCTCCACGTGCTTGAGGCCCTCATTATATCCGCCGGCAAAACCCTTGTTTTCGCTGTTTTCAATGATTTTCACTTGAGGATGGACCGTCCGGATATATGCGACCGAACCATCGGTCGACGCATTATCGATCACATAAATATCGGCACCTTGCGAAAAATGGACCACGGATGTGAGGTACCTTTCGAGAAGTACCTCTCCGTTCCAGTTGAGTATGGCGATAGCAATGCGCAAAACGATGGCAAATTAACGGCTAAATTCAGGAATATCGGTAAGAAACCTATACTTTTCGGCGTCAAGATCCATTTTACAACAATAGTGTTCGAGTCCGTTCGTCACCATGAGGTAATCGGCTTGAAGTTGAAGATTGTATCGGGCAATTTGATCGAAGGTTCGTTGGGTGATATGTATACTAGGGGCCTTGCATTCCACCAAAACATCGATATGGCCATTGGACTTGAAAACCACTACGTCGTAACGCTTTCGCAGATGATTGACGGTCAATTGCCTTTCGACATTGATCAGGCTTTTCGGATAGCCTTTATCGACAAGCAAATACTTTACCACATGCTGGCGTACCCATTCCTCGGGCTGTAATACCACAAATTTTTTGCGGATGACGTCGTAAATATGGGTGCTATTTTCGCTATTTTTGAGACGAAAATCATAGTCCGGAAAATTGAGCGGTCTCATGGTGCAAATTTGATGATTTTTTTGGGATGGAAGAAGCAAAGCGAATAGTTGCCGATATTAAGAACGGAAATATCAAGCCCCTATACTTTCTTTTCGGGGAAGAACCTTATTATATCGATACCATAGCCAAGTATATTGAGGATAAGGTGCTCCAAGAAGAAGAAAAAGGCTTCAACCAAATGGTATTGTACGGCAAGGAGGTGAGCATCGACGATATCGTATCGAACGCCAAGAGATACCCGATGATGGCCGAAAGGCAGGTAGTAATCGTTAAGGAGGCGCACCACTTGTCCCGAACTATCGACCAGTTACTGAGTTACGCCCAAAACCCACAAAGCACCACGGTATTGGTCATCTGTTATAAATACAAGAAATTCGATAAACGGAAGAAACTGTATAAGGAGATTAAGGAAAACGGTGTCATCTTTGAAAGCAAAAAGCTCTATGAAGACCGCGTGCCGGGTTGGATCCGTCAGCATTTACGGGGCAAAGGATACACTATTTCCCATAAGGCGGCTATCTTGTTATCGGAATATTTGGGTAACGACCTGGGCCGAATCGACAAAGAACTTGAAAAGTTACGCTTCGTACTCCCCAAAAATGCGGAGATTACTCCTGCGGACATCGAAACCCATATCGGAATAAGTAAAGACTACAACAATTTTGAACTGAAAAAAGCGATCGGGGAGCGCGATATGCTAAAAGCGACCCGGATTATCAATTATTTTGCGCAAAACCCAAAAGACAACCCTTTTGTGCTAACGGTAAGTCTTTTAAATAGTTTCTTTACCCAATTGCTTCAATATCATGGACTGAACGACCATTCGCCAAAAAATGTCGCGAAGGCATTACGCATCAATCCCTATTTTGTGAGCGAATTTCAGGTTGCCGCCCGCAACTATCCGATGAAAAGGGTTAGTGGTATTGTCTCGCATTTGCGTGATATGGACATGAAAGGAAAAGGGGTTGGGGCGAACGCCGCTTCACAGACAGATCTTCTAAAGGAGCTTGTAGTAAAGATTATTTGAAGCCGCGCTGCTTGGTTTGAGCACTTTTTATCTTCGGTCGACGCTATATTTTCCAGGGCCCAATAGAATGATGCATAGGAAGATCACTAGAAAAAGAAAGGCTTTTTCCTTGGTTCCAAAATCGTCCGCTGCGTGGTGCACAAATCCAGCGACGGCCATAGTGAGTGCCGGCGGTACCGCCATCCAGCGTGTCTTAAAGCCAATGATGACCAGAATCGGACAGATAAGCTCGCCGATAACGGCTAGAAAAAGGGAAGGGGCGGCACCGATTCCCAACGGATCTCCGAATTCAAGGTTGCCTGTAATGATTTTTTGGAACTTTGGCATGCCATGGGTGATCAACATGGCGGAGGGAGCTATTCGCAATAAAGCCAGCCCAATATTTCCAATTGTGTTTTGCATGCGTCTGTTGGTTTATGGCCCTAAAATTATACATTTTTTCGAAACTACCGCAACTCGGGAAAATTATTCGGGTCGCTTTCGTGCATGATGGAATAGACACTTTCGAATATATCTTCAGCGTTGGGCTTGGAAAAATAGTCGCCATCGGTCCCATAGGCAGGTCGATGTGCTTTGGCGGTCAAGGTTTTGGGGGCACTGTCGAGAAACTTATATGCCCCTTGGGTTTCCAGAATATGGCTAAGGATATAGGCCGAGCATCCTCCCGGAACATCTTCATCAATGACCATAAGCCGACTGGTTTTTTTCACACTCTTGACCGTGTCGTGCCGAATATCGAAAGGCAGCAGGGTTCGGGCGTCGATTATCTCGGCGTCGATACCTACTTCTTGTAGCTCTTCGGCCGCTTGGGAGACAATGCGAAGGGTAGAGCCATAGGAAACCAGAGTAATGTCTTTGCCTTCTTTTAGAGTTTCCACAGTTCCAATGGGAGTGCGGAGCTCCCCGAGGTTGGAAGGAAGATTTTCTTTGAGACGATAGCCGTTCAAGCTTTCGATAACCAGTGCCGGTTCGTCACTTTTGAGTAAGGTGTTGTAGAAACCTGCTGCCTGGGTCATATTCCGTGGGGAAAGTATGTACATGCCCCGTAGGGAATGAATAAGGGCGCCCATAGGCGATCCGGAATGCCAAATACCTTCTAAACGGTGGCCCCGGGTGCGGACGATCAGGGGAACTTTTTGTTTGCCAAAGGTTCGGTAGCGCATACAAGCCACGTCGTCGGTCAAGGTAGCAAGGGCGTAGTAGATATAATCGAGATATTGAATTTCGGCAATGGGCCTCAATCCCCGAAGGGCCATTCCGGTACCTTGCCCGATGATGGTGGTTTCCCGTATTCCGGTGTCGGATACGCGCAGCTTTCCGTATTTTTTCTGGAGCCCCTCAAGGCCTTGGTTCACGTCACCGATAGCGCCCGTATCTTCCCCGAAAACCAGAGCGTTAGGATATTTTTCGAACAATTTGTCGAAATTGTCCCTTAAGATAATGCGTCCATCCACTTTCTCGGGATTTTCAGGATAAACCGGTTCTACTTCGGGGATGTTGGTCGCTCGGTTCGATTGCTCGCTGTACAGGTCTTTACTGTACATGGGCTGGGTGTCCGTTAAATACGTTTCGGTCCATTCGAGCAAAGCACTTTTCTCTGGGAAGTCCTCTCCCAGAAGATATCGCAAGGCCTTCCGGGCACTAACGGCCAATTCTTTCTTAATCGGTTCTTCGATGGCAATCAAGTCGTTTTTTAGCTTCGAGATAAAGTTTTTGTTCTGGCTTTTGTCGGCGACTTTATCCAATAGGGTTACCAACTTTTTTTTCTGTGCCTTATGAGGGGCCAAATATTCGGCCCAAGCTTCTCTTTTTGCACTTCGAACTTCTTTTGTAATGGATTTTTCGATGGAATTCAGGTCCTCCTCGGTGGTGATACCTGTTTCAAGAATCCACTCCCGGAATTTTTTATTGCAGTCGTGATCTTTTTCCCATTGCAGCCGTTTCTCGCTTTTATAGCGTTCGTGAGATCCTGAAGAGGAATGCCCCTGTGGCTGGGTGAGTTCGGTAACATGAATAATCACGGGTACATGCTCCTCGCGCGCGATGTCGGAAGCATTTTCGTAGGCATGCATCAAAGCGGTGTAGTCCCACCCCCGGACCTTTAACATTTCATACCCCTCTTTTTCTGTAGTGCGTTGAAAGCCGCTGAGCATTTCTGAGATATCCTCTTTGGTAGCATGATACTCAGGGGGCACAGAAATTCCGTAGTCGTCATCCCAGATACTGATTACCATGGGCACTTGCAATACCCCGCCCGCGTTAACGGTTTCGAGAAACATTCCCTCGCTGGTACTGGCGTTACCAATCGTGCCCCAGGCCACCTCGTTGCCGTTGTCCGAAAATTTCCGGGCGTCTACATCTTTTAGATGCCGGTACATTTTTGAGGCTTGGGCCAGACCCAGTAGTCGTGGCATCTGTCCCGCGGTACAAGAGATATCGGCGCTACTGTTTTTTTGTTGGGTCAGGTCACGCCAGCTACCATTCTCGTTTAAGCTATAGGTGAGGTAATGTCCGCCCATTTGGCGACCTGCGCTCATCGGCTCCTTTTCGATATCCGTGGTGGCGTATAGGGCATGGAACATATCCTTGGGAGTCAACAGGCCCAATGCCATAAAAAAGGTCTGGTCCCTGTAATATCCGCTTCGAAAATCCCCGTTCTTGAAAGAACGGGCCATGGCAAGTTGTGGCAGTTCTTTACCATCGCCAAAAATGCCGAACTTGGCCTTTCCGGTCAAAACTTCCTTTCTACCCATCAAACTACAAGTTCTGCTGAGCACCGCAATTTTGTAATCCTCCAAGATCTGTTTCTTGAAATCGTCAAATGTAATGTCGTTGCTTGTCTGGGGCGATAAATCCATAGAATTGGTTTGAACTGTTACAAAAATATCAAATCAGTGGTAGGTAAGCAATCCTTTAGAAATATAGGACGGTCAGTAAAATACTCAAAAAAAAGGGGAATCGAAATGGTAAATTGTTAAAACCACTTCCTGGTAAAGAGTCCGATTAGGGTTTTGGGGCTTACGGTAATAATAAAACGGATCTTCTCCCCGTAATTGGGCTGTGACACCTCCCATCCGTTATTGGAGTATACGGGAAAGTAGAGCTCAAAATAGTCGGTCAACATGTTCAGGCGAACCCCGGAATCGTAAACAAACTTTGCATTTAACCCCTTATTCTTTACCAATCCGGCATCCCCGTAAACCTCGATCCAACGCCAAAGATTTACGCTGGTGTTCACGGTGGCCATCCAATCGTTGGCGAATCGGTAGCGCTCGGGCATAAAGGACTTAAAACCTCCTTCCGCGATGATGATCTGTTGGCTATAGATTCCTGAATCCTCCGATCGCCCCAGATATCCGTAATCAAAAAGGTAGTCAGTAGGCCGGTCGAGCGCAAAACTGAAATAATCGGAATCGGTGTAACCAGTTGTCTTGTTGCGCAAGAATTTTCCGGCAAAAAACCGAAAATTAAACTGTCGGTTGCTTTCAAACAATTTTCGATATTCAAGCTCGAACGCCAATTTGGTGAAATCGTTGGCGTGCTGTACGTCACCGAACCAAGAGAGATAATTGATGATTCCGGGATTTCTGCTCGAATAGCGCACATTGAACACGCTGTAATCGGGCGGGGTCTCCAAATCATCAAGGCTTTCGTCCTTGTCCCTCAATACGTTAACGTACCTAAAGGATAGGAAGTCCCGCTTGTTGGATATCAGATTTGCGGGGCGCCAGCCGAAACTGAGCGATGGGGTAATCGTGGTATATCGGGAGTTTTCCTGAAAATGATAGGTAGAGCCGCTTAAGCGGTAATTGGCCACATAGAGACCGCTTTTGCTCAGATACTTTCTATACGTCAACCCTCCAGAGCCGACAAAGGTCTTTTCCCGGAACGAATACGACGGCTCCACATCGTAGATAAACGGCTTTTCCAAAAAGGTTTTGTTATATAGACGCAATCCTGGAGTCCATCCATCGTAGAGGTTGAAATTGAGTACGGGCACATAAAAGACTTGATTCAAGTACGGGTTTTCGGAATCCTTGAAAAACGTAAACTTCAATTTTTTGTTACTGGATAAAAATCCGCCCAGCGACTTCCAGTTGTCCCGTTGGTTAAATTCCGGAATCTTCTGATCGTAGTTCAGCACCAATCTTTCTTCATCGTTTTTAGGAATGGTAATCGTTTTTTGCGTCTTGATATCGCTGAACCAGTATTGGGATACCACCGAATCGTTACGCAGTCCGAACAGCGATATGGGTACATTCGTCCCTGCCTTGTTTTTAAGCGTTACCTTGAGGGAATCGTCCGTTTTTTCTACTCCCTTGATCTTAAAATCAATTTTCCAGTCCGTAGTAACGTATCCCCTGAAAAACCAGTTGATGTCCTTATCGGTTGTGCGTTTTAAGATGGACTCGAAATCCAGGACCTTGGCACGGCTTAGTTTATAATATTCGTAAAACGATTTAATACTCTCATCTACCTTTTCTTTTCCGATGTAGCTTGCCAGGTAAGACAGGCCCAACCCCGCTTTGTATTTGTTCGCAATTTTTTGGTTGAACTTGATCAGGGAGTCGTTCGGGGTATTCAATGGCTGGTCGATATTTTTCCGGGCCATCAGCATATACAGAAAGGGATACTGCTCGTTAAAGTCCATCTTGGCAAAATTAAAACTTCGAACACCCCAGATTTTTGACAGTTTTCCCAATAATTTTTGATCGGGATAGTATTTCTCAACATAGGCGATCATCAGGTAATTTGCGATAGCATCGCTCAACCACTGCTCCTTTCTTGGATCTAGAAACAGGGTTTCATCTAAAATTTTGATCAGCGCCGTTTTCAAAAACTTCATCTCGAACTGGAACTGTTCTTCGTAGGGTCGGATAAAAGAAGGCAATTGGTTAATGCCGTACAGCGGATTTTTTTCGTAATCGATTTTACTTACGAGCAACTGTTCGTGTGGGTATTCACCCAGATGTTCCTCCAAAAACTCTGTTACCCTGTTGATTGATAGCCCTTGGGAGAGCTCACTGTATTTTGAGGCCTCCAAATCTGTGATTACGGTCACTTCAGGCGTCACGTGCGTGCTGAAGCGGTCTGTGGGCGTCAAGATAATCTCGGCGTTCTTTTGGTCGACACCCCGTAATTGGGCCATCTGTCCGTTCGGGAAAACCGTATTTCCCAAAACTCTAAAGTTCGAAGCTACATAGAGTCCATCAGGAAAGCTAAAGTTGACCGTAGTATTGGTAATACCGGTATAGAGGTCTTCGAGATTTTTGTTGGAATAGAGATGCCAGGTGCCATTAAAAACTGCAGGTGTCAGATACCAGTCCTTCAGATAATAGGTATTGTTCTTACCATATCCGAAAGTCGTGAATTTGTTTTCGGGCAGTTGAACTGTATAGGTCAGGAACAGCTGAGTCGATTCGCCCGGGGGTAGGGGGGAGTTCAATTGTATTTTTAGGATGTCGTCTTCTTCTGTCCGACTCCATCTCAACCCTCTATAGGCGTCATCTACTACACTGGTTATCGACGTGTAGCCCCTTTCGTCCTTTTTGGCCAAGTGAAGACTTTTCTTGTACTCTTCCGCAAAGCGCTTGGCAAGTCCGGTGTTTTTGCTTGAATACGCATTGGCCCAATCGTTGAAATAAAGGGTATGTAATGTGGAATCGGAATTATTTCTATACTGAAATTCTTGCTGAATGTCTATTTTTTTGGTTTGTCCATCCAGTTTTGCCGTAAGTATGTTTTCATGCTGGGCGCATACGCCTCCCATACCGATAAAAAATAGGAGGATGTATAGAGCTTTCGCTATGGGGGATTTTAGTTTCAATCGGGGGAAGGTTAAAAATTGGGACTCAACGAGCGGCCTTTGTAGAATGAATCAATAATATCGACCACTTCTTCCTTAGTATCGACGATATGAATCAAATCAAGGTCATGGGGACTAATATTTTTTATTTCGAGCATGGTGTCCTTGATCCATTTCATCAACCCGTTCCAAAAATCGGAGACGACCAGGATAATTGGGAATTTTTCGATTTTATTGGTCTGTATCAGGGTTATCGCCTCAAAAAGCTCGTCTAGCGTCCCGAAGCCCCCGGGCATGACCACAAAGCCTTGGGAATATTTGACGAACATCACCTTCCTTACAAAAAAATAATCGAAATCAAGACTTTTATCCACGTCGATGTAAGGGTTGTCGTGTTGTTCGAATGGAAGGTCGATATTGAGTCCCACGGATGTTCCGCCGGCAAGATGCGCCCCTTTATTTCCTGCCTCCATAATTCCCGGTCCACCACCTGTAATCACACCGTAGCCCGCCTCGGAAATACTGTGGGCGATGTCGGTCGCCAGTTCATAATAGGCGTCGCCCGGTTTCGTACGGGCCGATCCAAAGACGGATACACAGGGGCCGATGGTTCCCAGTTTCTCATAGCCCATTACGAATTCGCCCATAATCTTAAAAATAGCCCAGGAATCGTTGGTCTTGATTTCGTTCCAGCCTTTATGGTGTTGTTCTTTTCGCATTTTTTAATCTATTGTAAGTGGTTTGGATTTGGATGTACTGTAGATTGCTCATTGGTCCCCAGCCTCTGCCAATTGGTCACTGGCTTTCCCGACCGAGCTCAATTCCTTTCTCAAATACTGCGCCGTGTAGCTCTTCTTGTCCTTCGCCACTTTTTCGGGAGTGCCTTTGGCAACCACCATGCCCCCGCCGCGACCTCCTTCATAGCCAATATCAATGATATAATCCATCATCTTGATCACATCCATGTTGTGTTCGATAATCAAAACGGTGTTTCCTTTGTCCACTAAACGGTTTAAAACTTCCATTAGTACCCGGATATCTTCGAAATGCAGTCCGGTAGTGGGTTCATCCAAAATATAGAACGTATTCCCGGTATTCAGTTTCGACAGTTCGGTGGCCAGCTTAACCCGCTGTGCCTCTCCGCCGGATAGGGTGGTGGACTGTTGTCCCAAGGAAATATAGCCCAATCCCACATCTTGTATGGTCTTTAATTTACGATATATTTTGGGTATAGGTTCAAAAAAATTCACGGCTTCGTTGATGGTCATTTCGAGCACATCGGCAATCGACTTGCCCTTATAACGTATTTCTAGCGTCTCGCGGTTAAAACGTTTTCCGTTGCAGGTCTCACATTCTACGTAAACATCGGGCAAGAAGTTCATTTCTATGACGCGGACGCCTCCGCCCCGACAGGTTTCGCAGCGCCCCCCCTTGACGTTAAAACTAAAACGACCGGGCTTGTAACCCCGGATGGCCGCCTCGGGAGTTTTTGCAAAAAGCGCGCGAATCTCCCCAAATACCCCGGTATAGGTAGCGGGATTGGAACGCGGGGTGCGACCAATAGGGGATTGGTTGATATCGATGACCTTGTCGATATGCTCCAGGCCCTTGATTTTTTTGTAGGGCATCGGTTTTTTGACCCCGTTGAAATAATGGGCGTTCATTATGGGGTACAGGGTCTCGTTGATCAATGTCGATTTTCCGCTCCCCGAAACGCCCGTAACGCCTATCATTTGACCCAAAAGGAATTCTACGGTGATATCTTTAAGATTGTTTCCGGTGCATCCTGAAAGTTTTATCTTCTTGCCGTTACCCTTTCTGCGCTTTTCAGGTACCGGTATTTCTTGGTCCCCCGTGATGTAATCTGCTGTTAAGGTACTGAAGTTCTTAAGGGCCTCAGGGGCGCCTTCGGAGATAATCTCCCCGCCGTGCCTTCCCGCCTTGGGTCCGATATCGATGACATGGTCCGCCCTTTCGATCATATCGCGGTCATGCTCGACCACAATAACGGAATTTCCGATATCCCGAAGCGCTTCCAGCGAAGAGATTAACCGATTGTTGTCCCGCTGGTGAAGGCCGATACTGGGCTCGTCAAGAATATATAGGACGCCGACCAGTTGTGAACCGATTTGCGTGGCCAACCGGATCCGTTGTGCCTCGCCACCTGAGAGGGATTTCGAACTGCGGTCGAGGGAAAGGTAATCCAGGCCGACATCCAATAAAAAGCGGATACGGGTCTTGATTTCCTTGATAATTTCCTCGGCAATAATTTGCTGGTTACCGTCCAGCCTTTGATTCAAACCCTCAAAGAAATCGGCCAGTTCTGAAATGTCGAGATGGGCCAGTTCGGCAATATTCTTATCGTCGATCTTGAAATTCAGCGATTCCTTTCGCAATCGTGACCCCTCACAGGTCGGACAGGCCACCTTGTCCATATAACTTTTTGCCCAGCGCTTCAACGAGGCCGAACCTGCTTCTTCGAACTGGTTTTTGATAAAGTGGGCTATACCTTCGTAATCGATTTTATAGCTGCGTTTGACGCCCAAGGATTTCGAATCGACCTCAAAACTCTCGTGACCTCCCTGCAACAGGACGTTCATGGCTTCCTCGGAAATCTTTTCAATGGGGTCGGTCATCTTAAAACCATAACGCTTGGCAATAGTCTCGATTTGCCTGAATGCCCATGATTTCTTATAATCGCCCAGCGGAGCAATGCCTCCTGATTTGATGGACTTTTTCCTATCGGGAAAGATTTTATTTTCGTTTACCTCGTAGATATGTCCGAGGCCGCTGCAATCGGGACACATGCCTTTCGGGGAGTTGAACGAAAACGTATTCGGTTCGGGTACGGGGTAGGAAATACCGGTGGTGGGGCACATTAGATCACGACTGAAATACCGGGCCTCCGAGCCGCCGTCTTCCAAGACCATCAAGACATCGTCCCCGCTGTACATGGCGGTATTGATCGATTCGGAAAGTCGTTTATTTATATCTTCGGTATCATGGACCTTCAATCTATCGATAACGATTTCGATGTCGTGCGTCTTATACCGGTCCACTTTCATGCCCTTGATAATATCGACGATTTCGCCATCGACCCTAACTTTCACATACCCCTGCTTGCCGATTTGCTGGAACAATTCTCGATAATGACCTTTCCTAGATCTAATGACCGGTGCCAAAATGTTTATTTTTTTCCCATCGTAATCGGCAATGATGAGTTGCTTGATCTGCTCGTCACTATAACTCACCATTTTTTCACCGGTTTTATAGCTGTAGGCCAATCCGGCACGAGCGAACAAAAGCCGGAGGAAATCATAGATCTCCGTGATAGTGCCGACCGTGGATCTCGGAGATTTCGAAGTCGTTTTTTGCTCGATGGCAATAACTGGGGACAGGCCGTCGATCTTGTCCACATCGGGACGCTCCAAACCGCCCAAAAATTGACGGGCGTAGGCCGAAAAGGTTTCGATGTAGCGGCGCTGCCCCTCGGCATAAATAGTATCGAAGGCCAGAGAAGATTTTCCGCTGCCGGAAAGTCCGGTGATCACCACCAGTTTCTCCCTAGGGATGGTAACGTCGATGTTTTTCAAATTATGGACGCGGGCACCCTGTACCTCAATATTTTCTTCGTATTCTATCATTTTTTTTTCACAGCAAGGCGGCAAAGGTACGGTTTTGACCACAAATTAAGAAGTTGACCCAGACATAATTATCGATGAACGGAACCTGATATCTTTCTCAGTTGACCGTTACGATGAGCTAAGGTAATTTGTTCGGTAACCGCATCAATAATAATTTGGAAACTCTACTTACCCAACTCAAAAAAGTCTTTTAAACTGCCTCTCTTTTCTCCGAAAGATATTTCCAATAGCGTTTGGGAACGTGCTGCGTGTGAAGCTTTCTGTTGATTCGGGATCTTATAGTCGTGCTTTTAAAATAATTGTTCCATAAGTCTTGATAGTTGTGCTCGTCAACTAGAAGGCGATCACTTTGATGGATGCTGTTGCTATAAATTTCATTTAAATCCAACGAGACAATTTCCACACGCTCAAGGTCATAAAAAATTCCGTAATCCCGTTTAACATCGTAGATGAGCCATTGCTGATCGGCATATCGTGACCTGAAATGCTTGGATATCAAAGGGAGTACGTCAAAGTCGGGCTCGATATTGGCGAAATAAATCTCGTCCTGAGTCAGTTGGAATCTGACAAATGCCTCCATCCGGTGCTTTTCACGGCCAACGGACTTTGCCAGCTGGCTGATTTTTAACACGATTCCATCCGAAAAGTCCGAATACGTTGAAAAGTTAGCGAAGAGCTTGCGAATGTAACGGTATAGCAATAGTTCGACGCCCCGGGTTTCGCTTAGATATGCAAAATAAATCTTCTTTACGGCGTTATGGTTCTTTTTCTGAATGCCGTTCCACACACGTTTGGCCTTTTCAATATTCGTAAAGACCGTTTCCGTTTCTGAAAATAGACCATTTTGACCGCTCCTGTTCTTTTGAATATCGGCTATCTGCGCACGCTCTTCAAAAGCTACGAATATCGCGGTTAGAAAACCATTGAAACTTCCGTCGTAGATAAGGGTTTTTGCATTTTCCATGAGGTTCCTGTTTAAGAGACTGCGTGATTTTTACTTTCCTGGTCCACCCGCGCGAACCACATCCTTTGTGTTTTGGTCAAAAAGGCATGTATCGCGATACGTTTGCGATGTGGTTAAACCAAACTATTTATGACCGTTTCGATCCGAGCTAGTTGAACAAACTCAGCTGAGAGCTATATTCCTTTCTAAATTTTCCGGTTGAATTTTGTAAAATCCGGCCCTTAATCTTAGCTGCTTCCCAGTCCCGATGTTCCCAATGACTTGAATCGCAGAGGATAAAATATTTGGCCCGGTTCAAGGCGATACCAATGTTTTTTAGATGATTCCAGTTCAGCTTTCGAAATCGCCGAGCGTTTACAATCTTATGCACCGATTTCATGCCGATACCGGGAACCCTTGCCAACATTGCTTTATCCGCCATATTGATATCCACTGGAAATAAGTGGAGATTCCGCAATGCCCACGACAATTTGGGGTCCACATCGATATCGAGGTTCGGATGTTCCTTATTTAAAATTTCCCCGACCCCGAAGCCATAAAATCGCAGGAGCCAGTCCGTTTGGTAAAGTCGGTTTTCACGAAGCATCGGCACCTGTGATCCGATGGGGGGCAACCGGCTGTCGTCCGCAACCGGGACATAACCGGAGTAGTAAACCCGTTTCATGTTATAGTTTTTGTAATAGTGGGTGGCCGAGTACATAATGTCCTTATCGGATTCGCCGGTCGCCCCGATAATCATTTGGGTGCTTTGCCCTGCTGGTGCATATTTGGGCGTACTCTTAATAACTTTCTTTTCCTCTTTATGCCGAACAATTTCATTTTTTACCTTTAGCATCGGCCTCGTAAAATCATCGTGTTTCTTTTCAGGGGCCAGTAATTTGAGACCTGATATGGTAGGCACCTCAATATTTACCGAAAGGCGATCCGCATATAGTCCGGCTTCCCACATCAGCTCATCACTCGCACCTGGAATCGATTTTAAATGGATGTATCCGTTGAAATTTTCTTCCGTACGCAGTTTTTTGGCGACCGCAATCAATCGTTCCATGGTGTAATCGGGACTCTTGAAAATTCCGGAACTCAAAAAAAGTCCTTCTATATAGTTACGCCGGTAAAAATTGATGGTCAAATCGACGACTTCCTGAATCTTGAAGGCAGCCCTTTTAATATCGTTGCTCTTTCGGGTCACACAGTAGGCACAATCAAAAATGCAATAGTTGGTCATCAGGATTTTCAGGAGAGATACGCAACGCCCATCTTCAGTATAGCTATGACAGATACCCATCCCAGAGCTATCACCCAGTTTGTTATCAGTGTTTGTGCGCTTGCTGCCGCTACTCGAGCACGAAACATCGTACTTGGCCGCATCGGCAAGAATGTTCAACTTCTCCTTGATTCGTTCGAATGACATAGTTTCTATTTCGTAAGGATTCCAAAAATATGGTAAAATTCCTAATTATGGAAATAATCCAAATAAAATTTTGGATATATTCCAAAAAGTGTATCTTTGAAGTGCTCAGGAGATTCGGTGACGGTTGAGGGGTACACTTTTAGCTGAGGAATTGTACGGTTGGGCAGCTACCTGGTTTATGAAAAGAGACGGAGTTTAACTGACTATTTATTGGGCTTAGGTCAAATAGGATAGCCAGATAGGATAGCCAGTGATCAAATCAGGGCTTTGGCTTTAACCTTGCGGTTGATATTGGTACGAAATCTTAAAGCACACTCTGATAGTCGGGGCAAATCTTTGGATGAATTGAGCGATCATGTCGGTGACCTCTTATGGGGTCATGAAGTACTATTGAAGAACGATAATAAAGGACAAATTATGGAAAACGAAATTACATTAAAACGCTTTGGGGATATCCGAAGGGAGTTGGGATATACCCAAACAGAGTTCGCTTCCATTTTGGGGGTTGCAAGTACAACGGCCGATATTGAAAGGGGGCGAACAAAATTATCGGGAAAGTTGGTTGCGGAGCTTTTACGGCAGTTTAAGATCAATCCGCTCTGGTTGTTCGGGGAGAGCGACAATAAATACTTGGAAACCTCCAATACTAGCGTCATTCCTAAAGTTGTGACCGTCGATTCCGAAGATAGGGAGAATATGGTGCTGGTGAACGCCAAAGCAGCTGCGGGCTATCCACAAAATATACAGGATTCCAGTTGGTACAAACAGTTACCGGCCTTCGATTTGCCGATTCCCGAATTTCGTAATGCGACCTACCGCGGCTTTCAGGTCGAAGGTGATAGTATGTTGCCCAATTTGAAACCGGGGGAATGGGTTTTGGCCAGGGCCGTGGAACATATCGATGATGTGAGTGCCAATAAAATGTACGTGATAGTTCTAGAGGATGCCGTTTTGGTCAAAAAAATCGAAAAGCGGCCCAATTCCAATAATATTACCTTGGTTTCGCTGAACGAGACCTATCCGCCCTACGATATCAAACCTTTTCAGATTCAGGAAATATGGCAGGTAAGTAGTCGGATTACCTTCGGGGAGGACGCCACAACGGAAAAGGGACTTCTAAAACAGCTACAGGAATCTATGGACGAGCTGAAAGACCAGTTGAAACACGTCAAGAAGGTCTGACTGCTTAATTCAACCTTAGATTGTATACGCCGCTATCGCGTAGGGTAAATCCAAGACTCTTATATAGGCTTATGGCGGCCTTTCGGTGATGGCCCGAAAAGAGTAAAACACTGTTCAAATTTCGCTTTTTTGCCTCCTCCAATAATTTTTCCATCAGCTTACGACCGATACCTTTCCCCCGGTGCTCCGTGTCGACCACAACATCTTCTATCATTCCCCGGTGACCCGAGATAACCTTGTATGTGGCCAAAAGTGCTATTCCAACGATTTTTTCCTCAATAATACATACCGCAAAGATAACGTGGTTGTCTTCTTGAAGAATTTGGTGGAGGGGGCATTGATTGAGGCTATCGTTCAGTTGATAATACAGTTCGGTAATCTGGTGTCGTACCGTGTCGTCAATGTCGCTTTTTTTGAGGATCTCTATTTCCATTATAAGATGTATTTAGTATAGGTGACTAGGTGTAAATCGGAATAAGGGGGAATACATTAGAACCCGACGGCCGTATCATCTCCGCGTCTATCGGCACCGCCTTCGAGTCGTCCGTCAGGTAAAACGCGGATGGCATTCACCTTCCCGATGATAGGGGTGGGGTCTTCGTTAAGATGGTATCCTTTCAATTTCAGGGCGTCCTTCAACCCATCTGGAAAGCCTTGAGGCTCGAACATGATGACGTCGGGCAACCATTGATGATGAAATCGGGGAGCATCGACCGCCTCCTGCATCGGCATATCGAATTCGTATACGTTTAAAATGGTCTGGGCGACTGCGGTAATTATAGTCGAACCACCGGGGGTTCCGACGACCATCCACAGCTTGCCGTCTTTTTCGACTATGGTAGGGGTCATGCTGCTGAGCATTCTCTTTTCGGGCGCAATGCTGTTGGCTTCTGCCCCTATGAGTCCGAACATGTTAGGCACACCGGCCTTGGCACTGAAATCGTCCATCTCGTTGTTCAAGAAAAACCCGAGGTCATCGCAGTACAGTTTAGAGCCGAAGGCACCGTTCAAAGTTGTGGTCACGGAAACGGCATTACCCTCGGCGTCAACGATGGAGTAGTGCGTAGTTTCCATGCTTTCGGCCATTTGTACGTTTCCTTCTTGGATATCGGAGGATTTGGTAGCCCGGTCGAACGAGAAGCTTTCCATTCGCTTTTTCAAGTAAGCATCGCTAAGCAATATCTCCTTAGGGATATCCACAAAATCCGGATCGCCCAAATAATAGTTCCGGTCGGCGTACGCCCGGCGAGCGGCCTCCGTAAAGAGCTGGATTTCCTTTACGGAATTATGGCCGTATTCGGATACTTCATACGGTTCCATCATCTTGAACATCTGATGTAGGGTCATCCCTCCGCTGCTGGGGGGACTCATAGAAATTATCCGTAAATCCTTATAATCGAACGCGATGGGCGTTCGCCATTTGGCCTCGTACCCTGCCAGGTCTTCTTTCGTGACGTAGCCTCCGTTTTGTTGAATAAAAGCGGCAAGGGTTCTAGCGGTTTCTCCTGTATAAAATCCACTACGGCCTTGTTGTGATATACGCTGCAGCGTTTTCGCCAATGCGGGGTAACGGACCATATCGCCAGCTTCCGCATCGATCGGAAAAGTGGTCGTCCCTCCGTTGACCTTCAGAATTTCATCGCGGTACGTTTCGAATCGCTCTGCTTGCTTCCGCGTCACTACGATACCATTTTTGGCCATGGCGATGACAGGGGCAAAAATATCCTTTAGCGGTAACGAGCCGAATTTCTCGTGTACGGCAATGATGCCGGCCACGGTGCCCGGGACCCCGACGGCAGTAGCGCCTACGGTACTCATATCGGGAATCACGTTGCCCAGGGAATCCAAATACATGTCCTTTGTAGCGGAAAGTGGTGCCTTTTCCCGATAATCGAGTGCTCCCGTTGTTCCGTCCGCTTTGCGATAGACCATAAAACCGCCCCCGCCCAGATTGCCGGCAAACGGATAGGCGACTACCAATGCCATTTCGGTGGCCACCATGGCGTCGAAGGCATTTCCACCCTTTTTCAGGATTTCCGATCCTATATTGGAAGCTTCCTCCCGGGCGGAGACGACCATTGCGCTTTCGGTAACAAGTCCCGTCGGTGTGGCCGGCAGGGTTTTGCAGCCTACAAAAAGCAATAATGTGATACTAACCGCTATAAAACTTTTAAATCGAGTCATGTTCTATGTGTTTCTTTGGGACTGTTTTGAATTTGGTGGTCCATCGATGCTCGCCCCGCTTACAATGAAAGGTATCTTTCTTTCGAAAATACCACCAATTCCCCAAAAAAATCGCTAAACTCCCTTTCAAAAGCCTTATAATGTTCCTCAAGGTCGAAAATGGCAAAATTCATTTTTGATTTATTTCTTGTTCTGCGGTTCATACCTTCCAAGGCCTT
The DNA here is from genome assembly GCF_032248455.1 of Pricia mediterranea. Lineage (NCBI taxonomy): Bacteria > Pseudomonadati > Bacteroidota > Flavobacteriia > Flavobacteriales > Flavobacteriaceae > Pricia > Pricia mediterranea. The sequence continues at coordinate 4,146,786 of NZ_JAVTTP010000001.1, forward strand.
TCCTATTCCTTCCAACTTCGCATAGTTGACAAGCCAATTGTCCGCTATCATATACGGCATCATTCGCTTGACCCCTTCGGGCAAAATCCGATAATTATCCTCTAACAAGTCGTAAAAGTCGTCCACAAAATCCACCAAGGGTCGTTCGGAATACGTTTTCCAGTTTTTGGCCAAGAAATGATCATAGAAAATGTCCACGATAATCCGGCTATAATGACTGTAATTTTTGTGCAATCTTTTGCTGCTTTTTTTAGGGATGGGGTGCGTATCGGTAAAGGTATCGATCTCGCGATGTAAGATAATCCCTTTCTGTACGCGCTCCGGCAGGTGCGAGAACTTATTCCCTCGGATGCTATCGGCGATAAAATTCCCCACGGTAATTTCATCATCCTCAAAAGAAAGATAGATATGAGCCAAAAAATTCATAGGTCGAATTTACAAATTGCAACTGTACCGATTCATTCTAGACCCGTATATTTGCTCAAACTTTTAACAAGCTATGACACTCATCAAATCAATTTCGGGAATACGGGGCACTATCGGCGGTAAACCAGGGGACAATCTCACGCCTTTGGATACCGTAAAGTTTGCCGCGGCCTATGGCATCTGGCTCAAGGAATATTCTAAAAAAGGCACCCTGAAAGTAGTTATTGGCCGAGATGCCAGATTATCGGGGGAAATGATTCAAAATTTGGTCGTTTCTACCTTGATCGGTCTGGGAATCGATGTGGTAGATCTCGACCTATCGACAACTCCGACCGTCGAGATTGCCGTTCCGTTGGAGAACGCGGACGGGGGCATTATCCTGACTGCCAGCCATAATCCGAAAGAATGGAACGCCCTCAAATTATTGAATGAAAAAGGGGAGTTTTTGGATGCTGAACAAGGCGCGAAAATCTTGAAAATCGCAGAAAAGGAAGATTTTGAATTTTCCGAGGTAGACGATCTGGGGGAAGTTGTCAGAAACGACGCTTACATGGATATCCACGTTGATGAGGTCTTACAATTATCCTTAGTAGATGCCGAAACCATTCGTAAAGCTAAGTTCAAGGTAGTGGTCGACGGCGTAAATTCCACTGGGGGAATCGCCATTCCAAAACTTTTGGAAGCTTTGGGCGTTGAGACCGTAAAGCTGTACTGCGAGCCTACCGGACATTTTCCGCACAATCCGGAACCTTTAAAAGAACATCTGGGTGATCTCTGCAAGCGAGTCGTAGATGAAAAAGCGGACTTCGGACTTGTGGTAGATCCCGATGTCGACCGATTGGCCTTTATCGACAATAAAGGCGAAATGTTCGGGGAAGAGTACACCCTGGTCGCCTGTGCGGATTACGTTTTGGGGAAAACCAAGGGAAATACCGTTTCCAACCTATCCTCTACACGGGCGCTGCGCGACATTACCGAAAAACATGGTGGTACCTATACAGCCTCGGCCGTTGGCGAAGTCAATGTAGTTGCCCAAATGAAAGCCAGCGATGCCATTATTGGAGGCGAGGGCAACGGAGGCATTATCTATCCTGAAAGCCATTACGGGCGCGATTCCTTGGTCGGTACGGCCTTGTTTCTCATGTTGATGGCCGAAAGGGGCGGGACGGTCGCCGAGCTCCGTGCTGGCTATCCTTCTTATTTTATGAGCAAAAAGAAAATCCAGTTGACCCCCGAAATCGATGTGGACGCCGTTCTTAAAAGGATGGAAAAAAAGTATAAAAACGAGAAAATTTCTACTGTCGATGGTCTAAAAATCGATTTTCCGGAGAATTGGGTCCATATGCGAAAATCGAATACCGAACCGATTATCCGAATATATACCGAGGCCAAGAGCCAGGATCGGGCCGATGGTCTCGCCGATCGCATTATCGGGGAAATTGAGAATAGTATTGCGGTCTAGGGTGCCGCTTATGCTCGATTGACGGCAGTTTCGAACTCGACTTAAGATTTGGGTCCAGCCTGTCGGGAACAACGTGTTGCTGCAAATGCGGGGGGCACTTTGTCCCGGTGTTTCCAGCGCTTATGGGTCCACAAATAATATTCGGGTTTTTCACGGATCTGTTGCTCGGTGAGCCGTAAAAATTGATCCGTTATCTCGTTCTTTTCAGTGCGTGCCCCCGATTTGGTTATAGGAATGAGCTGCGCCTCGTAATACCCTCTTTTAACTTTGGACACTTTTAGAAAAACCACGGCCAAATCCATTTTTCGCGCCATGGTCTCCGCGCCGTTGATGACCGGTACTTTAATGCCCATGAATTCAGTCCAATATTGGGCACGAAACCATTGCGGACTCTGGTCGCTTACCATTCCGAAAATACCGATAATACCGTCCCTTTTATTGCGCACTACGGTTTTGACCGTTTCTTCAGAAGTAATCAAGGTGGTGTTCCAACGGGCACGTACTCTCTTTATCCAACGGTCAAAATAGGCATTTCCGATTTTCTGGTAGACCGCGTATCCCTTGGCTTCCACGTAGTTATTGATACTCACGTTCCATTCCCAGTTCGCATAGTGGGAGCACACGATAAGAATACTTTTCTCTTTTTCGATTTCCTGCAAAACCTCGATATTCTGAATCGCATAGCGTTTTTTGACAGCCGCTTTAGATAGGTTCATGGTCTTTACCATTTCCAAGAACATATCGCATAGGTGCCGATAAAAACCAATTTCTATTTTGCGGCGTTCCGATGGGGACTTTTCCGGAAAGACCAACTTTAGATTGGTTCGGACTACCTTTTTTCGATACCCGATAATCCGGTAAATCAAAAAAAACATAAAATCGGAAAAGATGTAGAACGGTCGATAGGGCAATACCGAAATCACCCAAAGTAGGGGATAGGTAAGTGTGAAGATAAGTAGTTGCATGGTTGGTGGTTGCTATACAAATATAACTATATTTGGCGCGATAAATTTTCTTTCCCATGTACGACCTTCATTTTGCCACAATCGCTTTGATTGCCGCCAACATTCTGGTTTCGATAAAAGGCTTTAACGACAACTCGTTTTTTGAGCGTTATAAATTTAATATATCTGCCATAAACGGAGGGCAGAAGGAGCGACTGGTTACCTCTGGATTTCTGCACGTTGATATGGCCCATCTCTTCTTTAACATGTTTACCTTATATTTTTTTGCGAATGTGGTCATCCGTTGGTTCGGACCGGGGAAATTTATCGGTATCTATCTTGCTAGCTTGCTGGCCGGAAGCCTTTTTGGTGTTTTCTTTCATAAGAATGAACCTCAGTATAGCGCAGTTGGGGCTAGTGGTGCGGTTATTGGGGTGCTGTACGCCGCTATCCTACTGCAGCCGGGTATGGACCTTTTCCTGATGTTCATTCCCATTCCGATACCCGCTTACGTGGTCGGTATTGGATATCTATTGTATTCCATTTACGGAATGAAAAGCCGGGCGGGCAATATCGGGCATACCGCCCATTTCGGAGGGGCGATAGGGGGCTTCGCCCTCACCTTGCTCTTTCAGCCGGATCTTATCTTTACCCAGACCCTGATGGTCGGATTATTGGCCATACCTATAGTTATTCTGTTCGTCATGCAGAAAATGGGGAAGATTTAAAGCGTATCGGCATTTTCATATCCGGGCTCCTTTTTCTTCGGACAATCTTTTTTGATACTACCTGGGCTACTAATCGGGTACCTTCCGTTTAAAAAGAGCTCCTAAGTCGGACTTTCCCTGTATTTCATCGAAAAAAAAGCTGAAATTATACCCTGGGATTCCTTTTGCCGTTTAGGTAGGTATTGCAATTCGAATTCGATTGATTAAAAAACCTACTTATGATGAAAAAAATGTTCCTTACGGCTTTGACGGCTGTTTTTGTAAGCTCCTGTAGCGATGAAACCACTGTATATACAGACACTTCTGAAGATGTTTCGATAGAGGGCAACGAGGCCGTCCTAGAAAATAGTATCCTATTCGATGACGCCGGTGTTTTAATAATATCCAACGAGGATCAATTTTCAGGAAAGACGGCCAAAGGGGAGGAGCAGGCTGGGGACCACCCGTTGACCTTGATTGCCCGTGTCGAGGCTCCCTCGTATAAAGACGCAAAAAATTTGGGTGCTTCCCACGTTCATATTGATGGAAATTATGCCTACGTGTCCTATAATACGGTCGAGGACGACTATGCGGGTGCCATCGATATTGTACATGTGGGCGACCCGACCCGTCCCAGGCTGACCTCACGACTATATTATACGAATGCCGATATAAATGCCATCGAATACAATGATGGATATGTCTATGCCGTTGGCGGTGTGGATTCGGAAAAGTCTGTCAGGGCAACCTCGAATTCGTTTTTGGTCAAGATTCCGGCTTCCAATGGAAAAATGAACACTGAGGGGGGAATGAGCTTCGGTTTTCAAGAGGGATTCAACGCTACGGATGTTAAGGTATCCGGGAATTCGGTGTTGGTAGGAAGTGGTAAGGATGGTTATTTGACCTCCTATAAAAAGTCGGACCTGTCATTGCTAAAGGAGGCCCCGTTCGCCGATTTGCGTTCAATTGCTTTGAACGATGGCAACGTAGCCGTTTTGGATGGGAGCATCGGGATCAACTTTTTGGATAAAAATTTTAACCCTGTCCAAAAAATTGCCATCGATTCCGATTTCGGTAACTACGCCAAAAGAACCTTCGTTGTTTCCGATGTCGACGTCATCGTGTCCGAGGGATCAAAAGGAGCGGGAATCTATAATAAATCCACGGGTAGCCTTACGGATTATTTGCCAATTTTGATCAATCCCGAAGGTGTTGCCCAGAGCGATATCGTTACCAATGCCGTTGCCCTTAATGAAAACGTCTTGCTCATGGCGAACGGAGGTGCAGGGCTGTCCCTTTCGGAGAAGCAGGATAGGACCATGGAAATGGTCGGGGTACTCGACCTCAGCGGTTCGGTCAATTTTGTGGCATCTAAGGGAGATTACGTATTTGCGGCCTCCGGAAAAGCGGGTTTGCAGATTATCAAGCTGAACCGGCCTGATGAGAGCTTGGCCGCACGCTGTGCCGACCTACCACTTTATCAGGGGAAAGCGAATTTGGAAGTGGCCAAAGGAGATACCGCAGCGTATCGCGGTGCAAAGCGATTTAATAAGGTCACTGTCGATGGTGGCCTATTACTTTGTGGTTCCTGGACCCTGAACAATGGGGCCGTAGTTGGGGAAGCCGGACTTTTCGAGATAAGGGGGAACCTTATTGTGGGCAGAAACGGGAAGCGAAAGAACATAACGGTCAAAAAGAACGCCACCCTCAGAGTCGAAGGTAATCTGGCCGTTTATGGCGATTTGAACCTGGAGGATGGCGCTACCTTGGAATTTATCGGCGAGGGTTCTATGGCGCTGGTCTCTGGCTCGGTCAATAGAAATGGAAGTGCTCGAGTAATTGGCGATTTCAAGGATGTACACAACAAATTTTAATGGTCTTCCGTTGGATGGCTTAAAACATCCGACAAAAACGATATTCAGCTGCTCACATACAATCAGAAAGTGTGGTGCAAGAGACCAATAATAGCAAAAAAGCCCCGACCAAATTTGGTCGGGGCTTTTTAGTATCTTGATTTATAGCCGGTTCAATCTAACAATTCCGAAACTTTCGCCTCCAAGGCCGGTCCCCTTAAATTCTTCGCGACGATTACCCCGTTCTCATCCAACAAAAACGCGGCGGGTATGGCATCGATGTTATATAATTTGGCAACGGGATCGTTAAAGTAAGCGACGTGAGAAACATGCTGCCAGGTCAACCCGTCATCTTCGATCGCTTTTTTCCAAGCTTCTTCCGTTCTGTCCAACGACACTCCCAATACGTTCAATCCCTTGTCGTGGTATTTTTCATAGACCTTGACAATATTGGGATTCTCGACACGGCAAGGTTTGCACCACGCGGCCCAAAAATCGACCAAGGTCAGTTTGCCCAGGGCGTCCTTAAGGGCCAATTCACCACCATCGGGCGTTGGGGCGGTAAATTCTGGGGCCTTGGCACCTATGGCGACGTTCTCCGCATTTGCTTCTGCCTGCTTTTGGCCTTCGACCCGCTCTTGAAAGGTCTGCGCTACCTTTGTTTTCTTGATTTCGGGGGACAGTTTTTCATACATCTCCTGGGCCTCTTCCACCGTGACGGTTCCTGTACCTAAGGCACGGTCGATCAAAAGGGCAGAGATAAGGGCATCGGGATGGTTCTCGATATAATCAAGCTCAAATGATTTATATTTTTCCTGTAGCTCCATCATTTCATCCTGTAAAGACTTGGCCGTGGCAGTATCCTGTTTCATACTGGCCTGTTGCATATCTCTTTGTATGGACTGGGCTTGCTCGGTCAGTTCCTTCGACTGCTCCATATAATCGAGGAAGATTTCGTTTTGGGGCGTCCCTTCGATTTCGGCCATTCCCAAACTATCTTTCTGCGCATTGAACGTTATCTCGCCATTTTCCAGGATTACCGCGGTATAGCCCTGCAGGTTATCTACAAAAATATAATTGAGTTCGGGAGTGTCCGCAGTACCGGTAAACGTAAATTTTCCGTTCTCGACCATGGCCGTATCAACATCGATGGGTTGGTTGTTCTCACCGACAGTTCTGAGAAAAACCTGGGTTCCGTTTTCTACGTCCCCCCTCAGGTTACCATTCAGGGTATAGCCTTCGGGCTCTTGGTTACAGGCGACGATTCCTAATACGATGCCGACCGTCAATAGTACTTTCTTCATTAATCTTAGTTTTAAGCGCGCAAATGTAGGTATATCTCCCAACAAAAAAAAGTTTGACATTTAATCTATATCCGTGGTAGCCAAGGTCCCAGCCGTTGGTTGTATTTTCGCTGAAAATAAACGAAGTAGTTGTACAGCTTGTAGTTTACTTCGTAGCCGTAATCGATGTTGGCGTTGTAGTCGATCCGCATTTCATAGAGGTCGGGATTGTATCGCAGGGGCTGGGTAACTCTTTGGTTCCAGTTGATGACATAGGTTTGGTTGCGGTTTTCCAAATAGGATTGGGAGTAATACCCCTCGGGTTTGGCGATGCTGGCCAGCCACGTGTTGAACCCCGGTTCAATGATGATTATTTCATACTCGGTACTGTCGCTGGCTATTTTCACCGTATCGCCCTCTTGCTCTTGAAAGACTGTCTTTTCTTGATCTTTTACATCCAAGGCTTTTTTTGATGCAGTGCAGCTACTCGCCGCACACAGAATGAAAAACGCTACCGCGCCCATTGGTACAAGTAATTTTTTCATGTTCTTGATTTTTTATATAAAAGGACCAAAATTCGTACCAAGAACCCCATCCTATACAACGGACCACAATTTTATTTGGGATGGCCATCGCATTTCAACTGTGAGCGCTTGCCAAATGGCAACTCGGGCTCGCCGAAAAGAACGGAATGAATCGTTCGTAGCAAAAAAAACCGCATGTTCTTACATTCGGTTCTTACTACTCCAGCTATTCTTGTGGTCTATCGCAAATTATTTGCCGAAAAGACCTCCGAGCATTCCGCCGATTCCTCCTTTGTCCCCACCCAGGGCCAAAGCGGCTACATCATCGAGGACGCTACCATCCCCGTCGGAATCAAGAAAAGATTCAATGAGGGACTGTTGCTTGTTAGCTTGTTGGCCGCCACCCATCATGCTGCCCAAAAGGTCTTGGATGCCGCTGGGTTCATTGATATTCTCCTGTTGTTTCTTTTGACCGATCAACCCCAACAGTATGGGGGCGGCTATTTTGAGTATGGAGGCTACGGAACTGGTATCGACTCCCGATTTTTGGCTGATGGCACTTTCTACCTTTGATTGTTTGTTTCCGAGCACATGTCCCAATATCCCGGCACCATCCTTTTTTACGGACTCGTCCACGCCCCCGCCAAAGAGACCGCTCAAATTGTTGAGAATGCTTCCGTCGTGGTTATTGGAAAGGGCGCTCATTAATCCTTGTGCCCCTTCCGGGGTTGCGGCGTTCTTCTTCATGGCGCCCATCAACAACGGCAGTGCCATAGTTAGTACGCTGCCCGTTTGATCGATAGAGTTTCCGGTCTGATCAGCCACTCCGCTTATCATCTGTTTGCCCGTTGGGCTATTCAATAAATCCAATAATCCTGACATCTGGTATCTCGTTTTAAAGTTGAGGTAACAATGTACAAAAAAGAAAGGATTTACGAGTGTTTGAAGAAACCCAAATTCGTAGAAGTTTATTTCAAAAGATTGATGGTCTGCTCGGCCAGTTCCAGGCCTATCCGGTCTTGGGCCTCGCCGGTAGCTGCTCCGATATGGGGCGAAAGGGAAATTTTTGGATGCATTAAAATCCGGATTTCCGGTGAAGGCTCGGATTCGTAGACGTCGAGGCCGGCAAAGGCTATTTTTCCACTTTCAAGGGCATCGACCAGGGCGACTTCATCCAATACCCCGCCGCGGGCCGCATTTACGATTCCGACACCCTGTTGCATCAGTTCGATTTCTTTTTTCCCGATAATATACTCTTTCTGCGCGGGAACGTGAAGGGTAATAAAATCGGATTTTTGTAGGACATTGCTTTTGGACTGGGATTTAAATTCGAACGGTAGCGAACGCCCATCAAAAAAAGGCACTTTTATAGTAGCCTGTTCGATGAGAGGGTCGTGATAAATGACCTTCATCCCTATGCCCAAGGCGATTCGGGCGGTCGCCTTCCCGATTCTGCCGAACCCGATGATGCCCAAGGTTTTGCCGTGAAGCTCGATTCCCCCGGCGTAGGTTTTTTTAAGCTGTTTAAACTTGCTGTCCCCTTCGAGGGGCATACTTCTGTTGGCATCGTAGAGATAGCGGACGCCCCCGAAAAAATGTGCGAATACCAGCTCGGCGACCGAGGCGGATGAGGCTGCAGGGGTGTTGATGACGTGCAACCCCCTATTTCGCGCGTAGTCCACGTCAATATTATCCATTCCAACGCCCCCGCGCCCGATCAGTTTCAGATTGGGACAGTTGTCGATCAGGTCTTTCCGGACTTTGGTAGCACTCCTCACGAAGAGACCGTCGATGTTATTGTCATTGATATAGTCCTGAAGCTGTTCTTGTGCTACCTTTACACTAATGACTTCAAAACCTGCTTTCTCAAGCGCATCGATGCCGGATTGTGCTATTCCGTCGTTGGCTAGTATTTTCATGCTTTTCTTTCCATTTCACTCATAATGTCAACCAAAACTCCCACGCTTTCGAGAGAGAGCGCATTGTACATCGAAGCGCGGTACCCACCTACTGAGCGGTGACCGTTGATACCGTTTATATTCGCTTCCCGGCACATTTTTTCAAAAGGCTCCTTCAGTTTTCCATCCGTGAGGTCGAAAGTGGCATTCATGGTTGAACGGTCCTCTTTTTTGGCATAGCCTTTAAAAACGGGGTTCAGGTCGATTTCGGAATAGATCAACTGGGCCTTTTTGTCGTTAATTTCCTCAATTGCAGATATCCCACCTAGATTTTTCAGCCATTCCAAGGTCAACATAGAGGTATAGACCGCGAAAACCGGAGGGGTATTGAACATGCTGTCCTTACCTATATGTACCTGGTAATCGAGCATAGAGGGGATGTTGCGGGAAACTTTCCCCAAAATATCCTCTCTGACTACCACTAAGGTGGTACCGGCGGGCCCCATATTTTTTTGTGCTCCGGCATATATGAGTCCGAATTGCGAAAAGTCGATCTGTCTTGAAAAAATATCCGAGCTCATGTCGCAGACCAAGGGCGCTGCAGTTTTCGGGAATTCCTTGAACTGGGTGCCAAAAATCGTGTTGTTCGAGGTTAGATGCAGGTAGTCGAGGTCGGCAGGTATGGTATATCCTTTGGGTATATAGTTGTAGTTTTCGTTCTTTGAGGAAGCAACCTCGTCGATCTCACCGAAGAGTTTCGCTTCTTTGATGGCCTTGGCGCTCCAAGTACCCGTGTTAATATATCCGGCTTTTTTCTCCAACATATTATAGGCGACCATCAAAAATTCCAAGCTGGCACCGCCTTGTAGAAACAGGGCGTGATACCCTTTGCCATCCAGCCCCAAGAGTTCCAAGGCCAGACTTCTCGCGTTTTCCATTATTCTGACAAAGGCGGCACTACGGTGGGAAATCTCGACCAAGGAGAGTCCCGAATCATCCAATTCCACTACCGCTTGCGAGGCTTTTGCCAGAACTTCCTGGGGAAGGGCGCAGGGGCCTGCGCTAAAATTATGTTTTTTCATTTTTCGGGGATTTTATTAGTGAAATAGATTTTGGTAAACCAGTGCTTCAATGAGCTGGTCGGCGAGTCAATTTGGCTTGATGGGGATAAGCGCCTCGGCTCATTAACATAACCCTATTAAAAACGTCGCTAAGGTCATGAATTTATTGGGAAGCACAAGCATCGAAACTGATTTATTCCATTAGTTTTTCAACAGGAAATCAACAGTGTCCACCCCATCGGCGTAGTCCGTCAGGGACGGTTTCTGGGTCTCGCCAAAGGTAATTTCATCATCGAGGATGCCTTCGCCGACCACACACTGTAACTGAACTTGATCGTTTTGCAAACGTGATTTCAGCTGATCGAGCGTGTCGTAGGTTTCGTAAAACAGGGAAGCAATAGGCGATGCGTAGCTATTATCTTCTTTAAGGACCAAGAATCCGTTGTCCAATATTTCAAAGTCGGACATGAGGTAAACGGCTTTATTGTAGTCGTAATTATTGGCGTATTTTTTCTGTTCCCCGATGGGGTGATAGCTGTAGATGGACCTAAAAAAGGTATCGAAATCGTAGGCCCTCGGAACAAACAATTTAGAAACGCTGCGACATCCGAGGCCGTAGTAGCGAAAAATATCCTCGCCCAGTGCCTCCAGCTGCTCGGGAGATTCTTTTCCCGTCAGCGCGGCGACCGAATTCCTGTTCTTTCGGATGATATTCGGCACCTTGCCGAAATAGTGCTCAAAATAACGGGCGGTATTGTTGCTTCCCGTGGCGATGACGGCGTCGAAATCCTGTATTCTTCCTTGTGAAAAAATAATTCTATCTTCAAGTAGAGGGTCTATTGATATGAGATAATCCCTTATAAAACCGATAAGTACATCGTCGTTGGAAGACAGTTTAGCCAAGGCCCTGTTGCCGGTCATTACAACGGAGAGCAGATCATGGAAACCGACCAGAGGTATGTTGCCGGCCATAATAATAGCGACCGTATTGGGACTGTTTTGTCGGAGGTCGTACCGACCGAGCCAGTTGGAAAGATGATTCTTCGTCAAAAGCATCCCCCAACTTCGCAGGGCGAATTCCACATTGTCCTTGGTAAACCATCCGTTTTTATGTTTGGCCAAGGCAATCGTTTCCTGTAATCGTTGCGACCATTCGTCTTCATGGGTTTCCCTCGTGGAGAAATCCCGGAAAAATTCCCCGAGTTCCGTAAAAGCCCTAAAAATTCGGCGTTGTTCGTTCATGGATTAGATTTGCGATAGAGCGGTGTAGTCTTTATCTTTGTCATCAATTTTTGCAAAAGTAAGCATACTTAACAGAAAATAGCTTTTCAACGACATAGAGATATGCCGGGAGAAGATACCGCAACACGGCGGCATAAATAGACAACATGGCAATAGTTATAACCGATGAATGTATCAATTGCGGGGCCTGCGAGCCGGAGTGCCCGAATACCGCAATATATGAGGGGGCCGATGAATGGCGTTACAGTGACGGCACGTCTTTAGAGGGCGACGTTGTGCTGCCCAGCGGCAAGGAGGTCAACGCCGAAGAGGTGCAAGAACCGATCAGCGATGAAATCTACTACATATCTCCCGATAAATGCACTGAATGTATGGGCTTTCACGAAGAACCCCAGTGTGCCGCGGTCTGTCCGGTGGACTGCTGTGTGCCCGACGAGGATCACGTCGAGAGCGAGGAGACCTTATTGGCAAAGCAGGCGTTTATGCATCCCGAGGGATAATTCAGGTGCAAGTGCAAATTCAAGTGTAAGTAGAAGTTCAAGAGCAACAACAGCCTCTAGTCTCTTATCGCTATTCTTTTATCTTTATTCCGAAAAAATGAAAGCAGGTATCGTAGGACTGCCCAATGTTGGCAAGTCCACCCTTTTTAATTGCCTCTCCAACGCCAAGGCGCAGAGCGCTAACTTCCCTTTCTGTACCATCGAACCCAATATCGGGGTCGTCAACGTGCCGGACGAACGCTTGTTAAAGCTTGAAGAATTGGTCGATCCGCAACGGGTCTTGCCGGCAACGGTAGAAATCGTCGATATTGCGGGACTTGTGAAAGGAGCTAGTAAAGGCGAGGGCCTGGGCAACCAATTTTTGGGGAATATCCGCGAGACAGATGCTATTTTGCATGTGTTGCGCTGTTTCGACGATGAGAACGTGGTGCATGTGGACGGTTCCGTAGACCCCATTCGGGATAAGGAGACCATCGATATGGAATTGCAGCTGAAGGATCTGGAGACGGTGGAAAAGAAGCTTGATAAGGTCAAAAGGGCCGGGAAGACCGGTAACAAGGATGCCCTAAAGGAAGCGACCGTACTCGGAAAGGTAAAATCGGGATTGGAAAGTGGTGTGTCGGTGAGGGCTATCGACCTATCGAAAGAGGAGCGGGACGAATTTGTAAGACCCTTACAGTTTATTACCGATAAACCAGTGATGTATGTCTGCAATGTGGACGAGGAATCGGCTGCTACGGGGAACGCCTATGTGGAAAAAGTGAAGGAGGCCGTAACCGATGAGAATGCCGAGGTCATCGTGCTGGCCGTCGGCACGGAGGCCGATATCACCGAGCTGGATACCTACGAGGAACGACAAATGTTCTTGGAGGATCTGGGACTGAAAGAGCCGGGTTCGGCGAAATTAATCCGGGGCGCCTACAAGCTGTTGGATCTGGAAACATACTTTACGGCGGGGGAGAAGGAAGTAAGGGCCTGGACCATACCAGTAGGAGCTAGTGCCCCTCAGGCTGCGGGAGTTATCCATACCGACTTCGAAAAGGGCTTTATCCGGGCCGAGGTCATTTCCTATGCCGATTATGTCAACTACGGCAGCGAGGCCAAAGTCAAGGAGGCGGGAAAAATGAGGATCGAGGGCAAGGATTACGTTGTGAAGGATGGCGATGTGGTGCACTTTCGGTTTAACGTGTAAGAGTGTAGGGTTTTCAAATTCCACGAGGAATCACCTTCCAAATGCCATGTGCTAAATCCCATTTTATTATGGGACCAGGAATTTTATTTCACTCATAAAGTCGAAGCCTTTTCCTAAGCACGTTCATTTCGTTTTCCATTTCCCGAAGGCGTCGCAGCATATGGTCTAGGGCATCTATTCCTTCTAAGTTAATCCCTAAGTCGTTGTGAAGGCGATCAAAACGTTCGATTTCGGGGATTTCTTCGTCCGAGATATAGATTTCCGTTTCGATTTGCTTGCATTCAATGAGTCCGAATTCGTTCAGGGCGCTAATGAACGAATCGGGTATATGGGTCCGCTCGCAATACCGTCGGACTAAAATATAGTTTTCTTTTTCCATGATGTAAGTGCTGTACCTGCCGCGCGGCGAACAGGTTGATTTACGCAAGGGGGTTTGTTTATTTTCTCAATTTCGAAAGTTCTTTAAATAATTTCTTTTCCTTGTCCGTCAAGTCCTTAGGAAGTACTACCTTATAGGTTACATAAAGGTCCCCTGCCTGATTTTCCTTCTTGTATTTGGGCATGCCTTTCCCCTTTAACTTCACTTTGGTATCGCTTTGGGATTCGGGCTTGACCTTTAACTTAACTTTCCCGCTCAGGGTGTCCACCTGTATCTCCCCGCCCAGTAGGGCTTTGTACAAGTCGATTTCCACTGTTTTGTAAAGGTCGTCGCCAACACGTTGAAATGCGGTGTTGTTGAATACTTGAAACGTAAGGTAGAGGTCCCCTTTTGGCCCTCCGTTCATGCCTTCGGCCCCATAGCCTTTTATCTTGATGGTCTGCCCGTCTTCTACCCCCGCGGGAATGGTCAGACGGATTTTCTTCTCGCCCAGATCAATGGTCTGTTTTTGAGAGCTAATGATGTCGGTCAGGTTCAATCGAAGACTGGCGTTAAAGTCCTGACCCTTAAATTGACGTGTGCCTCTACCGCTACTTCTTCTTGAACCGCCGGATGCTCCTCCGAACATGGACTCGAAGAAGTCGGAAAACTCGCTTTCGGAGAAATCACCCGTCGTTCGGTATTGGCCGCCGCCGCCGAATCCACCGCCAAATCCACCTCCGGAGGCTCCTCCAAAGCCTCCTCCGAACCCGCCCGAGGCGGACTGTCGCTTTTGGGCCTCTTCGTAGGCGTCGGCGTGCTGCCATTCCTTGCCGTACTTATCGTATTTTTTCCGTTTTTCAGGGTCGCTCAGCACCTCATTGGCCTCGTTGATCTGCTGGAATTTATGCTGGGAAGCTTTGTTATCGGGATTGAGATCGGGGTGGTGCTTGCGCGCCAATTTGCGATAGGCCTTTTTTATTTCCGCCTCGGACGCGTTCTTTTCCAGTCCGAGCACTTTGTAGTAATCGATGAAATCCATAGCATTCAGTTGTGGTTCGAAATTTAAAAAAAGTTAATGACTTGCCTTGAGCTTTTTGCCCATTTTTGTTAGCACGGAAATGAAAACTTTAAATTTTCAGTAAAGATCTAGGTGCCTGACCGGCCATAGATACGGTTTGCTAGTGGTAAAACACAGGAAAGGGCAAGCAAGAACAAAAGGAGAGAATAAACCTACCGAAGCCTCCCAAAAAGACAAGGTATTGCCTAAAAACACCCTTTTGCCTTCAATTATCCTTGTTCCTAATTCCTTTTGTTTTTTGTCACTCTGAATTTCATCCATAATTTTTCGCTAAAATTGGGGAAGAGCCTTGGAATTTTCCGTCCTACAGCATAAAATAGGATATTTCACGTTGGATATATCAACAATCCAACAACTTTCATTGTTAATTACTTTAAAGCCTAGGGGTTTCCTATTTTTGCAAGTCGCCTTATCTTTAGCCACACCGGTAAAATACTGACCATGTCCGACAACAGCCAATATACAGAAGATAATATCCGCTCGCTCGATTGGAAAGAGCACATTCGGCTACGCCCCGGGATGTACATCGGTAAATTGGGGGACGGATCGTCCGCCGATGACGGAATTTACATCCTTTTAAAAGAAACTTTGGATAATTCCATTGACGAGTTCGTGATGGGGGCGGGCAAGACTATCGAGATTTCCATCCACGGAGACCGGGTCATAGTACGGGACTACGGCCGGGGAATTCCTTTGGGAAAAGTAGTCGATGTGGTATCTAAAATGAACACAGGCGGCAAGTACGACACCCGCGCCTTTAAAAAGTCCGTCGGCCTCAATGGGGTCGGTACCAAAGCGGTCAACGCGCTCTCCAGCTATTTTCGGGTGGAAAGTACCCGCGACGGCAAATCCAAGTCCGCCGAATTCGAGGTGGGAGAGCTTAAGAACGAGGAGCTTCTCGATGAGACCAGTCGCCGTCGCGGCACAAAGATTACCTTTACGCCCGATGAGGGCATCTTCAAAAAGTACAAGTATCGCAACGAGTATGTCGAGCGCATGCTCAAGAACTACGTCTATTTGAATCCGGGACTGACCATCGTCTTTAACGGGGAAAAGTTCCACTCCGAAAATGGACTCAAAGATCTTTTAGAGGATAATAACCATAAGGAAGACCTCTTATATCCGGTCATCCATCTAAAGGGAGACGATATCGAGGTGGCCATGACCCATAGCAAAACCCAGTACAGCGAAAGCTACCATTCGTTCGTAAACGGCCAACATACCACCCAGGGCGGCACCCACCAAAGTGCCTTTCGGGAGGCGCTCGTGAAGACCATCCGCGATTTTTACGGCAAGAATTTCGACGCGTCCGATATTCGGAAGTCCATCATCTCCGCCATTTCCATCAAGGTGATGGAGCCGGTCTTCGAGAGCCAGACCAAGACCAAACTGGGCTCTACCGACATGGGCGGCGATTTCCCCACGGTACGCACCTATATCAACGATTTTGTAGGGCGATATTTAGACAACTATCTGCACAAGTATCCCGAGACCGCGGATAAGCTGCAACGGAAGATCTTGATGGCCGAAAAAGAGCGAAAGGAGCTTTCGGGCATTCGTAAATTGGCGCGGGACCGGGCCAAGAAAGCCAGCTTGCACAACAAGAAGCTGCGGGATTGCCGGGTACATCTGGAGGATATGAAGAACGACAGGCGCCTTGAAAGTACCCTGTTCATAACCGAGGGCGATTCCGCCTCAGGATCGATCACCAAATCGAGGGACGTGAACACCCAGGCCGTGTTCAGCCTGCGGGGCAAGCCGTTGAACTCCTACAACATGTCCAAAAAAATCGTATATGAAAACGAAGAGTTCAATCTATTGCAGGCGGCCTTGAACATCGAGGAATCTTTGGAGGACCTGCGCTATAATAATATTGTAATCGCCACGGATGCCGATGTGGACGGCATGCACATCCGGTTGTTGTTGATCACCTTCTTCCTTCAGTTTTTTCCGGAACTGATCAAGGAAGGTCATCTGTATATTCTGCAAACCCCGCTTTTCCGGGTGCGGAACAAAAAAGAGACCAGATATTGCTACAGTGAGGAAGAACGGAAGGAGGCCATCAATACCCTATCGGGAAAATTGGAAATTACCCGGTTCAAGGGACTCGGCGAAATATCGCCGGACGAGTTCCAACATTTTATTGGGGACGATATCCGGCTGGAGCCTGTGATGTTGGACAAGGCCATATCCATCGAACAGCTCTTGAAATTCTACATGGGTAAAAATACCCCTGACCGGCAAGAATTCATTATAGAAAACCTTAAAGTAGAAGTTGACCTGGTCGAGGAAAACCAATTGTAAACCAACCTGTAGCCAAACAGGTCATAATAATACCAGTCTTTCCGAATGGATGAAAATGACGAACTGAACGTACCCGCAGGAGGAGACGACGAAGCGGAGAACCAAAACCAGTCTTCGGACGATAGTAATGATAACTCCCCCGAAGAAGAACAAGAACACAACCAAGACGTAGGCTCGAACGATGCCTTGACCCGGGTGACCGGAATGTACAAGGATTGGTTCTTGGACTATGCGTCGTACGTCATTCTAGAGCGGGCCGTTCCCGCAATAGAAGACGGGTTCAAGCCCGTGCAGCGGCGTATCATGCATTCCCTCAAGGATCTCGACGACGGGCGCTATAACAAAGTCGCCAATGTGGTGGGCCATACCATGCAATACCATCCGCACGGCGATGCGAGTATTGCCGACGCCATGGTGCAGATCGGACAGAAAGACCTGCTGATCGATACACAGGGCAACTGGGGGAACATTCTCACGGGTGATGGCGCGGCGGCTCCTAGATACATCGAGGCCCGGCTATCCAAATTTGCGCTAGAGGTGGTGTTCAGTCCTAAAATAACGGAATGGCAGCTTTCGTACGACGGTCGGAAAAAAGAGCCCGTCAACCTGCCCGTAAAATTCCCATTGCTGTTGGCACAAGGGGCGGAGGGGATTGCCGTGGGGCTCTCCACCAAGATCATGCCCCACAATTTTAATGAGCTCATCGACGCCTCCATCAAGCACTTGCAGGGCAAACGCTTCAAGCTGTTCCCCGATTTCCCTACTGCCGGTGTTATCGATGTTTCCAATTACAACGACGGGATGCGGGGCGGAAAGGTGCGGGTGCGGGCCAAGATAGCCCAGCATACCAAATCGACGTTGGTTATTAGCGAGATACCCTACGGGACCAACACTACTACTTTAAAAGAATCCATCCTCAAGGCCAACGATAAGGGCAAGATCAAGATCAAGAAAATCGATGATAATACCGCCGCGGAGGTAGAGTTGATGATTCATCTGCCCAATAATATCTCTCCCGATAAGACCATTGACGCTCTATATGCCTTTACGGCCTGTGAAACCTCGATCTCGCCCCTTAGCTGTATTATCGAGGACAATAAGCCGCTTTTTATCGGGGTGAGCGAAATGCTGCGGCGCTCCACTGACGCTACCGTCGATCTTCTAAAACAGGAACTGGAGATACAACTCTCCGAACTGGAGGAACAATGGCATTTTGCATCCCTTGAGAGAATTTTTATCGAGAACCGCATCTATCGAGATATCGAGGAAGAGGAAACTTGGGAAGGGGTCATTGCCGCTATCGACAAAGGCCTGAAACCTTTTACCAAGAACTTGCGGCGGGCCGTGACCGAGGAAGATATTGTCCGTTTGACGGAAATCCGTATCAAACGTATTTCCAAGTTCGATTTGGACAAGGCCCAGCAAAATTTGGACAATCTAGAAAAGAAGATTGCCGAGGTCAAACATCATTTGGCCCACTTGGTAGAATACGCAATCGATTACTTCCAGAATCTCAAGGATACATACGGGGAAGGCAGGGAACGGAAATCCGAAATCCGTATTTTCGAGGATATCGAGGCCACCAAGGTCGTTATCCGGAATACGAAGCTCTACGTCAACCGCGAAGAGGGCTTTGTGGGTACCTCGCTCAAACGGGACGAGTATGTGACCGATTGCAGTGATATCGATGATATCATCGCTTTTACCAAGACGGGTAAGATGATGGTCTTTAAGGTAGATTCCAAAATCTTCGTGGGCAAGGGCATTATCTATGTCGCCGTATTCAAGAAAAAAGACAAACGCACCGTTTACAATATAATCTATCGCAACGGAAAGGGGGGGGCTACCTATATCAAGCGCTTTAATGTGGTCAGTATTACCCGGGAGAAGCTGTATAATGTCGGTAAGGGGAAGCCCGGAACTCAGGTGTACTATTTTTCAGGCAATCCCAACGGCGAAGCGGAAATCGTTACGGTACATCTACGCCGGTCCGGCAAAATCAAGAAACTGAAGTGGGATATCGATTTTGCCGATATTTCCATAAAGGGACGTGGCGCCAGAGGAAATCTGGTGACTAAGAATCCCGTAAAACGAATCGAACTAAAGGAAAAGGGACTATCTACCCTAAAACCCCGAAAACTTTGGTTTGACGAGACCGTCCATCGCCTGAACAACGATGAAAGAGGAGAGTTTATGGGGGAATTCCGGAGTGGAGATCGGTTGTTGATCGTCAATCAAGACGGACTTGTAAAAACCGTCATCCCTGAAATAACCCTGCATTTTGATGAGAATATAATCATCCTAGAAAAATGGATTCCCGAAAAACCCCTGTCCGCCATCTATTGGGACGGGGAAAAAGAACTATTCTATGTTAAACGCTTTCTTATCGAGAATCCCGATAAGGAAGAGAACATCCTTACCGACCACCCAAAATCCTATTTAGAGCGATTTTTCACCGATTATCGTCCGAGGGCAGAAATAGTATTCGCCAAAAAACGGGGGCAGGAACGCAAGGAGAATTGGGTATTGGACCTGGAGGAATTCATCGCCGTAAAGGGCATCACTGCCAGGGGCAATCAACTTACGAAGGACAAGGTGCTCGAAATCAGCGGACTATCACCTTTGCCTTACGAACCGCCGGAGCATTCCAACACGGAGGATGTCGAAGGGGGCGATGACGATAACAACGAAAAAGATGCAGGAAACGAGCCATTGGGGGACGAGGAATCCAGTTCGGGAAACGGCAGTAAAAAATCCGACAATCCTTCATCCAAAACTGATTCATCAGAAAATGCTACGCCAAGAAAACCCTCCCCAAAAGAAAATAAAGATAATGGGGATGACCAACCTACGCTCTTCGATTAAAGGACGGCCTTGAACGACCTGGTTAAGTATTCTAGGACCATTAAAACTGGTACTGAAAATAAGTAATGATTCATAATTGGTTTACGTTAATTCACTTCAGGGGATTGACGGAACACATGATTTTACAAATACATAGAAATGGCTTCAAAAAGTTTCTTTCAAGAATTCAAGAATTTTGCCATCAAGGGCAATATGATAGATATGGCCATCGGCATTATTATTGGTACGGCATTTAACAATGTAGTCAATACCTTGGTGAAAAAAGTGGTCATGCCGCCCTTATCGCTTTTGACCGATGGAGTACATCTCTCGGACAGAAAATACGTAATGCGACAAGCCACTGAGAGTCAAGATGAAATAGCCATTGGATACGGTGAAATGCTAGAGGTGTCCATCGATTTTTTGATTATCGCCCTGACCATTTTTGTGGTCATCCGGTTTATCAATCGATTCAAGGAAAAATCGGAGGATCCCAAAAATAAAACGGTCGAAACGCCCAAGAACATCGAACTTTTATCGAATCTTGAGAAATTGATGGAGGAACAAAATGCCATCCTCCGAAAAAAATAGGAAATAGCTTGTTAAAGCCTTTAAATTTCGGTCATGGGGTCATAATGGCTCTCATAAATACTATCTTTGTCAAAATTTGATTGATGGATTTTACGAACCCCCTCGTTTACGGCGTACCTGCTTTTATCGCCTTTATTCTATTAGAGCTCACCTATAGCCACACCCACGGCAATGAGGATTTATACGATTGGAAAGATTTATTGGCCAGCGGTACTATGGGTGTCGGTTCCGCTATTTTGGGGCCGTTACTCAAGGTAACCGTACTTATCGTTGTTTTCGAATTTACGTATGAGATGTTCAACCCAGTGGTTGACGGTGTACGTACCAATATCATGGGTTACGAGTCCTTCGGTTATGCATGGTACGTATGGATCTTGTGCCAGTTGGCCGATGATTTTACCTATTATTGGTTCCATCGTGCCAATCATGAGGTGCGTATACTCTGGGCCGCCCATATCGTACACCACTCCTCCGATAATTTCAATCTCGGCACCGCGGTCCGTAATGGGTGGTTCACCTTGCTGTACAAGCCGTTTTTCTATATGTGGATGCCTGCGATAGGCTTCCCAGTGGAGATGGTCATCGTCTGCTTGGCCATAGAATCATTATGGCAGTTTCAGTTGCATACCAAATATGTCCCTAAAATGGGATGGGTCGAGAAAATATTCAACACCCACACCATGCACCAGGTCCACCATTCGCAGAACGTGGAGTATCTGGATAAGAACCACGGAGGTTTTCTGAATATCTTCGACAAGATGTTCGGCACTTGGAAGGAGTTGGATGATGACATCGAGGTGAAGTTTGGGGTCATTCACGCACCGGACTCCTACAATCCTCTCGTGATTCTGACCCACGAGTTCAAGGATATTTGGGCGGACGTCAAAAAGGCGGACAAATTTTCGCACAAACTTATGTACATTTTCGGCCCTCCAGGATGGAGCCATGATGGCAGTACCCTGACCGTTAAACAGCAGCAGCGGTTGTTTCGGGAGCAGCAAGCCAAGAACCCCGAAGTGGCCTACAGTCGGCCGAACTAGCTTGAGCTATTCCTGCGTGCGGCAGCTAAGGTATCCAACTTGGCCCTACCGCTTTCCAATAACTTGGTACCTGGCATATTAGCTACGGCGGGGTGACGTAATGGTTCAGTAAAGACAGAAGAAAAATCGGAACCTTTTTACTGCTCTCTGACAGCCGTTCCGGTGGATTTCTTATCTCTCCCGACAATCCCATATTCGAAGGTGTAGGAGTCATCGGTGGTAGAAAGAATCTTCATATGAACGGATTTCTCCTCGGCTAAACTGTTGGGATTGAATTTTTTTACTACGTATTCACAGTCGTTGATCCACCGCACGGCCGAAGTGTCCGCCTTCCCCTCAAAATAATCTATTTCCATAGTATCATTTCGGACGAACAGGGTGGTTTTCTCTTCGCCGTCGATGGTGGTCGTAAACGTGTACCTTCCATTCTTGAAACTTTTACAATCTCTTTGCGGTTGGTAGCATGAAGCCAATAATAGCACCAGGGGACACGATATAAGCAGTCTTTTCATCATTGCCGCAAATTAAGAAAAACAAATATGTCCGGAGCAGGATTTAACGCGTTTTTAAACCTCGCCCATGAAGACTTCCGGTCATTTCACCGCCTACTCAAGATTTTTTTTCATTTTATTGTTTCCGCTCTAGAACGGCTCATGGTCCTTCGCTTATTTTAGTTGCACGGGCGCTACACACACGGCTTTACGGAGGCTAGCTCTGGTCGATCGGGTGGATACGAAACCTATGATCCATCAGGACTGGTATTGGCCGGGGTGTGGGACTCAAAGGTTCCGTCGGTATAAAAAATTACGATACGCGCTATTGCGGCCTTGGATTTCCCGGGACTTTCGGGCCCGGTCTTGTGGACACTTTCTTTTAGAGGATTTTTGAATGCCGCGGTACCCTCCGTAGAAGCACTCTTTCCGTTCTTTTCAGGCGGAAACGTTCCTTTCCCGTTTAAAAGCCAGTATAAATTAACTTCCGGAAAACTCTTAACCACCTTCAATACAAATTCGAGACTGGGCTTGTTACGTCCCGATAGGAGATGGGAAATGCTTGAACGCTGCACTTGAATTTTTTCTGCAAAAGCCGAAGCAGTGAGATCGTAATGTTGAAGCAGATACTCCAAGCGGCCAATAAATTCCGAACTGTTTACCATTGTAAATATTCTTGTCTAAATATAACAAACTACTAGGGTCACATCCTACTCATAACCTAAAATTCAACCCTAAAATAATAATCTAATACTTTAATTAAACTTATATAAGCACCTGAATGACATTTTTATAGAACACACATATATATAAAGATGAATTTTCACTCCAAATAGTTTACAATCGTAAATATAAACCAGAAATCAAGCGCGGCCTTTGTTTACAAAAGTGAAATGTTATAGTTTACAAATGTAATTTATTTTGATGTTACTTTTGTAAATCGCAAAATTTGAAGGATGACTTTAACCTCAATAGAATACCAATCCATAAAAGAAAAAGGCATTTGTGGACGTTACCTGACTCACGACCAAATCGAAGATTTCTTGAGCGCGCCTAAGAATCTTGAGGTCCGTCCCGTGGGCAAATCTGTTCTGGGAGTACCCATTGACCAAATGAAGCTTGGCGAGGGCCCCGTTAAAATACTGATGTGGTCTCAAATGCACGGAAATGAATCGACCACGACGAAGGCGGTCTTGGACCTGATTAATTATTTAAATGCAGATCTGCCTACTTCCAGGACTATTCTCAAGCAATGTACCATTATGATGATTCCTATTTTAAATCCCGACGGAGCTATGGCCTATACCCGGGCCAATGCCAATGGTATCGACCTTAATCGGGATGCGCAGGAAAGGTCACAACCGGAAAGTAGGGTACTTCGTGAGGTGTTCGACGAATTTCAGCCGGACTATTGCTTCAATCTGCATGATCAACGCACTATATTCAATGTGGGCAATACTCCCAAACCGGCTACCGTATCCTTTTTGGCACCCGCCCATGACGAGGCCAGAAGCGTTTCTGTATCCCGCGGCGTGGCCATGAAGCTCGTCGTCGCGATGAACGAACAACTGCAAAATCGGATTCCAGGGCAGGTGGGAAGGTACGATGACGCCTACAATGCAAACTGTGTTGGAGATGCCTTTCAAATGACCGACACTCCTACTGTTCTTTTTGAAGCGGGACACTATCCCGAGGATTATGAACGCGAGAAAACCCGAAAGTTTATATTTCAGGCCCTGCTGAAAGGCTTGACCATTATAGCAGAGAACGATTTTAATGAGCTGAATGTCTCGGATTACTTCTTGATTCCTGAAAATCAAAAAAGATATTTTGATATCCTTGTGCATAATGCCCATGTTCTGGATTCTTCCCTGATCGAGGGCGATGCGGTGGGTATTCTGTATAAGGAAACCTTGGTAGATGGTGCTATCGAATTTATCCCTAAAATCGAAAAATCGGGAAATCTGAAGGGGTATTTCGGACATCGGACCTACAACGCGTTGGCGGATGAGGACTTTAAAATTATTGAAGGCAATCCAACTTGGATCGATCTATTCCGTTAATTTTAAGAATTTATTGTGAAACGGTAAAATAATTACGTATTTATCAAAAAAATCAACTTTTCCATGCATATTATTTCTTAATTTTTTTACTTTTGTCATTGAAAATTTGCTCGAATAAAAACGTTCTTCTCGAACGCTTTTAAATGATTTAAATTATTAAATAGCACATTATTATGGCAGGAAAAGTAAAACTAGACGAAATCGACCATCAAATTCTCGATATGTTGATCGAGAACACCAGAACGCCTTTCACAGACATCGCCAAGAAATTGTTGATTTCGGCAGGTACGGTACACGTCAGGGTAAAAAAAATGGAGGAAGCGGGAATTATTAGAGGCTCTTCGTTGACTCTTGATTATGTACAATTGGGGTACGCCTTTATAGCCTATGTCGGAATTTTCCTTGAAAAAACCCATCAGACTAAATTTGTGATGGAGCGGTTGGAACAGATTCCGAATGTAACTATCGCCCATATCACTACGGGCAAGTTCAATATTTTCTGTAAAATCCGGGCGAGGGATACCAACCATGCCAAAAACATAATTTTCATGATCGATGATATCGATGGCATCAATCGCACGGAAACTATGATTTCGCTAGAAGAAAGCTTCAACGATAAAAAAAGGTTGATGCATATGATTTTCAACGAACTTTAGTCCTTCTCACCTTCACCGATGCTATCGTGCCGCGTCGATCAATGACCGTAATGACGAAATGGAAGCCATGATGTGAGCATTTTTTTGGGCTGGCTGAAAAGATACCGATCCCGAACGTTTGCGTTCGGGATTTTTTATAGCTTCGTATAAATCAAGTAGTGGTTTCCGAAATGGATGTAAGAAAAAAACTTAAGACTTTCTGGACCTTGTTAAAGGACACGGCAATGGCCTGGGTCGAGAACGATCCTTTCGGCAAGAGCGCGGTGATATCCTATTACACCCTTTTTTCGTTGCCTTCATTATTAATGATAGTGGCCTGGATCGCCAGTGAACTGTTTGGCGTTGAAGCCGTCCGTGGAAAAATCGCTAAGCGCTTGGGGGCTTTTATTGGTGAGGGAGCCTCAAACGCCATTGAGGGCATGATCGCTAATGCCTCGGTCAAGGAAGGCTCTACGGTAGCGGTCATAATCGGGATAGCAATGTTAATTTTCGGTGCGACGGGAGTATTTGTCCGCCTTAAGATGGCCATGAACGATATTTGGCACGTAGAACCCCGAAAAACGGTTTGGTTACAGACCATCATTGACCGACTAATTTCTTTCGGAATGATCTTGGTGCTGGGTTTTCTATTTCTGGTCTCCTTGATACTGTCTTTCGTGTTGAAAATTGTCAGTGATTATATTGGGACTTTCGCACCAAAGATAGCGGAGATTGCCGCCAGTACGTTCAGCTATTTGCTGACATTTATTGTGATAACCGGACTCTTCGCGGCATTGTTCAAATTGTTGCCGGACATTAAGATTCGATGGAAGACTACCCTTTCCGGTGCAGCATTGACCACGGTACTTTTCTTGATCGGTGAATTTTTATTGGGCTATTATTTTACCCAAAGCGATCCGACATCCGTATATGGCGGGGCCTCCTCTGTAGTTTTGATCATGCTGTGGGTATATTACACCTGTATGATCCTTTTTTTCGGGGCCGAGTTTACCGCCCAGTACGCCCATTATATCGATGAAAAGGTCGAGCCCAGCGAAAAAGGGGTTCGAAAGGCATCCCCTGGTCATTCCGGATTCCCTCAATCCATTTCATCCCCCAAATCGTAGTCCGCATCGGAGTCCAGCTCATATTCCGGGGAATCGGTTTCTTCCAGAACGTTTTGGGGTCTTGCCTCAAGTTCCTTTTCGATGGTATCGTCAAAGTTTGATATGAACTCCGAGAGGCTTTTACTGATTTTGACCAGGTAAACGGTATCCTCTGTTTTGATTTCGACCGCTTCGACGGTATCGCCCTGCAGGGTTTTGAAAACGACGATATCTTCATCGCCGTATCCGTCGGGATAGGATTCTATTAGAAGCAGGGCGAGTTCGTGGTCCAATTTTTTGTAATCTACAATTTTGCGTAGCATAGTAGGTAGTTTTTCAAGCTGTAAGGGTTTGGTTATGAATCCCTATGAAAGGGTTATTATTTACAGTTTCTAAGCTATGCTTTTTATTCGGTCGATGTTACAAAGAGTTGTCAAAAGCCAAATTAAGTATACGAACCCGTTCGGGATTGTGGTTACACGGTACGGAGTCTCAAACTAGGCTTCGGAGTAGTATGCAAAAGCGCTGCGGAACAGTTTCGGAGGAATCTTTACATCGATGACCGGTTTGCCTATTTTGTCGAGCAGCACAAAATTGATATCCCCATGGGAATTCTTTTTGTCGAATTTTAAAAGGGATAGGATGGTCTCGATATCGGCTTCAGAGAATTTCGTTTTGGGATAGCGGTTTAAAAAGACAGCCTTAATATCCTCCAAATCGGCTTCAGGGAGTCCCGTTAATTCCTTGGACAGGTAGCCCTCCAAAATCATTCCGATAGCAATGGCTTCGCCGTGGAGTAGGGTTTCGAGGGACTCATTTTCCAAAAAGTAGGATTCCACCGCATGGCCGAGCGTATGCCCAAAATTCAATATTTTTCTCAGGTGCTGCTCGGTGGGATCTTGGAGTACGACTTCGTTCTTGATCTTGACCGAGGTATAAATCAGGCGGTCTATATCCGAGAAATCCGAATTCGATTTCAAAACTTCCCAGTATCCGGAGTCCCGGATCAGGCCGTGCTTGAGCATTTCGGCGAATCCGCTTTTCAGTTGCCGTTGGTCGAGGGTTTTTAAAAACTCGGAAATTACAAGTACCATCTCGGGTTGGTTGATGACCCCGACCTGATTTTTAAGGGCGCCGAGGTCCACCCCCGTCTTTCCGCCCACCGAGGCGTCGACCATGGCCAAAAGGGTAGTGGGTACATTGATAAAAGCGATTCCACGTTTAAAGGTCGAGGCCACGAAGCCCCCCAGATCGGTAATTACGCCCCCGCCAAGATTGATCAAAAGGCTTTTGCGGTCGGCGTTCCGTTCAGAGAGCTCTTCCCACAGCCGGATACAGGTCTCAATGGTCTTGTTTACTTCGCCCGAAGGGATTTCTAAGATCTCGTAATCGGAACTGTCGGATACCATGTTTTTAAAATTCCCTAGACAATCCCGTTTCGTATTTTCATCCACTAAAACGAAAATTTTAGAATAGGGGGTGGCCCTTAAATGCGCGTTGATAGCATCATAGGCAAGTTGATTGAAATGTACTGCGTAAGAAGAGGTAGTGATGGATTCCATATTAAATTTCAAATTTTATGACCCTTGTCCCATTGATTCACTGGGTATCCAATGGCAAAATAAAGCTAAAATATTGTGTTGGAATCCAAATTTCAGTCTTTATCTTTGATAGCAAGACAAATTGCTGGAAATGAAGAAAATTTTTGAGGATACCGAGACCGCTTTTGCCCTAAAATCGGATTCGGAACTGGAACGTGCCTATTTTTTGTTCCGAATGATTGCCAACGAACCTTTGGTGCGCATTGGGTCGGCCATTACCAATTTTGCCTTTAAGGCCCATCTCCCCGTAGATAATCTGATCCGTGCTACCGTATTCGACCACTTTTGTGGGGGCGTCAACGAACTCGACTGCTTGCCCACTGTGGACAAAATGTACGCCAAGAATGTCCATTCGGTACTCGACTACTCCGTAGAGGGTAAAAATACAGAGCATCCCTTGGATTTGACGTTGGAAGTGGTCATCAAAGTGCTTGACTTCGTCAAGGAAAAAGACGCCATTCCCTTCGCTGTTTTTAAACCGACGGGCTACGGTCGCTTCGCCCTTTTTAAAAAAATAGGTGAGGGGAAATCCCTTAGTAAAAAGGAGCAGGCCGAGTGGGACAGGGTTGTGGCCCGTTTCGACAAAACCTGTAAAAAAGCCCATGAACTCGATGTGTCCCTATTAATCGATTCCGAGGAAAGCTGGATGCAAGATGCCGCGGATGCCTTGGTCGAGGAGATGATGCGTAAGTACAACAAGAAAAAGACCATCGTTTTCAACACGCTTCAAATGTACCGTTGGGACCGAATGGACTATCTCAAAAACCTCCATGCCATAGCGGAACGAGATGGATTTAAAGTTGGTATCAAGGCCGTGCGGGGCGCGTATATGGAGAAAGAGAACGAACGCGCCGAGGAAAAGGGATATGCCAGCCCCATTTGCGCGTCCAAAAAGGAGACCGATGCCAATTTTGACAAGGCCATAGCGTATATGGTCAACAATCTGGACACGATTTCCCTCTTTGCCGGGACCCATAACGAAAATAGCTGCTACCACTTGATGGAGCTTATGGAAGAAAAAAATATTGCCCACAACGATTCCCGAATTTGGTTTGGTCAGCTATACGGGATGAGCGATCACATTTCCTTCAACCTGGCCGCAGAAGGGTACAATGTCGCCAAATATCTTCCCTTTGGTCCCGTTCGGGACGTAATGCCCTATCTGATCCGGCGTGCCGACGAGAACACCTCGGTGGCCGGCCAGACCAGCAGGGAGCTTTCGTTGTTGAAAAGAGAGCGGAAGCGGCGGGAGATTTGATGGGAGGCTGGAGTTGGACCGTTGCTGGTAAGTCGATGTATTTAAGGTTCAGGTCGCGCTACGAGGCCGTTCAAGGTTTAAGGTATTAAAATAAGCTCTTCTACAGTGGCCTTTTCACGACAATTCCTGACCTTGAGCACTGCCGTTCTTTCTTTAAGGAGCCCCTCTATAAAATAAGTTTTACACGTATCCGATCGAGTGTCGCTTCTTCCGAAATCGACGTCGCCATCATTTAGGAATCCTACGATATCGAGCGAGTCCAGTTGTTTCTCCGCCAACATCGTGTTTATGCTTTCGGAATACGACAATGATTTAGAGCGGATATCCTTCAAGGTGCGACAGTTAGGAAAATAGCAGAATTCTGCACCGGTCTCTTCTGATTTCTTTTTAAGGAATAGGGTGAGAAAAACGATTCCGATCGATAATCCAACGAGGTAGAATCCCAAACGTTTTAAAAAGGCCATATAAAGGTAAGTTATTGATCTAGTTGTTAATAATTTAGGGTCCGGTGGGTCGGCAGTGTTCTCAAACCATTATCGAGACCCCGTCTGCCTTCCAGTTTTGATCTTCTTCGAAATAAAAATCGATGCGACCCAGATTAATTCCGAAGCAACCGACTTGATTCACCAGTATTTCGCGACCTTTCGAATTCTTGACGATGGTCGGTCGCTTTAAAAATGTATGGGTATGCCCTCCGATGATAAGATCGGTAAAGCGGGTTTTGGCTGCAAGCCCCAAATCACTCGGCTTGTTCTTATTTCCATAATTGTATCCGAGATGCGAAAGGCAAATAATCAACTGGCAATTTTCGTTCTCCTCCAACCGACGTTCCGTGTCCAACGCCACTTCATACGGATCAAGATATTCGGTTTCTTTGTACATTCTTTTATCGACCAAGCCTTCCAACCCGATACCCAAGCCATAGACCCCGACTTTGACCCCGTTTACAACGTAGGTCATATAGGCGGGCACACGTCCGTCCATTATAGTATTCCTGAAATCGTAATTGGCCGAAAGTAAATCGAATTCCGCATTCGGCATTTGTGCCAAGAGACCTTCGATTCCATTGTCGAAATCATGGTTGCCTATTGTGGCGGCGTCGTATTTCAGCTTGCTCATTAACTTGAATTCGAGCTCTCCCCCGTAAAAGTTGAAATAGGGAGTACCTTGAAAAATATCACCGGCATCGAACAATAAGGTATTCGGGTTTTCCTTACGGATGTCGTCCACCAAGGTGGCTCGCCGTGCCAATCCCCCAAGATTTGGGAATTCGGAATGGCTTTCGGGAAACGGGTCGATATGGCTGTGCACGTCATTGGTGTGCAGGATGGTGATGTGCTTTTCCGAATTACCAAAGCAGGAATTCAGGGATAGTCCGCCTAAGCCCGCCAAAGCGGTCGAAGCGGCACTCTGTTTGATAAAACTTCTTCTTCTCATAAAAATACGCTATGGAAGCGGGTCGTCAATGCTGGATTATTGCCATCACACCAATCTCCACTTTCTCCCTTATTCCAATTTATAGAATCGATCGTCCACGACCGGTGCGATAGTATCGACCTTCTTAAAATAATCGATCATGGCGTTACGGACCTTATAATCGATTAGGGTCGAATGTTCCGCATCCTTAAAAAATACCATATTGTCCCCACCGTTGAGCAGATAGTCCGATGTAGCGACATTATAGCTGCGATCATTATCCAATGGCCTGCCCTGGATTCGGATGGATTGGATCTTATTTTCTTGATCCAGAATTACCTGCAGGCCCGATATGGGATGCGGCCGTCCGTAATCACGAAGATAAAGAACGAGTTTCTTAACGGTCTCTCCGTTGAGCTGCGCCACAACAATCGAGTTTTCAAAGGGCATCACCTCGTAGGCGCTGCGGGCGGTCACCGGACCCTTTGAAATAATCGAACGGATGCCTCCGTGGTTCAGGAGCACGAAGTCAATACTTTCTCCCGTGCGGGACCTAAAAATGGGTTGCGCTTCGGCCAAAACGATATCGGCCAAAAGGTTGCCTGCACTAGAGTTGTAGGGACCATCGGACTTCGATATCGTAGCAGGGGAGTAGGCCAGGACACTATCCAGCACGGCGTCTATACGCTTTCGGTAAGGAGATACGAAACTGTCAACTGAATCGGAAGGTCGAATCGATGTCCCTATCTCGATCTGTCGGCCTTCAATTTTCGCGTTATGGGCCGCATCCTGACAAGCGAAAACAAAAACTAATGTTAGGAATGCAACAAAATGTTTAATTTTTAAACGCATGATTCCTTTTATCTTTGCGCAATAAAATAATGTGCGCGGAGTTTCTTTACATTTGTAGTGTTCGCAATCGCCGGTTAAAGGCTAAGAACTCGTCCTGACTTTATGTTAGCAGCTAAAAAATCAACTCAAGACAGGTTCTGGAAATACAAAATGTAAAAGTACATGTTTAAGGGAATAAAAGACAAGTTCAAGTACAATTCGAGCGTTAAATTCCTAAAAAAGGAACTGGAAAAGTCCCCTCCGAAAGTAGAAAGGGAAAGTGGTATTAGCGCGGTAGGCTGTATCGTGGATTTGGACAGTTTTCAGGATGCAGATCGGTTCTACGATTTTGTAGAGGACTATAACCTAAGGCCCAATGCGGTTAAAATTATCGGTTATAAAAGCTTCTACGATAAGAATTCGCCCTATTCGACCCCTGTTTTTTCCGATAAGGACCTCGGATGGAACGGTACCATCGAGAATAGTTATGCGTTGGAATTCCTAAGTAGGGAGTACGATCTGCTCGTCAATTATTACACCGTCGAGCATTTGCCGATACAGCTGATGAGCATCAAGACCCGGGCCCGTTTCCGAGTGGGGTTCAAAGATGTAGATCGGGTGTATAACGATTTGATACTCGACGCCCCCTTGAACGATTTTGCTACCTTTAGAAAGGAGCTCAAAAAATACCTCGGCGTCTTAAACGAGATATAATATGGAAGAGTTACAAGGTACTGGCGTGGCTTTGGTCACTCCCTTTAATAAAGATTTATCCATAGATACCCGGGCGTTGACCCGTATCGTGGAACATTGTATCGATGGCGGAGTCGATTATCTGGTCGTATTGGGCACTACCGGGGAGATGGTCACCTTGAACAAGGCTGAAAAAATGCTGGTCATCGAGACTGTGATCAAAGCCAATATGGGGCGGCTGCCTTTGGTCTTGGGCATCGGGGGCAACAGCACCTATCGCATCGTTGATGAGATCAAATCCTTCGAATCCGAACATTTTTCGGCTATCCTCTCCGTTTCGCCGTATTACAATAAGCCGACCCAAGAGGGCATCTACCAACATTTCAAAGCCCTTGCCGAGGTGACCAAAAAGCCGATCCTCATGTATAACGTTCCCGGTCGCACCGGCAGTAATATGCTTCCGGAAACCAGCTTGCGACTGGCTCGGGATTTTGAAAATATTGTGGGCATCAAGGAGGCCTCGGGAGATATCGTACAGGTACAGCAGCTTTTGCAGCGCAAGAACCGCGACTTTATGGTGATTTCCGGGGATGACATCACCGCTTTGTCCACCGTGCTGGCCGGGGGTGCGGGGGTGATTTCCGTTTTGGGACAAGGTCTGCCCCACGAATTTTCCCGGATGATCCGTGCGGGACTGGAGCGTAAGGTCGATGAGGCCTATCGACTGCACTACGCAATGCAGGATGGGATGGGACTTATCTTTAGGGAGGGAAACCCTGCGGGGATTAAAGCTATCTTTGAAATTATGGGCCTTTCCAGCGCCGAGGTCCGACTTCCATTGGTAGAGGCTTCCGAAGGATTAAAAAAGGATATTACAGCCTTCGTGAAACCTTTCTTAAAGATCACGGCCTAAGACACTGATCGAGAGGCGCGGGGAATTCATTTACGATTTATACTCCATAGGCAACGACACCTCCTCGATACGAGAGTAAAGCTTCGGGATTCTTTCGTTCCAAAACATACACGGCGTGGGGCAACACCGGAAGGATCTTTTCGGCAGCCGAATTTAAGCATCTTTTTAGTACCCAAACCGGATAACCATATCGGGACCTTTTGTAATCAACAACAGGTAGGTGGCGAAAATCAGGCTAACTACGCCTAAAAACAGTAAAAGCGCCGTAATCTTGAACCATTTAGGCATCCCGTTGAGGGAAGTGTTTTTGACAATTGTGTGATAAACATCCATATTTTCATTTTAAGTGTTTGCACACATAGCATGAATTGGTAGGATGTAGGTTGTAATCGATAGAACTTGGGGGTCTTTTATTAGTGAACAACAAAGAGAGCCATATCCCTAGCGCTTAGTATAATTTTTCGCTGAATTGCATAAAAAAAGGAAGAACGGGGAGTCGATCTTCCTTTTTTTATGAAATAATGGGGTTACCGCACTTTCCTTAAGAATAAGATTTAGGCCAAAAAAGAAGCCGCCCCGCCAAATTCAGGAAGGCTTTTTCTTTGCAGTTCCATGGTAACAATGATTGGAACAACTTAACTTTTATTACTTTTCTTCTAACGCCTAACGTCTAAAGCCTTACTCACATCCCCCGGTAAACCCGGTCGCGTTGAATTTGGTCTGTACTGCGCCCGAAAGGCTGCCTTTTTTTACCTGGATGGCCAGGTTGCTATCGCCACTACCGTCCCGTTTAGGGCTGCAGTACTCGAACAGATAAAAGCTGCTAGCGCGCTGTGAGACCCTATCGGAGATATCGTTGAACGTCGTTTCAAGCTCGTCTTTGTTGCCGGCAAAGACGCTATAGGTCTTTCCGAGGTCCGTCAAAACCTGGGTGTCGATTTCGGCACCGAGCCCGATGGTGAAAAACGAGATATTGGGGTTGGCGTTATCCACTTTTTTCTGGGCCGCTTCCTTGGTGTAGCGGGAAGCCTGATCGGTACCATCGGTAAATACCACCACCGAAGCCGCGCTGATTTTATCGTCCTTGCTGCTTTCGGCCAAAAGATTGGAAGCAATATCGGTAGATTTCACGACCGCCCCGTACAGATTGGTCGAGGGATCCTCACTAATATCCGTAGTAATACCTTCAATGGAAGCGATAAGCTCCTGTTTAGAGGCCGTAAGGGGACTCAACTCGTGCAGTTGCTCTTCGCCGTCGAACCAGTAAATGGCCATTTTAACCGGCTCTTGAGGTGTAGCGGGCATCACGTTGTTCACGAAACTCTCACTGGCCGACTTCAGTTCTTCAAGACTCGTCTTTAATACGCTGGCGCTCAAATCGAGCACCAAAATGGTGTTATTGCTAAAGATTTGGGAGTTCGGTGAAATTCGGGAATTCGCCTCCACTTTTGAAATGGTATTGAAACAAGCATCGTTGCGACCCTGTTCGTAGATGGTGAACTGATCCGCCGTCAATCCCGGTACAGGATTTCCATCGGTATCGGAAACCTTGAAAAACACGGAAACTTTTCCGGGCTTGGTGGTGTATTGATCTTGGATGGAGAGTACAAGGTCGTTTTCGCCGAGTTCAAGGCAATCGTCCACCGGCTTTCCTTGGCCGAGGTCCCCGCCGGTGTTCAGGCCATAATTCACATCGTCATCGGCATTCCCGCAGGAGATGAACAGGCTGATGGAAAAAAATAAGGCGAGAGGTTTGAGGTAGTATTTCATCGAATTGAATTTAGTTCTAGTTTCACCCAACACAACGCATTTTTTCAAGGAATAGTATAATGGCATGTGCAAATAATGTTAAAGATTGTTAAGCAAGAAGGATGGGATTTTGTAGTTTTAGGATTGATTTTGCGGGTTGCTTTAAAGTGTAAAGACCAATGCAAATTATTAGGAATCCCAAATGGTTCACTGATACCGACTTAACTTAAATCTATGGTTCGTTTTTTAGTAGTAGCACTGTTTTTTGCCGCATCGTATCCCGCTTTATCCCAGAAAAAAAATGCTTCCTTTCGTCTTCACATCCGAAAGGCCACGGGTCCGATACAGATCGACGGGGTAGGTGATGAACCGGCCTGGAAGGATGCCGACGTAGCCAAGGATTTTTTCATGGTGCTGCCGATGGATGATGGCAAGGCCGATGAGACGACCGAGATTCGCATGACCTACGATGATACAAACCTGTACCTGTTGGCTACCTTTTACCATAAATTAAAGGGGGCATATTTCGTAGAGTCGCTGAGGCGGGATTTTTCTTTCGGAAAGAACGATAATTTTTTGCTGTTTCTCGATCCCTTCAACAATCAGACCACGGGTTTTTCCTTTGGGGCGAATGCCTTCGGAGCCCAATGGGACGGTACCATGTACAATGGCAGTACGGTTG
Source organism: Pricia mediterranea (assembly GCF_032248455.1). Lineage (NCBI taxonomy): Bacteria > Pseudomonadati > Bacteroidota > Flavobacteriia > Flavobacteriales > Flavobacteriaceae > Pricia > Pricia mediterranea. The sequence continues at coordinate 4,181,534 of NZ_JAVTTP010000001.1, forward strand.
ATTTGAATTGGGACAGTAAGTGGATTTCCCGAACTACCCGCGACGGGGATAAGTGGGTCTTTGAAATGGCCCTGCCCTTTAAGTCCATTCGCTATGAAGACGGGGTTTCCGAATGGGGCATCAACTTTAGTAGGCTGGATTTGAAATCCTCCGAAAAATCAAGCTGGACGCCCGTTCCCAGACAGTTGCCTACGGCTTCCCTGGCACATACCGGTACCCTGGTATGGGATACGCCCCCGCCATCCCCGGGGCTGAACTTCTCGCTTATTCCCTATGTTTTGGGAAGTGTGGGCAAAGACCTCGAAAACAATGCGGATGCGGATTACGATATTAAGGTGGGAGGCGATGCGAAATTCAGTCTTACCTCTTCCTTGAATTTGGACCTGACCGTGAACCCCGATTTCTCCCAAGTGGAAGTGGATCGGCAGATAACCAATCTAGATCGCTTCGAGCTCTTCTTTCCCGAAAAACGACAGTTCTTTTTAGAGAATGGCGATCTATTCGCGAATTTCGGTTACGAAACGATCCGTCCCTTTTTTTCGAGACGTATCGGGTTGGGCGTACCTATCCATGCGGGAGCAAGGGTAAGTGGCAACCTTAATAATAAATGGCGCTTGGGCCTAATGGATATGCAGACCGCGAGCGTTGATGAAACGGGACTTCCCAGCCAAAACTTCGGGGTGCTTTCCCTGCAACGAAAGGTATTCGATAGGTCGAATATCGGCTTACTGTTCGTGAACAAGCAGTCCGTGAACTATCCCCGAGAAACAGATTCGTTGAAGTCACTTTATCCAAAGTACAACCGCAACTTGGGCTTGGAATACAATTTGGCCTCTGCGGACAACCTGTGGAACGGGAAAGCCTTTTTCTTAAAATCATTCGCTCCCGACGATGGGGACAGCGGTTTTACCCAAGCAGCGCATCTGGAATACAAAAGCCGTAAATGGAGCTGGCGGATTCAAGAAGAATGGGTGGGGGAAAACTACTCCGCCGAGGTAGGTTTCGTTCCTAGGATCGGATACGTAAACTTCAACGGGTATGTGGGCCGGCTGTTTTTTCCAAAAGACGGGACGGTATTAAGTCATGGGCCACGCCTGAATGCCTCGTACTACTTCAACGAGAATTTCGGACGAACGGACAATACCAGCTTTTTGCAGTACATAGTGAATTTTCGAAACCGAAGCGACCTGATGGTTTTTGTCTCCGATGACTACGTGGAATTATTGTCCCCCTTCGACCCGACCCAACTCGGCATAGCCCGATTGGATCGCGGAACCGAGCACCAATGGAATGCGTTTGGCTGGGAATACGTGTCAAAGCCCCAAAGCCTGTTTACCTATGCCTTCGAAGGACGTATGGGCGGCTATTATGCGGGAGGCAACCGGACCAGCGTGACCGGAGAGCTAGGCTATAGGTTTCAGCCTTACGTAAGCCTGAGCGCGGAGCTCAACTATAATCATATACGATTGCCGGAGCCTTGGAATACCAACGAATTCTGGCTTATTGGCTCCGAAATCGATATTACGTTCACCAACAAGCTGTTCTTTGCCAATCTTTTCCAGTACAACGAACAGACGAAAAACTTCAATTTGAACTCCCGCTTTCAATGGCGGTACAGTCCTGCGTCGGATCTCTTTTTGGTTTACACCAACAACTATTTTATCGAGCCTTTCGAAGGGCGTAACTGGGGGCTGACCCTAAAGTTCACCTATTGGTTCAACCGGTAGCTAAACCGATTGGCAATGGTAACCTGTTAAAAATGAATAAAAAAACCAATATTTTATTACCTTTAGTGCCAAACTTGTTATCAAAACGTTCGTTTTGATATAAATTATAACAAAATGCCCAAATACATTTTAAATGTCAATGGAACTCCGCATCCCGTAGAGACGAGTTCCGATACCCCGTTGCTGTGGGTTTTGCGGGACCACCTTAATATGGTCGGTACCAAATTCGGATGTGGTATCGCCCAATGCGGCGCCTGTACGGTGCATGTGGAGGGGAGTGCCACCCGAAGTTGTTCCCTCCCGGTCTCTTCCGCCGAAGGAAAAGAAATCGTAACCATAGAGGGGCTCTCCGAAGACGGTTCACATCCTGTACAGGAAGCCTGGAAAGAGGTTGACGTGCCTCAGTGCGGGTACTGTCAGGCAGGCCAAATTATGACGGCCTCGGCCTTCTTGGCCCAAAATAGGAATCCCACGGAAGCAGAAATCAAGAATGCCATGCACGGCAACATCTGTCGATGTGCAGCTTATAGCCGGATTCAAAAAGCGGTCGAGATCGCTGCCGGAAATATGGAGTGACCCCACGGCCGATTAAAACAAATAATGTGCTTGTCAGCGGAATTAACCAGTTGCAGATTATGACATAAGACGGCAGTACATGACGTAGCACTTTAGCCGTTTCCATAAAAGAAGCGTTTTACTGAGATTTTCAGTCCTTTGTCATACAGTCTTGGGTCGGATTCGGGCTTCGAATAGGATAAGCATTAAATAAAATTCAAAAAACCATGTCAACAAAAACTTCATCCCCGAGCTTTAGCAGAAGGGACTTTCTTCGTACCTCATCCTTGGCGGGAGGAGGACTCCTTATCGGTTTCAATCTCTTTACGGCTTGCAAATCCGATGTTAAACCCCCTATTGACTTGGCAAATCTTAACTATAAGGACTTCAATGCCTTTATAAAAATTGCAAAGAACGGGGCCGTCACTATCTTTTCTCCAAATCCCGAAATCGGGCAGGGCGTGAAAACCGCGATGCCCATGATTATAGCCGAAGAGTTAAATGTCGCCTGGGATAAGGTGTTCGTACGGCAAGGTGTCCTCGATACCAATAATTATACCCGGCAGGTGGCAGGGGGCAGCCAATCCATTCGATTTGGTTGGGATGCCCTGCGCCAGACGGGAGCGACCGCGAAGCAAATGTTGATGAACGCTGCGGCCGCCAGATGGCAGGTTGATGCTTCCGAGCTGTCCGTCAGCGATGGGGTGGTGACCAATGCTGCCGGAGAAAGCCTAGGGTACGGCGAACTGGTCGATGATGCGGCGAAGCTCGAGGTGCCCGAAGGGGTTACCCTCAAGGAGCCTAAGGACTATACCATTATCGGGACGGACCAGATTAACGTGGATATGGATAAAATTATCACTGGAAAGCCCTTATTCGGACTGGACTATAAAGTAGATGGAATGGTCTACGCCGCCGTACTACGGCCGCCAGCATTCGGACAGGAGCTGGAATCCTTCGATGCGACCGATGCCAAGGCCATGCCGGGGGTTATCGATGTCATCAAAATTGGCGCAAAGGCAAGGACGCTTTTGGAGAAGGAAGAAGTGAATTGGACGGCCCAACTGAGTCCCAGTGAAAAGGTGGTGGTCATTGCAAAAACGACCTGGGAGGCCTTTCAAGCCAAAAAAGCCATCAAGGCCCAGTGGAAAGAGGCCTCCACTCTTGAAAGTACCGAGTACCAGGACCAGAAATTGAACGAGCTACTAGACGGTAAGGACTTCACTACCCTACGGGAAGATGGTGATGTCAACAAGGCCTTTGCCCAAGCGGATATTGTTCTGGAACAAACTTACGAATCTCCCTTTCTGCCCCATAATTGCATGGAGCCCATGAATTTTTTAGCGGATGTTACCAAGGATAAGATCCAGCTGGTAGGGCCCGTTCAAACCCCAGAAGATGCCGCAAATACGGTGTCGGAGCTGTTGGGACGCGACATTGGGGACATCCATTTGGAAATGACCCGACAGGGCGGCGGTTTCGGCCGGCGACTGTACGGGGATTTTGTTTACGAAGCCGCTGAGATCTCGGATACCATCGGAAAACCCGTTCAATTGGTATCCTCCCGGGAAGATGATATGACGACCGGGGTGTACCGTCCCGCCATCAAATATCGGATCAAGGCCGCGATCAAAGACGGACAGTTAACGGGATACCAGTTAAAGGAAGCGGCGGTCAATGGAAATATGTACGGGCTCATCCCCAATTTCTTTCCTGCCGGTGCCATCGAAAATTATCGGGTAGACGTCGCCAACTATGATAGTAACATTACCACTGGGGCCTGGCGTGCGCCCTATACCAACTTTTTGGCCTATGCAGAGCAGAGTTTTTTCGATGAGATCGCCGAAGCAATGGAGGTGGACAAGGTGCAGCTCCGGCTCGATCTGCTGGAAAAAGTGAAGGGAACGACGGACGAGCGCATCCAATACGACCCAGAACGTTTACAGGGCGTATTGAAAATGGCCGTCGATAAGTCCGGATGGGGCAAGGCGCCCGAAGGCACCTATCAAGGAGTCGTTGCCTATTATTGCCACAACACCCACGTGGCCGAGGTGGCGGATGTACAGATCGAAAACGGGATGCCCGTGGTGAAAAAAGTGACCTGTGTGGTCGATTGTGGTATTGTAATCAATCCCTTAGGTGCCAACAATCAAATCGTCGGCGGGGTCATCGATGGAATCGGACATGCCATGTACGGGCAGTTCGGGTTCAAAGATGGAGTTCCAACCTCCAATAACTATGACACCTATCGCCTGATCCGTATGAAGGAAGCTCCCGTCGTGGACGCCTATATGATCCAGAACGAACTTTCTCCAACGGGACTCGGCGAACCGACCCTGCCTCCCGCTGGCGGGGCAGTTGCCAACGCCCTAAAGGCCGCTACCGGGAAACGCATCTACAAACAGCCGTTTATGGCAGATCCGGATTTTTGGAAAGTGCCGAACGAACAGATTTTAGGATAAGATAATCGAGAAGGTGACCCACGAACTTAAAAAAATAGTCCAGGCCCATAAAAATGCAAAGGCCAGGAAGCTAAAGACCGTCCTAGCGACGGTCGTTGCTTTAGAAGGCTCCTCGTACCGAAGGCCGGGAGTGCGCATGCTCATCCGTGATGATGGTAAAACGGTCGGTGCGGTAAGCGGCGGCTGTGTCGAAAAAGAAATTGTGGAGCAGGCACAAGGAGTTTTTTCCGATGGCATTCCAAAAATGATGACCTACGACGGGAGGTACCGTCTGGGTTGTGAAGGCATCCTATATATTTTAATCGAACCCTTCGAACCTCAATCGGACTTTTTCACAGCTTTTGGGAACATCCTCCTAAAACGCGAATCTTTTCCGGCAACTTGCTATTTTTCGCGATCGGAAGGTTCGAAGGGTTCCTACGGGTCCGTCTTTAGCTTCGACGGCAAGGAATTTCCCGTTCGCCCTTCATTTGCGGCAGACGCGAAGGCGGAACGTTTCGAGCAGCGATTGCAACCCTGTTTTAAGCTGATCATCATAGGGGCGGAGCACGATGCCGTGCAACTGTGTCTATTTGCTTCCCTGACCGGATGGGAGGTGACCGTGGTTGCCGGCGTATCCGAAGGGAAAGAGATTCAGGATTTTCCGGGAGCCGCAAGGTTTGTCCCCCTCGAACCTGAAATGCTGCCCGTAACGGACATTGATGAGCATACCGGGGTGATGGTCATGACGCATAGCTACGTCCGTGATCTCGCCTATCTCATGACGTTAAGGGATGCCCGGCCCGCCTATTTGGGGCTCTTAGGACCCGCAAGCAGAAGGGAAAGACTGTTGGGGGATTTTATCGAACGCCATCCCGAAGTGTCCGATAGGTTTATCGATGGCATACACGGACCGGCCGGACTCAATATCGGTGCAGTGACGGCCCAGGAAATCGCGCTCGCCATTCTGGCCGAAATACTATCCGTCACGAGGGACCATAAGCCCGTCATGCTGAAGAACAAGTCCGGCAGAATCCACAATCAATGAACTCTCCCAAAAATATAGCGGTGCTCATTCTGGCCGCTGGGGCTTCCTCCCGAATGGGTCTGGTCAAGCAATTGCTACCTTGGAAAGATACTACCTTGTTGGGCCAGACCATCCAAACGGCTACCGCTTCCGATGCCGCTTCGGTGACGGTCGTATTGGGGGCGAACGCGGCATCCATCCGAAATGGGATCGCGAAATTTGAAGTGGGCATCGTCGAGAATTCGGACTGGTCTGCGGGCCTCGGGAGTTCCATCGCCCGCGGCACGGACTATCTAACTGATAAAGATAACAAACCGGACGGTATTTTAATGATGCTAGCGGACCAGCCCCTAATAGATACGGTCTATCTCAACACGATGATGGTCGCCTTTGAACGGGGGCAGCGGCCGATCGTGGCCACGAGGTACGAAAACAGGGCCGGGGTGCCCGCCTTGTTTTCGGCATCCTTGTTTGAAGAATTGATGGCATTGGAGAACGATTCTGGGGCGAAAGATATTATCGAAGAACATGATGTATTGGTTCTGGATTCCGAGGGAATTACGGTGGACATCGATACAAAATCGGACTACGAGAAGTTAAACCATTAGTTTTATTGGAGTTATTCAAGTGTTTTAAATCGAGATTAATAGATTCTATTTTATTCTTGGTTCAAAACACTTTTTAACAATAGCGCCCTGTTACTTCATCCTTGCGAAAATGGTTCTTCAGTGATAGTATTTCCGCTGGACTTGATTCTAAATATTGTATTTTCGAAGGATAAGAATGAACCATGAACTTTCGCATACCGAGTCTCCTTGGTGCTTATCTTGTCCTCTTTTTCCTATGTCTTTTTTCATGTAAGGAGAGCAAGGACGAAAAACCCGATGTCTCCCACAAGTACTCCAACGCCCTGGTCGATGAGACCAGTCCCTATCTACTGCAACACGCTCACAATCCCGTCAACTGGCGGCCGTGGAGCCAAGAGGCCCTGAAGGACGCCGAAAAAGAGAACAAACTTGTGTTGGTCAGCATCGGCTATTCTTCCTGCCATTGGTGCCATGTCATGGAAGAGGAAACTTTTGAAGACGAAGCCGTGGCCAAGATCATGAACGACAACTTTATCAATATCAAGGTCGATCGGGAAGAGCGGCCCGATGTCGATCAGGTCTATATGACCGCCTTGCAGCTGATCTCTGGCAACGGCGGATGGCCCTTGAACGTCATTACCCTGCCCAATGGCAAGCCGCTCTACGGCGGCACCTATCACACCAAGGAACAGTGGACCGAGGTATTGAAAAAAATAAGCGACCTGTACCATAACGATCCGGCGAAAGCGGCCGAATACGCCGATATGGTGGCTGCCGGTATTGCCGAGGCCAATCTCATCGAGCCGGCCAAGGATACCGAGGGTCTCACAGAGGAAACTGTGCGGACAAGCGTTGATAAATGGAAACCGAATTGGGACCCGAAGGAGGGCGGGGATAAGGGAGTCCAAAAATTTATGATTCCGGGAAATCTGGATTTTTTACTGGATTATGCCCTCTTGACCGGAGATGATAGTGCCAAAGACCACGTGCGGCTTACGTTGGACAAGATGGCTTCCGGGGGGATTTACGACCAGCTCGAAGGTGGATTTTTCCGCTATAGCACTGATGCCTTTTGGAAAGTCCCCCATTTCGAGAAAATGCTCTACGACAACGCGCAATTGATCAGTCTGTACGCCAAAGCATACCAAATCTTCAAAGACCCGCAGTACAAAACTGTCGTTTTCGAGACCATTGCATTTTTAAAACGGGAAATGAAGAATCCCGCCGGCGGCTACTACGCGGCCCTAAACGCCGACAGCGAGGGAGAGGAGGGCAAGTTCTATGTATGGCGAAAGCAGGAACTGAAATCCATCCTAGGAAACGATTTCGACCTTTTTGCATCCTATTACAGCATCGGATCCGAGGCCACGTGGGAAGACGGAAAGTACATCCTTTACAAAACAATGGACGATCCGACCTTTACCAAAGCACATGGCTTAGGTCAAAACGAACTTAAAGCTGCTAAACAGGAATGGCACGATAAACTGCTAAAAATCAAGGATAAAAGAACCAGACCCTCCACCGACGATAAAATCATTACCTCGTGGAACGCCCTGCTGATCAACGGTTTTGTAGATGCCTACGAAGCCTTCGGACAACAGAAGACTTTGGATGAGGCAATGGCCCTCTTCGAATTTATCCTGAACAATTCCTATCAAGATGGCGCCCTTGTGCACACCTATAAGAAGGGAGGTCGCCAAAAAGAGGGATTTTTAGAAGATTATTCCTTTTTGGCCAGCGCCTCACTAAAGCTCTACAGCGCGACCATGGACAACGCATACCTCGATTTCGCCCAAGAGTTGACCCACGAGGCCGAAACCCTGTTTTTCGATGACGCCTCTGGCATGTACCGGTATAACCAAAACGACCTACTGATAGCCAAGATCATCAAGACCGATGATGGCGTGCTGCCATCGCCCAATGCCGTCATGGCACACAATCTCTTTGTGCTCGGCCATATTGAATACGACACCGAATACAACGATAAGGCCCAAAGGATGCTTTCGGCCATGCTGCCCATGATTACCGAGCACGCCCCCAGTTATTCGAAATGGAACGCCCTTTTGCTTCATACGGCCTACCCGTATTATGAAGTTGCCGTAGTGGGCAAAAAAGCGGGGCCCCTTGTCGCGGATTTACTCCGAAACTATGTGCCGAACACCTTGGTTATCGGTAGTACTGCCGAGAGCGACCTTCCCCTGTTCAAAGACCGGTATTTCGATGACGGCACCTTTATATATGTCTGTAGGAATACGACCTGCAAACTGCCGGTGGAAACGGTGGAGAGGGCATTGGCACAGTTAAAAAATTTTTGAAGTCGTGATGTGGAGTACAGAACAATCAGAGGCTATCCACTAAAAGGTGGGTTTCAAAAGTTCCATTGAATCCTTCATTGCCAAAATTTTTTAGCGTTTCAGACTTTTAATTTTTAACTTGTCTGCCGAATTGAATAAAATAACCAAGCTATGCAAATAAAGGAAGTTCCCGAAGAGTATGATGTGATAATTGTCGGATCGGGCGCCGGTGGCGGTATGGCCACCAAACAGTTGGCCGATGCGGGCTATAACGTGGCAGTGGTCGAGGCAGGTCCTTTTTTCGATCCGGCGGATCCCAAGACGATGACCCAATTAAAATGGCCTTACGATTCCCCGAGAAGGGGCGCCGGTACCGATCGCGATTTTGGGGAATGGGACATGGCCTACGGCGGATGGAATATCGAAGGGGAGCCTTATACCCACGAACCGGGCACGAAATTCCGATGGTTCCGATCTCATATGCTCGGGGGCCGTACCAACCACTGGGGGCGTATATCCCTGCGGTTCAGCCAAAAGGATTTCAAGCACAAGGATGTGGACGGCTATGGCGAAAATTGGCCCATCGACTACAGCGATGTGAGTCCCTATTACGACAAGGTGGACAAGTTGATCGGGGTATTCGGCTCGAAAGAGGGCCGGGAAGATGATCCGGACGGCTATTTCTTGCCGCCACCAAAACCACGTTTACACGAGCTTTTTTATATCAAGGGCGCAAAAAAATCCAATATCCCCGTAATCCCCGGGCGGCTTTCCATGCTGACCAAACGGATCAACAACGACCGTGGGGTCTGTTTCTATTGCGGACAGTGTTCGCGTTCCTGTTCCGTATATGCGGATTTCTCTTCGGGCAGCTGTTTGATTTTTCCCGCCCAGAAAAGTGGGGGCAAGGTCAAGCTTTTTGTCAACTCCGTGGTGCGTGAAGTAACCACCAATGACGAAGGCAAAGCCACTGGGGTATCCTATATTAGCAAAGACGATCGAAAGGAATACAAGCTCAGGGGGAAAGTGGTCGTGTTGGCCGCATCGGCCTGTAGTACGGCCCGGATCATGCTAAATTCCAAGAGCAAGCAACATCCCAACGGCCTTGGGAACAGTAGTGACCTTGTGGGCAAATATTTGCACGATTCCACCGGGGCCAGCGGGGCAGGATTTATTCCCGATCTGATGAACCGTGACGTATCCTATAACGAAGACGGGGTAGGGGGCATGCACGTCTATTCCCCCTGGTGGGGCGACCACTCCAAATTGGACTTCCCCCGGGGCTACCACATCGAGGTATGGGGCGGGATGGGGCAGCCCAACTACGGCTTCGGTTTCAACGCCAATGAATTCAATAAATTCTTCGGATTAAAAGTGGGCGGCTATGGCGATCAGTTGCGTGACGATGTGAAAAAATACTATGGCTCCGTCATCGGTTTTGGGGGACGGGGAGAAAGTATCGCCCGAAAGGACAACTACTGTGAAATCGACCCGACCACCGTCGACGAGTTCGGGATTCCCGTACTGAAGTTCAACTATACCCACGGCGAGACCGAGCTGAAACAGGCCAAGCACATGCAGGATACTTTTGAGGAGCTCATTCACAATATGGGCGGGGAGCCGTTGGGCAAAAAACCGGGCAAAGATCAGGATTATGGACTCCTTCCGGGCGGTGAGATCATCCACGAAGTGGGTACCACCCGTATGGGCAACGACCCTAAGACTTCGGTCACCAATAAGTTCAGCCAATTACACGATGCGGATAATGTGTTTATCACCGATGCGGGCGTGTTTACCTCGCAGGCGGACAAAAACTGTACGTGGACCATCTTGGCGCTGGCATGGCGGGCATCCGATTATATCATCGAACAATTGAAGCAACAGAATATCTAGAACCGAACGAACATGGACAGAAGAAAAAGTATACAGACAATCATTCTAGGTGCCGGAGCTTCAGCCTTGGCCTTCCACGGCTGTAAGACGGATAACGGTGAAACCACGGTCAACGAAGATATCCCGGCGACGGACGACACCAATTATTTCGGCCGGACGCCCGAGGAGCTCGATCGTATCGAAAAGCTTCAGGCGGAACAACTCCTTAACGAGCACGAGATGGAAACGGTCGCCGCCTTAAGTACGGTGATACTTCCTCCCAAAGAACCGCATGGCGGTCCCATCGAAGCCGAGGTGCCCGAATTCATCGAGTTCATGGGGAAGGACATCCCCGAGATGCAGACAACCCTTTTAGGAGGATTGATGTGGCTCGACCATACCAGCAATACCGAGTTCGGAAAAGAATTTAAGTCCGCCAGCCTAGATCAACAAAAACAGATCTGCGACAGGATATGTTACCACGACATGGACGTTCCGTTGGACCAACAGCCTTTGGAAATCCAGTTTTTTGCCCTGATGAGAAATTTGACCGTCAGTGGCTACTACACCTCCAAGGTAGGTATTGCCGACCTGGGATATAAAGGAAATTCCCCTAATGTCTGGGACGGCGTGCCTCAAGAGGTGTTGGACCAGCACGGCGTAGCCTATGATCCCGAATGGATCGCCAAATGTGTAGACCAAAGCAAACGCAACGAGATTGCGGAATGGGACGAGAACAAAAATTTGCTGACCTAGCAGTGTTATCTCTCTTAACGGGTTGTACGGTCGACGAATAAATTGGAGTTAAAGAATCATTCTATGAAAAAATTACTGCTTTTATTCAGTATTTCCCTGTTTGTGATTCCGGTTACCGCACAAGAAGTAGGGCTACAGCTTTACAGTTTGCGCGACCAGTTCAAGGACGATGTGCCGGGAACTTTGCAGTTGATCAATGAATGGGGTATCACCAAGATCGAGGGCGGGGGTACTTACGGACTTCCAATGAAAGAGTTCGAGGCCTTACTGCAGAAAAATAGCCTTGACGTCGTTAGCGTAGGCGCTAGCTTTGGAGACTTGGAGAGCAACGTGCAAAAAGTTATCGATAATGCCAAATCCTTCGGCGCGAAATACGTTATGTGCGCCTGGGTGCCGCACGATGATAACAAATGGGCCCTCGAGGAAACCATCCACGCTACCGATGTTTTTAACGAGGCCGGTAAAGTGCTCAAGGAAAATGGACTCATCTTGGCCTACCATCCGCACGGGTACGAATTCCGACCCTATAAAGACGGTACCCTCTTCGATTACATGGCACAAAATGCGCGAGATTTTACGTTCGAGCTGGATGTGTATTGGGCGCAGCATGGCGGTGCCGATCCATTGGCACTGATGAAAAAGTATCCCGATAAATTTACGTTGATGCACTTAAAGGACTTGAAAAAAGGCGTCGAAGGAAACAATACGGGCCACGAAGACGTGGAGACCAACGTGGTTCTGGGTACCGGTCAAGTCGATATTGCCGGTACGGTCGCCGAGGCCAAAAAACTGGGTATCGAATATCTTTTTATAGAGGACGAATCTTCTGCCGTTGTCGAACAGATACCGCAGAGTCTGGAATTTTTAAGGACGTTGGAGGATTAGGGTGGAAGCTCACTCAGGTATGGCACGATTCAAGGGCGGTGTTACTCTATTTTAAAGAAAGTTAAATTTTATGAAAATCCCTGCATTTCTTTGCCTACTCTCCCTATTATTTATGGGCTGTAACCAAAAGCGATCTTCGAACAGTCTCGACAAAACTTCCCGCCCGAATATCGTCTGGCTTGTCGCTGAAGATCAATCCCCCCAGTGGTTTCCCATGTATGGCGATAGCACTATGTATTTGCCCCATCTGCAGGCCTTGGCCAATGATGGGGTCGTATTCGATAACGCCGTTGCTCCCGTTCCCGTTTGCGCCCCGGCGCGAAGTGCCCTGATTACAGGCATGTACCCGACCTCGCTCGGCACCCATAATATGCGGACGTATGCACCGGGTCGTAGGGAGGGCGACCGTCCTTACCACGGTCTGGATTTCCCAAGCTATTCCCCCGTGGTACCCGACGGGGTCAAAATGTTTCCCGAATATCTGCGAAAACAGGGCTACTACACTGCCAACGGTCCAAAAGAGGACTACAATTTTGAAAAGACCGATGCGGCTTGGGACGAAAGCGGTAAAAACCGACACTGGCGGAAAAGAAAAGACGGACAGCCTTTTTTTGCCGTCTTTAATTTTGCGGTGTGCCACGAATCACAAATTTGGAAACGAGGAGGGGATACCCTTTTTATAGATCCAGCCAAAGTGCCCGTACCTCCTTATTTTCCCGATACGGAAACCATGCGCCACGACTTGGCGGTCAATTACAGCAATCTCAAGCGCCTCGATGATCAAATCGGGGAGGTCATCGATGACCTCAAGGAAGACGGTCTCTATGAAAACAGTATCATTTTTTTCTACGGCGACCACGGGGGTCCGTTTCCCAGGCACAAACGGGCCCTGTACGATACTGGGGTCAAGGTGCCGTTAGTTATCAAATTCCCTAAGAATGCCATGGCAGGAGCGCGCGACGCCCGCCCGATCAGCTTTATCGATTATGCCCCAACGGTATTGTCCCTCGCTGGAATCGAACCGCCAAAGGTGATGCAAGGGGTTGCCCAGTTCGGTGAATTCGAATCAAAGAAAAAACCGAAATACACCTTCCATTCTTCCGACCGTTTCGATGAAATCTACGACCGCTTAAGGGCCGTGCGATCTGAACGTTATAAGTATATCAAGAGCTACGATACTGATATCAGCCATGCCCTTCCGGTCGCCTACCGTGAGCAGATGCCCATGATGCAGGAGCTGCGCAAGCTCCATAAAACCGGAAAACTGAGCCAGAAACAAGATCTTTGGCTCAGTCCCGTAAAACCGGAAGAAGAACTCTATGACCTTATTGAGGATCCGTACGAACTGCACAATCTAGCCGGCAACAAAGAGCTTCGGGACACCCTGATTGCCTATCGGAACCTACTGAAGGATTGGATTCGGAATACAAAGGACCTAGGAGAATATCCGGAAAAGGAACTGATCGACAAATGGTTGGTCGATGAAAAACAACCCCAATTGGCTCCTTTGGTAATGGAGGAAAAAAACGACAGCATCCTCCTCATTTCAAAAAAGTCCGACGCTACCATTGTTTGGAAACGACCTAAAGATTCCGTTTGGAACATCTACAATCGTCCGCTACCACCTGCCGCGATTCCATTTCAGGCCAAGGCCGAACGCATCGGATACTCGGATAGCGAGGTGTTGGAAATTGACTGACAGGGTCGCGATACGCTCCGGTCAGAATCAAAAACTGAAGGAAATCGAACCCCTCATTCAACTTTTCTAAAAACCAATAAACGGACATCCGCCACCTCTTTGCCCGCTACCTCTAGCGACTTCAAGGTCAAGATCCCCTTGCCTTTTTTAAGCACCATAGTGCCTAAATCCATAGGTTTAAAGTCCTTCACATAGGATTCGATTCGCGGCACGCGGTCACGGTCCATTCCCTTGAGTGGGGGGTTGTTTTTTTCGGTTATTTTTTTGGCGATTTTACTTTTGCCTAGACTTAGTTCGACGATAGATCCGAGGTTTTCCTCGGAGACGGTATAATACAGTTCGACATCGAAATGGCCGTCGGCCAGAATTTCGACGTCCCAGGTGATGGAATCTTTGGCACTGGTCCAATTCTCAAAAAAGCTGTCGTTGGGATATCGATTGCTCCGCTCGATATTCCCATGTGGGATACCATCGCGGGCGGGCAGCCAGGTGTAAAGATAACTGGGATGACCCAAGGTCAAAGGCCGCTTATCGGTGTCAGCGGAGAGAGGGCTCACCTCCGACAACCATTGATCTTTTGCGTTTACCAAGGAGTCCTTCACCTGCGGATGTTTGGCGGAAACGTCGAATCGCTGTTCGCGGTCGTTCTGCATATCATAGAGCCGGTTCTCCGCATCCAGCCGATAATTTTGGGTACGTAAGCTCGTTTTTCCATTCCAATAGTTGTAGATTATTCGGTCTTCCCAATCGGGATTTTCATTATAAAGTAATGGGGTTAGATCTTCCCCGTCAATAGCGTTTTCTGTAACCGCTGCTACGCCAGCCAATTTTGTAAGAGTGGGCAATAGGTCGAGGGCAGTGGCGGTCTGGACAATCTTCTTTCCTTCGGGAAGGGAATCCTTCCATTGCATGTACAATGGGGAGCGGACGCCACCTTCGTCCGTATGACCTTTTATTCCGCGCATGCTTCCGTTCCAACGGTATCCGTTAGGGCCATTGTCGGTCAAATAGATGACAATCGTGTCATCTTCGAGGTACAATTTGCGTAACTTGGCCATGACCCGCCCGACGTTAAAATCAATGTTTTCCACCATGGCGAGGGCGGCCTTGGTCAACTTGATAGTCTCGTCATTCCCGCCTCCCCCAGAAATGCCCGCACCCTCTGCCGCTCCTTCGCTTGCCCTGTGGGAGCGCATCCTAAGCTCTTTGTCCGTAAATCGCTCCCAGTACTCGTCCGGCACCTGCATGGGACTGTGAGGGGTATTGAACGGCAGGTAGAGGAAAAAGGGACTTTCCTGGTTTTTTTCGATAAAACTCAGTCCGTGGTCGGTAAGATCATCCACTAAAAAACCGTTTCCCTCGACTACTTCTCCGTTGTGTTCCAGCATGGGACTGAAGTAGTTGCCCCAGTGGCCTGAAGCGAATCCGTAGTAATCATCAAAACCTTTTGAATTCGGATGATAGGGGGGCTGGGTTCCGCTGTGCCATTTACCGTAGGCGGCCGTTGTATATCCGGCTTTTTTTAAGATTTCCGCCAAGGTGGTCTCGTCGTAGTTGATACGTTCTCCCCCGGCCGAGGTGGAATAAACCCCGGTCCTGGGAAAATACCGACCGGTCAGCAGTTCCGCGCGAGTGGGGGAGCAGACCGGTTGCACGTAAAAGTTGTCGAAAGAGACCCCATATTTGGCGATGCCATCGATGTTCGGGGTTTCCAGATCCAGATTCCCGCTGCTGCGCAAATCCCCCCAGCCTTGATCATCGGCCAAAATCAATACGATATTGGGCTTTTTATCTCCGCGAACAACTTCGGTCTTAGGTGGTGTTGCTTGCTCCTCCTTGCATCCGGAACATAGAATCACTAAGGAAAATAATGCGATTTTCAAGGTTTTGTTCATAGTGGAGACGTTTTTCTCATATAGGATATGGCTAGCGGAAATCAACCCATCCAAAGCCAACAAGCAATTTCCAAAAGTGAAGATAGCAATATTATCCATTAGCGGATGCTATCTAAGATTCAAAAAATTGGTATCTTGAGCGCTACAACACCGAACCCTCCCCCATGTTCTACCAACGACCAGTACCCGGTCTTATTTTGATTTGTACGCTCTTATCAGTGCTTACGAATTGCCAGCGGACCGAACCGAACCAAAATTTTGAACTTGATGGCCCCTTTAAAAAATGGCAGCCGGTCACTTTGACCTTTGACGGTCCAGAGGTATCCGAAACCGCTGTGAAAAATCCTTTTTTGGATTATAGTTTGCTTGTCAAATTCACGAACGGAAACCACAGCAAGACCGTACCTGGCTATTTTGCAGCGGATGGCCATGCGGCGGACACCGGCGCCGACAGCGGAAATAAATGGCGAGTGAAATTTGCACCGGATCTTGCGGGCAAGTGGAGGTTCGAGGCCTTTCTTATGGAGGGCAAGAACATCGCCATAGAGCAGCACACCCTGCCAGGAAGAAACGATGCCATTTGGGAAGTCAACGGCGACTTTGAGATTGCCCCCGTTGATTCTACGGCTACGGGATTCTACAAAACCGGTAAACTAGCCTATACCGAAGACCGCTATTTGGAAGAATGCGAAACCGGAGCGCCATTTCTTAAAAATGGTGTCGGCAGTCCTGAAAATTTCTTGGCCTTTCACGAGTTTGACGGCACCTTCGACAACGGTGGGGCCGATACGCCGACCCTTGAAGAGGGACTGCACCGGTATACCGATCATATCGCCGACTGGAAAGACGGAGACCCGCTCTGGGGCGAAGAAAAAGGCAAGGGCATCATAGGGGCCCTCAACTATATGGCGTCCAAAGAAATGAATAGCCTTTACTTTTTGGTGATGAACGAGCACGGCGATGGCAACGACGTATGGCCCTGGATCGCTCCCGATGTACAGACGCGTTATGACGTGAGCAAACTCGAACAATGGGAAACGGTCTTTACGCATATGGACGCACTGGGTATTGCCATGAACGTCTTTACCCAAGAAACCGAGAACGATACTATTTTGAACAAGGGCGAACTGGGATTGGAGCGTAAGCTCTTCTATAAGGAACTTGTTGCCCGTTTCGGCCATCATCTGGGGGTGGTCTGGAATTTGGGTGAAGAGACCAACCGTACGCCCGAACAGCTGAAAAGTTATGCATCCTACCTAAGGCGAATCGATCCGTACGACCACCCCATCGCGGTACACAATCACGTTCGGGTCACAGGCAAACGAATGGAAGGCCGACCCTTAGATCCCATCAAGGAGACCTTGACCCCTTTGTTGGGATATAAGAATTTCGAGATACCTTCCCTGCAAATGTTCGACACCACAGAGGTACACAAGGAAGTGCTGAAATGGATCGACCTCTCGAAAAAGAAGAAAAAGCCTTGGGTCGTTTATCTCGACGAAATCGGTCATTGGGATATCGGAGTTACTACCGATTCCGCGGCCAATAACAATTATGCGGCGGTGATGCGATCCAGTCTTTGGGGTTCGCTTATGGCGGGTGGTGCTGGAACTTCTTGGTACTTCGGGGGATTGGATACGCCTAATAATGACATGGCCGCGGAAAACTTCAGGACACGTGATCGCTGGTGGGCCATCAGCAACAATGCCAGGCACTTTTTTCAGGATCATCTTCCATTTTGGGAAATGCGAAGCCACGATGGACTATTGAGCAATAAAGAAGCCTATTGTTTTGCCAAAAAGGATGAAATTTACGTAGTTTACCTTCCCAAGGGAGAGCGTACCGACCTCCAAATCGGGGATGGAGCCTATTCCATTGCGTTCTACGATCCTCTGAAAGGCGGCATGCTGCTCGATAAGCAGAACGAGGGGTGGAAAATTACCCGACCCAACAGCGTGGAACTTTCTGCCTATAATGGGCAGACCGAAAGGGATTGGGTAATCGTCATTGCCAAGAAATAGGCAGAACCTATTAACGACCACTATAAGCTTAGTAGCGAGCTAATTAGATGGTAACTGAGATGAGAACTTTCTAGTCCCAAATATCGGAAAAAGGACAATACTATTAAAGCTGTTTTTTTATGACGAACCGGATTTGCTTTTTTTTGCTATTGGTTCTTATCTCTTCCTGTAAGGATAAGCCTTCTGAAGAAAAAAAACCTGATCAGGTCTTCGAAGAGCCGATGGAGACTTTCGATTCGGTACCATTGGAAAAGCCCGAACCCCAAAAGACCTTTCTTACGTTTGAGGGGTTGGCCGATACGACCTTCGTGCGGTTGGCGGATTTTAGCGATGGCTTCGCTTATGACCTTCGCTATGCCACCGAAAATAATTTTTTGAAGGAAAAAGTATACGACTGTGCCGAATGCTATACCCGGGTAAAGACCGCCAAGGCTCTAATAGCAGCGAACAGTGATTTTCATGACCAGGGTGTCCGTATTAAATTTTTCGACTGCTACCGCCCGAACTCCGTTCAGTATAAAATGTGGGAAATTGTTTCGAACCCCCAATATGTCGCCAACCCCGATAAAGGTTCCATCCACAATAAGGGCGGGGCGGTTGACATTACCTTGGAGACTTTGGAAGGGGAGGAGTTGGACATGGGCACGGATTTTGATTTTTTCGGAAAACGTGCCTATCACGATATGACTGATCTGCCCCAGAATATTCTGGATAATCGCAAATTGCTAAAAGAAACCATGGAACAGCACGGCTTTTGGTCCATCCGAACCGAATGGTGGCATTACAATCTAAGCGCGGGATCGAATGATAAAGTGGCCGATTTTAAATGGGAATGTGATTGAGAGGTTAATTTGAAGATTTGAGAATGTAGTGCATGATGGCCGATAGGCATCGGAAAGTATATTATGAGATCGTTTTGATTTAGCTCAAAACAGGCTCCAAGACAATGACAAACTATGAAAATCAGATACTATCTCGTTATGAGTACGTTACTTTATGGTGTTAACGCTATTGCGCAGGACACGATTATGCCACTCTGGCCCAAGGATAAAATTCCCAATCGTATCGAAAGCGATCAGAGCGAAGAACAAGTTTACGAAGATATACTTAGGATCAGTAAGGTGCAAGAACCGATTGTTGAGGTCTATCTTCCTTCGAAAAAGAACGCGACCGGCAAAGCGATGCTTATATTCCCAGGGGGCGGATACGGTATCTTGGCCTACGATTGGGAAGGTACCAATATCGCTAAATTCCTGAACGGCAAAGGCATTGCCGGCATTGTTGTGAAGTATCGGTTACCTTCGGACAAGTCACAGTCCGAAAAATGGAACGTACCCCTCATCGACGCACAGCGTGCCATACGGATGGTTCGAAGCAAGGCGGAGGAATTCAATATCGAGCCGGACAAAATCGGAATCATTGGCTTTTCCGCAGGAGGACATTTGGCATCGACCCTGGGCACGCATTTTAGCGAACAGGTATATGAACCGGTTGATGAGACGGATGCACTTAGTGCGCGCCCCGATTTTATGGCCCTATTATATCCTGTCATCACCTTTGTGAACAGTAAGAAACATTCGGGTTCCCAAAAAAACCTTTTAGGCGAAAATCCCAATCGAAAAATGCTCGAACATTTTTCAAACGAGCTTCAGGTCACATCCGACACCCCGCCCACTTTTTTGGTACACGCTACCGATGATGAGGGAGTGCCGGTGGAAAACAGCCTGTTGTTCTTTCAAGCGTTAAAGGACAAGAACGTTTCCGCCACCATGCACATTTATCCCGAAGGCGGGCATGGGTTTTCGCTGGCGCGGAAAAATTCACATCTAAGAGGCTGGACAGAGCGTCTCTTTGAATGGACGGAAAGCTTGGATTAGAATAAGGGATTTTTTTGCAAAAAAGTTAGGGGTAATCGAAAGCTGTTTTATATTTTTGCAGTCCCATTTCGAGATATCGGCATCCAATTCTCCGGTATTTTGATTTTGGGTCTTTCAAACGGGATGTAGCGCAGTCCGGTAGCGTACACGCCTGGGGGGCGTGTGGTCGCAGGTTCAAATCCTGTCATCCCGACCAGTGAATACGGGGCCTCCGAGAGATCGGGGGCCTTTTGTTTTTCTATCCGTACAACATGCGTACAACAAATTCAAATAATTAATGCTTTTACTTTGTTTGAATTTGGAAACTTCTCTGTATTCGCTAAGTAGTGATTTGATATTTTGGGCGTGACGATTTTATGATGATCAGATATTCTCTTCTGTGAGTCCAAATGTGTAGACGAAATTCTCAAATTCTATTTTGCATCACAACATCCTTGTAGATATGGTCGCATCAGGCGTTTCCGGACAAATTGATCTGAAATTTCAATTTTTGTTCCAACGAGTAGGCCCTTGCATATCCTACAACCATAAGTATCAAGTAAAATCTATGTTTTAAGGGACTAGATTATGCATTAAAACTTGTATCAATTGCAGAACAGACTTGATTTGGGGCTTTGAATTTCGTATATTCTATGTAAGCGTAAATAGAGAAAAATAATGTTCGAAAAACCTACAAAACGCGGTAGTTTTATTGGACGTGGCCAAATGCAACTTTCCGAACAACCGATAAACCGGTAAACTACACCGAATTGAAGTAAAGCATTCAGGGAAATCTTGTCCTATACTGGATACTCCCGAAATGCATATTCCCCCTATATCCATCCGGTATTGGAATAAAAAGGAATTATGAATTTTCAAAAAGAACGTTCGACTTGCGGGCTAGGAATTATGCTTCTGGGCGGGTTTGTGGTCTACGTCAAAGGCCAGGCCCTTCCGGATACCGCTATCAAAGGCCGAAAAGCACGCACTCTACTCAAGTTGATCGCCCACCAGCGCCAATATCTGATAGAACGGGCACGGGTCACCGGGATACTATGGCCCGATTTGGATCCGGATGCCGCGAATGCACAACTGTATAAGGCCCTGCATCACATCAGGAAAGCTTTCGGAAGCTATCATGAGGAGGGGGAAGAATGGATCGAAATTACGGACGATCTTATACGATTGGCTCCCTCCGAAGGACTTGTTACGGATGTGGCGCTTTTCGAAAATTCGGCGCGGTCGGGGTTGAAAGATCGAAAACTATCCGAACTGGAAAGTGCGCTCTCGAGCTACAGTGGTGACTTTCTGCCTATGGACCGCCACGCCAAATGGGCTTCCTTTCCCCGGGAGCATTATCGCCAGCTTTACCTTGATGTAATCACTAGGCTAGCAGTAGTGTACGAAGAACGGAAAGAACTTCCCGAAGCTACGCAAATGTGGCGGCTTGCCCTAAACAAGCAACCCACGCTCGAGGCCGCCCACCGGGGATTGATGCGTGTTTTTGCCAAAAAGGGACAGGCCACCCGGGCTTTCCATCAATATGAAGCCTGCCGGGGGGTTCTTCGGGAGGAACTTGGCCTCGGTCCCTCGACCGGGACCATAAAAACCTTGGATGATATACGGGAAGGTAAGTTACGAAACAGACCACGCCCCAATACCAATCAAACCACAGTTTCCCTCCCTACAAAACCGTTGATCGGTCGTACGGAAGCTTGTACCTTTATCGACCGACATCTTCAAAACCTAACCGGGGGACAGGGTGGGGCAATATTCATAACCGGGGAGGCAGGAATAGGCAAGACACGCATGGTGCAGGAACTCGTCCGGTCGACCCGCCAAAAAGAACTGTCTTTTTTTGGAGGGTCTGCCATTGAAAATGTGGCCTACGGGGCCTTCATCGAATTATTCATGGATGCCCTGAGCAAACGACCGGGGATGGAAAACAAACTGCCCGTTGAGCTCGGGCGCCTCGTCCCTGGTTTTTCGGGCAAAGGCTACCTACCTCCCCATGGGGATAAACTGCTTGCAAAAGCCCATCTCTTTGCCCAGGTCCATCGGTTCTTCTCCAATCTTGCTTCAGATACGCCCGCTGTGATCGTACTGGAAGATATGCAATCCGCGGACCAGGGAAGCGAATCGTTGTTATCGTATTTGATCCGGCATCGGGGCCGGTTACCCATACTTTTTGTCGCAACCCTTCGAAATGAAGAAGGAGCCTCACTACCGAGTTCTATCTTGGATCGATCGGACGAGGTATCGGAAATATTCGAGCTTGAGCCGTTGACGTACGAAGAACACGTACAGCTACTTCATCTGCATGCCGAAAACGTAGATACGGCACTGGAGATGGCCAGCTACATTTTTCAGCTCTCGGAAGGGAATCCCCTGTACGCCCTTGAATTGCTGAGCCATTACGGCGGTAACAAGGATGCTGCCTCCCCACAACTGCGTCGTGATGGCGGCTCACCGCCCACCACTTCTGTTTCGGGACGGGTACCGGCCCCGATTTTTCAAAGGGTCGAACAAAAACTCGAAAGGTTATCGCCCCCCGCCCGTCACCTGTTGTACATTGCGGCCGTCATAGGGCGGAATGTTTCTTATGGACTTTTGGAATCAATATGGACCAGTGGCAATAACAATGCAGCGGATGGACTTTTCAAGGCACTTGAGGAGGTGGTCCGTGCCAGCTTGCTTGAAGAACACGGCCTCGATTACTCCTTTTGCCATGCTATGGTACACGAAACGATCTATTCCTCCATTTCCGAAGCCCGCAAGCGGATTTTGCACAGGCAGATCACCGAGCACCTTCTGGAATTTTCTAAAGATAGGGACCAGGCCCCAGTAGAATTGATCGCCTGGCATTACTCGGGTGCCCGTGACCTGATGGAAGCGGCCAATTACCTGAACCTGGCCGGAGAACGGGCCGAAAACGTATATGCGTATGAAAATGCACTCCAGCGGTACAGGGAAGCCTTGAATGTACTTGACGGCATGGGAACCGGCCATGCCAAAAACCTGAAACGTGAAATCCTGGAACGTATAGGCGATGTTTACCGGGCTTCCGGTCAACTTGATAGGTGCTACGATGCCTATGAAGAAGCCATATCCCATACCGGGGGTAATCTGGAACTTATGGAGCTGCACAGGAAAATGGCCGTGGCCGCAATCTTCCGAAAGGAAATAGACCGTTCGCAGGGGCATCTGGAGAGAGCTTTTGAACTTGCCGGCGAGAATCCCCGCTACCGGGCCCGCCTGTTCATTACCAAATCCCATCACATGTGGCATTTAGGCCGTCTTGAGGAAGCTTATGGGATGGCCAAAAAAGCACTCGGGCAGGCACGAAAGGCAAAGACCGGGGCGGAAGCTTCCCAAGCCTGTGAAATGTTGGCAATGACCTGTCTCTCCCTGGGTCGCTGGGAAGAAGGCCTACTTTATGAAAACGAACGTCAAACCTTCGAGGGGTCTCCCGAAATTATGGTGGCAACCGATATGCACCAATGTATGGGAGTATATCATATCTCCGAAGATGAAGCCTTACAAAAGGCACGGTCTTTCATCGGGCGATCGACCCATCGGGATTCACAGGTCGAGAATTTACGATACATGGCTGACCGCCAGAAAGCATTGAACAAAATGCAACCTTGGCCCGACCGGAACGAAAAGTCCGGGCATGAAGAAAACGAAAGCCATTCTATAAGCATGGCCTATTCACTTGCCCGAAAAAGTGTGCTCCACACCCTGCTGGGGGCGAAAGATGTTGGATGGCGGGATGTGCAAAAGGGGCTTGTTCACGCCGGGCAGGCTCCCCAAGGCAACCATTGCCTACAGCGGCTATATGGGGTGGGTATCTGGAACCGTCTGGAAGCGGACGATCCTGATCGGGCAAGTAAATTGATTGCGGACAGCGAAAAGCTGATCGCTCTATCAAAGCCCTGTGCGGCTTGTACTTTGGAACTTTATCCCTGGTTTTCCTATTATTTTTTGCAGACCGGTCAACTTGAAAAAGTGCGTGAGTGTGTCGAAGCAGTTTCCGAATTTGATGAAAGAACAGGAAATCCGACCTTTAAAGTCATCGTGGCCATAATCAAATCCAGCTTCTGTATATTGGAAAAGAACCAGCTACAAGCAGATAGGTACAGCCAGAAATCCTTCCGCCTTCTTGAAGAAGCGGTTCCACGAACTGCCCGTGCCGGGATCGAACATTTTCTGAACCGAATGCTCGAGCAACAGGCCGAACTCGTGCGCGAATAGAAACTTTTCGAATTTTATGACTTTCCCATTTGCCGGCCCATTGCGGGAACACGGTTAGCCCACCTTTTTCAACGACCGGAAGAAAAACGGAAGATAATCGGAAGAGATGGTCGCTAGCTTAGGGTAAACTGTAAAAAACAAACCTATGTCCAGTGAACCCCTTATCCGTTTGGAACCTGATGGAAAAGCGCCCCTGCTGAGTTATGATATTCCTGAACCTTCCATTTATTTCGGCACCAATTTTATCGAAGTGGAATATGGCTCCCGATATTTTATCGAAAAGGCCAGGAAAAAACCCGCTGAAGAAATGCGGCTTCCCATGGAAGAAATCCATGAATCCTTTGATAAGGAAGAGCTCGTCGATAAAGTGCAGGAAAGCATCGATTCCAATTTTGCCGATTCCCCCATGTTTCCCAATGCCCGCCCTACATCGGGAAGGGCTTTAAAAAGGGAACACCACACTACAAGGGCTAGACGGTCACCATCGGCCGAAGCCACTGGGACCGACAAAGCGACCGGGACCGAGCAGGAAGCCGCGCACGAACAAATGATGGCACAAGAGGAAGCTGAAACCGAAGGCGACGAACGGGCAAGAAGTAGGGCAAGAACAAGAAAAAGGGACCACAGAAAAGAAAGCCGGGACACTGTATCCCGGGAAGCAAGGGAAATCGCCGAAATGATGAGGGCCGGAAAAAGGCTGAATATTTACCGATCCCTATATGGCGAACCGAAATACAACTATATTGCCGATCCACAAAGGGCCGAACCGGTCTTACTCCTTGTGGAGACCTACCGCCTCGCCAGCTATTTGGGTTCGTACGGAGCCGGTCGGATTGTAAAAACATTTACATTGTTGCCCGGAGAACGCACTAAAATCAGCATCAGAACATTCCGCAAGAGCAAAAGGACACGGCAGGAATCGTCAAGCATACTCGACTCTTTCTCGCAAGAGAGCGCGAGCGAATTTGAGGAAACCATCGCCAGCGAGCAGTCAGACAGGCAGAAGTACGACAAAAGTTTTCAATATCACGCCGAAGCGGAGGCCAAAGCTAGCTGGGGCTGGGGTAGCGCGAGCGTAAAGGGAGGCGTAAAAGGTGCGACCAATTCCGCCCGTGAAGAGTTTTCCAAAAACACCAGCAACGCCACGAACAAACACGCGCAAAAAGCTTCGTCAAAACGGGAAGTGGAAGTGAACACGAACTATGAAGAACGGGAAACGATAGAACGGGAAAAGTCGATAGAAAGAGAACTTGAAAACATCAATGTCGGCCGAACGCTCAACTATGTTTTTCGGCAGATGAACCAGGAATTCGTTACGATCCTTAGCCTGGTCGATGTACGCGTGGCCTTCTTCAACGGCTTTCCCGAAACGAAAAAGGAAGTTGCGCTGCATGAACTCGACAGGCTGCTTGAAGAATATATCGTTTCAGAAAAACGGAAAGACGTACGGCAGGATATTCGGAACTCGCTTGGAAATATTGTTGATTACCAAGGCAAATTGCATAACGACTTTATTGAAGAACGGTCCGTCGGCGACGATTTCTATCTCCGGGTGCGGAAAGAAAAAACCTCCACCTACATAGACCCCGCCTCCGAAACCGAAATCGAAGTTCCCGGCATCGTCCTCTCGGCAACCAAAAATGTACTGCGTACGGAAGGGGTAATGGTCGAGGCGCTTATCGGTTCCGGCGAGGCCGTAGACCGCTATTCAGGTCGTTTGCAGGAACTGGAGGTGGAAAGACGGGAAGCTGAAGTGAACAAGGAAAAAGCCAAGGCCGAACAAGCATCCCTGGCTTCCGAGGCGATCCGTAAAAATGATAGGGACCGTACCGATCTGCTAAAAAACCTATGGCCGGAAAACACCGCTAACCCTCCCCTGGAAGTTACGGTTCAACATAAAAACACCGATAATGGGCGGGAACAGAAGAAGTAACGAGCTTTCGCAACAGCGTCGCGTAGTGCAAGTACCAGGCGACAAAGCTGTCCGGGACCAAGCGACACAAAGGGGAAAGGCCGCTCTTGACGATGATCGCGTATTGTCGCAGGGCAGAGCGGTGGATGTGCAACGTATGACGGCGGGTCGTTTTCCTTACAACGACTGGCTGATACAGAAATTCAACTCCATTTCGGAAGTCGGTCTGGCCGAACATCATTACGACGAGCTTCATGATTCGATGAATACGGAAGAGCCTCTGCAGCAGCTTAAAGAAGACGCTCGAATGTTGTACGGCGTAGTGAACGATATAAGCGAAGACCTGGACCGGGTCATCGCACGGGGAGAGGTTTTACCGGATGCCGAAACCGACCTCCTGCTCGGTCGCCTTTGGGTTTGTGATCAGGCGAAGAGCGTTTTGATCATTGCGAACGGAAGTATTAATATCGCTCGAAAAATAGGAGCGTTTACATTGATTGGCGGTTTTATCGCTGCCGAGGTTGTAGG
This sequence comes from Pricia mediterranea, assembly GCF_032248455.1. Classification (NCBI taxonomy): domain Bacteria; kingdom Pseudomonadati; phylum Bacteroidota; class Flavobacteriia; order Flavobacteriales; family Flavobacteriaceae; genus Pricia; species Pricia mediterranea. Next base: position 4,207,843 of record NZ_JAVTTP010000001.1, read on the forward strand.
GAAGATAGCATTGTTTAGACATCGGATCGGCCAGCTCAAGGCACTTCTCGAAGTTGCCAAACAGCAAACGAACAAAGCATGGGTTAAGCTGGTTTTAAATACGTCCATATCGGCCATAACGATGATTTTTCCACACCTCGGGCTGGCTACTAGAGGCGGCCTGATGCTCGGGCAACTTTTTATGGACCAATTGCTGGGTAATCCGTCGGCCGCAGATCAAATGAGGACGACGGCAGACAATATGATAGGAGCCTATGATGAACTTGAACATATCTCATTTCGCCAAAAGATGATTGCTAAAAAAACCGGCGGAGCGTTCGCAGTAACAGGTTTTGTATTTGATGCCCAAGATGTTTTAGAAGCGGACGACAATGTAGAAGTAATCGATAAACTTATAAATGACCTTAAGCAAGAGTTTAAAATCCAGATATTGCCGAAGATATCGGTCATGAAAAACGACCTGAAAAAATTGACCGAAGAAATTCTTCCCCGGTTGCGGATGGAGCTGGCCCAGAACGACCTTAATGCATCCTCCGCCCGTGACGAACTGAACGCACGGATGGAAGATACTGGCTACAGGCAATAGAATCTATCCGTGAAATTAAAGCTTTCCGAAAAACAAGACCATCCCCGGAAGACAAACGGAAGATGATCGGAAGAGAAGGTCACTAGCTTCGGGGTAAACTGAAAAAAACAGACCTATAAATCCCCATTGCCAAGCAAAAGTTCACCAACATGAATTCCAAAATAGAAAATTTGGACAGATCAAAAGTGACAAACGCCGTTCAGGAAATATACCGTGAAGTGGCTTCGAACCCTGAAAAGGGATTCCATTTTCCCGTGGGCCGCATCTCCTGCATGAACCTTGGATATCCGGCGGAGGAGCTGGATGCCCTGCCCGTGTCCGCCGTTGAATCCTTTGCCGGGGCCGGATACCCATTTGTTGCCGATAGCATCAAATCCGGGGATACGGTAGTAGATGTGGGCTCCGGCTCCGGAACGGATGTGCTGATTGCCAGACATAAAACAGGCGATAAAGGGTTGGTCTACGGAATCGATTTCAGCGAGACCATGAACAAAAAAGCCAGGGAAAATATAGATAAGTCGGGCCTGGACGGGATACAGATCAGGGAAAGCCCTGCGGACAATATCCCGTTGGAAGATGCCAACGCGGATGTGGCCACGAGTAATGGCGCAATCAACCTGGTGACGGACAAGGACAAGGCCTATGGGGAAATCTACCGGATACTCAGGCCGGGCGGACGGATTCAAATCGCCGATATCGTCCTCTCCAAACCGGTAGATGCCGCATCGAAAGCCAATGCCCGACTATGGGCAGAGTGCATTGCGGGTGCGGAGCCGGTAAACACATACCTGGACCTTGTCCGTGCAGCCGGATTCAAGGATGTGACCGTCATCGATCGTCTGGATTATTTCGACCGCAGTTCCAATGAAAGTACCAGGAAGACCGCCAAAAGTTTGGGTGCCCATGCCATTGTGCTGATTGGACGAAAAGATTAGTCAATACATTTTTTCTAAAAACAAAAGTCAACGAACATTAAAAAACAAATTGATAAAATAAAACACAACAGTTATGAGTACACAAGATAAAATTGAGGTCTTTAAAACACAACTGCGGGGCGAGCTAATAGAACCCAAGCATGAAAGGTATGACGAGGCACGCACGATCTATAATGACATGATCAATAAAAAACCTGCCCTTATCGCCCGATGCAGCAACGTGGCCGATGTTATCGCCTGCGTGAATTATGCCCGCGAACAAAATCTGCCTACCTCCATATTGGGTGGCGGACATAATGGACCGGGACTTGGCCTGATAGATGACGGACTGGTCATTGACTTATCGGAAATGAAAGGAACACGAATAGATCCCGAAGCCAGGACTGTCCGAGCCGATGCCGGTTGTACCTGGGGCGATGTGGATCATACTACCCATGCTTTTGGTCTGGCCACAGTAAGCGGTATTATAGCCACTACCGGCATAGGAGGACTTACCTTGGGAGGTGGACACGGATACCTCAGCCGGAAATACGGCCTGACCGTTGACAATCTATTAGAAGTCGATATAGTGCTGGCGGATGGCCGATTTGTAACAGTCAATAAAAATCAGCATCCTGACCTTTTTTGGGCCCTGCGGGGCGGAGGTGGTAATTTTGGGGTGGTCACCTCATTTACCTATCAGCTTCATCCGGTGAAGGAGGTTATTGCCGGTCCCATGTTCTGGCCTGTGGAAAAGGCAGAAAAATTGATGAAATGGTACCGAGACTGGCTACCCAAAGCACAGGACAATGTCTATGCCTTCTTCCTGGTGGCTGAAGTGCCCGGACCGCCATTTCCTCCTGAAATCCATGGTCGCAAAGTATGTGGGCTAATGTGGTGCATACTGCCTTCCCGCAGGGAACCTGAGAATATTTTGGATGAAGCCCGTGCAGTGGGAGAACCCCTGTTCGAGCATGTTGATCCTATGCCTTATCCGGCCCTGCAAAGTATGTTTGACGGATTGTATCCGCCTGGATTACAGTGGTACTGGAAAGGCGATTTTGTTCGTGAATTATCGGATGAAGCGATAGCGAAGCATATGGAAAATGCCATAGTACCCACCCCGCGATCGACCATGCACCTTTATCCCATAAACGGTACCGTGCATGAAAAAAGTGCAGAGGATACTGCCTGGAATTATCGTGATGTAAACTGGTCCATGGTCATAGCCGGTGTGGCCGAAGATCCTGCAGAACAAGATACAATTACAGCATGGTCCAGGGAATACTGGGAGGCCACCCATCCCTACAGCGCCGGTGCTTCCTATGTAAACTTTATGATGGAAGAGGGTGATGACCGGATCAGGGCGACCTATGGCGATAATTACGAGCGTCTGCAGAAAGTCAAAGCCAAATACGACCCGGATAATTTCTTTCACATCAACCAGAATATTCTACCGGCATAAAAGCAAAAAGTAAATCCAAATTATAACAAATTAAATACATAAACCATGAAAAATTTAATATTTCGATTAACGCATATAACAGGAACGATACTCGCCTTCTTCCTTATTGGCACTGTTACCACAGTCCAAGGACAGGACAGCGAAACAAATGAGAAAGCAATTGTTCGGAGTGCCGATAATGACAAACTGGAATGGGGACCTTGCCCTGCCTTTATGGGGGATGGATGTAACATTACCGTATTGCATGGTAATCCCGAGGAACCGAATGCCGATATATTGTTCCGGATGAAAGGAAATACATCTGTGCCCCGACACTGGCATAACTCCCCCGAACGTATGGTATTGATTTCGGGAAAGATGCGGGTAAATTATGATGGGCAGGAAGCGGAAGTGCTACAGGCCGGTGACTATGCATATGGCCCCACTGAGCGCCCACATACAGCTACGTGCCTATCGGACGACCCATGTGTTCTGTTTATCGCATTCGAAGATCCCATAGATGCGATGCCCGGAGCTAAGACGGAAGACTGAACAGTCGAAGTACGGTAGAAAAGCTCGGGTAAAATCTTTTTCAAAAAAAATGAACTTTTCCCCGTCACAATGTATCACTCCTATAAACGGATAAACAAAACTAAAAGAAAAATACCTATGGAAACGGAACAGATTTTAAGGACCGATAAACGAAGGAAGAAAACAAAAACTTTGTTCAAAACCTAATACTATCGATGTTGGCCCTTGTTTTTCGGCTTGCCTCAATGAGGACAGGACACAACGGCAAGAGCGCATTGCCCCATTGCTCGATGGTATGGGAGATCTTCACTATAAGGTAAGCACAGAGGATACCCTGGCCCAAAGGTTCTTTGACCAAGGTTTGGTACTTTCCTATGGTTTTAACCATAAGGAGGCTCACCGCTCCTTTAAACAAGCGGCTTTGTTGCACAGCACGTTGGACATGGCCCATTGGGGCCAGGCCTTGGTGTTGGGCCCCAACATCAATGCGGCCATGAACCCCGACGACAATGAAGAGCCCTTTGACCTTGGAAAAGATCAGCTCATTCCGGGGAGACCTTTGATGCTTAAGAACTTCAACAAGATTGTGAGACATCAAACAGAACCGGAAAGTATTGAAGGTAACGAGTTGACACTCAAAAACGGAACTCAATTTAAAACAGATATAGTACTTTGGGCTACCGGCTACCGCATGGATCTCTCATATCTTGACTTGCCCCAGTATAATGATCGATCACCTGGAAGAGCTAAAACCCATGTTAGGATCGTTGATACGCGCCAAAGATTATCCCAACCTATTTTTTGTTGGCATGAGCCTTTTAGATAGTACGGGGTCAACCCCGTTTTTTGCAGCTATTGAGTCAAAAAGTATTGTTGCACATATTCTAGGGCGTTGCACTATTCCTAAAACGTATGTCCCGCATCACATTGTCCATTGGGATTTATTTGCATTTTATGCCCAATTCGATCATTATAATTATCCAAAGTTCTGGTGGAGGTCCAAGTATTTCATATTGGGCTGGTGGTATTCTCTGTTCCCGGGAAAGAGTATACAAGTATAATTGTAGAACTCGTTTAAGCCTTGAATTTTAACCAACAAAACTTATTTGGTGTTGAACGAAAATACAGGCGTGACGCTCGCACTAGCGAAGGCATATAGATATAAGAATAGGTTTCGGTCAATATCAACGCCGACCATACCAGCCGGGACAGTATTGTTTTGTGAAAGCAAGTGAGGACGAAAAGGACATGATACGGAATTTTGGGGAAAAATACAGGCAAAAAACGGCCAAACTGATTCCCTTAGCGAAGTATAAGGGCTTTTGGAAGTTCGATTCCCGATCAAATTTTGATCGATCGTGATCATTACAACTTGACGTAATTTCTTATATTATAGTATGCAAAACATATACAACATAGCAACAAGCCAACCCGAATTCAAGAAAATAGAGGTCTCCTCCGTATTGTTCTCCGAATACAAATGTTTGGAAGAGAGGTCCGTGTTCAAGGCGTGGTCGCACCTCAATTTCTTCGTATATGTAATACAGGGAAAAAAGAAATGGCGCACCCTTGAGAACAGTTATATGGTACACGCCAACGAGGCCCTTTTTGTAAAAAAGGGGGCCAATATCATACATAAATTTTTCGATGTGCAGTTTTGTGCCCTGATGATCTTTATTCCCGATGATTTTATTAAAGATCTTATCGCTGAAAAGCCAAAAATCGCACTGGGCCAAAAGCGAGTGGAGAGCGATAGCGTAATCCCCCTAAAACTCGACAAAACGTTGAGCACCTATTTTTCTTCCCTGTACGCTTATTTTTTTAACGAGGAAAAACCATCGCCCCATTTGATGGAAATCAAGTTCAAGGAACTTTTGGTCAACCTCTTGTCACTGCCCATCAACCCCAAAATCGGCAGTTACTTTATGGATGTCGCCCAGCGGGAAAAACCTTCCGTCGAGTATATCATGGAGTCCAATTTCATCCATAACCTTTCGCTTAAGGAGTTTGCCGAACTGACCTGCCGTAGCCTAAGCACCTTTAAGCGTGATTTCAAGAATCGTTACGGCACCTCGCCCGGTAGATGGTTGACCGAAAAACGGTTGCAACATGCCGAACGCCTTTTGGAAACGACGGACCAAAAAATCTACGAGGTGGCCTTTGAATGCGGTTTTGAAAGCCCCTCGCATTTTACAAGGGTCTTTAAGAAAAAACAGGGAACTTCTCCCCTGCAGTACAAGGAACGGTAGTGCGCTACGAATTTTCCAAGCCATTATTCTTTTCTGCGTCGACCTCAACTAAAGGTTTTATCCATCTTTTTCCCATAGAAATCCGGAACGGACCGTTTCGATAAAAAAACACCCTGTTTTGACCTCCTAAGTCAATTTTTAGGACTGCTGGGAAAAGCCGTTCGATATCCGATTCCCTATATTGTTTATAGAAAGAAATAAGCGAGAAACGCTTGTTAACAGTGATGATCCGATCAGATTATGGATCTCTCTCAAAACAGTATGGAAAATTATTTATTAACCTAAAAAACACGCTATCATGAAAACAATAAACAAATTTCGTTTAAAACATCTGTTCAAAACAATGCTCGCTTTTATCCTAGTCCTTGCGTTTAACGTCGTTCAAGGACAGAACAGCGATACCGACCAAAAGGCCATCGTCTGGGAAACCGATGACAGTACATTAAAATGGGGACCTTGTCCTGGGTTTATGCCCGAAGACTGTAGAATTGCGGTTCTCCAAGGGAATCCTAAAAAACCTAATACCGATGTCTTTTTTAAGATGCAGGGAAATACTACCGTACCGCGACACTGGCATAATTCGCCGGAACGTATGGTCTTGGTGTCCGGCAAGATGCGGGTAAACTATGACGGACAGGATTCAGAAATAATCAATACCGGCGACTATGCTTATGGACCGGCAGAACGGCCCCATGAAGCGACGTGCCTATCCGACGAACCTTGTATCCTGTTCATCGCATTCGAAGATCCTATCGATGCCATGCCCATGTCTAAGACGGAGGACAGTAAGAAGTAGGCCGCATTTGAATTGAACTTAAAACTGATCATCCGACAGGTTCGAACCTGTCGGATGATTTGCTATCAAGCCATCTCCAATGGGTTGACTTGGTTTTCAAAAAATGCTTGATTTTTTGGACTCCTATATCAATTTTTTGAACGAATAGATCAACCCAAGTAGGTGAGCGTTCCTTAATTTGATGGCAGAGCATTCGGAAAACACCCGAAATCAACTCAGTTTAACAAAAAAATCTAAAATATGATCACCCAAGAAAAACATATCGCCCGTTGAGGTAGGGATTTACCGACACAATCGCTATCAGACCCCAATCTCGAGCTTATAGACCTTTTTGGCAATGGCCTTCCAGACTTACTGGAAACAAAAGAATAGATACGATACTTGCGTAATTTGGGAAATGGGAATTTTGATTTGCCCAGAGAGATGCGAGATGCCCCAGCCGGTCTCTCTTTGGCCGCACCTGGTGTCCAGATAATAGATACCGATGGAAACGGCCGCCCAACCTTTTGGTTAACAACCGCGAAATGTCCGGCTATTTTCTTTCGCAACAGGATGCCCGATGGGATAAAAAATCCTTTCAGCAGGAAAACAATGCCGGTATACGAAAAACTACTGGCACTCGCATAACGAGTAAAGATAAGATCATATATACTCCACCCGAAGGCGAAACGATTATCAGGGACTTGTTGAAAAACTTGGAAGATTTTATCCATTCGGAAAACGATATCGACGATTTGATTCGATTGGCGGTATTGCATTACCAATTTGAGGCAATACATCCTTTTCCAGACGGTAATGGAAGGACCGGACGGGTCTTGAATATCTTGTATTTAGTAGAGAAGGGTTTGTTGGATACGCCAATTTTATATTTGAGCAAATACATTATCGAGAATAAAAACCAGTACTATAAAAAACTCAGGGCAGTTACCGAAAAACAAGATTGGGAAGGATGGATTCTATTTATGTTAAAAGGGGTGGAGGAAACGGCTATTCATACCTTGAAAAAGATAAACGCCATCAATGACTTGATGCGGGAAACCATTACTTATGCAAAAGCGCAATTGCCATCTCGAGTATATTCCAAAGAATTGATAGAATTGCTTTTTGAGCAACCTTATTGCAAAGTGAAATTTCTAGTGGACAAGGATGTTGCCAAACGCCAAACCGCAGCCGAGTATTTATAGGAACTGGAAAAAATAGGGATTCTCAAATCTCAAAAAGTAGCTGTGGAGAATTTGTTCTTGAATGTAAAACTTTTTGAAATTTTGAAAATATAGCGTGTTGAAACCAAAATTTTCTTTGTAATTTGATAGACGGTAAAAACGCACAAAATTTACGTTCATTAAGTTACTTCAGAGATTGCGGCAAAGAAATTTTTTTATCCATTTATACCTCCTGAAATATAGACTCATGAATTAAAGGTGGCGACAATCATTCCTTTATAGGCCCATCAAACGCCTCAGGTTGGCGCTTTTGGCGTTCTTCGATTCCAATATTGGGTATTCGATAATTAATGCCGTCCCTTTTATATCTGATATACTGTTTGGACAATCGTTCTTGAAATAATTCCCAATCGATGTTCTTATCCATGGTCCAACCCTTCTCGGCCACTGCCGAGAGTCTTGGATAGGTCATATATTCCAATCGTTTTTGATTATCGATGAATTCCGTCCAAACGCCTGCCTCGATACCCATAATATGGGCGGACAGGGTATCGTTGAATGTCTCGGGAATCGGGTTCCATGTGTATAATGCTTCCATGGAATTTGGGCCATTGTGCAAACCTTCCCAGTTCGCACCGGCCTCGTTTAAATCACTTGGATAGTCCAAATAAAGATAGTCCACGGGAGATAAAATGATATCATAGCCGCTTTCGGCCGCAGTTTTTAAAACTTCAGGATATTCTCCTCGCCACCATTGTAAGATGGTATTTTTGTTAACACCGAAATTGGCTGCTTCGTCCTACGTTATGGGCTTTAACCCCGATTCGACAACAAAGTCGGCCATTCTACGGTCGAACCATCCTTCAAATTCGTGTTGATCTTTAATCTTTAGTTCCTTCATTCTGGCAAGCATATCGGGTCGTCCTTCCCAATTATGATGCCTTACTTCATCGCTACCATAATGAACATATTTGGTGTTAAAAAGATCTGATAAACGTAGGATGACGGTCTCAATCATTTTTATGGCATCTTCGTTGGCAATATTGAGGGTATTGTTTCCCCCGCTAAATTCTGGATATGCCTTTTCTATGGCACCTGAATGCCCAGGGACGTCCACTTCGGGTATTATGGTAATCTGTCTTTCATTGGCATAGGCCGCAATGTCCCGGGCATCCTGCTCCGTAAGATACATGGCGGGGCCATCGGGGTGCGTTCTATCACCGCGGGATCCAATTTCGATAAGTTTGGGATATTCCCTGATTTCTATGCGCCATCCCGTGTCATCTGTCAGATGTAAATGCAATCGGTTCATTTTTTGCGCGGCCATTTGATCGATCAATTGCTTTATCGTTTCAGGACCAAAGAAATGTCGCGAGATATCTAACATAGCCCCACGCCATTGAAACCGGGGCTCATCAGCTATGCTAAGCTGATCGAAAGTTAGTTCAGACCGCAATTCTTCTTCTTCCGATGCCGGAGCCAGTTGCAGAAGGGTCTGGAAGGCATAAAAATAGCCAGGTTCGGAAGAGGCTTTTATGGCGATCCGGTTGTCGGTTATATCGAGCAGATATGCCTCATTGGCCAAAGAATCATCTTGAATCAACGCAATCGAATTTTTTTCTTCCGAGGTTTTTCCAACACGGCTAGACCATCCCACCAAGTTTTGTAGTTCGTCAGTCACCAGTATAAAGCCAGGGTAAATGGAAAAGTGGAACTATTTAAGTTTGATTCAACCGGCCCCCATGAAATACAAGTAACTGGCCTACATGATTACAACAGCGTATCTATCTCAGGTATAACCGATTGCCAAGGCAAAGTCGAGGACGTATTCAATCTTTCCGAATCGGTATATGTTTATCCTATCATCACAAAAGACAAGGTATTCATTCATGGTATTCGATCTAAGACCCATGTAAAGGTTTATGATATGGCGGGACGGATTATTATGGAAAAAGATATAGGAAGCGATACAAATGAAATTCTGAACCTAGCAGCTTACGGAACGGGAATGTATCCCATTAAAATAACCACTAGGGGCAATACGGAAACATTTAAGATTATTAAGCAATGATAAAAACGTTCAAAGCAAGTATAATGCTCTTAGTCGTGCTTTTTTTAGGGTCGAGTTCTTGTGATAAACCTAAGAATGTGGATTCAGTTGTCGAAAAAACCCCTGTCATTACTCCGTGTAAAGTCCAGGGAATAGCGCCGGAAAACGGAGCGCCCTGTGCCGATGTCAAGGCTGTTTCCGAAGAACCTTCAAAAGTTTCGATTCTTTTTCAGTGGACCTCTTCGGAATTCGCCGACGGCTATGAACTTCACGTATTCGAATCCCAAAATGAAATATTCAGTAAGATTCTTACTTCTTTAGAAGCTACCGTAACATTGGATAGGGGAAAATCATACTCTTGGTCCATAACCGCCAAAAATGGTAACGCAGAAATTACAAGCAACACTTTTTCCTTTACAACACCCGGAGAAGCCATGGGCAACTATGTACCCTATGCCGCCGCCATAACCGTAGCATTTGACGCGATGACATCTGACATGAATATATTCTGGACAGGCTGTGACGAAGATGGCGATACGTTAACCTATGATATAATAATCAAAGAGAACGAAACATTACTTGCGGAGTTTAGCGACCTTTCCGTTGAATCATTAGATGCCCTACCATTTGTTCCGTCCTCTGTCTACAGTATTGAGGTCACCAGTAAAGATAATTTTGGCAATTTTTCTATCTCTAAGCACTATGAGATTGTACCTAATTAGTGCTTATTTTAAGAAACTTGTATCGATTTGTTGAAACGCTTTGTGAGCTGTCGAGATTCACATTGAACCCCTCTCCTTTTAAGAAATTAGGCAGCTGTAAGATTGAAAACTGCTTATCGCAGCCAGTTCGGGAACAATTGGTCAGGAACCCTACTCACAAGTAAACATAATCGAACAATGGTCAAAAATCTACCAAACAGAATAACCTATAGGTTTGAACGAACCATTGTTCGATGCAGGGGCCGAGCACGCGGTAAGACCGATAAGCAGATCCATCCGGGCCTCGAACAGAATATAATCGCCCGCCTTGGCGGTTGGGGGCAGCACTTTTAAGTTTCCATCTGGTCGTACGGGCACGTTCATAAAGATATTGAACGCCGTAGGAATTTGCCATTGTTTAACGCCACTGCCCTTGAGGGCCGCATACAGATTACCATGACAGGTAGGCACCGATTCTTCGATATTATAGAAGATTTTCATAGTTTTCGGACAGCAAGGGGCCAATAAGAAATCGTGGGTCTTGCAGGTATCCTCGATAATGTCCAACATGGGATTGCTCTTGTTACTATACAGGGTATGTCCTGTCGTAAGTTGTATGGTCTCGGCGTAATCGAAAGTCTTGCCGTTACTCAACACTTCTTCCAACTGATTTGGGTTGAACGCAACGAGGTCCGCAACCTGCTCATCCTGGATACAGGATACCTTCAGATGCTGTCCTTCTCTTAATGAAATCGACACTCCGCTTCTCGGGGAAATTACGTAGTCCGTCATGTTATTTTTTTTCTTTTTGAGCTATAAAGGGACACTTCCATTCCGGCCCTAGCTTTCTGCCGGAGTACTGGGGGGCCTGAAGTCCCTCGTCAAAATCGGCCAACATCGGATTTATGGAACCTTGAAACGCCAGTTCCCTTTCCCGGATGGCATTACGCATGAGATCAAATCTGCCATTTTCCCTGAGATTGTCAAACTGGAGCTGAAGATTAAAGGCAATGGCCGGATACTTGAACCGCCTCGCCTTTCTGCTACTGCCAGGATGTAGGCCCACGATAAAAAAACCCTCGCCTCCAAAACAGAACGAAAAATCCTTTTTATTGGGATCGGAACTATACCGTTGGCACCAATTGGAGTGTTTCGCATCCTCTGTATTCAACTGGCCCAGTAATTCCCACAGTGCTTCTTCAAAGGCTTTCTCGTTCGAAAATCCGGATTCAGGAAAAATGGCGACATAGGTCAAGAAATTGCTTGGGGCATCCTTCATGGCCCGTAGATATTCGGTAAGGCCATAGGCCAAATTCTTAGGCGTATTGGGGTTGTCCATAGATTCAAAATCCCCAATGGAAAACGTATCGCCATTGACCGCCGCCTGTGCTCCTACACAGGGATACCCGTCTTGAAGAACAAATTCCATGAACTCTGATCGAAGTTCCTTGTTCCTGCCGATATGCATATCCGTATCGGCATCAACATAATACCGGCGGCCGTCCTCGGTCTCATAAGGGTTATCCGTTACTAATTCCATATTTTTAATTTTTGGCAAGTTAGACCGATATCGGGGCAAAATAGTACGAATGGTAGAATGTTTGATCCATTTCACCGCAGTGATTAAATATTCTCAAATGTATAGCTACCAAGTAGTCATCCAAAAATTATCGACCGATTGAAATTGGCGTAGTTTCTACCATGTACGAAGACCTTCTTGAATATTTCCTAATTCAGATCAAAGACGTAAAATAGATTGAAACGGTCAATCCGAATACGATATGGGCCGCGACCAACTGAATCAGGAACACCGTGAACTCTATCTTGGGCGGGTCATGGTGTGTACTGAACATCACGATCCAACCGATAACTCCCATCAGTCCGAAAATAGCCCCTAAGGCCATTCCGAGCCAGATAGACAGATGATATCCTGTAATGGATTGGAACACAACTATAAGGGCAACGAAGATTAGGCCAATAGCATAGTGTATTGCCCAGCCTGCAATATGGTTATCCGTGGTGTTCGTATCGAATTGCCGGGATGACCTTATCAGACGGTTCAGAAACTTGGGTTCTCCCAATTCCTTCTGGGTAAGGGCGGCGACAATATAGGTGAAAAGGGTCATGGCCGAAGTGGCCACTAGACTCGATAAGATAATATGAACCACGACGGCGAACATAAAGGGGCTACTAATACATCCGTCGTAAAATGGCGAAAAGTAAACGAAACAGATAACCCAAATACTCTAAACCTTAACCCTAAAGCGTAATATTAAAACCTCATCAGTCATTTGTATAGTAGGGGAGACTTTGCAACTAATGTTGGGTCAAGCAATACTCGAAGGACTCATATCGTGGCCTCCCGACATCAGTAGCAGTATTTAGAATCCCTTAGCGGCTGTCGTGAACCGAGGAGGAGGGAAGGCAACAAAAACTCCTGAAAAAAATCGATTTTTTTTGAAAAATTATAGTAGGAAGCAATGAATAAGCAAATACGGGGTTGATAGAATCTCTTCGCACCCATAAACTATTGCCGTGATTTGACAATTTCATCAATTTGAACTGGATTTTGGAGGCTTTGACCGTTTGTATCCCCTAATTGAATGGCCTTGACTACATCCATTCCTTTTATGACTTTACCGAAGGCGGCAAAACCTTGACCGTCGGGATTGCGCTTTCCTCCGTAATCGAGTTGCGGTTGATTATTAATACAAATAAAAAATGCTACCGATGCCGATCCCGGATCCATCCTGGCCATAGATATTGTCCCATCCTCATGCAGAATCCCTGTTTCTTTGGTCGTTTCATGTTCGATATTGCCCAAGCTGTTTTCATTCGAAGTGAAATTTCCTTGAATGACCTCGATCCGAATGGAATCTTGGGGCTGGTTGTCCATTCGTACCACGCGATAAAAGTTGGCCTCCTCAAAATCGGCCATGTCCACGTATTTCAAGAAGTTCTCAACAGTTAAGGGCGCTTTTTTCGGGTACACCTCAAAAACAATATCGCCTAGTTCGGTCTTGATGATATAATTATTAGCATTGCTATCTTGAGTAAGGGGTATTGTGACAAGCGCAGGCTCGCTATCGAGGTTGAAATAAACAACTGCAGTAACTATTGAAAATAGTAAAAGGGTCAATTTATAGGCGTGGTTCATGGGAATCTATTTTAACTTGCTGATGCTGCTGATCTTGATTTTTTTCTTTAAGCTTTGCTTATCGGTTTCACCGGATTGAATTTCTTTCACCACATCCATCCCCTCTAAAACCTGGCCGAAGGCGGCGAAGCCCTGTCCATCAGGATTTCTCTTTCCGTTGTAGTCCAACTCCGGTTGGTCGTTAATACAGATAAAAAACTCCGCCTGGGTGGTACCTACTTCAAACCTGCCCATCGAAACGGTGCCGTCTTTATGGGTCAGCCCTGTTACTTCGGTGGTCTCATGTTCAATAATTGGAAATCGATGGTCCGCCCCGGTAAAATCGCCCTGTATCACTTCTATTTTTACCGGGTTGACAGGTTGATTGTCCATTCTTACTACCCGATAGAAATAGGCGCCATCGAAATTGGCCTGTTCGACGTACTTCTTAAAATTCCCGACAGTAATGGGAGCTTTCTCGGGATAAACTTCAAACATGATATCACCGAGCTCCGTCTCGATTACGTATTTTTCGTCCCCCGTATCGGTACATCCGGAAAAGATTAACAGGGCAATGATCAAGATATAGATTCCAAAGGTCTTCATCCTATTCGGTTATGAGTACGGCAAAGTTGGTTCTCATGCTGCTGTCGAACTTGTCGATTACGGCACCATCTTCGTAGGTGATAACGAAATTGATGTTAAAGGAATCGCCTGCCCTTAAATCTTCGGTTGAAAGTCCCGAAAATCCTTCAACCATATCCGCTGATGTCAGGGACAGGGTTTTCGGAAACTCGGTAAGACTTTGCTGCGGTACTTCGGGAGACTCATTAGCTTCGGCATCAATATAGACTTTATTGATGGCAATGGACTGAACTGGCCGCTTATCGCCCTCAACTTCTACTATAAAGTCCAAGGAATAGTCATCCAGGTCAGCTATGGCAATCTCTTTGTCACTGGTAACTATCACATCCAATAGCACTCCGTATTCGGTCCCGTCCAAAAAATCGGGAACGATGTCATTTTCGTCGTTATTGCAAGACACAATTAGTAGACTACAGCTACATGCGATAATATAATTTGCGATATGTTTCATTGTCTTATGTTAAATTTATTTATCCCAGAAAACGAGTTCGTTGTTGTTGGGTAGGGTAGGTGGAGTAGCACTTGAGGGGTAGGGGAATCGGTTGAGCACCAAACTTGTTTGAACCACCAAGGTCAGATCATTAGGAAAACCGGTTCGTCGCCAGTCGTTGTACTGCTCCATGCCATTACCAAAAAGGTGCTTGTATTTTTCCATCATGACCACTTCCAATTTACCGGCACCATCGGCAGCATTGAATACATCTAGACGTTCGGCCACATACTGATCGATCTGGCTTTCGGAGATACCCGGCCCCACTCCGAGCTCATTTACTTTTTCCATGGATTCCCGGATGCCTTGTTCCAGAAGTTCCACAACGCTTGCCGAAGCGGTGATATCCAGGGTCAGGGCGGCTTCGGCCTCAATAAAGAGCCGCATGGCGTAAGTCATCATCCTGTAAGTAGCAGCCCCTTTAAGTCCCGAGTCCCCGGTGGTAACCGTTGCCGAGCCATCATCGTACTTTCCGCCAGCGGGGTAGGCCCCGTGGAAGGTTCGGGTATCCTGGTCTTCAAAAGTGGAAAGGCCGCTTGGATTGCCGGCGTCCCTACCTACAAACGTGTTACTTTGATTATACAAGTAGTAGGGAATTCGGGGATCGTTGGCATCCGTCAGTACATCATAAAAGTAATTGGAAATTCTATTGTCTAAACGAGTGACATAATCTTCGACAAAAAGCTGCATTCTGTTTTCGGGTGAAGCCGTGTTACCATAAACGAGTTGAAAATCATCATCACTTGATTGAATCAAGTTATTATCCGCAATCAAAGCTTCTATCTTTCCACCTACGTTGTCATCGACCAATCTTGTTTGATTGTACATCTTCAAAAGCAAGGTATTGCCCATGCGTTTCCATTTGTTCAAATCGCCACCATATATCAAGTCATCGTTTGCCGGGGACCGTTCGGAAGCCTTATCAAGGTCGGCCATAGCCTCGACGATTAGTGCCTCAAGGTTCGTATATACGGCACTTCCCGAATCGTACGCGGGATCATCAAAATCGGGATTGAAAGCTTCGGAATAAGGAATGTCGTTCCAAAGATCGACCATTAGGCTGAAGGTATAAGCCTTCATGAGTTTGGCGATGCCCACATAATGCCACTGTTCATTCTCGGTACCTTGAACGATCGTTGTCTCTAAATCTTTTAGACCCCCGCTATAAAGATTGTTATTCCATATACCATCGATTGTGGTACGACTTACCGTATAATTATCGTACCGAGTGCTGACCCTGGTCTGTACGGCACTCGAGGTAATCGCGTTCACTAAACTAGCGAAGGGTTGAATTACCGAAACTTGTCCGTGGGGAAGCAATTCACTTACCGTGGCATTGGTCGGATTGTTCGGATCTTCGTTAATATCCAGATCACAAGCGGTGAGTGAAAACAAGATGACCGCCGTCAAAAGGTTTTTATTAAATAGGCTGGCTTTCATAGTCGGGCTGTTTAGAATGAGAGTTTGAGGTTCAGGGCCATGTTCTTCACGTTGGGCGGGGCGTATTGTTCGACTCCTTGCGCGTTACCGGCCCCGTAAGTGGAGGATTCGGGATCCAAGTGCGGAAAGTTGGGCGCCTTAAACCATAGGTTCCGTCCTAAAAGCGTTAGGCTGAGACTGCCGAAAGGTAAATCTTTTAATAGTTTTCTCGGTACGGTATATCCCAAGCTCAGTTCCCTTAAACGAAATACTGTGGCGTCAAACACCAAGGATTCGGCGCTAAAGCGATATTGGTTTCTTTGGGTTCCATTGGTCGCTCCGCTCCAGTAATTCTGTGGGGAAATTTGGATGTTATTGGGTATTTTGTTGCCGTCGTCATCCAACATCGGTTGGCTTGGATCGAGGGGGTCGGCAAGATATCCGGGCAAAATATAGGTTCTTTCCCGATCCACTGCGGTCTCTTTGGTCAGTCCTAGTCCCCGGAGGTAGCCATTGGATAGGGATAGTACGTCGCCGCCCTGCTGCCAATCCAATAAAAATCCGAGTCGAAATCCTTTATAAGAAAGAGTGTTGGTGATTCCGACCGTAAAATCAGGATTGGGATCCCCGACAATACCCTGTTCGGCCGCTTTGGTGGGCAGACCGCTGATGGCATTGATCAAAAGATTGCCTTGATCGTCCCTGTTTTGCACTTCACCTTCCAAAACCCCGTATGGTTCACCTACCCGCAGTATATTTCCATATGCTGCCTGTCGGTATCCCGGATTTATCTGAGTCAACCCGTCTATCAACCGCTCTACCTTGCTAACATTTTTGGCAAAGGTGCCATAGAGGTTCCAGTTGAGACCTTCCGGGTTCTGAATGGGATTAAAATCCAGACCGATTTCAAGACCTTTATTGGAAATTTCACCAGCGTTCAGTGTTTTTGTAGTATATCCGGTGGCCGCAGGAATATTGACGCTAAAAATCTGGTCTTCCGTTCGCTTCGAATAATAGGCTAAATCAAGATTTACGAGATTCTCAAAAAGATTGAGCTCTAGACCGACTTCGTACTCCGTTGTAAACTCGGGTTTCAGGTTCTCATTGCCAAGGTTGTCTCCTATTTCCGTTCCCGAAATTCCAGTAAACGGGAAGTCGCGACCCGAGCCACCACCGTTGATTACATTGACCGTTGATAACAGGTAGGGATCCGCATCGTTACCTATTTTCGTGTAGGCCAGACGGAGTTTGCCAAAGGATAACATGTTCGATTCAAGGCCCATGGCGTCGGTAAAGTTAAAGGTGGTCGATATCGAAGGGTAGAAAAAGCTTCTTTTGCCTTGAGGCAATGTGGACGACCAATCGTTCCTTCCGGTGAGGTTCAGGAACAAGTAGTCTTTGTACGACAATACAATATCGCTGAAAAGACCGACGATTCTTCTATTGGTGAACCGGGACTCATCTGCGACGACCGATTCGGTATTTGTGATTCTTGAAATACCTCTCTTAATGACCCCGGTGCCTACAAAATTCTGATAATCAGTCTTTCTTTGATTATAGTTATGCCCCAGAACCACCCTTAAATTCAGATCTTCGGTAATATTCTTTGAGCCCGTGAATATCAGATTGGACGATAGCTCGTTGAAGGCAATATTGGTATTGATAATATTTCCGACGTCGTCCCAGCTTCCTCTAGGTACAATTTGCGTGCGTCGATCGGTGTAGGCATTCGTTCCGAGTTTATAGGAGACGTTCAACCAATCTTTCAGTTTATAATCTGCGGACACAAAGCCATAAACCCGGTCAACATCACTATCATAGGGCCCCTCTTGGGCCAGCCATCTGGGGTTGTCCCAAAAAGAATATTTTAGTTGTTCGCCCGATGGTTCGACGATATAGGGGAAGCCGGTCAGGTCGTAGCCTCTTGGAATAAATAAGGTCTGCCTGTTGATTGTCGAAAGGGTGTTGTGTCCACCTGATAATATTCCGTCTTGGTGGGTGTTGACATAGGTTGCGGAAGCCTTTAATTTAAGTCCGTTTTCGAGATTGGTACTTCCTGAAACCTTCACGGAAGTTCTTTTCAGTCCCGTGAACGGAATAAAACCTTCATTGTCAACGTTACTTGCGGTTACCGCGAAGGCATTAATGCCGTCCCCGCCCTGGATGCGTAAGGAAGTTTCGCGCTGGGCGCCGGTTCTGAAGAAGTCCTTAACGTTATCCGGAAAGGCTTTGTAAGGCACCCTGTCCCCGACATGGTTTACGTATTTGATGATACCGTCTTCCCGAAAAAGTCCGCCGTTACCCGCTAGGTTCGGACTGTCGAATGCCGGGCCCCAAGATTCCGTGGCAACGGGACTAAAGGTGTATTGACCGTCGATAAAATTACCTTGGCCGTATTTGTTTTGATAATCGGGAAGCTTTGCAATCGTTTCTAGCCCCGTGGTGTTCGATAGTTGTACCTCAAGCCCTTTTCTAGATTGGCTGCCCGAGTGCGTGGTTATGATAATGACCCCGTTCGATGCCCTAGATCCGTACAGGGCGGCTGCGGCCCCTCCCTTGAGCACGGTCATACTGGCAATATCGTTCGGATCGAGATCCAGTGCCCGGTTGGAGTACGTAGAACCGGTATCGGCCGGATCGGAGGAATTGACGGTAGAGTTGTCAAAAGGAATCCCATCGACTACAAATAAAGGCTGATTGTTTCCCGTGGCCGAATTGTTACCTCTAATGATAATGTTAGTGGAAGAGCCCGCAGCACCACCGGAACTGGTAATGTTCACCCCGGCGACCTTACCGCTCAATGCCTTTAGAACGTCGGGTTCGGCCTTATCTGCAAGTCGATCTCCATCAACTTCCGAAATGGCATAAGACAAGGATTTTTTGTTCCGTTCGATGCCCAAAGCGGTGACCACTACCTCGTCGAGAGTGTTCATGTCTTCCTCAAGCTGCACGTTTATAACGGATTGACCCGAAATTTCCACACTTTTCTGAACATATCCGATATAGGAAAAGATCAAGGTCGAAGCAGATTCGGGGACATCGAGCGTATAATTACCATCAAAATCGGTAACCGTACCTATGTTCGAGCCTTCTACTTGAACTGTGGCCCCGAGTAGCGGGATTCCCGCCATATCGCTTACCGTGCCGGTGACAGTAGTTTCCTGATTTATTCCTTCTACGGCGTTCTCGCTTGCAACGGGCTCGGATTCACGGATAAATGATGTCGAAGGCCCATCCATCGATGCAATTTTCTCCTTACTGTTGGCCTGTCCACTATAGCTGGTAAAACCTACAAGGGCCGAAAATAATAGAAATGTGCCTTGTTTAAGGGTACGGTTATTTTTCATGGATTGGATGGTTGATAGTGTTAGCATGTGTTACTCCGTATGTATCGGTCAGCTTGTTCCACTTTTTGATGGGAATCTAACTACTCAATTTTATGGGATTCGGTTTACCTGACAATAATTAATAATTTTACAATAGTATTAAGATTTTTTGGGATTTTACTATGAATTTAACAAACAAATGTTAAAAATGATATATTTTTGGGAGTGTCATACGTTATTACGAAGTTTTATGCCCTCGCAAGTACTGATGTACCCCCAAAAGCTCTTCGGCTAGAGGTACTTCTTGGTGCAAGGGTATTTCGGTCTTGGGAAAATCGTTGTTTATCTCGCTTTCAAATTGGTTAAGGGTGAAGCGGAAGATGGGTGATTTCTTTAGTTCGGATGCGGGACGCCACCATAGGGTGTCCGTTTGGACGCAGTAAAGCACCTTGCTATACGTGTTGCTTACTTCCACAAAATCGAAGGCTGTCCCGAATTAGATGTCCCGTACCTTACAGTCACAAAAGTTGATCATGGAGATGTCGTTCGTAAAAGCCATAGTTGTCCCTTTTAAAGAACAGTCATCCAGGGTCAGTTCGGTCAGCCACTCTTTTTTAGGATATCCATACACGAACGAGCAACTGTCCAACGTGCAGTGTTCAAAAAGGGCCCCACAAAGTATGGTGGTGTGGCATCCGGTGCGGGACAAGTCGGAGTCCGTGAATCGGGCGTATTCTAGGGAGCATCCGGTAAAATAGCCGTTGGGAATCCGGATGTTCCCAAAACTTGCCCGGTCGAGATCGGAATCGAAACAGCTCAGACCACCGACCTTGGTGTTGCGGAACTTAACACCGGTACAGGTGCAGGAGGAGAACGAGAAGTTTTCAAAATCGCAAGCCCCAAAGCGGCTTTTCCGTAACGAGCAGTCCGTGAAGCTTAGGTTCGAGGCCATTATTCCTTTCCATAACAGCCCATCGAGGTTTTGGGAGATTACCTGAAGGCCGTCCAACCGCACCCCTGTCGCCAAAGCGTCGTTGAGCACCGCCCTGTAATCTGGGAACAAGGGGGATTTTTCCAATTCGTAGAGAATACGGCCTTCCGCGTCATGAAGTTGAATCATTTCTTTTGGTACGAGTTCCATAGCATTCCACTTCCGCTCGATAAACTGGGTATAGTGCCGGTGGCGCTCAAAAATCTGCTTTACGTAGTTGTAAGGCTCGATCCGGCGAACATGGCCGTATTTAACGACGGGGTCGTTATAGGCTTCGGGACTACTTAGTTTTAGGATTATATTCTCCACATTGCCGTACCGGACTAGCGGGTCGAATATACCCAAAAAACCCGTAAAAGTATGTTTTGGGCAAAACCTTCGGAATTTTGAACAAGTTGCGGCAGGCGCTTGGCTTCCTTGGTAAATCTTCAATTTTTATGACTGCTTTTAATAGCGCTAGGCGGCATCCCGAATTTTCGTTTAAAAGCCGTTGAAAAGTGTTGGGGATTTTTATAGCCGACTTCGTCGGAAATTTGACCTATGGAAAATTCACCTTGCAAAAGCAATGTTTTGGCCTTCTTCATCCGTATGTCGGCTACGTATCCAAAGACGGTGGTACCGAACAAGGACTTAAAATCCCGTTTCAGCAAAAATTCGTTGGTACCTATTTTTTTGGATAGTTCGGACAAGGTCATCGGGTCCCTGAAATTTTCCGAAAGGTAATTTCGGGCGATCTGCATCTTCGTCATATTACAGGGACTTACCTGCTCGGTGCGCTCTACATTTACTTTAAAGAGGTCAAGCTGCACTAATAACAGCTCCATAACTTTAGCATGCATGTGTATTTTTCGAAAATGATCATTACAACGACAATGACGTACGGCGTTGATCAACAGCAGCATTTCGGGGGTAATCGACATGTTTTCATTTCTAACAAAACCCGCTTGGTCGTTCTGGATCTGTTTCCTGAAGTCCTCAAAATTTTTGTACCTCGGAAAGTTTTTGATGAAAAAGTCTTTTTGAATGTCGACTAGAAAAAAGCTGTTTTCACCCTTTTCCAGAATTAACGTGCCTTCCGCATCGGTTCCAAAGAAAATATTGCATTCGTTACTTTTGAAATGGTACTTTCTGTCTAACGTGAACATTGTAGCGTTTCCTTTGGGAAGAAACACCATTTGTACCGTCTCACCGATAAAAGTGTAATCGAGCTGAACGGTCTTGGTGGCGTTGAAAGTGCCTACCGCTACTTTAAAAAAATCAAAAAGAATTTCCTTAAAAACTATTTGAATTCCATTAGAATCAATTTTGGTCTTTAGATCATAGGTCCCGGATGCGTCACACTGCTTTAGTCGTTTACCTTGATTAAAATGACTCTCGGTAATCTTTCCCAGCGTGAGCGAAATCCGTGGTGTGGTATGTTCGGTTTCCATGCTACCCAACTGCCCGAAATTCTTCATAATTGCTTTCCTTGCGACAAATATAAACTATTATATATACTTGGTCTAAATAAAAATAGCTTGCAAAAACGACAAATCGAAAACTCCGTTTCGCGTACAAACTTCTCCGTTTGGCGTAGCTCTACATCCAATCACAGTGGTATATTCGCGCTTAATTCATATTAATTCTAAATAAATATCCGATAAATTATGAACTTACTAAAACCGTTAATATTCTTTGTTTTTTTTGGCCTTGTGGGTCAAAATCTTTCGGCCCACGCGCTTTGGATACAGACCAAAGGTGAAGGGAAGGAGGGCAGGTCTCACGATGTCATTATTTACTATGCCGAGCCCAATGATGAGCATGAGGTAATCGCCGATTGGTGGTCCGACACGGCAAATTTTACGCTATGGTTGATATCGCCCGACGGACAGCGGGAAAAGCTAAGGCTGCAAGAGGGAAAAAATCAATTTGTATCTTCTTTCGTGCCTAAAACCTCGGGCATCTATAGATTGGTTATCAACCACAACGTGGCCCAACTGGCCGGCGAAAGCCAATATCAGTTCAATGCCTCCGCCTCCGTAAATGTTGGTGTATCTACCGACTTTGATGGGACTGATGCCATCAGCAAAGAAAACGGACTTTTTCTTCTACAGGTACCCAATGTCGCCGATAATAAAAAAGCAGACATTTCTATTCAACTTATGGAGGGCGAACACCCTGTTCCGGATAATGAGATTTCGGTCATTGCCCCCAACGGATGGCGAAAAACCCTTGTGACCAATGAAAAGGGAATGGCGACCGTTGACGCCGAATGGTCTGGTAATTATGTTTTTGAAGGGTTTAAGAAAGAGGAGGTATCCGGTCAAGAATTTACGGAAATAATTAGGGTAATCACTCTATTGGTGGAAGCTG
Organism: Pricia mediterranea; assembly: GCF_032248455.1. Classification (NCBI taxonomy): domain Bacteria; kingdom Pseudomonadati; phylum Bacteroidota; class Flavobacteriia; order Flavobacteriales; family Flavobacteriaceae; genus Pricia; species Pricia mediterranea. Next base: position 4,230,636 of record NZ_JAVTTP010000001.1, read on the forward strand.
AATAAAGTCGAAAGTAAGTTCTACCGATATGATTACACTAACTGTAGGTTTGACCTTTATAGGTTTTTTTCTCTCTTATAACACCTCAAAAAGAGCAAAGCCGGCCAACGGTAAAATTCGTGATTGGGCCAAGAAAAATCCGAAGATTTCCATTGGCACCGGAATCGCTTTCCTAGTTGCCGGACTTGCTTTAGCCGTAGTTGCCCTTGGATTAGGCTCGGGTATATTTTCCTTTCTGGTGATATTGATGCTGCTGGGCAGTTTGACGGTTTTGGTTTCCCCGCTGCATTTTTTCTCCTTAAAAGGATTGATACTGTTGGTCGTAATTGCATTGCTCATCGAGCTTAACCTAACTTAAGATGCCCGCAAATAAAAAATACCTTACCCAATCTCCTGCGCTGCGTTTTGCAAAAATATCGGCGGGCTTTGTGGGCGGCTATATGGTCACCCAAGCTTTACACATGCTGTTGATTAAATGGTGGTCGACCGCCAGTGCCATAATAACGCTGCAATTTGCCGGGTTTGCACTTTGGGCAATCCTGATGATTCTGGCGTTTTTATCAAAAAACGTATGGATAACTTGGGGCGTCTATCTCTTGGTAACGGCAGGTATGTTAGGGATCCTTTATATAATCGGAGCTATTTAATAAGATACAGAATATGGGCAAAAGAGTCTATAATATCGTTTTTCATACCCATACCATCAGTGGTATTATTATCAGCGCCGCCCTGTACGTGATTTTTTTTACGGGTTCCATTTCCTTTTTGCGCGATGAGATCAGTGCCTGGGAGCGTAACGAGCCCATATCAGCCGATTACTTCCGTACCGTCGATTTTGACAAGGCACTACATGTTCTTTCCGAAGACCGTGACCTCTACGGCCGCGACATCTCTTTTTCGAACCGTTATTTTGAACGGAGGATGGCCTCCTCCATGACAGCATCAAAAGATACCACCATGAAGGCTCCCCCGGAACAAGGTCGTCGGGAGAATTTCTTTTATATGGACATGGATACCTTTGAAAAGAGGGATTACACCGCAAACTATTCCTTGGGCGAGTTCTTTTATCGGCTTCATTTTTTCGCCCAGTTAAACTTTTTTGGACGTTCCGGCTATTTTTTGTCCGGGTTGGTGGCCTTTTTCTTCCTGTTTTCCGTGATAACGGGAGTCGTGGTACATTGGAAAAAAATCATCCAAAGCTTCTACGTATTTCGGCCCGGGGCCAAGTGGAAGACCATTTGGACAGATGCGCATGTGGCCTTGGGCATGATTGGTCTGCCCTACCAATTTATGTTCGCCCTGACCGGATGTTATCTTATGATCGGGTATATGTTCATGTTGCCGCCCGTTGAGGCCCTAGTCTATGATGGGGATGCTGAAAAGCTGCAGAAGGCCATGCGGTACGAGGCTGTTGATGATTACCCCTTTGAGGCCGATAAGCTGGAAAGAACGGTACCTATCGGTCAATTTATTGACAGTACCTTAAAAAAATATCCGGATGTAGCCCTGAACCAGCTTCAAATTTTTAATTACGGCGATACGGGTATGCACGTAAAGGTATCGGGTTCGCCCCGGTATTCCGATAAACTTTTGGGTACGGGACACCTGACCTTTCGGGCAAGCGATGGGATGTTGGCCGATGAAAAAAATCCGTATCAAAAGACCGGGTACGTTGAGGGCGCAAGTGATACGATGCGCAGGCTGCATTATGGCGACTTTGGAGGCTACGGTATGAAATTGATCTATCTCGTGCTGGGTTTTGTCACCTGCTTTGTCATTCTCTCCGGGGTGTTGATCTGGTTGGTGGCCCGAAAGAACAAAACGGTGTCCCGATCAAAACAACGGTTCAACGAATGGCTGGTGCATGTATATTTAGCGGTTTGCTTGAGCCTGTATCCCATCACGGCTATCGCTTTTATCGCCGTAAAACTATTTGCCGATACGGTCGAAACCTCACCAAAGACGTTTTTGTATCAGGTCTTCTTTTGGGGGTGGCTGGTGTTTTCGGTTTTCTTCATTTTTAAAAGAAACAATCGTTTCACCAATATGACGAACCTCTTTTTAGGAGGGATTTTGGGATTTTTTGTACCCATATCCAACGGTATCGTTACAGGAAATTGGCCTTGGATTTCATGGTCAAAGGGATATAGTCAAATTTTTGTGGTGGACGTATTTTGGATTGTTCTTTCACTTACCGCCTTTGCTATTTTGCTCAAATTGAAAGCGAATGCGAAAAATAAAGAGGGGACTACGCTTCAGAAAAAGAAACCACTTCGACCTAAAAAGCAAGTGGAAGCCGGGGTACCCCTCTAAAATCCGTTTCACGTAGATTATTTTCCGTTTCGCGTACAAGCCCTTTTTACTTCATGGGTATTTTTGCATCCTATATTAATTAAGATTAATTAAAAATAATAGTATTGTCGATGTTTTACTATTTGTGGCGAACACGATATAGTTTCCAACTACACATAGTCACGATAATGAAAGTGATGTCAATGAAAAAGTTTTTAGCTCCGTTAGGTGTACTCCTGTTTTTAGCGCTTCCTCAAAACATATTGGGCCAGGCAACTACAACTAAAATCTCGGGTACAGTTTCCGAACAGGGGGGGAGGCCGGTTTTCGGGGCGACCGTGCTATTGCGGCATACCGATATCGGAGTAGTGACCGAGACCGACGGTTCTTTTGAAATCACCGGGCAGTTCGCAGGGGAATATATTTTGGAAGTCTCTTATATGGGATACAAAAAGGGACTTCAAAAGCTGACCTTGGAACTAGGAAAATCTTATACGACCGACGTTTCCATGGAAGAGGATAGCGTGACCCTGAACGAGGTCACCGTTACCGGAAAGAGTACCGTACAACAAGTACGCGATAAAGCCTTTAACGTCGGTGTGGTCGACACTAAAAAACTGCACACCACTAGCTTGGATATCGGTCACGCCCTAGATCGGGTCTCTGGGGTCAGGGTCAGGGAAAGTGGGGGCGTGGGTTCGCAGATGAATTTTTCCATTAACGGATTTAGGGGCAGGCAGGTCCGTTTCTTTATCGATGGCGTTCCTATGGATAATTTCGGTTCCGCCTTTCAGCTCAATAACATTCCCGTGAACCTCTCCGAACGCATAGAGGTTTACAAGGGGGTAGTGCCCGTAGGCCCAGGTTCCGATGCCTTGGGCGGGGCCGTCAATATCGTGACCAATACGTATGCGAAGAGCCATCTTGACCTTTCCTATTCCTACGGATCGTTCAATACCCATCGCAGTACCGTCAATGCGGTTTATGTGGGCAAATCCGGTTTTATACTGCAACTGAATGCTTTTCAGAACTATTCAGACAATAACTACGATGTTTTGGTAGATGTGGCCGATATCGATACAGGCGCTTATTTTCCGGACCGGACCGTAGAACGTTTTCACGATAATTATCACAACGAGACCCTGATCGCCAACGTCGGGGTGGTCAATAAGCCTTACGCCGATGAGCTGCTTTTTGGCATGACCTTGGGGCAGAACTATCGCGAAATTCAGACTGGCGCACGCATGGTCAGCGTTTTTGGTGGCTGGCACAGAAAAGGGACGATCTTAATGCCCAGCATCAAATACACAAAAGAAGATTTTTTGGTCAAGGGCTTAAGGGCACAGCTCAACGGCAACTACAATTTTGGCCAAGAGCAGAATATCGATACCCTTAACCGCCGTTACAATTGGTTTGGACAGTTTAAGGAATATAAAGGTCCCGGTGGGGAACGTTCCTACTCCCTTTACAAATACCGGAACAATACGGGTATCGGTATCGCCAATTTCAATTATCAGATCAACAAAAAACATGCCCTGGCCTTAAGCAGTACCCTAAATTCATTTGACCGCGAGGGTTCCGACGAGCTGAATCCCGAGAACGACCTTTACGAACAGCCCCGAAAGACCTTGAAAAACGTAGCGGGTCTCGGGTATACCTATACCTCCGAGAATTTCAATGCATCGGTCTTTGCCAAACACTATTTTCAACAGAACAAGTTTGCCCAATCCTACAATCCCACCGGAAATTACGGGGATATTGCCTATGTGAACAGTGTAAACGCGTTTAACAACTTGGGATACGGCATGGCGGCCACTTATTTTCTTAATGATAACTTCCAAGTAAAGGGATCCTTCGAAAATAGTTACCGCCTTCCGGAAGCCAATGAGCTATACGGAGACCAGATCAATCTGACGGGCAATATAGACTTGAAGCCCGAAAGTAGCAAGAACTATAATTTGGGAGCCAGCTATTGGGTATCCCTTAAAAATCTCCATCAGCTTAATTTCAATGCCAGCGCATTCTATCGCGACGCAAAGGACTTTATCCGCCCAAGACTCGATAACAACCAGGCCATGCAGGTCAACGATAACCTTGGTAATGTTACGAACTTGGGGGTCGAGGCCGAGATACGCTACCAATTCGGCAACAAAATAACGGCCGGGGCGAATTTCACCTATGAGAACCTGAGGAACAATACCCAATTTATCGAGGGCCAGACCGTAGAGAGCGTGGTGTATCGCGACCGCATACCCAACGTGCCCTATCTCTACGGAAATGCCGATGCCAGCTATAACTTCTCAAACCTTTGGGGAAAAGGCCATACGCTGAGCTTGGGGTACAACCTCTTATACGTACATGCGTTCTACCTCTACTGGCCCAGTCTAGGGAGTGATAAATTGGATGTACCCGAACAAATTTCGCATGATGTTACCCTGACGTATGGCTTTAGCGACAAGCTACGGTTTACGCTGGAATGCAGAAACCTTGCCGATAGCCTTTTATACGACAACTTTAGTTTACAGAAACCCGGAAGAAGTTTTTTCGGAAAAATCAATTACACCATTTTTTAATATTTAAGGCAGATTAAAATGAAAAGAACGCGTTTTTATTTAAGTGCAATAGCGACTACTGCCCTATTATTCATGTCGTGCAGTAGCGATGATACCCCCACAGAGACCCCGGTGAACCCCGGGGGAGAAAACCCCGACCCTAACGAGATAGTCGCCAAGTATCTGGTAACGGCAACCCCTACGGCTTCCGAGGGCGTAGCGGACTATATTCTGACCGTTGATAATCTCGACCAAGGCGTTATTTCGACCGAAGGCAACGGTATCGAACAAGATGGCACCTACCGGTACTACGTTCAGAACAACGGTAAATTTTTCAGCCTGTTGTACGGCCAGGGCAACCCTGGTGCCGTAACCACCTATGAACTGAACGCAGATGGCGCGTTGGAGAAGCTTTCGGATTTTCAATCGGAGACCGTTCAGGCCTTTGCTCCGGTAAATGACGATTTATTGCTGATAAAGATTTCCAGAAACAGCGACTCGCCCATTGCCTCCTGGTACCGTTTAGATACCGAAACGTCTACCTTCGTAGATGAGGGGCAAATCAATACCCAAGAACTGGCCGATAAGGAGAATGGCGAGATCGCCTTCTTTTCATGGATTACGCAAGTGGAGAATAAGGTTTTTCTTCCCTACTTTACCATAAAGGCCTGTTGTGACGACTCGTTTGGTACAGCATACCCCAACGAGGCCAATATAGCGGTATACTCCTATCCCGATATGACCTTGGAAAAAGTCATCAATGATGACCGTACAAGCTCTATTGGACGTTACTTTATAAACGGGCTCTCGGTGGATGAGAAAGGGGATGCCTATGCATTTTCTTCCGGTATCGCCAAAAATAACAATGAGCTGGCGACTACCTTGCCATCTGCCATTACACGTATTAAAAGCGGTACGACCGAGTTCGACGATAGTTATTACTTCAATGTAGAAGAAGCGTCCAATGGATATTATGTGACTACGCAGATGTATTTGGGCAACGGTAAATTTTTGACGAATATGGCCGAAGTATCCAAGAAGGCTGAGCCTGGCAGCGAATACGGAACCGGACCCAAATATGCCATCATCGATGTATATGCCAAATCGATTACCTGGGTAACGGGTATGCCCGACGAGGCGAACATCGTTAAGGTGACCGCACGGAACAACCTTGTGACGGAAGACGGAGCGGCTGCCTACGTGGGGGTTACCACTCAAACCGGGAGCTATATCTATAACATTGACGTGGCAAGTGCGGCCGCTACCCAGGGCCTTGAAGTACAAGGAGGTACTATTACGGCAATCGATAAAGTAGAAACTTCCGCAGAAGTGGCCAATTAAGAAAGTTATCCCTATTGTTTAAATGACAACAGGTTCCTTTTGTGGGGCCTGTTTTTTTTTGCGGAATAACAGGCTACTTACGGAGAATATCGAAAATCCCGTACGGAGCGCCGCCAGAAGTCCGAATTTTTTTTCATCCTCTTGGTTTCCTACATTTTTCTGCACAATCACGTGCTAGTAGCCCATACCTGGGGTGGTGTACGATATAGTTTCTCCGGTTCCGGTATGCGAACGTTCAGGAATATTTTGAACCCGTCAACTTTCAATGGGGGGAGGGGCGGACCCTTCGTATCGTAAATGCCATTGACCAGTTTAGAATGATCGTTGCGTTTTTTCAGTTTTTAGGGTACGATTTCCATAACATCCCGCTACCGCTCAATAAACTGTGTATAGTGTCGATAGCGCTCAAAAATCTGTTTCACGTAGTTGTAGGGTTCGATCCCGCGTACGTAGCCATATTTTACAACGGGGTCATTATAATATTCGGGACTACTTAGTTTTAGGATTATATTCTCCACATGGTCGTCCCAAACTAACGGGTTTAGATTTCTTTTTTCAGCCAGCTTCTGTGCATCCCTGACGTGATAGTAGCCACAGTTGTAGGAGGCCATAGTTAATTTGATTCGTTGAATCGAGTCTTGTACATTTTCAAACTTCTCGTTCAATTCTTTTAAATGGCGGATGCCTCCCCGAATGTTCTCTTCGGGGTCCATTCGATTGGTCACGCCGAGTTCCTTGGCCGTGGCGGGCATCAGTTGCATCAGGCCCTCGGCACTTGCCCAGGAGCTGTTTTTCGGGTCGAACCGCGATTCTTGGTAGATCAGGGAGGCTACCAGTCTCCAATCCCAGCCCAGCGGGGCGGAATGGGCCTTTATCAATTCGTCATAGGGACTTATCTCCTGAGTGTTCAGACTGTAAAATTCGCTCTTGACCCGCCTTCTAAAGTCTTTTGTGTTCTTGAAATACTTGTTGAAAATGACGTTGTAGTCCACTTCTTTTTTGAAGTTCTTTATCCAGGCGTTGGTCGCTTGCAACAGGTCGGGGGAGTTTTTGCGCGTACCCCAGGCGATCCGTTGCGAGAAACTGACGGGAACATCAATATCGAGAATGGGGTAGTAGGAGGCCATGATACCCGCGATATTGTCATCTGCGATGGTATATTCGATTTCGCCCTCCACCACCTTCTTGATGATTTCATCGGTCGCCATTTCTCCCGAAAGTTCCTTAACATGGATAGTATCCCCGAGCTCTTCGGAAAGATTGGCGATACGTTCCCTATAGGATGAATTTTTTCGAACCGAGACCGTATCCCCCAAAAGGCCGATAGCGTTCTGGATCAGGGAATCCTCCAGAACGTTCCAACGGATGCTCCGCCAATTGTCCGGCTTTTTCTGTATCAGCACCTGTTTGGTCAAATAGAGATAGTCGGTAAATGATATCTTTTGTTTCCGGTTGGAGGTGATGGCCATTCCGTGGGCAAGAATGTCGCCCTCGCCGCGGTTGAGCATGGCGATCAGTTTGTTCACGTCTTTGGCCACCACCAGCTCGAGTTCCACGTCAAGATAGTCAGCAAACCGCTCCAGCATTTCAAACTCATAGCCCATGGGAAGTCCCCGGTACAGAAAATAGGTGGTTCCGCTATACACGGTCAAGGCGCGGAGGGTGCCTTCTTTTTTGATATCGGCCAAATCCCTTTCGATGCTCGGGCCTGTAACTTCGGCTCCTGCGGCCTGTTGCTCGCTTTCCTGCCCGCAGCCCGTCAGTAACAATAGGGTAAGGCCTACTACGTAGGATGTATAGGAGGTAAGGGGGAAGGATTTTAAGGTTTCCATAGCGTTATTCTTTCAGGTTGGATAACAAGGATTTGAACAAGCCGCAAGGGTGGGGATAGGGTGAAAACAGCGCGTCTAAACCTAAGAATCCCTTAAAATACAAATTTTTAGGATGCTTCTACAATCGCGATCTCTTCCTCGGTCAACCCGTAGAGGTCATGGATCATCGTATTGAGCACCTTATTTGTTTGGCTAATCTCGTTCTGAAGATTGAACACTTTTTCCTGCTGTGTCTTAAAGTATCTTGACCATTCGGCTTCTTGCTCTAGGCCTAGGTTTTCAACTTCTGGACGGGCGGCTTTACGGCGGATGCGGTTCTCGCTGTTGATCGCCTTGTTCAGCTCCTGTAAGAATTGTTTGGTGCTCAGATTATACCAGGCCGTTAGTTTTTTGGATGGCATTCCCTCTTCTTTACTGCTGCGGATGTTTTCCTGTATTTCGGGATTGAGGAAGTATTTGGAATACCTGCGGTAGGCCTTTTCTACTGCGGTTCGGTCTTGTTGGGAAAGGTAATTTTTAAGAACGGAGGTCTGGAACAGGAGCATTGGCGGTCTACGATGGTTAGTATGCCTAAAAATAGGAAAGTTTATGCAGATATCGCTTTCACAACGAAAAAGTCACTCCCGGTGACGCTGTTTCAAGGGATAGCCTAGGGTGAACGAATGTAGCTGCTGCCAATAGGGGCCAAGAGCCAACCAACCAAGACAGAAGAATCAAGAGCCAGGAGCCAAGAACCAAGAGCCAAGTCCCTTACCCGGGCCGGGGGCCCGTGATTGTGAACTGAGGCTTACAATTGGCAAGATTATGGGTTTATATGTTTATGAGTTCATAAAAACTTAACTTGTTGTTTTACCGTAATTTGAGTGACTTGTAAGACGACAGACAAGAAGGTCTTGTTTCTTGATTCTTGTAGCGCAGCGGTCTTGTTTCTTTCATTGCAGCGCAGCGGTCTTGGTTCTCATTGTCCGTTCCCGTAAATCTTGTTGAACTTGTCCCGCATCTTGGTCGTGCCGAGCATCACGATTTCCGCATCTGGGGGGAGTAGGGTGTCGGCGGACATTTGGGTGCTTACTTCCCCGTTTTCCTTGATGGCGATGACGGAGAGTCCCGTTTTCGCCCCAATGCCCGATTCGGCCAAGGTCTTATCTTGCAAGGATGGGGGTATGGGGTCGATAAAGAGTGCGATTCCCTCCCCGAGCACGGTCAGTTCGCGGTCTTTTGAGATGGCGAGTACGGCCTCGGAACCCAAGGCCGCGTAGCTCAGTACAAAATTGGCGCCGGCGCGATGCATGATATCCATGTTCCGGACCTCGGATATTCGGCTGACGATTTTCAGTTCTTGGTGCAGTTGACGGCAATACGAGGCGAGAAAGATATTCATGGTATCGTCGTGGGTGGAAAGTATGACCGAAGGGGTCTTCAAGATACCCGCTTTTTTCAGTAGGTCATAATCCGAAGCCGTTCCCGGAAAAACTTCGTTGCAGATCGGGGCCGCCTTTTTGCATATCGCCGGATCCATTTCTACCAAGTTCACGGGGATACCGTCTTTGTGCAAGGCCTTTATAGCGGCAAACCCCACCCGGCCCCCGCCGATGACCAATACGGGGTTGGGGTTAACATCGTATTCGTGGAAGAGTTCGTCGATATTATCGAGTTGCTCTTTGCTACCGATAATGACGAGGACACAGTCGTAGGTCAGTTTTTGGGAATTCTTGATCGGTCGCATCCTACCTTTCTTCCAGATGGCCACGACACTGACCCCGAACTTTTGGCGCAATTCCGTTTCCTTGACGGTCTTTGACACCAAGGGCGTATTGTTAACGGGCAGTTCGGCGATAAACAGGTCTTCATACTGCCCGATGGGCCGCGATCTGGCGTGTTGCGCATTGACCCGGTTGGCCAATTGTTCCCCAAGCCATCTTTTAATTGGCAGCACATGGTCGGCCCCGCTCAACTGCAGCACATCGACCGATTCGTCGTCCGTAGCTATCGCGATGATGGGAACATCGGGAGAGCCTTGGCGGATGACGAGAATAATCTTGGTGTTGACCGTATCTTCCCTGTTGACAAGAACCAATTTGGCCTGATACGTATTGGCATTGCGAAAGGTTTCCCGATGGTATAGGTCGCCCCGTATGACGGGAATTCTGCGATCGTGATATTCCAAGGCCTTGGTCAGATCGGGCTCGATGATGAAATAGGGGGTGCCTTCTTGCTCCAACCGCTCTATAAGGTCCTCCGCCACGGTATCGTAGGCGCAGATCAAGACATGGTCTTTGGTGCCCGAAGGTACTTGTCGGGGTACCCTGTTCCTGTCTTTAGACTCCAAAAGAGGTACGTAGAAGTGCCGGATAAAGGCGAAGGGCAGTACGATCAAGAGGGCGATGATACCGGTAATGAGCACGAGAATACTGAAAACACGGCCGAGATCGGTCTGGAATGTAATATCGCCGAAGCCAAGGGTGCTCATTACGGTAAACGTCCAATAAAATCCCGTTATCCAAGAATGGTCCTGTCCCTCGTGTTCCATAATGACATGGAAGATTACGGAGTAGAGACAGATAATGATCGTCAGAAAGATCAAGTACTTTAAAAGAATCTTTGAATTCCTTTTAAAGTCCCTATCCTTCATGTAATAGGCCAACTGACTGCCGACAAATTTCATATCCTGTATTTCAATGATATCCCCGCGCAATTTACGTCGGGTTTTTCAAAGGACAAGCGAAAAGGGATAATAGGGCCATTATGCCTATAGAATTCCCGGTGGGTCTGTCCGCCCCCGACCATTGGCAAGCATGAACGATGGAAGAAGGACGGAAAGAGCAAGGAAGAAAGATGAATATATGTTCCGGACCTGGACAATGAAACGGCAAGACCAAAAACCCTGCAGTTCATCGAAAAAATTGGAAAATCCGATTGTTTTACCTGTGAACCATCCCAAAAAAGGATGCTTTCTTCCTAAAGTTAAATAAAATAAGGGGTTCCCGGAGGCTTCATGCCGATACATCATCCTTAAAAACCATCTTTTTTTAACAATATCCGTCCCTGAAAATCCAAAACCTATGAATTTTTACTAAGTAGGCAACGGGAATGTTTTGTGAACTTTGTCGAAGTTATTAACCCATTAATCGATAAAATCATGAAATACCCCCTGACCTACAATGTGATTTTCGGTTGCGCCATGACCTGCCTGAGCTATTCGGTATCCGCACAGGATATCCATAGGAATAGTTCAAGCGATAACGCCACGAAAATCGAAAAACGAATGGAAAATTACCGTACCCTTAAAAACATGGGCTACGATGACAAAGCCATCTACGAAGACCTTGGCAATGCCAATTTTCTCAATAAAGACTACGAAACTGCCGTGTTCTGGTATAAAAAATTAAAGGATACCAGTGAAAAAGGGACCTTGAAGTCCACCTACAATAAAAGATATCAACATGCACTGGGCCAGTTAACGTCCAACACTTCAAACGGTGCCGAGCAAAACGATTGGTTGGCAATGATCCAATCCGACTATCAGGTAGCCGGTACGGACCAAGGCACCGCCAAGTACCGGGACTTGGATTTCAACCGCGCGAACGATGTGCAGTTCGTGGAGAACCAATTGCTATCGGAGGTTGACATCGAACTATCGGAAAAAGAAAGTGCTGAAATACAGAACAGGTACCAGGCACCGATTGCCCTGACCCCGGACGGGAACACCGCGTATTTCAGCAAGCCCAAATATGTTAACCCCCTTTATGGTGCTTTTTCCAAAAAACAGTTGGTGCACCGGATCTATAAGGCGGAAAAGAAAAACGGACAATGGAAAAACGTGCGGGAAGTCGCCGTGGCCCCGAAACATGCATCCGTAATGCATCCCGCCTTGTCCGAAGACGGGAAGCGGCTGTTCTTTGCCTCGAACATGCCCGGCACCTTTGGGGACTACGATATCTATGTATCCACGGTCAAAAAGGACGGAAGCCTGGGAATCGCCAAGAATTTGGGAAGGAAGGTCAATACCAAGAAAAACGACCTGTACCCTCAAATAGTCCAAGGCAATACCCTATCATTTGCCTCCGAAGGCCATAGGGGCCAAGGCGGACTCGATGTCTATATGGCCCAAGTGGGCCGTGCCAATGTGAGCCTGGCCATTAACCTGGGCGGAGATATCAACAGTGCCGCCGATGAATTCGCCGTGGCCTTGACCTCCAAGAACGGAACCGGTTACGTCATGTCGAACAACGGCCGAAAGAAGACCGACGTTCAGAAAGTAGCGTTTTCATATGATGACAACGACGGATCCGAACAGGGCGACTACGACATTCTAGAAGCGCTGAACAATTCCCAAATCGATTATACCAGTTCGATTTTTGAAGACGAATAAAAAAGGGACCTAAGACCGCTGCGCTTTATGACGTAGAACGTAAGACAAATGGATTTCTATGAAATCGTCTAACGCTCGCAAATAAAAATCCTACGTCCTAAGTCCTACAGTCTTACGTCTTAAACATGACCCTACAGACCGTAAGCCGATACCTTAAGGCCCGGTTCGTATAATACTGTGCAGCGGATGCATTGGGTCGGTCGGCAGGCAAGCTTATCGAATGAGTTTTCCCTACGCCGATCCATCATCCCACAGTAAAAAGAGTAAACAGTGTACGGTAATCAGTTTACAGCGCACTGTTCGATTGCCCCACAGATTAACCATAATGTGACTGCCATGAAAACCCCTACCGTAACAAACTTAAAAATAGGAACGCTTCTCTTGTTTTGCGCCATCCTAGGCCTACAGAGCAGCTTCGGTCAAGAAGAAGTGCCCAACTTGGGCACCAAGAGCACCTATCACAACCAGTTGTTCTTTAACCGCTTTTTGATCAACCCGACCTTTTCTTTGGTCCGCGAGAACAAATCATATATCAACATACTGCATAGAAACCAATATGCGACTTTTGAGGATAACGACCAGAACTATTTTCTTGGGTTCAGCAATAAATTGAACGACCGCACCGCCCTTGGCATCAGTGTTTATAGCCAATGGTCAGGCGTCGTACAGGAATTCGGCTTTAATGCCAACTACGCCACGGCAGTACGCCTGGGCGAAAAAAACAAGCTGACTTTCGGTACTAACGTAACCTATTTTACAGAGGGCCTGGACAAGAACCGGATCATCGTTGCCGATGCCGATAACAAACTTGAAGCGACGCAAAAGGAAAGCCAGTTGGCCATTCAGCCCGGGGTTACCCTGTCGTTGGGACAGTTCGATATCGGACTTTACGCCCAAGAACTGTTGAACTACAATCAGACCACGAACGAATTCGCGACCAACCTGGGCGCCAAGAACGTGAAGGCTTCTCTACAATATACCTATGAGTTTATGCAGAACCGTGGGCTGCTCGCCAATGCCCGGCTGATGCCGATGGTACAGGTAGGCCAGAACGAAGATGGCAGTATGAACTATATCGGTTCTATGTTGCTCGACCTGCCCGATTACGGCTGGTTCCAAACCAATTTTGATCAGGAATACGGACTTTCATTGGGACTTGGGTTTAATGTAAGCAAAAAAATGTCCCTCGGTTATTTGTTGGAAAGGGATCTGATGAACGAGGAAACGGACCTGGGATGGAACCACGAAGTGACCCTGGCCTATACCTTAGATCGGGAGCACAATGCCAAAGGCCTTTTTGCTGAAGGCTCGGAGGATGAAAAAGTAGACCGTATCGTTCGGAACTACGAGGAGCAGATTTTGGCCCTTAAAGAAGAAGTGGAAAAGAACAAAGCGGCCCTTAACGCCAAGGATGCCGGAACGCAGGTAGCTGACAGCGATGCGATGGACACTAGGTCTAACAGCACCGAAAGCGATTTAGGATATAATGCGGATGCCGTTGCCGATCGGGACGTGATGGAGGCCATGGCCGATATGAACGATGCGGAGGCCAACGCCCTAGCCTACGAAAACCGGTTGATCCTAGACGAGCTTATTCTTCGTCAAGACTCCATCGATGCCGCCCGAAGTGCCGCTTTCGATAAGCAATTGGCCGCCGTGGTCGATGGTTTAAAGAAAGAGCTCAAAGGGAACAATGGCGCACCTGGCGCGGAATATATTGCCACATCGCAGCCTGCGGTTGCTTCCAATGCTATTAAGTCCGAGATTTTAAAGCGGATGAATGCTGATTCGGAGAACAAAACACCTGTAAAAGCGCCGATTCAAGAAAATTCTATGATTGCGGGTGCCAAAACAGTGGTCGAACCGATAAAGAACGTGGCTCCGGTCATTGAAACTACCGAGGCGGTCGCCGATAACGCGCTGGTTGAAAAAACTGACGCTTTTGAAGAGACCTATACCCGTAAGTTCGAGTTCGAGCCGGTACACAAGGTTTTAGGGGAGATCATCGCCAAACCTGCAGTAACCGAAAATGCGGATACCGACGATATGAAGAACGGGGTCAAACTGCCTATCAAGACGATGAAGAAGTCCGATTTGGTCGGGGTGAAGTCCGGATACTACGTCATCGCCAACGTATTCAAGACCAAGAAATATCTTGACGCCTTTTTGGGCGACCTAAGGAAGAAAGGCTTGGATGCAGGGTACTTCTACAATAAAGAAAACGGATTGCACTACGTTTATTTGGCCGACTACAACTATAAATCCGATGCCAAAACGGCGTATGTATCCAATATGAACGGACAGTACAATGCGGATAAGTGGATCATGCAAGTGGATAATACGGCGACCATCGTCGATAACTTTTACGAAGATCAATAGAATTACAATACTACAATATGGTTAGTGGGACCTTGTTTTTCGAAAAGAAGGATTAGGTAAAATTACAGCGGGAGAGGTCCCGCTGTTTTTTTTGTTTCCTTAAAATGACAAATTTATTTTATCGAAAAAATCGGATGTACTACACAAAATTTTGGCAAATAACGGTAGTTGGACGAAAAACTATGCTAAATCCATAGGTCGGTTTTGATTTTTACTAAGTTTGGATTCTAAACAGAACATAAAAGAAAGAATTCTTTAAAAATTTAACCTTAGTAGAAACCCAAATCCCACACCATGAGATCCTACCTACATCTACCTCGTTATCCAGAAGAAAAGAATTTCGAAACGAAGTTCAAATCTACTTCACTTCAAAAAGTAAAACGTAAAGACTGTTTTAATTAAGTGCGTGTCGCCATCGCAATTATGTAGCTTGACAATGTAACCTGCATTGTTTCGCAAAATCGCCGGCACTCAAAGCGCATGCGTCATCTTACGGGCAACCTACCCGGCAAGATCGTGTCATCCGCATGCCTTGAACCGCGCTGGTTTTACATCCCAAATCTAATCGGTACCGTCTTGACCCTTAAAGGGTTAATGGACGCGACCACAAAATCCACTACCATGAGTATCAACACCTTAAATTGTATCGTAATCGATAATGATCAATCGTTTCACACCAAATACCGCAGTTATTTTGACAGTTTTACCGAGTACTCATTGGCCGATGTTTACACTTCGGCGGAAGAGGCTCTGGCCGAATATGACACCCACAATCCCGATATAGTTTTTATCGAGGTGGCTCTGAACGACGGGTGTGGAATAGATTATATTCAACATTTTAGGAAAAAAGACGCCCAAGTAAAAGTTATCATGTTGGGTGCGCAAAACGATTTTGACCTGGTCAAAAAAGCGTTCAAACATTCCGCTAACGGCTATATTTCCAAACCGGTCAATGCGCGGAAGCTTTACAACGCCCTTGATTCGATCAAGAACGAAGGGGCCACGATGAGCAACGACATCATCAGTCTGTTCGTCGCCACGTTCCAGCGTAAATCGCGCGAAATATTTTCGGAACGGGAAAATCAGGTGGTCGATTTGCTCTGCCAGGGCGCTACCTACAAGTCCATCGCCGAAAAATTGTTCGTAACCGCTAGTGCCGTCAACTTCCACGTGCAGAACATTTACCTGAAGCTCGATGTCAACTCCAAGTCCGAAGCCCTGCAAAAATTACAGCAGTTAGACTATGTCGGGAAAGCGGCCTAGGAGATCGATGAATGATTAAATCAAAGATTTTTACAGGGATGCGAGCGCATTCCGACTTTCCCTGAAGCCAAGAGACCGTTCGAAAGAGCGGTCTCTTTTTCGTTGTGATCGGCGTCGGTGGGGGGCATGGGTAGCAGGTTGATGCCCTGTTCTACACCGTATGTTTGGTACTGTCCATTTTTTCGACAATGAGCTCGAATTCATGCTTTAATTTATCCTCGTCGATGGGCTTTTGTATGATGTGAAGGGGGCTGTGATAGTTGGCTTTATCCAGGGTATCCTTATCCGAATTACCGGTAAGGAAAACGAAAGGTATTTGGTGTTTTTCTTTAATGATACCGGCTAATTCTATTCCGCTCCATCCTCCCGAAAGTCCGATGTCCAGTAATAAAACATCCGGGGTGTGCGTCTTTAATAATTCGAGGGTATCGTCGCCATTGTCGGTGCAAGCGAGTACTTCGTGCCCCATTGCGGTTATTATTTCTTCGAGAAACATTTGTATTATAAAATTGTCCTCTACAAGTATTACTTTTTTTGACATCGTCTATGAGGTTTGTTCAATTTCGTTGAATGTTATGATATAGTTGGTACCTTTCTTTGAGTTGTCCTTCTCAATATTGCCCCGTAACTGCAGGGCCAGCTTGTGGATCAATTTCAGGCCGAGCGATTTGGTATTCCTAAAATTAATATTCGGGGGAATGCCGGAACCATTGTCCCCGATGAAGAGCTTATACTGAATACTGCCTATCTTGATCAATTTTACCGAAAGGACCCCCTTTTCGCCGTCCGAAAACCCGTATTTCAAGGAATTGGTCGTAATCTCATTGATCAATAGTCCCAAGGGAATGGAGGTATCTATATTCAAATAGATATTCTCTACATCCATAACCAGTTTGATTTTATTTTTGTCCCCTTTCATGGAGGTAATAAGGACCTGAACCAATTTTTCGATATACGCGCCATAGTCGATTCGATTAAGATTGTCGCTCTTGTACAACATTTCATGTACCATCCCCATTGAATTAATCCGGTACTGGCTGTATCGGAACAACATTTTAATCTTGTCGTCTTTAATAAAGCTGGATTGTAAGCTCAAAAGGCTGGATACCACCTGTAGGTTATTTTTTACCCGATGGTGTATCTCTTTTATCAGGGTGTCCCTTTCGTGCAATCTGTTTTCTACCGCACGGTTCAATTTTGAGATATTTCTGTTTTTGACATGGAGCACATGCACAATGGTAATCAGAAAAAGTAGGCCTACTATCAGTGCAGCTCCAGTTCTGTAGGCTTCATTGCGAAATTTTTGAAGTTTGGCGTCAATCGCGGTATTGTTCGCTCTTGTAAACAACGTCCATTGGAGATTGTTTTCCAGATCGACCTTTTTTGAATAGAAGTTGGGATGACCTTGGGAATCGGTAGCGGAAAGGTCCTCTTCAAATTTTTTGTACAGATCGCCTTTTTCATCGAAGTACACCTCGTTCTTTGAATTGAGGATGCCGATTCGGGTGTCGTTGAAATATTGAAACCAATTTTCAACGTTCAGGTTGAGGCCAACGACCCCTTTCTGTTCCCCGTTGACCACGACGGGACTAAAAAAGCGTAGTGTCGGGCGATAGGGCCTTTCGATTTCCCCATCTTCCACGTTAAGGTCCAAATTCGAAACGAAAACTTTCCCTTTCGATAGCTGAGAGGCTTCCTTAAAGTAATATCTATCGCCCTTATATTGAAGGTCTTTCGGGCGTAGGGTGAAAACGGCTCCGCCTATTCGCTCTACCCGTATGACCTCGTTACCGGAGGCATTCAAGAACCTTCCCTGAAAGTAGTTGTCATCTACCTTAAGAAAATCGGAGAACTGCCGCTGGGCAAGGGAAACGGAAAAATCGTTTTCATGGTTCAGCGCTATCAGATTGGCCAAGAACTGCACGTTTTTTTTGCTAATCTGGTACAGTGCCGTCAAACGGACCTCGGCTTGGTTCAGTCGATTGTTGGATTTCTCAATTTCCAATGCCACCGCGTTCTGGGAATATATCTCGATTCTGTAGGTAATGGAGGTCCAAATAAACGCAATGGCCGCTATAAGTAAAATAAGTGAAAGTACAATAAGCCGCGCAGTCGTCAACTTGAACTTCATAGTGGGGGAAATATAGGTTTAACCAATTACGACAAGCTGTAAGAATTAATATGTGCAAACTTTTAATAAGTAAAATCCTACTTTTTAACCAGATATTTAGCAACAAATATATAAATTTTAACGTGATAATTAAAACCGGTTCTGGTGCTCCCAATTTATAATGGCGAAGGCATTGAATTTCTTAACTTCTCTTCAAGATTTCGGACTTCCGAGTTGAAAAAGGCCTATTTTATAAGCATTGCAGGTCAACCTTCTTTTAAATGGATAAAAGAAGGGGCAGATGCTATCTTGGCGGGTAGAGATTTGGAGCGGCAGGGTGGCATTGCAAGAAATCAAGTTGCCCATGTGGCCGGACCGTATCAAGGGATTATTTTTTGACGGCATTACCTGACTTTGTCCTTAAAATTGGGATATTTGCACAGTCATAAATATGCCAAATAGATTTGTATCCCAAAGACTTTGAATTTTATGAGTGACACAATCAAAAATCTCGAATGGCGCTATGCCGTCAAGAAATTCGACGCGGAGCGATTGCTGCCCCACGAAAAGGTTGAAAGCTTGAAACGTGCGTTCAATCTCACGGCGACATCCTTCGGTTTACAGCCCATTACTTTGTTGGTACTTCAGAACAAAGGGCTCCAAGAAGAATTGGTGGCCCATTCCTATGGTCAGCAACAGGTGGCGCAAGCCTCTCACGTGCTCGTTATCTGCATCCAAAAAACCATTAGTAAGGATTATATTACCAACTATTTCAAACAGGTGCAAAAAATCAGGGGCACCAGTGATTCCATTCTAAATCCCTTTAAGGAGGCTATGGTCGATGACTTTTCAAAAAAGGATGTTTTGGAAATCCGACAATGGGCCAAGAACCAGGCCTATTTGGCGTTGGGAAACCTGCTCACTATCTGTGCCATGGAAAAGGTCGATTCCTGCCCGATGGAAGGCTTCGATCCAATGGGATACGATGCCGTCTTGCAGTTGGAAAGCAAAGGCCTGAGTTCGGTCTTGGTGCTGCCGGTAGGCTATCGCGCCGAGGACGATATGTTCTCCGATTTCAAGAAAGTGCGGAAAGATTTGGACGATAGCGTTATTGAAATCGGTTGATTTGGGATGTGTTGATTTTAAAATTGGAAGATTCGGAGTGCGGGAAATTATGGGTTTGTGTCCTTATGCGGTTCGGTGGTTTGAAGATGCATTAATGGGATGAAAGATGGAAGGAGCAAGGAAGAAAGCCAACAAAACCTTCCTGGATCTGAAGAAGCCGGCCAAAATCTGGCAACATTAGTTTTATCCCTGCAGTCCCTGTTCCATCATCTTTTCGTTTTCTAATCCCTTTGTCACATTAAAAATCCTCCGTATTTTTTCACGGAAACTAGAGTTAAATCATAAACACGTATCACAAATGCCGGGATTTGAATTATTTGGAGATCAGGAAAGAGCACAAGTTCAGGATGTTTTAGATTCCGGGGTGCTGATGCGCTATGGTTTTGACGGGATGCGCAACGGTCACTGGAAGGCCGAGGAACTCGAAAAAGCCTTGGCACTCCGTATGGAGTC
The DNA here is from genome assembly GCF_032248455.1 of Pricia mediterranea. NCBI lineage: Bacteria > Pseudomonadati > Bacteroidota > Flavobacteriia > Flavobacteriales > Flavobacteriaceae > Pricia > Pricia mediterranea. Next base: position 4,250,355 of record NZ_JAVTTP010000001.1, read on the forward strand.
CAAGCACGCGCAGCTGGTGAGCAGTGGCACCGCTGCCCTAACGGTCGCCCTGGCCAGTGCCGGAGTAGGGGCTGGGGACGAGGTCATCATGCCCACCTTCACCTTTGTGGCCAGTTTTGAATCCATCTTGGCCCTGGGGGCGGTCCCGATGTTAACGGATGTCGATGACACCTTGACCTTGGCACCCGAAGCGGTAGAAAACGCGATCACTCCCAGAACGAAAGCGGTTATGCCCGTACACATGTGCGGATCGATGGCGGACCTGAACGCTTTGAAATCCATCTGTGACCGGCACGACCTGCTGCTGGTGGAAGATGCCTGTCAGGCCATCGGGGGTACTTTCGAGGGCAAACCCCTCGGTAGCTATGGTGATTTGGGATGTTTCTCCTTCGATTACGTCAAGACCATTACCTGCGGCGAAGGTGGGGCCGTCATTACCGATAATGACAGCTACAAATCGAATGCGGACCACTATTCCGACCACGGTCATGATCATGTCGGGATGGACAGGGGGGCGGAGTCACATCCTTTTTTAGGATACAACTATAGAATTTCCGAGCTTAACGCGGCAGTGGGCCTCGCACAAATAGCCCGTTTGGATGAATTTCTGGCCATCCAAAAGAAGCACTATACCGTGTTGCGGGAAGCCTTGGAGCCCTTTCCGGAAATTACCTTCCGTCGGGTACCCGAAGGCGGCGAGGAAAGCTACGCCTTCCTTAATTTCTTTCTGCCGGATGCCGACACGGCCAAAAAAGCCCATACCGCATTAGGCGATGCGGGCGTTGATGGCTGTTTCTACTGGTTCGATAACAACTGGCACTACTACCGAAAATGGGAGCATCTTGTCCAAAGAAAATCCCTCGGGAAATGGCCCCAAGAAGTATACGACCAGATGCCGGACTATTCAAAATCGGATTTTTCAAAGTCCGACCACTGGGTAGGGCGGAACATTTCGTGCCTGATCAAACTGGGCTGGACGGAAAAGGAAGTCCGGGAAAGGGCGGACAAGATGGTAGGGGCTATTCGGGGCGTTCTTCAGTAGTACTTGCACAAGGTCGCAAAGACTGCTGTGAAGATTTTACGGACCGGAAGTTGGACCGAAGCGCTACACAAAATCGTACCACTGGCTATTTGAACGATATTCTTCGATGGGTACGACCGTGTTTTTAGAATGGAAGGAATCGACCAATTCGGAGACGTCATGCCTTAAAATTTCGATACAATTTGTGATTAGGTCCTTCCTAAATCCCTTTTCCCCCATTTCCAGTACGAAATTCAAAGAAATAATCCTCGAGAATATTTTTCCAAGTACGATCATTTTTCTTTGTTTCAATGCTGGGGCGATAGTAAATGCGACCTCCTTTTTAAAGTGGGGGTGCGACTTGTCGGTAAGGTCAAAATCCTTTAGAAAATTATAAAGGTTGAAGTCCTTTTTGCGCTTCATCATTTTGACGATGATTTCGGCGATCTGGGTATAGAGCATTTCATTGGAGCCTTCGAATATTTGAAAGGCCCGGCTGTCCATAATTCCTCGACCTGCAATATTGTCCATCTTAAACCCTGTGGAGCCGTACAACTGGGTTGCTGTTTGTGCGGCTTCCTGCATCAGATCGGTCACGAAGGCCTTCATAGTGTTCGCCTCGACGCCCGAGTTCGAAAGATCCTTGTCTATACCACTGTGATCACTGCTTCTAAAGCACATTGCGGAGGCTACCGTAAAAGCGCACTGGATCTTTGAAATTTGATACTGCACCTGATCCAGCTCGATCAATTTTTTACCGCCGACGATTCTTTCGTTGCATTGTTTTATAGCTTCGTCCAGCATCCTTTTTATAAAACCGAGTGCCATTCCGGGAAATTGCATCCTACTTCTGTGAAGTATATCCAACATCATTTTTACGCCGGACGTTGTCGGTTCCAATTTAAATTGGGACGGTACCTGAATATCTACCCGGTTTTTCCCGTAGGGAATCATGTAAAGTCCGAGGTTATCATAATACTCTTCCACCACGATCTTCTGGTCGGGCCGGGTGACGTCGCATATGAAAAAATCGATATCCCTGCTCAGCTTTCCGGTGTTATTTTTTTCGCGTGACGCAATGAGCCAATAGTCCGCCATTCCCGTGAGACCTTGCCAATGTTTGGTCCCTTTGACCAAATAGCTGTCCCCGGTTTTCTCATTATAGGTTTCCATACCTAAGGCATTGCTGCCAAAAGCGGGTTCGGTGATCATGAGACCGCCCATGTTCTGTTTTTCGAGAAAGCGCTTGAAAATGTCGGCCTTGACCTCCGCATTGGCATATTTTGCGACCGGCTCCAAAAATAGGGCTATGTTGATACCGAAGGTCAGGGACAGGGAAAGGGATTCATACGAAGCCGCCGATAAAAGCCCCAGGCACTCTTTTACCTTTAATCCCCTGCCGCCATAATTTTCGGGAATGGCTACGGCCAGCGGGGTTTTGTCCATGATGTCGCGCAAAGCAACCGCAGGGATACCCCGTTCTTTACTGAACTTATCGATGTCATACCTTTCGTGAAAAACGCTTTTTAGAACGTTTTCAAACTCTTGAACGTACTCCCTGAAATTTTCAACCATTCCTCTTTATTTTGTGACCCGCGTGATCCGCGGTCACCTCTTCGTTGCTGGTATGCCTTGTTAAACTGCATTTACTTTGGCCCACAGGAAGCCTTCATTTTTTTTTGCAGATCGAAGCGCAAAAATAACCTCGATGGAAGCGCAAAACTATGACATTTGTCAGCATTCCGTTAAAAAAACAGACGATTTTATTTTCGGATGAGGGCATTGTTATTCGCCCTAGCATTCATATTTAAGGATGTATTTAAGATTGTATTCACCTCGTTTCTTCTTTTGTTGGGCGTCGGATTCTATTTCTATCTGAAATCGATTTGGTGCAGAGTATATACATAAAGGTTGAAAAAACTTAAGAAATTTATCGCCACGATAAAAAATTAGTCGGATATTCATTGAACGCGATTAGACTTCCATTTTTACCTGCAAATTTCACATTTTGCACCCCAATTTTGTCATTTATCGCAGCGTAGCTATGGCCATGCTGCTCAAAAAAGCCTCCCGAAAGCTTTCGGGATCGATACCAAACAAAAGTCTAAACGAGTTCATTGTCAAATGCCGATCAACTTTGATTTCTAACGTATCCCCAGATGAAAATAAAATGAAAAACCATATTATGAAAAAAGCAACTTTATTTCTCCTTACAGTAGGTATTACTTGCTCGGCATTGGCCCAGGAAATAACCGGTCAATGGCACGGCCTTTTGGAGATTCCGGGGAGTCCGCTGCGATTGGTGCTGAACATCGAAAAATCCGATTCGGGATATACCACGACTTTGGATAGCCCCGATCAGGGCGCCAAGGGCATCCCGGTCGATACGACCACTTTTACCAATGGAAAACTTGACCTTGCCGCGACGGTCTTGGGCCTGACCTATACTGCCGAATTGGTCGATGATACGCTAAAAGGTACTTTTAGGCAAGGGGGTCTGACCCTTCCCCTGGAAATGTCGCGGGAAGCTATCGAAGCTCCGCAGCGCAATCGACCGCAGGAGCCTAAAGAACCGTTTCCCTACTATACGGAGGCAATCCGTTTTAAAAACCCAGAAGCCGATATAGAACTGGCGGGCACTTTGACCCTGCCCAAAGAAACAGGAAAGTATCCCGTCGTGGTGTTGATTTCCGGAAGCGGCCCCCAAGATAGAAACGAAGAGCTGGCAGGACACAGGCCCTTTCTCGTCATCGCGGACCACCTGACCCGCAACGGCATCGGCGTTCTACGCTTTGACGACCGTGGGGTGGGGGAGTCCACCGGGGATTTTAAAAAGGCCACCTCACCCGATTTCGCATCGGATGTGGAAAGCGCGTTGGACTACCTGAAGACCCGAAAGGATATCGATACCGACCACATTGGTTTGATCGGTCATAGCGAAGGGGGTGTGGTTGCTCCGATGGTGGCTGCGGAAAGCGACGATGTCAGCTTTATCGTTCTAATGGCGGGAACAGGAATTCCCGGGAGCGACATATTGGCGATGCAAGGCAAGTTGATCGAAAAGGCGGCAGGTAAGTCGGATGCCGACGTCGAGCGCTCGGCGGCGATCCGGAAGAAAATAATCGACATGACGTTGGCATCCACCGATGTTCAACAGTTACGGGACGATTTGACGAATTACTTGAAAGGTGAAACGGACAATGCCGAATCTCAAGACTTGATACCGCAAGGGATGGATGTTGACCAGTTCATCAAATCCCAAGTAGACTTCATGGCCACGCCATGGATGGTATATTTTTTACGGCACGACCCCGCAAAAATTTTGGAAAATGTAGAATGTCCCGTACTGGCCATTAATGGTAGTAAGGATCTGCAAGTACCCGCTAAGGAAAATCTCTCCGCCATCGGCGACGCTCTAGAAAAAGCGGGTAATGAAGAGGTGACCCTAATCGAGCTTCCCGGCCTGAACCACCTTTTTCAGGAAAGCGAAACCGGCTCGCCCATGGAATACGGGAATATCGAACAGACGTTTTCGCCCAAAGCCCTGAAAACGATATCGGATTGGATTAAGGAGCAAACTAAATAAGTCTTTTCACCTTCCAATCGAAAAGTACCTTGGCCAGGCCATCTTTTATTCCATGCAAGGTAACTCTATTGACTTTCCATGCGTACTCCCATCTCAAATCCATCTTCAATACCCTACCTGCTCCACAATCTCCAGCCCGTAGCCCACAATCCCGACGCGCTTGGTCTGGGTCGAATTCGTAAGCAGACGTATTTTCGAAATATTGATATCGTGCAGAATTTGGGCGCCGACCCCGAAATCCTTTGTATCCATATCGATTTTAGGGGCTTTGTAGATGCCTTTTTCCTGGAGTTCCTTGAGTTCGGAAAGCCGGTTCAGAAGGTTGAGGGACTGGGACTCCTGGTTGATAAAGACAAAAGCGCCCTTGCCCTCCGCATTGATGGCGTTGAACATGTCTTCCAGCTTTTTATCGGGATTATTGGTCAGGGTGCCCAATATGTCATTGTTGACCAAGCTAGCGTTGATACGGGTCAGCACCGGCTCGTCGGACTTCCACCGTCCTTTGGTCAGGGCGATGTGTACCTGGTCGTTCGTCGTTTGTTGATACGCGTGCAGGCGAAATTTCCCGAACCGGGTCTCGATATCGAATTCCTCTTTCTTTTTGATGAGCGAATCGTGGTTCATCCGATAAGCGACCAAGTCCTCGATGGAGATGATCTTTAGTTCGAACTTTTTGGCGACCTCGACCAACTGTGGCAGCCGGGCCATGGTGCCGTCCTCGTTCAATATCTCTACCAGGATACCGGCGGGTTTGAGTCCCGCCAATCGCGCCAGGTCGATGGCCGCTTCGGTATGGCCGGTACGTCGTAAGACCCCGCCGTTTTTGGCACGCAGGGGGAAAATATGTCCCGGTCTTCCCAAGTCGTGGGGCTTGGTCTTCGGATCGACAAGCGACAGGATGGTTTTCGAGCGGTCGTGCACCGAAATTCCGGTCGTACAGCCATGTCCGATCAAATCGACGGATACGGTAAACTGGGTCTGGTGTAACACGGTATTGTTGCGGACCATCATCTCGAGTCCGAGTTCGTTGCACCGGTCTTCGGTAAGGGGCGCACAGATCAGTCCCCGACCGTATTTGGCCATAAAGTTGATCATTTCGGGCGTCACCTTTTCCGCAGCGGCAACAAAATCACCTTCGTTCTCCCGGTTCTCGTCGTCCACCACGATAATGACCTCCCCTTCCTGAATAGCGGCTATGGCATCTTCAATGGTATTTAGCGTAATTTCTTTTTCCATGTCGGCAATCATGCGTCAGCATCTTTTTTAATGAATATTCGCTTCAAACGGTCCAAGGCATTTCCAAAATTCATCATGCCCTTGTCCGCCGTAGCGCGTCTGGTCAGATATACGCCCAAAGGTAACATGATCAGCGATGATAGCCATGCGCCCAAAATGGGATTGATGTTTCCTTTATAGGCGTAATTCTTGGCAAAGACGCCCAAAAAGTAATAGGCCAGAAACAGAAGTATGGCAACGACCATGGGCAGGCCGATTCCCCCTTTACGTATGATCGCCCCCAAAGGTGCCCCGACAAAGAATAGGATGATACAGGATAGGGCCAGGGCATATTTCTCGTGCAAAGAAAAAATATGTCTGCGGTGAATCTCGTACCGCTTATCGAGTTCAATCTTTTTGCCCGTAACCGAGGTCAAAATATTAGCAACGGTATTTTTTGCCGTATTGATGAGCTGCAGCTGTTGCCAATCCTCAAACTGGTCGATGATGTTTATCTGTTTTTCGGAAACACCGTTTTCTTTGGATGAAGGGAACGAAGAACCGCCGCCTTCTTCAGGGGCAGTGGTAGCATCCGTCAGTGGTTCGGTGTCTTCGGGGAACGGGGGCTCTTCGGTAATACTGTTTTGATTATCCGTGGAAATCACATCGTCACCGGTAGCCGCAGCTTCGGCTTGGGATGCATTGTCCCGGTCCTCTTGTTGTGGCGGTGTTCCCGTTTTCTTGGGAGTGAGGGGGATAAAGCCTCCCATCCGATAAATGATGTTCTTGGAAAAGGCACGGACAATGCGTTCGTTATCCTGTTCCAGGGAATCCATATCCTTTAACAACCTGGAGACGTTCTTCATCTTTTCACGGTTCGATACGTTCTCTTCTTCCAGATCCATTTCCATTTCTGGAATCTCGATGTTCATCCTATAGATATCGAAGTCCGCCTTTGCAAAGGGGCGCTTTTTCTTTTCGGAGGCCCTTTTCGTTTCGATATCGGTATAATAGTGCCCATCGCGCAGTACCAACTGAATAATTTCGGAGGCTTCGCTACTGATCAGTTCCCCCGTCTTTGCTTTAATTACGGTGCTGTTGACGTTGGCCGCTGTTTTTTCATGGATGATGACATTTTTCAAAAACCGGTCCTTCTTTCCGTATTTTTCGTCCACTTTAATGCTCATGCCTTCAAAATCGCTGAACACGCCCTTTTCGATGGCAGCTGCCGGTTTGACCTTGGCGATATTGCGGCGCATATTATAGATTTTCTGTTCGGCGGCGGGAATAACGTTGTTCGCAAAATAGAAGGTAACCCCGCCCAGTATCACCATAAATATGATCAAAGGGAGCATGGAGCGCTGCAACGAGATTCCGGACGCCTTCATGGCGGCGAACTCATAGTTTTCGGCAAAGGTGCCAAAGGTCAAAATGGAAGCGAGCAGTACGGTTAGGGGCAATACCTTTTCGGTAAGGCTGGGCATCATGTAGAAAAAGAACTTGCCGATAATCACAACGTCGAGGCCCTTTCCCGCAAAATCGTCTATAAACAGCCAGATGGTCTGAAAGATGAAAATAAACATCAATATCACGAACGAACTAAAAAAGTTGTAGAGGAATCGCGATAAAATGTACCGATCTAAAATTCTCAAGGTCTGATTTCTAATTTAAGCGCTTCGGCGTAAAACCTAACTGAACTATTTATTTGCATCTGTCGTCCTTCTGGGGGAATGTTCTATCGAGGTCAGGTCTTTTGCATTCAGGTGAACCGTAGTTTATTTTTAAAAACGTCTTCTTGTCATCCTATTTCCTTTATCAAGGTTTTTCCGCGATTCGGACCCGTTCGATTTGTCAGGATCCCCGTGACCTTTAACCAATCCTACCGGCTTTCCTTAGTCGTCCATCATCCTTTCGTCCTTCCGTCTTTCACCCTTTTGTCCTTACGTCCTTCATCCCAGAATCCCTCAGACGATCAACTCTCAATGATATAATACCCCTCATCCTCATATTTCTTCCTGTCAAAAGTAAACAAGGTTTCCGACAGGGGCTGATCGGTTTTGAAAGAATTAACGGTTATAGTCGTGGTAGTGCCGTTCTTGCCTTTTTCGATAACCTTGTAAATATGCTTCGTCTCGGCGTCGATGCCCAGTAAAATGGACTCCGTTTCGGAATCCGTATCCATCGGGGTCAGTTTGACGTATTGGATTTTTCTTCCGTTGACATTTTGTAAGATGTCCATCTCATACTTATGTCCGTCTCGGTAGAAGGTCAGCATCTTGGCAGGGGTCAGGGCATTTTCATCCTCGGATTTGTCCTCGATGGTAACCTCTTGATTTTCGGGAACGATGGTATAGACTTTCGAGCCGTCATAGATCTGCTTCGCCCCGAAAAAATCCCCTACATATTTTTCACCTTCCAAGGTGACGTCGCCCCGGGTCTCTTGGTTGATACCTGCTTCGGCGTTGTTCAGCACGTATTTAAAATCCACAACTATATTGTCGTAACCCTTGACTTTATTGTACACCTCTTCAAGCAAGGCCTTTGCCTCGTCGGAGCCTTGCGCAGTCGCACTTATTGTCGAGAATACGAGGGTACAGATTAGGAAGTATATTCTATTCATGGTATAATTTTTTACTTTTTGTGTTTTATTGTTATAAGTATGTTCAGCTGGAACGTCACGCATAACGTCCAAGACTTCCCCACTATCGTCTAACGTCTAACGACCCACGTTAATCACTTGAGCTCATTGCTCAACAGCTGATCTAAAGCTGCCAGGTCGGGGACAAGCACCTGTCGCGCCTTACTGCCTTCGAAGGGACCTACGATACCTGCGGCTTCGAGCTGATCCACGATTCGTCCGGCACGGTTATAGCCCAGTTTCAATTTTCTTTGGATAAGGGAGGCGGAACCCTGTTGCGCGGTCACGATGACCTCGGCGGCCTCCTGAAAAAGGGCGTCCCTGTCCGCTATTTCATAATCAAGGTTTGTGCCAGAATCCTCCCCGGAATATTCCGGCAGTTCATGGGCATCGGGATAGGCTCTTTGGGACCCGATATACTCTGTAATTTTCGCTACTTCGGGCGTATCGACAAAGGCGCACTGTATTCGGGTGACATCATTACCTTGGGTGTAAAGCATGTCACCAAGCCCAATGAGCTGGTCAGCGCCCTGGGCATCCAAAATGGTGCGGGAATCGATTTTTGAGGTCACGCGGAAGGCAATACGGGCCGGGAAGTTGGCCTTGATGATACCGGTAATTACGTTGACCGATGGCCGCTGGGTAGCAATAATAAGATGGATGCCAATGGCCCGTGCCAATTGTGCCAACCGGGCTATAGGGGTTTCGACTTCCTTGCCGGCGGTCATGATCAGGTCGGCGAACTCGTCGATGACGAGCACGATATAGGGCAAAAATTTATGTCCGTCGTTGGGGTTCAGCTTTCTGGCCTTGAACTTCGTGTTGTATTCCTTGATATTCCGTACCATCGCGGCCTTCAGCAGTTCATAGCGGTCGTCCATTTCGATACAGAGGGAATTCAAGGTGTTGATTACCTTGGTATTGTCCGTAATAATGGCCTCGTCGGAACCGGGCAATTTTGCCAAGAAGTGACGTTCGATCTTATTGTAAAGGGTCAGTTCGACCTTTTTAGGGTCCACCAGGATGAATTTAACCTCCGCAGGATGTTTTTTGTAGAGAAGGGAGGTCAACACGGCATTCAGGCCGACGGATTTTCCCTGCCCGGTAGCCCCTGCCATCAGCATGTGTGGCATCTTGGCCAGATCGACCACAAAAGTTTCGTTGCTGATGGTTTTCCCGAAGGCGATAGGCAGTTGCATTTCAGCTTTTTGGAACTTGCTGGAGGCAATGACCGAGCGCATCGATACGATGGTCGCATTTTTGTTGGGCACTTCGATCCCGATGGTTCCCTTCCCGGGGATGGGCGCGATAATACGTATTCCTAACGCCGCCAGGGAAAGGGCGATATCGTCTTCTAAATTCTTGATTTTCGAAATACGGACCCCGGCTTCGGGTACGATTTCATAGAGGGTTACGGTCGGGCCGATGGTGGCCTTGATCTGGGCGATACCGATCTTATAGTTCTTGAGCGTCTCGACAATTTTGTTCTTGTTGTCCTCCAGCTCCTCTTGGTTGATAGTAATGCCACCGGTTACGCCGTGCGGATCCAAGAGATCTATAGTGGGGAATTTGTAGCTGCCCAATTCCAGGGTCGGATCGAACTCCCCAAAATCGGCAACGAGCTTGTCCGAGGTATTGTCCTTTTCCTCTTCTTCTTCCACGATCTTTTCTACTTCCATGGCCAGTTCATCGGTTTCTTCCTCCACGGGAACCGTCACTTCAAAATCGTCTTTGGCCGGTTTCTCATCTTCCAGGGAGGGGATATCCTTTTTATGGGTATAGGTGTCGATGGTTACGGGAGTATCCTCTTCGTTGTCGAGTACAATATCCGCAGAGGAGGTGTTGGTACTATTGGAGTCGGTACCCCCCTTACGATTGGAAGCCAACGCGGCCTTTTTTGAAGTGAAATAACGCGCTGCCCCGTCCGGAGTAAATTCAAAAAAACGGACCAGGATAAAAGTCAGTCCGAAAAGTAATATCAGAAAAACGCCTATTTTTCCCGTGTAATCCTGTAGGAAATCGTTCATTTCATAGCCCACCAATCCACCTAGAAGGGGATGCGTATCGGCAAGAAAACCAAGGGCCAAGGAAATCCATATCATAAAAACCAGGCCCCAGATCCACTTCTTGAAGAGGCCCTTTTTCTCAAGGCTCAAGAAAAAATAAAGTCCCGTTATACAGAGAAGAATCGTAAGAATCAGCGACGCGATGCCGAAGCCTTTGTACACTACGAAATGGCTGATGCTGGCCCCAAACTTGTTCAGTAAGTTCTTCGCCTCTTCATTTCTATCGGAAAACTCCGTTAGTAGGCTCTGATCGTCTTGCCAGGTGAAATAAAAGGAAACGAAGGAGAAGAACAGCGCCATGCTGAGCAATATCAAAAGACTGCCCAAGATGATCTTGTTCTGTTTGGATAATCCCAGGGTCCTCCTGCTTTTCTTGGATTTGGACCTCGCTTTACGTGCCTTTTTTGCCATTTATACTGTAAGAAATTTTTGTTTCCGGGGGCTAAATTACAAATTTGTCCGGGAAGGGTCGGGATCGGAAAGTTTCGCTTTAAAATAATTTGGGCAGATAAATAATCAGCCCGACGATGATAGCCCCAATGGAGACCAGCATCACCGCGCCCGCGGAAACGTCTTTGATAAATCCTATGCGCCGATCGAATTCGGGATGAATGAAGTCACAAATTTTTTCGATGGCCGTATTGGCCCCTTCGATACCGATAACAAGTGCGATGGCAAGTACCTGGGCGATCCACTCCAGAGTGGAAATTTCAAAATAGAAACCGGCGGCGGTCATCACTAGGGCCAGTACAACCTGTATTTTGATGCTGGGTTCGGTACGAATCAGCAGTAGGGCACCACGCCATGCAAAACCTACACTTTTGATCCGGTTCTTTAGAAAAGATTCCTTAGGCATTCTCGAGTGCTTCTAGCGCTGCTTTATAGTCCGGTTCGTCAACAATTTCGGTAACCTGTTGGGTGTAGACCACTTCTTGATTTTCGTTCAATACTACAACGACGCGGGAGAGCAAAGATTGCAGGGGTCCATCGGAAAGTTCAAGATTGAAGGCTTTGCCAAAATTACCGTCCCGAAAATCGGATAGCATTTCAACGTTGTCTATTCCCTCGGCGCCACAAAAACGGGCCTGGGCGAACGGTAGATCTTTCGAGATGCACAAAACTCGTGTGTTGTCCAGTTGCGCCGCCTCTTCATTGAATTTTCGAACGGATTGGGCACAGGTGCCGGTATCGATACTGGGAAAAATATTGAGCAGCATTTTTTTGCCCGAGTAATCCGAGAGCGATGCGTCGGTAAGATCGGACTTTGTCAGCTTAAAATCGGGGGCTTTACTACCGGTGGCAGGCAAGCTGCCTTTAGTGTGTACCTTATTTCCTTTAAAAGTAAGTGCTGCCATGATTCCTGGTTTTAATGAAAAGGTGAAATTATGAAATTAACGGCACATCGAGTTGAATGTGTGGAAGATTAAATGTGCATTTCGGGTCTCGCGATCAGCAATGGGAAGTGTACACACAAAATAAAAGACAATCTGCCGAACACCAATTAATATGTCCGGTAGATTGCCTTGTTGCATCCGCTATGGGCGTTTACGAATCTATGGACCCCGTCACGCGCTTCATGAACCCGTTCAATGCTTCTTTTCGCGGTTTGCCCTCCTTGATGGCTTTATTGACTTCAATGGCGCCGTACATGTTGGAAATGAGCTCCCCAATCACATCGAGCTCCTCATCCTTCAGGGAAGGGGACTCGGTTAGCGCTTCCAGCGTCTCGATGGTCTCGAGTACGAAATCCTCATCGTTTTCCTCAATAAAATTGGTCAGGTGCTTAATTACTGGCAACTTCATTTATCAGGTCTTTCAGTACATCGTATTTGTTGGTCTGTACTTGGTTCTTCAATTTTCCATCGGTAAATGCAGCAAAAGTAGGGAGATTATCCACTTTGGCCAGCTTTCTACTTTCAGGAAATTTTTCAGCATCCACGATTACAAAGGTGATATCATCGTGTTGGGAAGCCTCTTTCTTAAACTTGGGCTTCATGATACGGCAATTACCGCACCAGCCCGCCGAGTACTGTACGACGACTTCTTTCTTGTCCGCTACAATTGCCTGTAGGTTATCTTTATCTAATTCTAGTACCATAGTAATTTGTTTAGAGTTCAACTTTGCGCCTTCACTTTACGCCCAACGCCACGCGCACCACGCAATTTTTATAACGTAAGGCACATGGCGTTCCGCGTGCAGCGATTCTAATTAATTCGCGTGTACCGAAAGATAATCGGCAACGCCTTTTCTATCGGCAGTCATAGCGTCCTTACCTTCTTCCCAGTTCGCGGGGCATACTTCCCCTTTTTCCTGAACGTGGGTGTAGGCATCGATCAAACGTAAATATTCTTTTACGTTTCTTCCGAGGGGCATATGGTTGATTCCTTCATGGAATACCGTACCTTCTTCATCTATAAGATAGGTAGCACGGTACGTGACATTGTCTCCGTCGACAGTGATGGCACCACTTTCTTCGTCGTAATGCTGGTTGGTGGTATCCAAGATACCCAGACGGGTGGCCAAGTTTCTGTTACTGTCGGCCAAGATAGGATAAGTTACACCCTCGATTCCTCCATTGTCCCTGCTTGTATTGAGCCAGGCAAAATGTACTTCGGGGGTATCGCAAGATGCACCTATTACGATGGTATTACGCTTTTCGAACTCGTCCATAGCCTCTTGAAAGGCATGCAGTTCCGTAGGGCATACGAAAGTAAAATCTTTCGGATACCAGAAAAGAACTACCTTCTTATTGTTCTTTTTAGCTTCTTCCAAGACATTGAGTTTAAACGTATCGCCCATTTCGTTCATGGCGTTTACATTTAGGTCGGGGAACTTCTTTCCTACTGATGTCATATGATTCTGTTTTTACTATTTGTTATTATTTTGTGGCCTACTGCCACTCATTAATTTCACGTACAAACCTAGCCAATGTTCATAGGTATTACCAGCTTAATGAATCTATAAAACCAATACGCATATAGCTCTAATAAATCGGTAAGAAGCAAAGTGCTTTTTGTTGGTGAAAAGGAAGATTAAATACGATATTATTGATAGGTTCTGATAAAACACCGTGAATTATTGAGGAAGTGATGCGAAGGGGTTTCCTGTTTCTTTTTTCTTTTGGGATGGCGGGAGTAGGGATAGGTCACCTCTAGGAGCTTCACAGCGAGGTACGGGATGGTACAGCTCTTTCGTATCTAGATTTTAGGAAGTTGTCCTTTTGGATGTCAGCTGTTTTATCTTGATGTGAAAGGCGGCAAATACTAAGGTGGTAATGGGACTCAACCAGTTGAAAATGGCAAAAGCGGCGTATTCCATGGTCGGTACGCCCAAAACCCCACTATGATAGGCGCCACAAGTGTTCCAAGGAATCAATACCGAAGTGACCGTCCCGGAATCCTCCAAGGTCCTGCTCAGGTTTTCCGGGGCCAGACCCCGGTCTTCATAGGCTTTGCTGAACATTTTCCCGGGCACCACAATAGCAAGATACTGGTCCGAAGCCGTAACGTTCAGGGCCAAGCAGCTGCCCACCGTACTCGCGAAGAGTCCGAATGTCGTTTTGGCCATGGCTAATAAGGATTTGGTAATTCGGGCCAGCGCACCGATACCCTCCATAATGCCCCCGAACACCATAGCGCATACAATCAGCCAGATAGTACCCAGCATACCGGCCATGCCCTTGGCCGAAAAGAGGTCGTTGAGCACGGGATTATCCGTCGGAATATCGGTTTCTACGGTTATGGCCTTGAGAACACCTTTGTAGCCGGACTGAAAAGACAGTGTTTCCGCACCGGTAATCCCCGCTACGACCTGGGGTTGAAAGATTACGGCAAAAACCGCCCCTAAAAGGGTGCCAATGAGGAGCGCGGCCAAGGGCGGGGTCTTTTTGACAATGAGCAAGATGACGACAACGGGAACAATAAATAACCATCCATTGATGGTAAACGTGGCATCGATCGAGTTTAATAGGGAACTGACATCAGCAGTACCGCTAGTATCGAGGTTCAATCCGATAACGATAAAAACGATCAGCGCTACCGTAATCGTTGGTACAGTGGTATAGAGCATATACTGTATGTGGTCGAAAAGCTCCCCGCCCGCCATGGCCGGGGCCAGATTGGTCGTATCGCTCAAAGGGGAAAGTTTGTCCCCGAAATAGGCCCCGGAAAGTACGGCCCCGGCGGTCATTCCCAAAGAGATGCCCAATGCGTTTCCAATACCGACCAAAGCAATGCCCACGGTCGCGGCGGTCGTCCAGCTACTCCCGGTCGCTATGGAAATGATGGCGCAGATAATCACACACGCCCCTAGAAATATAGTGGGGTTCAATACTTGGAGTCCGTAATAGATCATGGCGGGAATAACCCCGCTGATCAGCCAAGTGCCTGCCAAGGCGCCGACCATTAAGAGTATCAAGATGGCACCGGTGGTCGATCTGACGTTTTCGGCGACCTCGGCCAACATTTGCTTGTAGGGTACTTTGTTGCGAATGCCCACGATAGCTGCGACCGCACCGCCCAACAAAAGAATAAATTGATTGGAACCGCTCAAGGCGTCATCGCCGAAGACATATACGTTATAAGCCAGCATGCCTATCAGGGCAATTACCGGTATCAAGGCCTCTCCGATGCTCAGCTCCCTATTCTCTACGACATGTTGGTTTTCCCGATGCTTCCCGGATTTAGGGCCTTTCATATAAGTTTTGGTTTGATGTACGGTAATATTACAATTTTGAATACGTTTCTGCAACTTCGTTTAGGAGCTTGAAACGGAATTTTCCACTAAACCGGAAAATAATGTTAATTTTGTCCTTCATCAAAAGCTAGGATTATGAGTTCATACGACGTAGCCATTATAGGCTCGGGCCCTGGGGGCTATGTGGCGGCCATTCGCTGCGCACAATTGGGGATGAAGACCGCAATTATCGAGAAATATCCCACCTTGGGGGGCACTTGCCTGAACGTGGGCTGTATTCCATCGAAAGCCCTGCTGGACTCCTCCCATCATTACGAAGATGCGGTCAAACATTTTGAGGAGCACGGCATCGACATCCCGGGCGAGGTCAAGGTGAATTTGGAGAAAATGATCGCACGAAAGCAGTCCGTTGTCGATCAGACCTGCGATGGGGTTAAATTTCTGATGAAGAAAAACGATATCAAGGTGTTTGAGGGCACCGGGAGCTTTAAGGATAAGACCCATATCGATATCAAAAAGAGCGATGGCAAGTCGGAAACCATTGAGGCTAAGAACACAATCATCGCTACGGGAAGTAAACCTTCAAACCTTCCGTTTATTGAACTGGACAAAGAGCGCATCATTACCTCTACCGAAGCCTTGACACTGAAGGAGATTCCCAAGCACCTGATTATCATCGGTGGCGGGGCCATCGGGCTCGAGCTGGGTCAGGTGTACAAACGTCTTGGTGCCGAAGTGACGGTTATCGAGTATATGGACCGTATTATTCCTACTATGGATGCCGCGCTTTCCAAGGAATTGATGAAGGTCATGAAAAAGCAAAAGACAAAGTTCAACCTATCGCATAAGGTTAAATCCGTAGAGCGAAAAGGGGATGAGGTCGTTGTCAAGGCGGACAATAAAAAAGGGGAGGAAGTGGAATTCACAGGCGATTATTGCCTAATTTCTGTTGGGCGACGGCCCTATACCAAAGGTCTGAACGCCGAAGCGGCAGGGGTAAAGATCAACGATAACGGAAAAATTGAAGTCAACGAACAGCTACAGACCGCTACTTCGAACATCTATGCCATCGGAGACGTGATTCGCGGAGCCATGTTGGCACACAAGGCAGAAGAAGAAGGGACCTTGGTAGCCGAACAATTGGCGGACCAAAAACCGCATATCGATTACAACCTGATACCTGGGGTCGTTTATACCTGGCCGGAAGTGGCCGCCGTAGGCAAGACCGAAGAAGAACTGAAAGAGGCGGGGGTCGCCTATAAATCCGGACAGTTCCCGATGCGCGCCTTGGGCCGCTCCCGGGCTAGCATGGACCTTGATGGATTCGTGAAAATCCTGACGGACGAAAAAACGGATGAAGTCCTAGGCGTCCACATGATCGGTGCCCGATGTGCCGATCTTATTGCGGAAGCGGTCACGGCCATGGAATTTCGGGCCTCCGCGGAAGATATTTCGCGAATGAGCCATGCGCACCCGACCTATGCCGAGGCAGTGAAGGAAGCTGCGCTTGCGGCTACGGGGGATAGGGCCTTGCATATTTAGTTTTTTACCCTTTTTAAACGGCGCAGCACCTTATAAATCCGTTCTTTGGCCAAGTCCGAGGCTTTCGCACCGATTGGTTCCGATGCATCCTTTATATATTCGCCTGCCGAGGCAAGTCTCGATTTGATGGACATCTTGTGCTTTTCGTAGCTCAAAGCGGTAAACGTGCTAATCAGTATAAAGGTAAGCGCACCCCCAATGGCGACGATGGGGGAAAGGGCGTGGTGAAAGAACCGGTAGAGACCCACTCCCGTAAAGCTTCCGTAAAGGATGATGAAGTGGACCACGTAAATGGATAAGGTGCTTTGTCCTATCCTTAATACCGTTCGGTTTTTTAACAGGCTGCGGAGGAGCATAAATGCAGCAAAGACCAGCAGCACATCCCCTAAACGGATAAACAGATAGTTGTTGGCGTAAACATCGGCGAACAACTGTATTCCCGTTAGCCTTGAAAGGCCCATAAACCAATTTGAAGAACTGGAAATCAATCCGAAACCGATCGTTATAGCTACGGCGATGGCGCTCGGGTAGAGGTATTTAAAACTCCTATATTTGGTAAAGAGAAGGGATGCCGAGCCTCCGAAGGTCGCATAGCCGAACCACGGGAAAATCGTAAACACGGAACCGTTCGCTCTGGTCAAGTAGTTGGCCAGGGCATCGGGAAGAAAGGAATAGTCCCATGCTTTATAGAGCGGCTCGAAAATGAAAAGTAGGAGCGTACAGGATACCAGCATCAGGGCAAAAAAAGATTTCCGGAATTTTTGGGACAATAAATAAATACCGATGATTCCCAATAATGAGAGACCGATGCAATGCAGTACATCCACCAAATAAAAAGAGGGGTAGAGCTCCCCTTGTAACAATCCTAACAGGTTCGTTCGCAGCAGGTATCCTATAAACAATAGCTCCAGTCCGCGCTTGATTCCTTTATTGACCCTAGGATTCCTTAGTCCCTGTAGCTCGCCCCGCACCAATAGATAGGTAAAAATAAATCCCGACACGGTAAAGAAAACCGGGGCGGTCATGCCCCTAAAGTACTTCCAAACGGCGAATATGGGACTGGAAGGGTCACGAAAAGCGGTATCGAGCAGACCATCCACAAAATGTCCTTGCAGCATCATAAGGATGGCCCAGGCCCGTATGGCGTCGATGAAGTACAGACGTTCGGTTTTGTTTTTCATTTTTTTTGGATAGTACGGAGTACCTCTCCCGACCTATATACCAATGGAACAGGTAGTTTGGATGTTCCGGCCGGCGAAATTAATTAAAAATCGCCCAACTCATAGCTATTTGCTATATTTTCGCCGACAGGATTTCAAAGTCTAATACCCCTATTACCGAATAATAAACCATAAGCAGGCCCCTTGCGAAAAACGATCTCTTTTAGGGTTTCCGATATTCAGGATTTCAAACAAAAATTGTTGTCTTGGGGGCAACAATTCGACGAGGTAGCCTGGTTGGACGGTAACGGTCATCGGGACCCCCATGGCGCGTTCGATGCCGTTTTGGCGGTAGATGGCCTCACCTCTTTAGTAACGGATTTCCAAAATGCTTTTAATGATTTGAAGGAATATCAGGGCCAATTGGAAGATTGGATTTTCGGCTACTTCTCCTACGACCTTAAAAACGATGTGGAACAGTTGACCTCGGAAAATTACGACGGACTACATTTTCCGGACCTCTATTTTTTTCAGCCCAAGAAGATAATCCGAATTGCGGGGAATACCGTTGACTTTGTCTATTTGAATATGGTGGATGATGAAATCGAAGGGGATTTTGAAGAAATTACTGAAATAGGGCCGCTAGGGATGGACCAAGTGGGGCAGGGGTATGATCAGATCCAAGCTTCAGATGGGGCGCAGACTCTGGTCGGCAATTCAACTTCGAATGACATCCGTATAAAACTCCGTACCTCCAAGGATGACTATTTTAGCAGAATCAAAGCGCTGTTGGCCCACATCCACCGTGGAGATATTTACGAAGCCAATTTTTGTCAGGAGTTTTATGCCGAAAACACGACAATCGATGTCTTGAAGGCCTTTGATAAATTAAACGCAATCTCAAAGGCACCTTTTGCCGCTTTTCTAAAGATTCGTGATAAATTCTTGATGTCCGCTTCTCCGGAGCGCTACTTGAGAAAAAAGAGTGGGATTGCGATCTCACAGCCGATAAAAGGTACCGCGAAACGCTCCCCTGATCTTGAAACGGATGCAGCCTTAAAATTCAATTTGCAAAAGGATGCCAAAGAGCGGTCTGAAAACATCATGATCGTTGATTTGGTGCGCAACGACCTGTCCAAGAGTGCCGTTAAGGGCAGCGTTCGAGTACCGGAACTCTGCGAGGTTCATTCGTTTGCACA